>NZ_JBNHEW010000024.1:0-200 GCF_059089645.1 Arthrobacter sp. K41 | reverse complement strand
CGAGGACTAACGACTCGTGAAGCTGACCGGTACTAATAGGCCGATAACTTACACCACACACCACCGCGTGAACGGCATTCAAAAGACGTTCACACCCGCGGTGGTAAAAAGATAACAAGACTGCTTGCGTCCACTATGTGGTTCCCGAACAACAAACCAAACCGGTTCGTTACAGGGAACACAACTGAATAACAACACCA
>NZ_JBNHEW010000023.1:0-213 GCF_059089645.1 Arthrobacter sp. K41 | reverse complement strand
CGGCGCAGGTGGAGAACGCTGCCGAGATCGCGATGGAGCATAACCTGGGCCTGACGTGTGATCCGATTGGCGGGCTGGTGCAGGTGCCCTGCATTGAGCGGAACGCGATCGCCGCTGCGAAGGCGATCAACGCGGCGAAGATGGCGCTCTGGGGTGACGGCTCCCACCGGGTGTCCCTGGATGAGGTCATTGTGACCATGCGCGAGACCGGAA
>NZ_JBNHEW010000022.1:0-219 GCF_059089645.1 Arthrobacter sp. K41 | reverse complement strand
TCCCTGGATGAGGTCATTGTGACCATGCGCGAGACCGGAAAGGACATGAGCTCCAAATACAAGGAAACGGCCATGGGCGGACTCGCCGTCAACGTGGTGGAATGCTGAAGAAAGAAGAACAATGACATTGGCACCTGAAGGCCGGAAGATGCTGCGGATCGAGCAGCGCAACTCGGCTGTCCCGGTGGAGCGGAAGCCGGAGTGGATCAAGGCCAAGGT
>NZ_JBNHEW010000021.1:0-234 GCF_059089645.1 Arthrobacter sp. K41 | reverse complement strand
CATTCAAAAGACGTTCACACCCCGCGGTAGTAAAAAGATAACAAGACTGCTTGCGTCCACTATGTGGTTCCCGAACAACAAACCAAACCGGTTCGTTGCTAAGGAACACCACAACTAAATAACAACACCACCACTGCCCCCCAGGGGCAGGAGTTGTAACCACAGATTTCCCACCCCCTAACCGGGTGGGGCAAGGGTTACGGCGGTCATAGCGTGGGGGAAACGCCCGGTCCC
>NZ_JBNHEW010000020.1:0-247 GCF_059089645.1 Arthrobacter sp. K41 | reverse complement strand
CAGACCACTGGCGCACACTAGGGAATAGACCAGATGCAGCGAGAACACCCTCGATCGGCGAGGTAAGGACTAACGCGGCATTTTTACCTCAACCCCCCTTCCGGCGGCAGACGCCGTATGTGTTTAGCGGAACACGCATGGCGTCTGGGATACTTGACGTAACGGCGATAAAGGAGCAGATTTGGTCGACCCTAGGAGTCCGGACTTTGTGGAGGCTATCGCCCGCGGGTTTTATGTCATCAAAGCC
>NZ_JBNHEW010000019.1:0-291 GCF_059089645.1 Arthrobacter sp. K41 | reverse complement strand
TCGTGAAGCTGACCGGTACTAATAGGCCGATAACTTACACCACACACCACCGCGTGAACGGCATTCAAAAGACGTTCACACCCCGCGGTGGTAAAAAGATAACAAGACTGCTTGCGTCCACTATGTGGTTCCCGAACAACAAACCAAACCGGTTCGTTGCTAAGGAACACAACTGAATAACAACACCACCACTGCCCCCAGGGGCAGGAGTTGTAACCACAGATTTCCCACCCCCTAACCGGGTGGGGCAAGGGTTACGGCGGTCATAGCGTGGGGGAAACGCCCGGTCCC
>NZ_JBNHEW010000018.1:0-459 GCF_059089645.1 Arthrobacter sp. K41 | reverse complement strand
AGCGGCTGGCGGCCATTGCAGAGACGGGGATGCTGCAGTTGGCTGGTGCGGTGGCCCTGCCGTATGGAGTGAAGGACATGGTGCTGCGGCCGTTGACCGTCCTGCCGCGGCATACCAACGGAATGACGTTCACCATTTTTGATGCGGAGGAACAGATCCTGCATACGGCGACGTTCTTTTCGGTGGGCGGCGGTTTCATTGTCCGGGAGGGTGAGGAGGACGCGGCCCGGCAGGAGCTGGAGGAGTCCAAGAAGGAGCTGCCGTTGCCGTTCCGGACCGCTGCGGAGCTGCTGGAGCATTGCCGGGAGACCGGCCTGGGCATTAGTGATGTGATGCGGGTGAACGAGGAGGACAGCCGTTCCGAGGAGGAGATCCGGGCGGGTCTGCTGCATATTTACTCGGTGATGGAGGGCTGCGTGGCGACGTCCTTGAAGCGTGAGGGGGTGCTGCCCGGGGGGT
>NZ_JBNHEW010000017.1:0-641 GCF_059089645.1 Arthrobacter sp. K41 | reverse complement strand
TCAATGCAGGGCACCTGCACCAGCCCGCCAATCGGATCACACGTCAGGCCCAGGTTATGCTCCATCGCGATCTCGGCAGCGTTCTCCACCTGCGCCGGGGTACCACCCATCACCTCAGCCAGGCCCGCCGCGGCCATCGACGACGCCGAACCCACCTCCCCCTGACACCCCACCTCAGCCCCCGAGATCGAAGCCTGCTCCTTGTACAGCACCCCGACAGCACCGGCAGCCAGCAGGAACTTCACCACCACATCCTCACGGTCCTCCTGGCTGGCGTTCTCCATCCCCGGCGCAAAATGCAGCGCGTAGTACAGCACCGCCGGGATGATCCCCGCCGCACCGTTCGTAGGCGCGGTGACCACCCGGCCGCCGGAGGCGTTCTCCTCATTCACCGCCAGGGCAATCAAGTTCACCCACTCCTGCCAGTACTTCGGGTCATGGAACTCCCCCTCCTGGCCCTCACCGTCCTGGCCCTCCCCGGCCGGGCGGGCGCTTTCCTTCCGCAGCCGGTCATACCAGTCAGGGGCCCGGCGGCGGACCTTCAACCCCCCGGGCAGCACCCCCTCACGCTTCAAGGACGTCGCCACGCAGCCCTCCATCACCGAGTAAATATGCAGCAGACCCGCCCGGATCTCCTCCTC
>NZ_JBNHEW010000016.1:0-741 GCF_059089645.1 Arthrobacter sp. K41 | reverse complement strand
CCGATGACCAATCTGGTCTGATGGTTGCGGGATGACAGCGACGATATTGCGGTCGCGAAGGTGGGTCCGGATGGCTCTGGATGAGTATGCCTTGTCACCGCGAACACGGTCCGGGCGGGTACGTGGCCTGCCCGGACCGCAACGAGCAATCTTCAACTGGCTCATGAGGTGGCCGAACATCGGCGCATCCCCGCCCTGGCCCGGTGCGACCAGCAGAACCAGTGGCCGGCCTTTGCCATCGACCAAGGCGTGAATTTTGGTGCTCAGTCCGCCGCGGGACCGTCCAATGGCGTGATCGTCCGGCTCAGCAAACAGATTCATGTAATTCGAGCCGGCCCCCTGTGGCGCGGGGAAGGTTGGTGCCATGCTGGTGGGCGCGGTTGACCGTCGAGTCGACCGAGACCGACCAGTCCACTTCACCTCGAGAGTCCGCCACCGTCAGCAATGTCGCCAGAATGCTGTCCCACGTTCCGTCACCGCTATAGCGGCGGTGACGCTTCCAAACGGTCTGCCACGGACCGAATTCGGAGGGAACATCCCGCCAGGCGATTCCGCATCGGTACCGGTAAATGATGCCCTCGACAACCCGGCGGTCGTCCCGGAATGGACGTCCCCGCCGGCCGGCAGAGGACGGCAGTAACGGCTGGATGCGGGCCCACTGCCCGTCAGTCAAAACAGAAGTACGCGACACCCATCAAGCATCACTGCTAAGCCAGCCCAGATTTAGGAGACACGCCCTAG
>NZ_JBNHEW010000015.1:0-853 GCF_059089645.1 Arthrobacter sp. K41 | reverse complement strand
TACTTGACGTAACGGCGATAAAGGAGCAGATTTGGTCGACCCTAGGAGTCCGGACTTTGTGGAGGCTATCGCCCGCGGGTTTTATGTCATCAAAGCCTTCGGCTCCCGAACGCGCCGGATGTCGCTTAGCGAGGTCGCCGAGGCTTCCGGCCTCGCGCGCCCGACAGCCCGCCGCATACTGATTACGCTTAGCGAACTGGGCTACGTACGCACGGACGGACGAGAGTTTATGTTAACGCCTCTCGTGCTGGAGCTCGGGACGGCCTACGTCACCTCCTCCGGCATCTGGGAAGCTGCACAATCCCATCTTCGGGAACTGTCGCACGTGACCGGTGAGAGCTGCTCAATTGCGCAGCTCGACGGCAGCGACATCGTCTACATCGCGCGTGTGGCGGTCCCGAAACTCGTCACGCTGACCGTGACGATCGGCACACGATTTCCCGCTGGGTCAACCTCCCTGGGCAAAGTGCTCCTCGCTGCGCTGCCGCGTGACGAGCTCGAGATCGTCCTGGGCATCCCCTCCCGATCAGGAATCACACCTGCGGTCCCGCTTGATCGTGCTCAGCTGGATGACGAACTGCGGCGCGTCCGCGCACAGGGGTGGGCTATGACCGATCAGCAGCTCGGACCTGCCATCCGTTCAATCGCGGCACCTATCCGCAACGGGTCAGGCACTGTCATCGCGGCCGCCAACGTCAACGCCCACGCTGCGGAAACGAGCATCGAAACACTGACCGGCGACCACCTCCCCCACCTGTTGCAGGCGGCTAGCGCCATCAGTGCCGACATCGCACTCATCGAGGCTGTTCCTGCGGAACTCATGACGCCCCGCTGAAAACGCCACAAGGCTCCT
>NZ_JBNHEW010000014.1:0-2309 GCF_059089645.1 Arthrobacter sp. K41 | reverse complement strand
CTATTGAGTTCTCAAACAACAGACACACCCGGCACCACCACCACAACAACACGCCGTGGATCGCTCCGGAGCAACTTTTCAAACTTACCCGAACCCCCAAAGCTTTGCAAATCAACGTCTCCGCGATACAAACCCTCAAGAACCCGGCCCCACCCAAACAGGCACGCCCAAAAGCGAACCATATTCCAGGCCATTCAAAGGGGGGTTGGCCGCAAACTCTCCGCAACAGCGGCGGCGACTCAAAAAACAATACACCCCCACACACCAACCCGCAAATCCACCCCCACCCAAACCCCACACCACCCAAAACCCCCGCCAACCCGCCAAAAGCAGGGCACCCAACACCACCAAAAACCCTCCCATCCACACACCCCACCCCTATGACCCGACTCACACTTACAAGGGGAGTTGCTGGGGATATTGAAGGTCAGCAGGGAGCAATCTTTCCGGGCTTCAGCAGCAGTACTCAGGCACCGAGGGACAACAAGCAGCTGTTCCGCGGCCCCGGTGGACCTGGTCAAGAACAGGTACCTGCGAGTTCGAGCCCGAGCTGTGGGCCCCTGCAGCGTGAACCAGCCGGCCATAGGCTGACCGGTCAACGCACGGGGCTGCCCGAGATGACAAGTGCGCCTTTTTGCACCCCCAGGGGGCCGAGCGCACCCATGGTCCGAGCCCCGGACTTCTGAGGTCCCATGTATTCACCTCCAACTCCATCAGGCAGCGAATACCCCCCGGTCAGTCTTCCCTCCCCCCGTCTTGATACCTCGAATGGGGCCTTGGCTAACCAGCTCACGATGGACGTCGCATCACCCAGCCTGAGGTTGAGCCCAATCCACGTCAAAGCTTCGCCTAACCCACTCGGCGTCAAGCCGGACCTTCCTTCCGGGCTCGCCTCCCCATTGATATGTGGCACGCGGGGCGTGCCTCATATCCAGGCGGGCGTCCTTCCCTTTTGGTGTGCGCCGCTCATCGGCCACCCATTTCCCAGCCGCGGTCGATATGCGGCCCACCACAGCGCCAAGCCCATTCTTGCCACCGGAATTCCATCTACAAGATGGACATACCGATGATCCGGCTGAACACCACCCATCAGAGTGAGGTGGCTCTCGTGAACGTGCACGGATTCGACGGGCGCGGGCAGAACCGGGGCGTCACCGAAGCCATACTGTCCGGAAGCTCACAACTGCCTCGGACTGAGGCGCCGCGGAAGCGATGTCCACGCCCCTGTGTCCGCGGGCCCCGCCGTCTGCCGGCACCGCGTAACGGAAGCTGCAAGCACCGGTGGCCGCGAAGTCCTGGCAGTTCCTTGTTGTGAAGCCGGACCAGTCCGTGGACACCGCGATGCGCTGCGGTTCGATGACCTTCTTGACGTCCAGCAGGCCCGGCCTGGGGTTGCGGTCCGCTTCCGCCGGCCTATCCGTAACCAAGTTGCCGCCGTGAACTTGCTCACCGATGTCCCCACTGCCGGCGAAGGGCCCGCCGCCGCCTGACGAAGCAACTGTCATTTGCGCTCCAGCATTCCCAGGCCAAGCCGCCATCGAGCGCGGGTACTTCTCTAAAAGCTCCTGACACTCGTTGATTTCGCCGGGGCCCTTACCCATCGCGCACTTACTCGCATGGTGCGAAGAGCAGACGTGTGTGGGTCAGGGGCGCCGCGGACCTGTCGCCCTCGCAGGGGACGGGCTGAAGCGCTCCGCAGACCACGGCCCGACGGCGGGACGCACACCTCGGCGCCGGCGGAGATCTTCAGGTTCATTTGCGGAACACGCGCGACGGCGTCAATATCCGGTCCGCCCTGCTCGCCTCCACCAGGAGTAGGTTTCACCGGATTACCGAATCAAGGCGTCGAGTTGTGGTGCAGGCGCGTCACGAGCGTCCCTGCCGCTGCGTGGCCAAAATCATCAACCACCACGTTCCAGCCCCGCTGGGTAGCCACTTCGCCCCCGCGGAAGCAAAGGCAGGAAAGGAGGAGGGGAAGGTGCGGGACGGCCACCTCCACGGACACCGCGGCCCCAAGGCTTTTCGCAGACCTGCTGGGCGTGTACCCCAGCTCTGCGCCTCAGTGCTGGCCAGGATCCGGGTCAAATGACTGACTCCGAACGTGTCACTCGTTTCGTGGTGGTTAAAGCGGTGGGGCCCTGACGGTTGGTCAGGGCCCTGCCGGTGCTGGCCGGTGTGGTGTGGTGGTTAAAGCAGTGGGGCCCTGACGTCGTTTGTCAGGGCCCTACTGGTAATGGTTGTCCGGCGGTGACCTACTCTCCCACACCCTCCCGGGTGCAGTACCATCGGCGCTGTGGGTCTTAGCTTCC
>NZ_JBNHEW010000013.1:0-5230 GCF_059089645.1 Arthrobacter sp. K41 | reverse complement strand
ATGGTGTATGGAAATCTCATCTTGAAGCGAGCTTCCCGCTTAGATGCTTTCAGCGGTTATCCCATCCGAACGTAGCTAATCAGCGGTGCACTTGGCAGTACAACTGACACACCAGAGGTTCGTCCGTCCCGGTCCTCTCGTACTAAGGACAGCCCTTCTCAAATTTCCTGCGCGCGCAGCGGATAGGGACCGAACTGTCTCACGACGTTCTAAACCCAGCTCGCGTACCGCTTTAATGGGCGAACAGCCCAACCCTTGGGACCTACTCCAGCCCCAGGATGCGACGAGCCGACATCGAGGTGCCAAACCATGCCGTCGATATGGACTCTTGGGCAAGATCAGCCTGTTATCCCCGAGGTACCTTTTATCCGTTGAGCGACGGCCATTCCACAATGTACCGCCGGATCACTAGTCCCGACTTTCGTCCCTGCTCGAGATGTCTCTCTCACAGTCAAGCTCCCTTGTGCACTTACACTCGACACCTGATTGCCAACCAGGCTGAGGGAACCTTTGGGCGCCTCCGTTACTTTTTAGGAGGCAACCGCCCCAGTTAAACTACCCATCAGGCACTGTCCCTGACCCGGATTACGGGCCGAAGTTAGATGTCCAAAGTGACCAGAGTGGTATTTCAACGATGACTCCACCCGAACTGGCGTCCGGGCTTCAACGTCTCCCACCTATCCTACACAAGCCACTCCGAACACCAATACCAAACTATAGTAAAGGTCTCGGGGTCTTTCCGTCCTGCTGCGCGTAACGAGCATCTTTACTCGTACTGCAATTTCGCCGAGTTTATGGTTGAGACAGCGGGGAAGTCGTTACTCCATTCGTGCAGGTCGGAACTTACCCGACAAGGAATTTCGCTACCTTAGGATGGTTATAGTTACCACCGCCGTTTACTGGGGCTTAAATTCTCAGCTTCGCCTTGCGGCTAACCGGTCCTCTTAACCTTCCAGCACCGGGCAGGAGTCAGTCCGTATACATCGTCTTGCGACTTCGCACGGACCTGTGTTTTTAGTAAACAGTCGCTTCCCCCTGGTCTCTGCGGCCCCGATCCCCTCCGGAACGCGTGGTTCCATCAAGGTTGGGGCCCCCCTTCTCCCGAAGTTACGGGGGCATTTTGCCGAGTTCCTTAACCATAATTCTCTCGATCGCCTTAGTATTCTCTACCTGATCACCTGTGTCGGTTTGGGGTACGGGCGGCTAAAACCTCGCGTCGATGCTTTTCTCGGCAGCATAGGATCACCAAATCCCCCCAAACGGGGGTCCCATCAGATCTCAGGCATCATGAACAGCGGATTTGCCTACCGTTCGCCCTACATCCTTAGACCGGGACAACCATCGCCCGGCTTGGCTACCTTCCTGCGTCACACCTGTTAATACGCTTGCCTCCCAGGATCAGGTCCTGCGCTCCACCAAAACCCTTCACCCACAAGGGGTGTCAGGCAGGTCTCGGGCAGTTAGTATCCCCTGTTCAGCATGGGCGGTTTTTCGCCGGTACGGGAATATCAACCCGTTGTCCATCGACTACGCCTGTCGGCCTCGCCTTAGGTCCCGACTTACCCAGGGCAGATTAGCTTGACCCTGGAACCCTTGATCATTCGGCGGACGGGTTTCTCACCCGTCTTTCGCTACTCATGCCTGCATTCTCACTCGTGTAGGCTCCACCGCTGGTTTACACCGCGACTTCACTGCCCACACGACGCTCCCCTACCCATCCAGACGCCTGAACCACAAGGGCTTAGCTAATATCTGAATGCCACAACTTCGGCGGTGTACTTGAGCCCCGCTACATTGTCGGCGCGGAATCACTTGACCAGTGAGCTATTACGCACTCTTTTAAGGATGGCTGCTTCTAAGCCAACCTCCTGGTTGTCTTCGCAACTCCACATCCTTTCCCACTTAGCACACGCTTAGGGGCCTTAGTTGGTGGTCTGGGCTGTTTCCCTCTCGACTATGAAGCTTATCCCCCACAGTCTCACTGCTGCGCTCTCACTTACCGGCATTCGGAGTTTGGCTGACGTCAGTAACCTTGTAGGGCCCATTAGCCATCCAGTAGCTCTACCTCCGGTAAGAAACACGCAACGCTGCACCTAAATGCATTTCGGGGAGAACCAGCTATCACGAAGTTTGATTGGCCTTTCACCCCTACCCACAGCTCATCCCCTCCATTTTCAACTGAAGTGGGTTCGGTCCTCCACGACGTCTTACCGTCGCTTCAACCTGGCCATGGGTAGATCACTTCGCTTCGGGTCTAGATCACGCCACTGCAACGCCCTATTCAGACTCGCTTTCGCTACGGCTTCCCCACACGGGTTAACCTCGCGACGTAACACTAACTCGCAGGCTCATTCTTCAAAAGGCACGCCGTCACAACTACAAGGCTGCTCCGACGGATTGTAAGCACACGGTTTCAGGTACTGTTTCACTCCCCTCCCGGGGTACTTTTCACCTTTCCCTCACGGTACTGGTCCGCTATCGGTCATTAGGGAGTATTTAGGCTTATCAGGTGGTCCTGACAGATTCACACGGGATTTCTCGGGCCCCGTGCTACTTGGGATACTCATCCAGGCGGTACACAACATTTCGGTTACGGGGCTCACACCCTCTCTGGCCGGCCTTTCAAGACCGTTCACCTATGCCTGCACATCACACCCCACCAACCCGGCAGAATTGGTACGGAAAGTCCCACAACCCCGACCATGCAACGCCCGCCGGCTATCACACATGGAACGGTTTAGCCTGATCCGCGTTCGCTCGCCACTACTAACGGAATCACTATTGTTTTCTCTTCCTGCGGGTACTGAGATGTTTCACTTCCCCGCGTTCCCTCCACGCACCCTATGTGTTCAGATGCGGGTCACCAGATCACACGAAGCGTCTGGCGGGGTTTCCCCATTCGGACACCCTGGGATCACAGTCCGGTTATCGACTCCCCCAGGCTTATCGCAGATTCCTACGTCCTTCTTCGGCTCCTAATGCCAAGGCATCCACCGTGTGCTCTTAAAAACTTGACCACAAAAGATCAATCAGTAATTTTCGAGAGAACCACGAAAACCAACCACACCCAACAACCACCAACCCCAAAGGGCCAGTAACCATCACGCGCAGCCAGATCCAGGTTCATATTCTTGGAAATTGCTTCTTATAAAAGATGCTCGCGTCCACTATGTAGTTCTCAAACAACAACCCCAAACCACACACCCCACACACACCAAAGCGTGCATGACCGGTCCGGCCAGGAAAACCAGAAACACAAGTCCCGGGACAAAAACCCCGGTCCTGTTGCTTCAGGACCCAACAGTGTGCCAAACACTAAACCGCCCCCACACCCCGCCACCGTTCCAGGACCACAAGGATCCGTACTAGAAGACAAAAGCACAAAGACAGCCGCTATTTGTTGATATTCCACCCATGAGCACCCGCCGCAGAACAATCGTCTGCGCAACGGGCATATACTCCTGACAAACCACACACCACGCATACACGCGGCGCCCGATCTGTAGGTGCTCCTTAGAAAGGAGGTGATCCAGCCGCACCTTCCGGTACGGCTACCTTGTTACGACTTAGTCCCAATCGCCAGTCCCACCTTCGACAGCTCCCTCCCACAAGGGGTTAGGCCACCGGCTTCGGGTGTTACCAACTTTCGTGACTTGACGGGCGGTGTGTACAAGGCCCGGGAACGTATTCACCGCAGCGTTGCTGATCTGCGATTACTAGCGACTCCGACTTCATGGGGTCGAGTTGCAGACCCCAATCCGAACTGAGACCGGCTTTTTGGGATTAGCTCCACCTCACAGTATCGCAACCCTTTGTACCGGCCATTGTAGCATGCGTGAAGCCCAAGACATAAGGGGCATGATGATTTGACGTCGTCCCCACCTTCCTCCGAGTTGACCCCGGCAGTCTCCTATGAGTCCCCACCATCACGTGCTGGCAACATAGAACGAGGGTTGCGCTCGTTGCGGGACTTAACCCAACATCTCACGACACGAGCTGACGACAACCATGCACCACCTGTAAACCGACCGCAAGCGGGGCACCTGTTTCCAGGTCTTTCCGGTTCATGTCAAGCCTTGGTAAGGTTCTTCGCGTTGCATCGAATTAATCCGCATGCTCCGCCGCTTGTGCGGGCCCCCGTCAATTCCTTTGAGTTTTAGCCTTGCGGCCGTACTCCCCAGGCGGGGCACTTAATGCGTTAGCTACGGCGCGGAAAACGTGGAATGTCCCCCACACCTAGTGCCCAACGTTTACGGCATGGACTACCAGGGTATCTAATCCTGTTCGCTCCCCATGCTTTCGCTCCTCAGCGTCAGTTAATGCCCAGAGACCTGCCTTCGCCATCGGTGTTCCTCCTGATATCTGCGCATTTCACCGCTACACCAGGAATTCCAGTCTCCCCTACATCACTCTAGTCTGCCCGTACCCACCGCAGATCCGGAGTTGAGCCCCGGACTTTCACGGCAGACGCGACAAACCGCCTACGAGCTCTTTACGCCCAATAATTCCGGATAACGCTTGCGCCCTACGTATTACCGCGGCTGCTGGCACGTAGTTAGCCGGCGCTTCTTCTGCAGGTACCGTCACTTTCGCTTCTTCCCTACTGAAAGAGGTTTACAACCCGAAGGCCGTCATCCCTCACGCGGCGTCGCTGCATCAGGCTTTCGCCCATTGTGCAATATTCCCCACTGCTGCCTCCCGTAGGAGTCTGGGCCGTGTCTCAGTCCCAGTGTGGCCGGTCACCCTCTCAGGCCGGCTACCCGTCGTCGCCTTGGTAAGCCATTACCTCACCAACAAGCTGATAGGCCGCGAGTCCATCCAAAACCACAAAAAGCTTTCCACCCCCCACCATGCGATGAGGAGTCATATCCGGTATTAGACCCAGTTTCCCAGGCTTATCCCAGAGTCAAGGGCAGGTTACTCACGTGTTACTCACCCGTTCGCCACTAATCCCCCCAGCAAGCTGGAGATCATCGTTCGACTTGCATGTGTTAAGCACGCCGCCAGCGTTCATCCTGAGCCAGGATCAAACTCTCCGTTGAAGTAAAACAAAAACAGAAACCACCCAACCACCACGGAAATAACGCAGCAACCAGACAGCAAAAATTTGAAACCAGCTGTAAAAACCAGACCACCCACAGGGGCGGACAGCCCGGTCAATTCAACCAATCAAAAAACAATCGGTATCAACAAACTTGGCACACTATTGAGTTCTCAAACAACAGACACA
>NZ_JBNHEW010000012.1:0-10396 GCF_059089645.1 Arthrobacter sp. K41 | reverse complement strand
GGTGGGACCAGATCGAGAAGAATCTGTCGATTATGAGAAAGTCTCCGAACTAAGGCGCTGCGTGGGTGCGAATTAGTCCTCAACGGACAGATGTACGATTTACGGACAAATGCCTCGGGCTTACCTTTAAAAAAAGAAGCGGGACGATTAAGGCTTACGAAGCGATAGGAGCGACGCTCCATCACCTCGGTGTCCCCAACCATGTTCGGCCTACTCGGGGCAATATGGAGCTCACACTTGCGGCCGAAGCGCCTAAGGAGCCCACTCCCATAGGATTTGAAACGCCGATAATAGATCTTCCGTCCAGCCATCCCGTCTGCATTCGGTGCAACGGCCTTGGGCAAGGCAGGCGCTTCACCAACTTGGCGGCGTAGGTCCTAGTAGACGGTCTCCCTGCTGATGCCGTAGGCACGGATCAGGGCGGCTTCGGGACAACGTTGCCGGCGCGCTGGACCAGTTCAGCCGCCCGTTCCGGTGTGAAGGCGTTCGTCCGTCCCTTGTAGGTGCCTTGCTGCCTTGACACATCCGCGCCAAAAGCTCATTCTATAAATATCCCATTTCGGACCATTGTCCGCTGAACGGACAAGTTACTTCGAAGCCGAAAGGAACCACGGTGATAAGCACCCTCAAGCCGGAGGCCGCCCAGGACCCGGTCGTCCGACCCCTCGACGGGATCGTCATCGCCGACTTCTCCCGTGTGCTGGCTGGCCCGTATGCCACCATGCTCCTGGCAGACATGGGCGCCGAAGTCATCAAAGTCGAAAGTCCCGGCGGGGACGACACCCGCTCGTGGGTGCCGCCGGTCCGCCCCGACGGTGTCTCGACGTACTACTCGGCGATCAACCGCAACAAAAAATCCGTCGTGCTGAACCTGAAGGACGAGGACGACCTCGCAACGGCCAAGGAGCTCGCCGCCCGCGCCGACGTTGTAATCGAGAACTTCAAACCCGGTGGACTGAAGCGGTTCGGGCTGGACTACAGCTCGGTCCGGGAACGCAACGAGGCTGTCATCTACTGCTCCATCAGCGGATTCGGCACCGCCGAAGGCGCCGCCCTTCCCGGGTATGACCTGATCGTCCAGGCCATGTCCGGGCTCATGAGCCTCACCGGGGACCCCAATGGGGAACCTTACCGCGCCGGCATCAGCGTCTTCGACGTCATGGCAGGGTTGCACTCAGCCATCGGAATCCTCGCCGCCCTGCACCACCGTGACCGCACCGGCGAAGGGCAGAACATAGAAACGAGCCTCATGGCCTCGGCCATGAGCGGGCTCGTGAATCAAACCTCCGCCTATGTTGCCGGCGGCGTCACACCGTTCAGGATGGGCAACGCCCACCCGAGCCTGTTCCCCTATGAAGCTCTTCCGACCAAGGACGATGACCTGATCATCACCGCAGGGAACAACGCCCAGTTCCGCAAGCTCTGCGCCGTACTGGGTGTCCCAGAACTGGCCGACGATGAGCGGTTCGCTGACAACGCGGACCGGACCCGGCTCCGCGAAGAGCTCCGCCCCCTGCTGGTGGAACGACTGAAGACACGGACCGCCGAAGAATGGTTCGAGAAGCTGAACGAAGCCGGCGTTCCAAACGGACCGATCAACACCATTAAACAAGGCGTTGAATACGCCCAAAAGCTCGGTCTTGAGCCCGTCGTCCAGATCGGCACCGGGACCAATACCGTCCCGGGCGTCCGCAACCCGATCACGTTCTCCGCGACCCCGGCACGCTACGATCTGGCACCGCCGGAGCTGGGCGAACACACCGATGAGATCCGTGCCTGGCTTGCCGCCGCCGCCATCCCGATCGCGTCAACCTCTGGAGAATCATGAACCCCACCCTCGAGCAGAAGCTGCAGTTCCCGACCTCACTGGGAACATCCACCGCCACCGAAATTCGCCTCCTGGGCCAGGACCTCGCTGCGGATTTGATGGGCAAGGTCAGCTTCGGTGAACTCGCCTTCTGGCTCGTTGCTATGCGCCGCCCCACGGCCGGGGAACTGCGCGTCTTTGAATCCGTCTTGGTGGCGCTGGCTGACCACGGTTTCACGCCCACAGCCATCGCCGCGAGGCTTACCTACCTCAGCGCCCCCGATTCCCTGCAAGGAGCGATGGCCGCCGGCCTGCTCGGAGGCGGCTCACGATTCCTCGGTGTCACCGAGGACTGTGGGCAGTTCCTCGCCGCCACCCTCGCGGCCCATGAGGGGCACCTGCCGGACACCGACGCCGGATGGGATGACCTCGCACTCAGTGCAATCACTGCCCAGCGGGCCGCAGGCAAATTCGTTCCCGGACTGGGTCACCCAAACCATAAGGTTCAGGACCCCCGAACACCAGTGTTGATCGGTATCGCCGAAGAGGAAGGCCTGCGCGGGCCGCACCTGCGCCTTTTCGAGGCCATAGGCCGGATGAGCGAAAAAGCTCTTGGCCGAAAACTCCCGCTCAATGGCGCCGGAGTCTGCGGTGCCGCCCTGGCCGATCTCCGCCTGCCGACGGATCTGCTGCGGGGATTCGCCCTGCTGGCACGGGCAGCGGGCCTTCTCGGGCAAATCGCCGAGGAACGCCGCAACCCGATTGGCATGGACGTGTACATGGCAGTGGACCGGAACGCCGTCTACGTCGACCCGCAGTCACCCACAACACCGGACGAAAACTAGAACCAGCAGGTCCCCGCGGCCCGCAGCCGGGCCTAGCCGCTCCCGGAGCAGCCTGCATAAATCAAAGGAGATGCAATGGCTGAACTGACAGCCGTACTGGCCAGCACCCACCACCCGTTCTACCTCAAGGCCACCACCGCGCCCCCGGAAGAACGGATGCCCCAGGCCGACGAATGGAAACGCAAAGTCGAGGCCTACCGGGAAACGCTTACCGCAGCAGAACCCGACATTCTCGTCATGGTCGGCGCCGACCATTTTCACCAGTTCTTCCTGGACAACTACCCGACGTTCATGATCGGCAAGCAGGAAAAGTACGACGCCACCTTCTACAACGAAGAGCGCGAGTTCGGCATCCCCACGTACGTCCTCGACGGGGACGTCGCTTTCTCCAACTTCATGCATCAGGGCCTCATGGACCGCGGCTTCGACTTCTCCTTCAGCCACGAACTGAAGATCGACCACTCCATCATCTGCCCGATCATCACCGTCCGCCCCGACGCCGACCTGCCCGTGATCCCGATTTACACGAACATTTTCGCACCGCCGCTGCCCTCACCGAAACGGTTCTGGGACCTGGGCCGCGCCATCCGCCAGGTCATCGATGAATACCCGACTGACAAGAAGATCGCCGCCATCGGCACCGGGCACCTGTCCTTGGAGCTCGGCGGCCCGCGGCAGTTCGGCGAGCACGGGCCCGACCCGGAATTCGATCGCCAGGCCATCGAATGGCTCTCCACCGGGAACATCGAAGCGATTTTGGAAAACGTCACCCACGAATCCATGTCCGGCGCAGGCAACGCCACCCACGGCTTCATGGACCTGATCCTGATGATGGGCATCGCCGGGCCCGAAAACGCTGACTACGTGGACCAGCTGGACCTATACCACACCAGAGAAATGTTCATGACCTGGTATCCCAACAAGAGCGACAAGCAGGCCGCCGCCGCCGAGCAGGCAGCAGCCGTTTCCGGCGGCAGCGCAGGACCGGTCACCGCCAAGGAAGGAGTTTCAGCGTGAGCAAGTACTACGTCAACAAGTTCCTGTACACCGTGGACCGGGACCCAAGCTGGGTCGCCCGGTATAAGGAAGACGCCGCAACCGCTCTGACCGATTGGGAGAAGGAAGTCGGCATCTGGCTCAACAGCGTCGAGAAGACCTCCTGGGTGTCCTTCACTGACGAAGAGCGCCAGGCACTGGTCAACTACGACTACGTGTGGCTATTCGAAAACGGTGCGCACTTCTTCCTCTCCCTGACCCTCTTCGTTGCAGTCTTCGAGGCGGTCTACACCAAGGAACACGGCCCCCTCTCATTCCAGCGCGAGTTCGCCCAGAAGCTGGAGCACTGGCTCGGCCGCGACTACCCTTCGGTATCACTCTAAAATCCGGCCGTGCCTATCCAAGCGGTCAGGGTCATCGAAGGCACAGGTGCGCCGTTGCGGCGCACCAACGTCGACACCGACCAGATCATCCCGGCCAGCTACATGAAGCGAATCACACGAACCGGCTTCGAAGACGGGCTCTTCGCCGCCTGGCGCAGAAACCCCGACTTCATTCTCAACCACCCCGTGTTCGCTACCGCGAAGATCCTGATCGCCGGCCCGGACTTCGGGACCGGATCATCGAGGGAACACGCAGTGTGGGCGCTAATGGACTACGGCTTCCGAGTAGTGATCTCCCCGAGGTTTGCCGATATCTTCCGCGGAAATGCCGGCAAGGCCGGCCTGCTGGCCGCCCAAGTCGGAGAGGAGGATGTGAATAGCCTCTGGGACCTGGTGGAGGGAGCACCGGATCTTGCCCTCCGCATTGACCTGGAAAACGGAACCATCGAGGCCGGGGAGCGGGTGATTCCATTCCAGCTGGACGAGGACACCCGCTGGCGTCTGCTCAATGGTCTTGACGACATCGACCTGACGCTCCAAAACGCCGCATTGATCACAGCTTTTGAACAACAACGCAGCAGCTGGTTGCCGACCACCACCCCGCTGCAGTCCGACATCGACGCGTCCGAGGCTGTCCCCGGCTGTGGGCGGGCGGAATGGACTCGTTCAACGTAGGTCAATTCCGGTTGTTAAGAGGATCAGGCAAAGAGCTGTGTCAGCTTTGGGTGTAGTTCAACCCGACCTGAGTAAGCGCGTCTACAACCGCGCGGATCGCACGACCGAGATCCAAGAACCGCTGAGCGGTTTTTAATGGCGGCCGAGGATGTTCGTCAGGATCGGCACAACCGGCAGGTCACCCGCGGGCCGAGTGGTAACGATCGGGCATATGGTGCCGTGATCAAGCTTCAGCTCATGACTGACGGACATTTCGTTCGCTGAGTTCCTGATGACGATCGTCGGTGGTACTGCGCGGCCACCATAGTGCACTCACAAACAGGTGCCCAGCTTTAGGTCTCTCCCGCACGGTCGAAAGGCGGACTTTCGCCGTAGCGCCTTGTTTGCAGATTTTCTCATGATTGACAGCTGCGTCCGTTCTAATTACTCTCAACGGACAATAGTACGCTGTGCGGACGGCTCGACTCCGAGCTTACCTTTCAATGAAGAAACGGGACGATGAAAGCATACGAAGCGATAGGCGCGACGCTCCACGAACTCGGTGTCACCACCCTGTTCGGCCTGCTCGGGGATGGCAATATAAAGTTCGCACTTGCAGCCGAAGAAAACGGCATCCGCTACCTCGGGGCCCGTCACGAGTCTGCTGCTGTAGCCATGGCGGATGGATACACTCGTGTTGCCCAGCAAGTCGGGGTTGCATCAGTGACGACCGGTCCCGGCGTCACGAACACGCTCACCGCACTCGGTGAGGCGGTTCGCGCGCGAACCCCGATTCTCCTGCTCACCGGGGCGACGTCCAACACTCTCGAAGATTACCCCCAGCTCATTGACCAAGACGGCTTGGTGAGGGCGTTAGGAGTGGGCGTGCAGCGGTTCCGCGGTCCGCAGTATGCGGTCGTTGATCTTATTGCTGCATACCGTCGGGCTATGCTCGAGCGCCGCCCAATCATGTACTCCATCCCTACGGATGCTCAGGATGTGGAGGTCGGTTCCCTGCCCAACGTCCGGGTTCCGGTCTCGCCGAGCCGCCGGATTCCGGCCGAGGCGGAACTCGAACGTGTCCTCTCTCTTATCGCGAAGGCCCGTCGGCCGGTGATCCTTGCGGGGTGGGGGGCCGTGCTATCGGGGGCGCAGGAAGCGCTGCACGCTCTGGGGCGTCGCCTGGATGCTGTTGTCACCACCTCGGCGACAGCGAAAGGTTTCTTCGTCGGCGAGCCGGGTAACATCGGCACCAGCGGAGGCTTCTCGTCGGAGCGTGCGGCGGCGATCCTGGAGACCGCGGACCTAGTGCTTTCTTTTGGAGCTAGCCTCAACCAGTGGACCACGCGCGGTGGAACCCTCTACGGTGACGCGGGTATCGTCCAAGTCGAGGAGGACCCGACCGCTATCGAGTACTTTGTCCGCGGTGTCACTCCACTGCTCGGCGACGCGCGGGAGACTGCTTACACGATTCTTCGAGCACTGGAGTTGCGCGACCCCGCCCCAAGCGGATTTGTTCAGGAGCTGGACCCCGCGGAGCTGGCTAGCGCCCGGCGTGGTGATCCCTTCATTGACGAATCGGATGAGCACACGATTGATCCCCGGACACTGACGACCGAACTCAACGCCCTGTTGCCGGAACAAAGCATCACGCTCACCGACAGCGGCGCCTTTATGGGCTTCGCAGGCAGCTACTTCGAACCGAAACGCCTCGGCGGATTCCTCTTCCTTCAAGGGTTCCAGGCCGTCGGGCTCGCGCTGGCTCAAAGTATTGGTACCGCAGTCGCCGGGCCGGGCTCGCTTCCCGTCACGATGATTGGTGACGGAGGCCTGTTCATGAGCTTGGGAGAGCTCGAGACGATCACGAGAGTCGGCACCCCTCATCTCGTCGTGGTATACAACGATGCCGCCTACGGGGCCGAAGTCCACGTGGGCCGCCACCATGGCATCGAGACCGATATTGTGCGCTTCCCCGACTGGGACCTCGTGTCCCTCGCGCGCGGCGCCGGTGGTGACGGTTGCACCGTGCGCCGGCGGCAAGATCTCGATGCGCTCCGTTCCTGGCTGGAGCGGCCAGACGGCCTGTTCCTCTTGGACTGCAAGACGGACGTGCGCATCCCCGCACCTCTTTGGGCTGAATTCTTCAGAAACCACAAATAGCATCCCCCCTCATCACCTCCATAGGAGCAGAACAATGAAAAAGACCCTTCCCTTCGCGGCGATCGCAGTAGCCGCGCTTGCAATATCCGGATGTGCGCCCGCCGGAGGAACCGATACAGGAGCCAACTCTAATGGTGGGAGTACCGAAGAGGTGATCGAGCTCAAGGTAGGGCTTCTTCCGATCATCCATGTGGCGGCCTTCGAAATCGCACAGCAGCAGGGCTTCTTCGAGGAGGAGGGCCTCAAAGTCGAAAGCCAGATGTTCAACGCCGGGGCTGCGGGCGTCGCAGCGCTCATGAGCGGCGATATCCAGATTGCGTGGTCTGCGGTCACCTCTGACCTAAATGCCCTCTCTCAGGGCGTGCCTATCCTCGCGGTCGCTCCGGGCGCCTACGCCGGCGTGGGGGACCAGGACTCAGGAGCCCTTGTCGTCCGTGGTGATTCTGACATCAAGACGATCGCTGACCTTGAGGGAAAAACGGTCTCTATCGTGGCCCAGCAGAGCCTTGCCCATCTTGAAACGCTGGCAGCGCTCGACAAGAACGGCGTCGACCTGAAATCCGTCAACTACGTCGAGATCGCATTCCCGGACATCGGTGGGGCGATCGCGTCCGGCCGGATCGACAGCGGTAGTACTGTGG
This sequence comes from Arthrobacter sp. K41, assembly GCF_059089645.1. NCBI lineage: Bacteria > Bacillati > Actinomycetota > Actinomycetes > Micrococcales > Micrococcaceae > Arthrobacter > Arthrobacter sp. K41. Next base: position 2,910 of record NZ_JBNHEW010000012.1, on the reverse strand, counting down.
AACCGTTCCGCAGCATCCTTCTCGAGCAGGGAATGAGAAAGATCGGCGCACCCGCCACCGAGGCCTACCCGGAGGCGACCCAGACCACCGAGTGGGTGACCTCCGCGCAGTATGCGGCTAAGAGCCCTGAAGGAGTAGAACGCTTCCAGCGTGCGATGGCAAAAGCCAACGAATACGCGACAGCGAACCCGGACGATGCGCGTGCAGCGATTAAAGTGCTTATCCCGACTATAAACGATGAGACGCTCGGCAAGATGATCCTTCCTCAGTGGAAGGCCGAGATCGGCCGTGATTCGTACGATCGGCTCATGGAAATGCTCAAGAAATACGGCGGATACACCTACGAGGCCAACCTGGACGAGTACCTTCGGCTGACGGACGGTTCGTGAGCATCAAGTCCACGATCAAGCGCATCGATTCCGGGGCGCCCCTGACCCGGGCGCCACGGAATCGGCTGGGTCGTCCTCCCCTCACCGGCACCAAACGAGCGGCCTATGGCCTGGTCGGGACTCTGGCCATCGTTGTACTCGCCGAGGCTGCGATACGTCTCGGACTTCTCAATGAGCGATACGTCCCGCCGCCGAGCGTGCTTATAATCGAGCTCAGTTCGCTCATAGCCCAGTCCTCGTTTTGGATTTCAGTGGGCCAGACTCTGGCGGGGTGGGGCTTCGGGCTCCTCCTCGCGGCCACGATTGCTATGCCACTGGCCGTCCTCATTGTCAGCGTGGATGTCGTGAATCGAGCGCTACGGCCGATCATCGAGTTCCTCCGGCCGGTGCCGTCCGTGGCGCTCATTCCTGTTGCCATCTTGCTGTTCGGGGTAGGCTCTGAGTCGAAGCTCTTCCTCGTAACTTTCGGGGCGATATGGCCGCTTTTGATCCAAACCGTAATTGGGCTCCGAGACATCGACCCGACCCAGCTGACGACGGCGAAGTCCTATCGGGTTCCGCGCAGCGATCTTATCCTCCGTGTCATCCTGCCGAACGCCATGCCGTACATAGCAACCGGGGCGCGAATCGCCTCCACGACCGCTTTGATCGTGACAATCGTGGCTGAGTTGATCATCGGGTCGGCCGGGCTCGGTCGCGACATATCTTTCGCGCAAGCGTCGAACGCGACCGTGACTATGTACGCGCTGATCGTGACCACGGGCTTTCTCGGCCTGATACTTAATTCGCTCGTTTTCACAATCGAACGACGGCTGCTTCGTTGGCACCCTTCACACCGAGAGGTCATTGGATGAGCGTCACCTTGGGCAAACGACCGCTGCGGCGGCATCCCCGACTCCTGCAGGCCGTCGAGATCGCAACGCCGGTCCTCGTCATCATCGCACTACTGGTCTGGACAGGTCAGGCGGGCATTTACTATTTCCCGCCCCTAGCACCGATCCTCCTCGACTTCGTACCATTCTGGTTCTCCGAGCGGTTGTGGACCGACTTCGTGCCAAGTGTCAGCCGCCTTTCCCTGGGGTATCTGATTGCAGTCGCCGTAGGCATCCCCGCCGGGCTGCTCCTAGGTCGATATCCGCGTGTTCGAGCCACCTTCACGCCGGTTCTAGAGTTCATCCGTGCCATCCCGGCCCCGGCGCTCATTCCGCTCGTCATTCTCGTTGTTGGCATCGGCGACGACGCAAAGGTCGCCCTCATCGCGGTCGTGTGCATTTGGCCCATCCTTCTGAACGCGATGGATGGTGCGACAGGCATGGAACCGGTATACATCGAAACATCCACGGTTTACCGGATTGATATGTGGCGGCGCTTCACGCATGTGGTGCTGCCCGCTGCCGCTCCGCAGATCTTCGCCGGCATGCGTACCGCACTCGCGCTTGCGCTCATCATGGTGGTGGTCAGCGAAATGGCAGCGAGTCAAAACGGCATCGGTCACGTCATCCTAGTCTCCCAGCGGACCTTCGCTCTAGCCGACATGTGGTCGGGGATCATCCTGCTCGGCCTGCTCGGCTTCACCCTGAATCTGCTTTTCGTACGACTCGAGCGCGTGATCCTAGCCTGGCATCACGGTTCACGAGAATTACCCCAATAAGACCAAGCAAGGAAGTGCTCTGCAATGCTTCACGTAAAATCCATCGCCAAAACATACCAAGGACGCGACTCATCGGTCACTGCACTCGCGGACATCAGCTTCGAGGCCCGAGCGGGTGAGTTCATCTGCGTAGTCGGACCGTCGGGGTGCGGAAAAACGACACTCCTCAAAGTACTCAGTGGCGTGCTGGCCCCAACGACCGGGACCGTCGAACTCGACGGGGAGGTGGTTCTCGCGCCGCCGGAGAAGATGGCTCTAGTGTTCCAGGACTACAGCCGGTCGCTCTACCCGTGGATGCGAGTCGCCCAGAACGTCGAATTTCCGCTGCGGCGGAAGGTGAAGAGCGTGAAGGAGCGCGCGGAGAGAGTCCAGAATGCCTTGGCTTCGGTCGGGCTCACCGGTTTCGAGACGCAGTACCCCTGGCAATTGTCGGGCGGAATGCAGCAGCGGGTCGCTATCGCTCGAGCTCTCGCCTATCGGCCGGATATCCTGCTCATGGACGAGCCATTCGCATCCGTTGATGCACAAACCCGTTCGGGTTTGGAGGATCTCGTCCTCGAGTTGCGCCGTGAGTACGGGATGACCATCCTGTTCGTAACCCACGATATTGATGAGTCGGTCTACCTCGCGGACCGAGTCGTCGTGCTGACGAACCGGCCGACGACGGTGTTCGAGGAAATCGAGGTCGGACTGCCGCAGCCGCGGGACCAGGTGTCGACAAAGGAACTGCCGGAGTTTGCCCGCCTGCGCGCCCACGTCTACACTTCCATCGCGCAGATGCAGCCACCGACCGAGTCCGTGACCGCCACAAACTAGCGCGAGGCAATTGGAAGCTGACGGGCCTTCCATGGTCCTCAAGCTGGTGCAGCG
>NZ_JBNHEW010000011.1:0-23303 GCF_059089645.1 Arthrobacter sp. K41 | reverse complement strand
ACAGCGCCGATGGTACTGCACCCGGGAGGGTGTGGGAGAGTAGGTCACCGCCGGACATAAATTACCAGTAGGGCCCTGACAAACGACGTCAGGGCCCCACTGCTTTAACCACACCACCACCCCCGCCAGCACCGGCAGGGCCCTGACCAACCGTCAGGGCCCCACCGCTTTAACCACCACACCCCCGGCGAGCAGGGCCGGGTAGAGTGGAGCACCATGAACAGCCTCTTCAGCCACGGCAACGACCCTTTTGGAAGCGATGAGAAGAGTCCCTTGGATCTCCTCGAACCGGTGGTCAACACGGTGGTAGTGCCAGGAAGCGTGGCCCATGCCTTCGCCGGATTCACGGACCACACGCATCTCTGGTGGCCCCTGGAAACGTTCGGCGTGTACGGCGCGGGATCGTACGTCGAGTTTGAGGAGAACCTCATCCTGGAAACAGCCGATGACGGCCGGACCAGCATTTGGGGCACCCTTGATGACTGGCAGCCGCCCCTTTCCTTTCACGCAACCTGGCATCCCGGCTCCAGTGCGCTGTGGTCCACGGAATTGCTGGTGGTATTCCGGGCAGTGGAGGACGGCACGGAAGTACGCGTCTTCCATGACGGCTGGGAAGGGGCTGAGAACCCGGCCGCAGCCCGCGCCCAGTACCTCGCCGCGTGGCCGCTGATTCTTGCCAGGTATTGCCGTTTCATGGGCGCCCCTGAAGCCGGGGCGGAGGCCTGACTCGGCGGAATGAAGACGCGGGTCAGGACAGCCGGCGCAACCGTAACTGAAGGCCCCGGGTCCTAGACTTGTGGGACATGTGCGGCGAGGGATGGAGGCTTTGTGGGAAGCGTGGTTGAGGAGCTGGAGTCCGTGTTGGCGGCCGGCCAGGTGGACCGGACGGAAGCAACGCTCAGCCGGTACGCCGTGGACCAGGCGCCCATCCTCGACTACCAGCTGCCACTGGCAGTGGTCTTCCCGGAGTCCGTGCCGGAGGTGCAGGCCGTGGTACGGATCTGTGCTGACGGTGCTGTTCCCATCGTGCCGCGGGGGGCGGGAACCGGAGTTTCAGGCGGTGCCCACGCCACCAGGGACTGCATCATCCTGTCCCTCGAACGCATGGACCGCATTCTGGAACTGAACCCGGACGACGAAACAGCAGTAGTGGAACCGGGAGTCATCAACGCCGTGCTCAACGAGGCCGCTGCGGTGCATGGACTCATGTACGCCCCGGACCCGGCAAGCTTCCGCAGCTCCACCATCGGCGGCAATGTTGCCACCAACGCGGGCGGTTTGCGCTGTGCCAAGTACGGGGTTACCCGGGACTCGGTCCTCGCGCTGGACGTGGTCCTGGCGGACGGCTCGCTCATCCACACCGGCCACCAGACCTTCAAGGGCGTGGCCGGCTACGACCTGACCGGGCTGTTCGTCGGCTCTGAGGGAACGCTTGGCATTGTTGTGGGGGTGACGGTGCGCCTGAAGTACCTGCCCCGGGAGGTGCACACTGTCGCAGCTTTCTACCCGGACTTCCGTCTCGCTGCTGCCGGCGTCCTGGCAGTGGGAAGGGCCCGGGTGCAACCGGCCATCATGGAACTGCTCGACGGCGGTACACTCACCCAGCTGGATGAGATCCACGGATCGGACCTCACCGGGCGCGGCCGGTCTCTCCTTTTGATCCAGACGGACGGCTTCGGTGCTGCGGCAGAAGCCGAGGTAGTCCGGGAGGTTTTGAGCGCAGGCGGGGCGACCGTTACCACGGAAGCAAGTACAGAGGCAGAACGGCTGGTGGAGCTTCGCCGGCACAGCAGGGGTGTGGAGGTCGACGACGAGTATCGGGTGGGAGAGGACGTAGCCGTTCCCCGGTCGCGCCTCGTTGACTACGTCGCGGCCCTGGAAGCCATGGCCGCCGGTTACGGGGTGCACCTCAAGGTAGTAGCCCACGCCGGCGACGGCAACCTGCACCCCACCTTCTGGATAGACCGGAAGGACAACACGGTGGACACCGGGGCCATGGCCAGGCTCCAGCAGGTCCTGGACGAGTCCATTACTGCAGCCCTGCAGATGGGCGGGACAATCACCGGGGAGCACGGCGTAGGGCAGTACAAACTGCGGTGGCTTGGCCAGGAACAGGCGGAACCCGTCCGGGAGTTCCAGCGCAGGATCAAGGGCCTGTTCGATCCCGCCGGCATCTTCAATCCCGGTAAGGCGATCTGAACCTAGTCGTCCGAGTCCGGGTACTCGTCTATTGACTCGTCTTCGCCGTAGCGGGACTCTTCGGTCTCCACCTCAAGGATCTTGAGCAGTTCCGTGTCCGGGTTCAGCATAATGGCGGCTTCGTCGCGGCGGTGCCGCAGGATGGAGTCGATGTAGGACTGTACAGCTTCCGCCAACGGGATGTGCCGCTCCTGCTTTTCAGACATGTACCAGCGGTGCTCCAGGACCTCGTGCACCACTTCGGCCGGTTCGAGCTTGCCGGACAGGTCCCGCGGGATGGACCTGACGATCGGCTCGAAGATCTGGCTCACCCAAAGATGGGCGCTGTATTCCTCGTCCATGTCGGGGTTGTTGTCTGCCCGGAAGGAGTCCATGTCGTTCAGGAGCCGGCGTGCCTGGTTCTCCTGGGCGTCGATACCGGTGAGCCGCAACAGGCGGCGCATGTGGTGCCCGGCGTCCACCACCTTCGGCTGCAGCTGGATGGTGGCGCCGTTTTGGGTGGTCTTAATTGCATACTCCTCGACGTCGAAGCCGAGTTCGTTGAGCCGCCGGATGCGGGCGCCCACACGCCAACGTTCGCCCAGTTCGAAGGATTCCTTCTCCGTGAGCTCGGTCCAAAGGCGGCGGTAACTGTCCATGATCAGTTCGCTGGTGGCCACGGGGTCCACCTTTTCCTCGATCAGGCCGCCGTCCAGCAAGTCCATGAGCTCGCCCGCGATGTTAACCCGTGCAATTTCCAGGTCATACTCGCGTTGACCGGTAGAGAGGTCCGGATAGAGCTCACCGGTCTCGGCGTCCACCAGGTAAGCGGCAAAGGCGCCGGCGTCGCGGCGGAAAAGGGTGTTGGAAAGCGAAACGTCGCCCCAGTAAAAGCCGATCAGGTGCAGCCGCACCAACAGCAGCGCCTGTGCGTCGATAAGGCGAGTGAGCGTGTCCTTGCGCAGCATCTGCGAGAAAAGGGCTCGGTAAGGCATGGAGAACTTCAGGTGCCGGGTCACCAGCACGGGGTTCAGCGGCCGTCCGTCCAGGGTGGTACGGCCGGTGATGACGGCGACGGGCTCCACGCAGGGAACGTCCAGCCGGGCCAGCTTGCGGAGCATGTGGTATTCGTGCCGGGCAATGTGTTCCGAGGTTTCCTTGATGGCGATCACCGAGCCCCCGAGGTGGGCGAACCGGACGATGTGCCGGGAGATACCGCGGGGGAGTGCGGCCAGGTTCTCTGCAGGCCAGTCCTCCAGCGCGATGTGCCAGGGCAGGTCGAGCAGTTCGGGATCAGCCGCTGCCGCAGTGATGTTCAGGGAACTGTAGACCGAAGCTTTGCCGTCGTCCGCGCTGGCCGCCACGAACCGGGGGAGTTTCCCCACCTGCGCATAGTCGGTGGGTTCATCGTGCCACTGGGCGCTGTATTCCTCGGTCATGGGTCAATTCTTCCGTACAAGGGCGTGGCCAGCTAATCCTTCTGCCCGCGCAGTTAAAGGCCGACGGCGGCCCGTCCAGTAAGGAGGGGCCGCCGTCGGTTCATACGGAGGTTAGGGTGCCGGTGGGGAGGACTAGTCGCCCAGGCGCAGGCCGGTCTTGGTGTCGAACAGGTGCACGTGGCCCGACTGCGGGCGGACGTAGATGGACTCGCCCTTCATCGGGGGGCGGCGGCCGTCGACGCGTGCCACGATGTCGTGGTCCTTGCCGTCAAGGGTGGTGTGGCCGTAGACGTAGGCGTCGGCACCGAGCTCTTCGACGACGTCGACCTCTACCTTCAGGCCTTCGCCGTGCGGTGCGGTCTCGAGGTCCTCAGGGCGGGAACCGAGCGTCACGGTGGAGCCGTGGGCCTCTTCGAGGACGGAACGGGGTACCGGGTAAACCGTGCCGCCGAACTGCACACCGCCGTCGACCACCGGCAGTTCGAGCAGGTTCATGGCGGGGGAGCCGATGAAGCCGGCCACGAAGACGTTCTTGGGCTTGTCGTACAGGTTGCGCGGGGTGTCCACCTGCATCAGCAGGCCGTCCTTCAGCACGGCCACGCGGTCGCCCATGGTCATAGCCTCAACCTGGTCGTGCGTCACGTAAACGGTGGTGACGCCCAGGCGCCTGGTGAGGGATGCGATCTGGGTGCGGGTCTGCACACGGAGCTTAGCGTCCAGGTTGGACAGCGGCTCGTCCATGAGGAAGACCTGCGGGTTGCGGACGATGGCGCGGCCCATGGCCACACGCTGGCGCTGACCGCCGGAGAGTGCCTTCGGCTTGCGGTCCAGGTAGGGCTCGAGGTCAAGGAGCTTGGCGGCTTCACGGACGCGCTCGGCGCGCTCTTCCTTGGAGACGCCGGCGATCTTCAGTGCGAAGCCCATGTTGTCGGCCACAGTCATGTGCGGGTACAGCGCGTAGTTCTGGAAAACCATCGCGATGTCGCGGTCCTTCGGGGGAACGTCGGTGACGTCGCGGTCGCCGATCAGGATGCGGCCTGCGTTGACGTCCTCGAGGCCTGCTAGCATGCGCAGGGAGGTGGACTTACCGCAACCGGAGGGTCCCACGAGGACCAGGAATTCGCCATCGGCGATGTCGATGTTGAGCTTATCGACGGCGGGCTTTTCTGTGCCCGGGTACAGACGCGTAGCGTTATCAAAAGTAACTGTAGCCACAGTTATCAATCCCTTCACCGGCAGGTACGTGCCGGACGATCCGTTGTGAATGGTTCATGTTTATTCAGTTTTGTGGTGCAGGCGCTCCCGCATCAGTACTTGGGAGCGCCGAGTGACGCCGCACGGTGTCTGTGCGCCACATCACAAGCAAGAGTATGTCAGATGTTGTGCATTTGGGCTCAAATGTTACGGAGATCACATGTGAGCTTGCTTAACTGCGGCCCTGGAAGCCCTGCTGGTCCTCCTCTGCGACCACCAGGCTCCGCTCCTGCAGCAGCACCTCCAGCATCTCTGCCACGTGCACCGGCGCCTCCACCCGGTACTGGGCCTGGGTGAAGTCCAGCCCCACCTTCACGCCCACGTCCCCCGGCTCCAAACGGGCCAGCGCGTCCTCGTCCGTGGTGTCGTCGCCGGCAAACAGGACAGCCGTGGCGCCGGTGACCTGCCGCAGGAAGGTGACCCCCTCACCCTTGGAAGCATTGACAACCGATGTTTCCAGGACCCGCTTTCCGTCCTTGAGGAAGACGCCTTTCCGGTCCTGCAGCAGTGAGCGCGCGGCGGATACGGCGTCCTGGGCTACGTCATCCGCAGCCTGGCGGGTGTGCAGCACCACGCCTGCCGGCTTGTCCTCGAGCATGGTGCCCGGCGCCTCCGCGACGATCTCCGCCAGGATGCCGCGGACCTCGGCCAGGAGGGCCTTTTGTTCCCCGTCCAGGGTCAGCCCGGTGGATCCAGGCCCCAGCCAGGCCTCGGCCCCGTGGCTGCCGATCAGCAGGGTGTCCACCGGCGGGGACGCTACGGCGCGCAGGCTGGCGAGGGCGCGTCCGGAGATGAGGGCCGTCGTCGTGCGGGGCAGCACGGCGAGTCGGGCGAAGGCCGTGGCTGCACGGGGAAGGGGACGGGCGTCGTCGGCGTGGCCCACGATGGGAGCCATGGTGCCGTCGAAGTCCAACGCCACCAGCAGATTGTCCGTCCTGGCGATGGTGCGGAGGGCTTCCCGGAGCTCCGGTGTCAACGCCAGCCTGCCGTTGCCGGCCCGGCTGTCAGGAGTCATCACGGACCACTTTTTCCTTCAACGCCTGCAGGAAGTCAGCGGACCAGTGGTCCACATCGTGTTCAAGGATCTGCTTGCGCATTGCCCGCATGCGCCGCGAAGCGTCCCGCGGCGACATCTCGACCGCCCGCATGATGGCGCTCTTCAGGCCGTCGATGTCGTGCGGGTTCATCAGCAGGGCCTGCTTGAGCTGGTCTGCGGCGCCGGCGAACTCGCTGAGCACCAGCGCACCGTCGTTGTTGGTGCGTGCGGTGACATACTCCTTTGCCACCAGGTTCATGCCGTCCCGCAGGGCGGTGACCAGCATGACATCGGCGGCCAGGTACAGGGCCACCATCTCCTCCACGGGGTAGCTGTGGTGGAGGTAGCGGACCGCGGTGTTCTCGAGGGTGTCGTAGGTGCCGTTGATGTGGCCTACCGTGCCTTCCACTTCCTCGCGCAGGAGCCGGTACTGCTCAACGCGCTCGCGGCTGGGGCTGGCTACCTGGATCAGGGTTGCGTCGGACACGGACAGCTTGCCGTCGGCCAGGAGCTCCTCGAAAGCCTTCAGCCGGTGCCGGATGCCCTTGGTGTAGTCCAGCCGGTCCACGCCCAGCAGGATGGTTTTTGGGTTGCCAAGGTCCTGCCGGATCTGCCGCGCCCGCTCGATGATCTCCGGCTTTTGGGCCAACTCGCTGATCTGCTGGACATCAATGGAGATGGGGAACGCTTGGGCCCGGGCGATGTGCGTTATCTTCCCGTCCTGGCCCTTGACGTGCACCTGCTGCTGCTTGACGCTGGCGCCCAGGAAGCGGCGGGCTGAACGCATGAAGTTTCCGGCGTCGCTCGCCCGCTGGAAACCCACCAGATCTGCGCCGAGGAGGCCGTCGATGATGCCCTGGCGCCAGGGCAGCTGGGCGAAGATCTCTGGAGGCGGGAACGGAATGTGGTTGAAGAAACCGATCCGGAGGTCCGCCCGCGCTTCGCGGAGCATCCGCGGCACCAGCTGCAGCTGGTAGTCCTGGATCCACACTGTGGCGCCCTCGTCGGCATGGCGTATGACGGCGTCGGCGAACCTTTTGTTGACCTTGCGGTAGGCATCCCACCACGTCCGGTGGAATTCAGGGGGCGCGATGACGTCGTGATAGAGCGGCCACAGCGTGGCGTTGGAGAAACCCTCGTAGTAGAGCTCGACGTCGTCCGCGCTGAGCTGCACCGGGACCAGGTCCATTCCGCTGTGGCTGAAGGGCTCCACGGTCTCGTCCGGGGCGCCGTGCCAGCCCACCCAGGCGCCGTCGGTCTTGGTCATCATTGGTGCCAGCGCGGTCACCAGGCCACCGGGGGAGCGGCGCCAGCCGGAGCCGTCGTCGCCGTTTTCGCCGGGGGCGCAACGGTCTACGGGCAGTCTGTTCGAGACCACCATGAAGTCATACTTGGTTTCTCCGCCATGGCGTGAGCCGGCGGCGCCGGACCCGGCTGCGGTGGAAGGTTTTTCCTGGACGGGTGTTTGCATTGCGGCCCCCTGGGGTTGCTTGTGGCTCTTAGTTCACCCTAACGGGACGGAATCTTCCGTGCTATTCGTCCGTTGTGTATCCGGCAGAATACTTGAACAGGCAAGCTCTCAGTTTTCTCCCCTAAAATGGGAGGGTTGCCACGAAATGGTCCCCCTCGTCGATCGACCCAAGGAACACATGAGCCCCGCTAATGAAGTACGTAAGTCCAAAGCTGAGCGCACCGCGGAGGCCCGCGAAAAAGCGCGGCTGATCCGTGAAGCCCAGCTGAAAAAGGACAAGCGCAACAAGCTGCTGATCGGGTGGGGAATTGTGGCGGCCGTGGTGGCCATCCTGGCAGTGATCGCATTGGTGGTAACCACCGGAATCCAGCAGAACACCCCCATCGCGGACCAGGGACCGGTGCCTGCCAGCGCGAATGTGAACGGCGGTGTGACCCTGCTGGCGAACACCGAGGTCAAAAAGACGGACCCGGCGACGGTGGACTTGGCAAACCTTCCGGCCAAGCCTGATACGCAGCCCAGCCCAGTGGTGGCGCCCGGCGCCGAGGCCGAGCAGGGCCAGCCGGTGAAGGTCATTGCCTACATCGACTTCATCTGCCCGGTCTGCCTGCGGTTCGAGAACACGTACAACGAAGCGCTCACCACGCTCCGTAATGAAGGCAAGATCTCCATGGAGTACCGCCCGCTGGGCTTCCTGGACCGCCAGTCCACCACGAACTACTCCTCACGCGCAGCCAACGCTGCAGCCTGCGTGGCGGACAAGGCACCGGAAAAGTATGCGGAATACGTTGACGTCCTGTTTGCCAACCAGCCCGCCGAAGGCGGAGCCGGGCTCTCCGACGACAAGCTGAAGTCCCTGGCCACTGACATCGGGGCCGATATCAACAGCTGCGTGGACGACAAGACCTTCCGCCCTTACGTGAAGTACTCCACGGAGCTGGCGGCCAACAGCGGCATCACCGGAACGCCCACCGTCTTCATTGACGGCAAGCAGTGGGACGGCGCTGCCGACCTAAACGCTGAAATCCAGGCAGCAATCGACGCCAAGGCCTGATCGCCTCCCGCCGAAAGGGCCCGCCGCCGGACACGGTCCGGCTGCGGGCCCTCCCTTTTGCGCCGGCATCCGCCACGGCAACCAAAACCCGGGCGTTTTTACCACCGGGAGGACTTGGGCTAACCTTATCTAGCGCCGTTCAGGCGCCTGCCCGCCAGGGCACGCCTCCTTAGCTCAGTTGGCCAGAGCACCGCTCTTGTAAAGCGGGGGTCGTCGGTTCGAATCCGACAGGGGGCTCTTTTTCTTCCCCCGCCTCCGCGGCCCCGGGCGGTAGGCCAACTAAGTCCCGGTCAACTAAGTCCCGGTCGGCGGGATGTTGTGGTTCAGGCGCAGCAGATTCTTCGGATCGTATTTCTCCTTGAGGGCAACGAGCCGCTGGTACTTGTCCGGGCCGTAGGCGCTGCGCGCAGCGTCCGCCTCCTTGACCCCGAGCTCTGCCCCCAAAAAATTCACATATTCCCCCTGCTCGGCGAACGGACGCATCAGCGCGTAGGCCTTGCGGGCGAAGGCGGTCAGCCGCTCGTCCTCGCCGGCGTCACGCCAGAACCCGTAAACGTTGAGCCAGTAACGCGCCGACCGGTTCGGGAACGCAGTCGCCTCCTCCGGAACCCGCCCGAAGACGCCCTCCAGATGGTGGATGTCAATGCCGGTTCCCTCCCATGCCAGTTCGGAGGCGAATCCCGCCACCACATCAGCCACCTCCTCATCCAGCCGCGAGAACGAAACGTTTTTCCAGTAGCCGCGTGAGCCCTTGGGAAACACGGCGTCCATGGCGGATTGCCAGTCCAACCAGGGAGTTGGTCCAACTTCCGCTTCGTCCGGGGGAGCGACCTCCCGGAGTTGATCCACAATGGCGAGGCCGGCCTGGTGGTCCTCGCCGGCCCAGGCGAAGCCGAGGACCATCCACGGCTCACTGCCCATGCCGAATTCCGCCGGAAAGACCAGGAAGGAGATGATCGGGTTCATCTGGTCAGGCAGGTCCCGGGTCCAGGCATCGAACGCGAGCAGGGCGTTCTTCCAGTGCTGTCGCCGGTAGAACAGGTTGCCACCCAGGGGCGCCGCCGGCAGGGGCATCGCACGGAAGGTGAAAGAGGATACGACGCCGAAGTTGCCGCCACCGCCACGCAACCCCCAGAACAGCTCAGGGTTTTCTTTTTCGCTTGCGTGCAGGTGCTCGCCGCCGGGAGTAATTACATCCACAGCGGCAAGATTGTCCAGGCTCAGCCCGCCTGTTCGAGTCAGCCAGCCCACTCCGCCGCCGAGGGTAAGCCCTGCCACTCCTGTCCCGCTGATGACTCCCAGGGGGACCACCAACCCGTAGGCGGCCGTGGCCCGGTCCACGTCAGCCAAGGTGGCTCCCGGCTCGACAGTGACGAGGCGGCTTTCGGCGTCGACAGTGACAGCACGGAGCAACCCCAGGTCCAGCACCAGCCCGCCTTCGACAGTGCCGTGGCCGGCGATGTTGTGTCCTCCGCCGCGCACCGCCAGCGCAAGGCCGCTTCGGCGTGCAGTATCCAGGGCAAGGTCAATGTCCGAGACGGCCTTCGCCCTGGCGATGGCGCGGGGACGGAGATTCACCATGCCGTTCCACACCGCCCGGGCTTCCTCGTACAACGGATCCTGCGGCTCGATCAACGTTCCCTGCAGCTGTCCACCCAGGTCACGCAGTGACTGCTGGACCTCAATCTCCGGGGTATTGGAATGAGCTGTGGCCATCGCTGTTACTTCCACATCAGAGGGCAAGGGCACTCAACCTGAAATGCCGATGGCGGGAGTTTAGGAGCAGTGCCCTTTGCGGGTCAACAGCCTTTGTGAATCCCGCTCCCTGCATCAGCAGCGGGATTAATATGTCCGAGACGGGGACGAAACGCGGCCACAACATTGGCTGCGTACGGTCGCGGCATGACAGCTCAATTTCCGGCCCGGATCCGTGCCTGGTTCGCGCATACCTTCTACTGCGAAACCCCTGGCCAGGCTGCAGATGACATGGCCGATGTGACGCGGTGGGCCTGGCTGCCGGCGCTCAGCGGCGTGGCAGTCGGTGGTGACCACGCGTATGCACGGCACGCCGAGGCCGCGGCGGAAGATCTGTTGGACCATACTGGCGCCCGCGGAAAGGCAGAATGACCTAAACTGCCTGAGGTGCCTGAAACGGCGCTGTGCAGCAAGGAAAGTGGAACACGCTATGGCTACCGATTACGACGCTCCGCGCAAGCAGGAAGAAGAGTCTCCTGCCGACTCCCTGGAGGCCCTTCAGGCCACCCGCGGCGCCACCGTGCAGACCGCGGTGATCGACCTCGACGAGAACGACACCGCCGAGGGCATCGACCTGCCCGGCGCCGATCTTTCCAACGAGGAACTGACGGTTGTTGTTGTTCCGGAACAGTCAGATGAGTTCACCTGCTCGTCATGCTTCCTGGTCCGCCACCGCTCCCAGGTGGCCCGCGAAAAGAACGGCATGAAGTACTGCCGCGACTGCGAAGGCTGACTTTCATACCCCGGGAGCGCCGGCCACCCTTACCGGGAGTGCGGCGCCCTTGAGTCCCTTTCGGACGTCGTTATCCGGCATAACGGCCGGGTCCAGAAACGGCACCGGAACGGTTAAAAAAGGCGGCGAAAGAACCCCGGATTTACAGTTGTGTGATGCGGATTCCGGCTTCCTTACGGTTCCGCGCCGAAGCGGCCACAGGCCTCGTATTCAGTAGTGCAGCGCTCCTACGCTTGAGCTATCCAACCGCTCCACTCCTCTGGATGGCACCACAATGAAAAAACTCCTCATCTGGCTCACGGCTCTCCTCATGGCTGTCGGGCTGGGAATTCTGGTTCCGGGGCCTGCCTCGGCTACCACATCGTATTGCGGTCTCCAGTGGGGGTCACTGGCAAAAGCCAACCCCACCTACAGCACCGCTTCTGTCACCAACGTCCGGACCGGGCAGCACTACTGCTTTGACCGGATGGTGGTTGACCTCAACGGCCCGGCTACGGGCTACACCGTCAGGTACGTCCGGAACATTGTCCAGGACGGGTCCGGCTTCACCATCCCGGTAAAGGGTGGCGCACGCCTGCAGGTCTCCGTGCATGCGCCGTCCTATGACCAGAACGGCAACGCCACGTACAACCCGCCGGCGAAGGCTGAACTGTCCAACGTGACCGGGTACCAGACCTTCCGGCAGGTGGTTTACGCCGGAAGCTTCGAGGGCCATACCAGTATTGGCCTGGGTGTCCGCGCACGGCTGCCGTTCCGGGTCTTTACGCTGGACGGCCCCGGATCGGGTTCACGCCTGATTGTGGACGTGGCCCACTTCTGGTGACCCAACAAAAAAGTGCCGCATCCCGGAAACGGGATGCGGCACTTTTTGGGTGTGCACGAAGGAAGACCGGATTACTCCGGAACCACCAGGGCGGGGGTGTCCCGCTTGAGGGTCCCGCCGCGGAAGAAGGCGGGACGCAGCCGGGACATCACCAGCATGAACACCGCGCCCAGGGCCAGGATGCCCACCCCGAGGACAAACACGAGTCCCACCCCGAACACCTCGGAACCACTGCCGAATTCGGGAGCCCAGCTGTCCACGGCGGTCTGGAGGAACACCACGAACAGTCCCACGCCGCCGAGCACCGGGCAAAGGAACCGCAGCAGGAAGTTGCGAAGGCCCTGGAAGGCGCTGTTGCGGAAGTACCAGGCGCAGGCAATGGCCGTCAGCCCGTAGTAGAAGCAGATCATCAGGCCAAGCGCCAGGATGGTGTCGTTCAGGACGTTCTCGCTGACTACATGCATCACGGCATAGAACCCCGCGGACACCAGACCGGCGGCGACCGTGGCGTAGCCCGGCGTCGAGAAGCGCTTGCTCACCCGGCTGAACGGCTCCGGCAATGCGCCATAGTGGGCCATGGCCAGCAGGCTGCGGGACGGGGACATAAACGTGGACTGCAGCGAGGCGGCGGAGCTGGAGAGCACTGCCAGGGACATCAGGATGGCGAAGGGGCCCATGATGGGGGAGGCCAAAGCCGTAAAGATGTTCTCGTGGTTCTCGGTGTTGTTCAGGCCGTTGCCGGTGTCCCCGACGCCGGCGTACATCATGGTGGCGATGCTCACCAGCAGGTAGATCGCCAGGACAATCAGGGCGGTCAGCGTGCCCGCGATGCCTGCAATCTTTTTGCCGTTGGCGGTTTCCTCGTTCACGGTGAGGCAGACGTCCCAGCCCCAGTACACAAAGATGGACAGCGAAATGCCTGCGGCGATCTGCCCGAACGTCTCGATTTTGGTGACGTCGAACCAGTCCCAGCTGAAGGGAATGGCCGTTGCAGAGGCGGACCAGTTGGCGAAGGCCATGGCAACAAACAGCCCCAGTACCAGCAGCTGGAAGCCCACGAGGCCGTACTGCACCAGTTTGGTGGTGTGCAGCCCCCGGTAGCTCACCCACACCGCAAGGGCAACGAACACAAAGCAGGTCAGAACGTTCAGCGGCTTGTTTGCGGCCAGGTCGGCCAGCTCGGGCGAACCCGTGAGCTGGGAGAGGAAGAGGTAAAAGAAGTCCACCGCCACGCCGGCCAGGTTGGACAGGACGATGATGTTGGCGGCGAGCAGTCCCCAACCGCCCATCCAGCCAACCCAAGGACCGAAGGCCTTGGTGACCCAGGTGAAGGTGGTGCCGCTGTCCGGGGAGTCGGCATTGAGCTCCCGGTAGGCCAGGGACACCAGGATCATCGGAATGAACCCGATCAGGAAGATCACCGGCAACTGCAGCCCGGCTTCGTTGACCGTGGGGCCAAGCGCGCTGGTGAGCGTGTAGGCCGGGGCAATGGTGGAGATGCCAAGAACGACGACGGCGAGGAGCCCCAGCTGCCCGCCCTTCAGGCCCTTGGGGGTGATTTCGGAGGCGGCGCCGGGGGCATTCCTGCCGGCAGAGGAATCCGTGCGGATGGTTTCTGTCATGACACCACTTTCTGGAAGGCAGCAGGTTGCTGTTGGGTGATGCAGTGGATTCCCCCGCCGCGGGCAAACAGTTCGCGTGCGTCGATGGCAACGATGCGCCGCCCGGGGTAGGCCTCCGCAAGGATCTGCAGGGCTTTGTCGTCCTGGGGGTCATTGAAGCTGCAGGCGATGACTGCGCCGTTGACCACCACGTGGTTGATATAGCTGTAGTCCACGAACCCTTCCTCGTCCCGGAGCATTTCCGGTGCGGGGACTTTGATGATGTTCCACTTCCGGCCCGCGGCGTCCGTGGTGCCGCTCAGGAACTCGATGATCTCCCGGCTGACCTCGAAGTCTGGGTGTTCCGGTTTTTCCTGGGCATGGACCAGCAGCGTGGCGGGGGAGGGTATGGCTGCAACGATGTCCACGTGGCCGCGGGTGCCGAAGCGCTCGGAGTCACGGGTCAGGCCGCGCGGCAGCCACACCACGTGGGTGGCGCCGATGGTGCGGGCCAGTTCCTGCTCGACGTCGGCGCGGCTGAGGCCGGGGTTCCGACCGGGATCGAGCTGGACGGTTTCGGTGACGAGGACTGTTCCCTGACCGTCCACCTGGATTCCGCCGCCCTCGTTGACGAGCGTGGACAGGATATGGCGGGCTCCGGAGCGGCCGGCCACCTCACCGGCGATCAGGGCATCCTTGTCCCATTGCGCCCAGTCCTGCCCGCCCCAGCCGTTGAAGACCCAGTCAACGGCACCAAGCTGCCCCTCACCATCCAGGACAAAGGTGGGACCGATGTCGCGCATCCACGCATCGTTCAGCGGGGCTGCGAGTACCTCAATCCCTGGGTGCAGGTAGGCGGCGGCCGTTTTGACGTCACCGGGGTCCACCACCATGGTGACGGGTTGGAATTCGACGGCGGCATTCGCCACTGCGGCCCAGGTGGACCTGGCTGCGTGGGCGGCTTCTGGCGATTCACCAAGGGTGTAGCCGCCGGCGGGAAAGGCCATCCAGAGCCGCTCCTGTCGGGCCGTTTCGGCGGGCATCCGCCACTGCGGGGCCTGCTCCGACTGCGCTGGGGTGCTGACGGCATGACGGAGCCCGGCGGCGGTCACGAGCACACCTCCGCGAACCCGCGCTCGCCGCCAATGGATTCGTTCAGGCGGACGGGTTCGGTGAGGCGGCCATAGGTATCAGGACGGCGTGTGGCGAGGAACGGGAACAGAGTCAGCCAGTCCTTCCGCTGGTCCAGGTCCAGGTCAGCCACCAGCACTGCAGAGGCGTCGCGGGGTGCCTGGGCGAGAATCCGGCCGTAGGGATCGGAGATGAAGGACGAACCATAGAAGTCCAGGGTGCCTTCGCTGCCCCAACGGTTCGGGGCAACCATAAAGAGTCCGTTGGCGATGCCGTTTCCGACGATTACCTGCTGCCAGAGCGGCTGGGTGTCGAAATCGGGGTGGTCAGGTTCGGAACCTATGGCCGTAGGGTAAACCACGATTTCCGCACCGCCCAGGGAGTAAAGCCGGGCCACCTCGGGGAACCATTCGTCCCAGCAGGTGGGCATGCCGAGCCGTGCGCCACCGAGTTCGGCGGGTGCATGCACCTCGTACGCGTCTGCTGAGGCCGGGCCCTTACGGAAGAACTTGTCCTCGTAGTAGCCGGCGGTCACGGGGATGTGGAGCTTGTGGGTCCGTGCCAGAAGTTCACCCCCGGGCGAGACCAGGATGGCTGTGTTCAGGCCCAGTCCGTCATCCTGTCCGTCCGGGTCCCCGGCGCGCTGGTACAGGGAAGCGTGGACAGATACCCCATGGCGCCGGGCAGCGTCTGAAGCGAATTGGAATGTGGGGCCTGTGAGCAGGTCCTCGGCGAGATCCGATGGCCGGGACCGGCCCGGGCCTTCAGCGGGATCGTTGTGCGGGCGCGTGTCGGCAGGGTATCGCGAGAGCGTCAGCTCAGGCAGGAAAACTACGGCCGCGCCCAGGTTGGCGGCGCGGCCGATGCCCTCGTCCAGTTCAGCCTCGACGGCGGCTTTGTCGGTTTGCCACCGGTGCTGGACCACGCCGACGCGCAGGGCCGGGCGGCCGGACGGCGATGTCCGGGCCGGGGAGGCGGGTGCGCCGAGGCAGGAAATTTCGATCATGTTGGCTACTCCAGTGAGACGATGGTCACTAAATGAATGACGTTCATTTAGTATGCGGTTCAACCGGCCCGGATGCAAGGAGAATATGAACCGCGTTCGTTTATTTCGGCGGAAGCACAATTAGTAAGCTCACTGAGAAATTTTGCCGGCAGGCCCGCCAGGGCCGCCCGCCGGGCTGGTAGCGTCGGAATCACAGGAACAATCGAGGAGGATGCATATGAAAGCTTCACCGACACTGACCAACAACCTGCAGGCCGTGCTCACTGACCTGATCGACTTGCACATCCAAGGCAAGCAGGCCCACTGGAACATTGTGGGGACCAACTTCCGGGACCTTCACCTGCAACTGGACGAGATTGTTGACGCCGCCCGCCAGTTCGCCGATGACACGGCCGAGCGGATGCGCGCCCTGCATGCCCTCCCGGACGGCCGCAGTTCCACGGTGGCCGAGTCCACCAGCCTCGCTCCCTTCCCCGAAGGCCTGATCAGCACCAAGGACGCCATCGAGCGGATCGTTGCGGCACTTGAGGCTGCCGTAGGCACCATGCGGAAGGTCCACGATGAAGTCGACGAGGAAGATCCCACCTCGGCCGATCTCCTGCACGAGTTCATTCTGAAGCTGGAACAGTTCGCATGGATGGTGAACGCCGAAAACATGAAGCCCACCGCCAGCGTCACTGCACCTGACGCACAGTAGTCCCGCTGCCCGCACGGGCAGGATCTGCAGGCGCCCGGCGTCGGAGGTTGTCCTCCGGTGACGGGCGCCTCTTGCTGTCCGGGCCGCGCCTCTTACGGCGCCTTGGGCACCTTCCGCAGCACGACGGCGGCGAAGACTGCCGCCGTCGCCATCAGCACCAGCCCGATCGCGGCGGTGATATGGACGCCGGAGTCGAACGCGGCGCCGGCTGCCTGCCGGAGTGCGTCAGCAAGGGGTGCCGGAAGGCTTGCTGCGAGCTCCATCGCTCCTGCCAGGGTTTCGCCGGCACGTGCGCTTTCGTGCCCGGGGGCGGCAGCAGCAAGGCCTTCCGGGAGCCGCAGGTTGTGCTGGTAGGAGGCTGTGAGAATGGAGCCCAGCACGGCGGTTCCCAGCAGGGCGCCCACCTCATAACCCGTCTCTGAGATCGCTGATGCTGCCCCCGATTTTTCCGGCGGTACGTTGCCGAGGATGAGGTCATTGGAGATGGTCTCCGCTGTTCCTACGCCAAGTGCCAGGACCAGCAGGGCAGCGAGCAGCAGTGCCGGGCCGTTGGTATGGCTGCCGAAGGTCACCATGCTGTAGCCGGCGGCACTCATGGCCAGTCCGGCGCCAACCACAAAACCCGGACGGATCCTCCGCACCACCGGCACCACCGCCAGGCCCGCCACAACGGTTGCCACCAGGGCCGGAACCATCGCCACTCCTGCTGCGGAAGGAGACATTCCCTCGAGGAGCTGAAGGTGCTGGGCCAGGAAGAGGATGAAACCGTTGAAGGAGAACAGCGCCAGGACATTGGCGGTGATGGCCATGCTGAACACGCGGTTGCGGAACAATGACATGTCCAGCAGCGGGCACTCGAGCCGCTGTTGCCGGCGGACAAAAACGGTACCCATTACCAGGCCGAAGGCCGTACTCCCCATTGCCAGTGCGCCGAAACCTTCAGTGGCGGTTTCCTTGATGCCGTAGACCACCGGAACCATGGTGAGCAGCGAGAGCAGGATGCTCGGCACATCCACCCTTCCAGGCGCCGGATCCCGGGATTCAGGGATAAACGCCGGGCCGAAAACCAGCAAAGGGATCATGATGGGCACAGCGACCAGCAGGACCGCTCCCCACCAGAACTGCTCAACCAGCCACCCGCCAAAAATAGGCCCGAGCGCCGCGCCTCCGGAGAAGCCCGCAGCCCAAATGGCGATGGCCAGCCGCCGGCGGTTCGGGTCCACGAAGATGTTGCGGATCAAGGACAGGGTGGAGGGCATCAGCATTGCCCCGAAAAAGCCCAGCGCGGCCCGTCCGGCTATCAGCCAGCCGGCGTCGGGTGCGAAGGCGGTTACTGCTGATACTGCCGCGAAACCAATGCTGCCGGTAATGAGCAGCCGGCGGCGTCCGATCCTGTCGCCGAGGCTTCCCATTGCCACCAGCAGCCCGGCCAGCACCAGCGGGTAGGCGTCCACAATCCATAGGAGTTCCACTCCCGTGGTGCCCAGCGCACTGGCTATGGCGGGCAGCGCGAAGGTCAGCGCCGTATTGTCCACGGCAACCAAAAGAACCGGAAACATCAGGAGGGCCAGTGCGAGCCAATCGCGGCTGCCGCCGTTCGCAGAACCGGCGCGCCGCACGGTGGTGGCGGTGATGTTCGATGGGGAAGCAGTGGAAGACATCATCCTGGAACTATACCGTCCGGACGGTACAGTTAAGAAACGGGCCGCGACAATGCATGATGGAAGCCATGCCCCGAAAACCTGTAGCGCGAGACGCTGTCCTGGACGCCTTCGAAGAACTCCTGATTGACGTGGGCGAAAGGGCAGCCACCTTGGAGGCGGTGGCCAAGCGGGCCGGTGTTTCCAAAGGCGGCCTGCTGTACCACTTTCCCAACAAGGACGCCCTGATCACCGCCACCTTGGAACGGCTGGACCGGCTCGCAGGGGAAGATTTCGCTGTCATGGCGGCCGCGCCGGAGGGGGCGGCGGCGTACTTCATCCGGTCCTCGCTCTGGTCTGACACCCCTATGGACCGTTCCTTTGTGGCCGCAACGCGCCTGGCTGAGGTAGCCCATGAAGATGCCCGGCGCCGCTTTGCCGCCATCCAGCAGCAATGGCTGGACCTCATCGGCAAGGACGTTGGCGCGCCGATGGCAAAAGCAGTGCTGTACATGGGGGACGGGCTGTACTTCAACGCCATGTGGGAAAGCGGGCCATCGGGAAACCCCGCTGACAGGCAGGCGGAGGTGGACGAACTCCTTGCCGCCGTCCACCGGCTGAGGGGTTAGCCGGTATTTGCTCCTGCGCCCGGGGCGTAGGAGAATTGGCCATGTGCGGGCCGTGACCGGCCGCAAGAAAAAACAAAATGAATAGCCTTTGATCTGCGGCGGGAGAGTTCTGCCGGAAGGTACTGGCAGGCGCCGTAGGAGCAATACCTCCCCAGGAATCTCACAGGCCCATGTACCGCCGCGGCGAGGCAACTCTGGAAAGCAGCAGGCTGTCCGCAGAGGCATCCGGAATTTGGATACCAGGACTGCTGTGCTCACCGACGGTGCAAGCGGGCAGGCGGAAGCCGGCGTCGCGGAAACTCTCAGGTCCAATACAGAGCGGGGAGGGACCCGAATCGATGCGGCATACCCTGACGCCGCCATAACCATGGAGTTCCTCGTGACTGTATCCTCGGCCTCCGCCACTGCCGCCACCGCAGGCCACGCTTCTTCAGCTGCGGCCGCCGCTTTCGTTGACCGGCACATCGGCGCCCGCCGGGAAGACGACGTCGCCACTATGCTCAAGGCCATTGGCTACGACACCGTGGACGCGCTGGTTGACACCGCCGTCCCCAAGGACATCCGGCAGGACACTGCACTGGAACTGGCAGGCGCGCTCAGCGAGGTGGAGGCGCTGGCTGAACTGCGAATGCTCGCAGCCAAAAACAAGACCGCCGTGCAGATGATCGGCCAGGGGTACTACGACACCGTGACGCCCCCGGTGATCCGCCGCAACATCCTTGAGGGCCCGGCCTGGTACACCGCCTACACGCCCTACCAGCCCGAGATTTCCCAGGGCCGCCTGGAGGCGCTGCTGAACTTCCAGACCATGGTCCAGGACCTGGTGGGCCTGCCGATCGCGAACGCTTCCCTGCTGGACGAAGCAACCGCGGTGGCCGAGGCCGTCCTGATGATGCGCAGGGCAAATAAGAATACAGAAGCCCGCGACGGCAAGACGGTGTTGGATGCCGACTGCCTGCCGCAGACCATCGCCATCGTCAGGGGCCGCGCCGAGGCGCTGGGTTTTGAGGTTGAGGTCGCAGACCTCTCCAAGGGCCTGCCCGACGGCGTCATCAACGGTGTGGTGCTCCAGCAGCCCGGTGCTTCCGGCCGGGTCTTCGACCACACCGCCGTGATCGCCGACGCCAAGGAGCGCGGTGCCCTGGTGACAGTGGCGGCCGACCTGCTCGCCCTGACCCTCATCACGCCTCCGGGGGAGCAGGGCGCGGACATCGCCGTCGGCTCTGCCCAGCGCTTCGGCGTCCCGCTGTTCTACGGCGGACCGCACGCCGCCTACATGGCCGTGCAGAAAGGCCTGGAGCGTTCCATGCCCGGCCGCCTGGTGGGTGTTTCCAAGGATTCCGCCGGGGTTCCTGCCTACCGCCTGGCCCTGCAGACCCGCGAGCAGCATATCCGCCGCGAGAAGGCCACCTCCAACATCTGCACCGCCCAGGCGCTGCTGGCCATTGTGGCCTCGATGTACGCCGTCTACCACGGCCCGGAGGGACTGAAGGCGATCGCCCGGTCCGCCCACGCGCACGCCAGGATCCTCGCCGCTTCCCTTGAAGGCGCCGGCTTTGAGGTGCTGCACAGGAGCTTCTTCGACACCGTCACCGTCTCCGCGCCCGGCAAGGCTGCGGGCATCGTGGCTGCCGCCGAGGCCAAGGGCATCAACCTGCGCAGTATCGACGCGGACACGGTGGGCTTCTCCACCGATGAGACCACGACGCCGGATGTCGTCGACGGCGTCCTGGCCGCCTTCGGTGCCCCGCCGGCAGAGGTGACAGGAGCGTTTGTCCTGGACGCCGCCGTCGAGCGCTCCTCGGACTTCCTGCAGCATCCGGTGTTCAACACCTACCGCTCGGAGACGCAGCTGCTGCGTTACATCCGGAAGCTTTCAGACCGGGACCTGGCGCTGGACCGCACCATGATCCCGCTGGGCTCCTGCACCATGAAGCTGAACGCCACGGCCGAGATGGAAGCTATCTCCTGGCCGGAGTTCGCCTCCATCCACCCCTTTGCCCCGGACTCGCAGACCGAGGGCTGGCGTGAGCTGATTTCCGGGCTCGAAGCGGATCTTGCGGAGATCACCGGATACGACCAGGTGTCCATCCAGCCGAACGCCGGCTCCCAGGGTGAGCTCGCGGGCCTGCTTGCCATCCGTGGCTACCACCACTCCCGTGGGGACCAGCAACGGAACGTCTGCCTGATCCCGGCGTCGGCCCACGGCACGAACGCGGCCTCCGCCGTCCTCGCGGGCATGAAGGTGGTGGTGGTCGCCACCGCAGCCGACGGCACCATTGACCACGCCGATCTGTACGCCAAGATCGAGGCCAACAAGGACGGGCTGTCCTGCATCATGATCACCTACCCGTCCACCCACGGTGTGTACGACGCCGACGTGCGCGAGGTCTGCGACGCCGTCCACGCCGCGGGCGGCCAGGTGTACGTTGACGGTGCAAACCTGAACGCTTTGGTTGGCCTCGCACAGCCGGGCAAGTTCGGCGGCGACGTCTCCCACCTGAACCTGCACAAGACCTTTTGCATCCCGCACGGCGGCGGGGGCCCCGGCGTCGGCCCGGTCGCTGCCAAGGCACACCTGGCACCGTTCATGCCCGGCAACGCGGCCACCTGGACTGAAGGGAAGGACGTCCCGGTCTCGGCCTCGAAGTACGGTTCCGCCGGCGTGCTGCCCATCTCCTGGGCCTACGTAAAGCTCATGGGCGGTCAGGGGCTCACCGAGGCCACCAAGTCCGCCCTGCTCGCCGCGAACTACATCGCCGCGCGCCTGGACGATTCCTTCCCGGTCCTGTATACGGGAGAAGGCGGGCTGGTGGCCCACGAGTGCATCCTGGACCTGCGCGAACTGACCGCAAGGACCGGTGTCACCGCCGAGGACGTGGCCAAGCGCCTCATCGACTACGGCTTCCACGCCCCCACCCTGGCGTTCCCGGTAGCAGGGACCCTGATGGTGGAACCCACCGAATCGGAGGACCTCGCGGAGATCGACCGGTTCATCGAGGCCATGATCACCATCCGCGCGGAGATCGACCAGGTGGCCGACGGCGACTTCGCTGTCACCGACAGCCCGCTGCGCAACGCTCCACACACCGCCGCGGCCGCCATCAGCAGCGACTGGAACCGTGCCTACCCGCGGGAGCAGGCGGTGTTCCCGGTCAAGTCGCTCCGGCAGGACAAGTACTTCCCGCCGGTGGGCCGCATCGACGGCGCAGCAGGGGACCGGAACCTTATCTGCTCCTGCCCGCCGCTGTCCGAGTTCGAGAACTGAGGACCGGCGCCATGACGGAGAAGTACACCGCGCTCTACGACGAGCACAAAAAACTGGGCGCGTCCTTCACGGACTTCGGCGGCTGGCAGATGCCCCTGAAATACAGCTCCGAACTCGCAGAACACCACGCCGTCCGCAAGAGCGCCGGCCTGTTCGACCTCTCCCACATGGGCGAGGTCTGGGTCACCGGCCCGGATGCCGCAGCGTTCCTTGATTACTCCCTGGTGGGGAAGATGTCCGCCATGGCTGTGGGCAAGGCCAAGTATTCGCTGATTTGCAACGAAGACGGCGGCATCATCGATGACCTCATCGTCTACCGGCGCCCCGAAGGCACAGGAAGCGACGGTACCAACGTCTTCCTGGTGGTGCCCAACGCAGGCAACGCCGCGGTGGTGGCCGCCGCCCTTGCCGAACGCGCCGCCGGCTTCGACGTCGTGGTTGACGATGCGTCCGCAGCCACCTCGCTGATAGCCGTCCAGGGCCCGAAGGCGCAGGAGCTGCTGCTCCGCCTCGTCCCCGCAGCGCACCACGCCCTGGTGACGGAACTGAAGTACTACGCTGCCGCTGAGGTTCCGCTCCTGGTGTCCGGTGCCGGGATGGATCTTCTGCTGGCCCGCACCGGCTACACCGGCGAGGACGGGTTCGAGATTTTTGTAGCGAACGACGACGCCCCCGGCCTTTGGCAGGCACTCCTCGCCATCGCGGAGGACGGGGAACTGACGCCGGCGGGCCTGGCCTCCCGCGACTCCCTCCGCCTGGAGGCGGGGATGCCGCTGTACGGCAACGAGCTGTCCCTGCAGAGTGACCCCTTCGCCGCCGGGCTGGGACCCGTCGTCGGGCTTTCCAAGGAAGGCAACTTTGTGGGCAAGGCAGCGCTGGCGGCCAAAAAGGAAGCCGGTGCGGGCACGACGTCCGGCCGCAGGCTGGTGGGGCTCAAAGGCCTGGGCCGGCGCGCCGGCCGGGCACACTACCCGGTCCTCAAGGACGGCGCGGTCATTGGCGAAGTCACCTCCGGCCAGCCGTCACCCACCCTGGGATACCCCATCGCCCTGGCGTACGTCGACGTCACGTTCACCGAAGCCGGCACCGCCCTCGAGATTGACCTCCGAGGCAAGGCAGAGCCCTTCGAAGTCGTCAACCTCCCGTTCTATCGACGCCCCACGTAGGTTTCCGTGGTTACCTTGGCCCGCCGCCTTGGTGATGCCTTGGCCGCTCCACCCAACCCGATCACGCACGTTTTAGTTAGGAACCACCATGGCTGTCGGAGTCTTTGACCTTTTCTCGATTGGGCTCGGGCCGTCCAGTTCTCATACCGTGGGGCCGATGCGGGCTGCGGCCGTTTTTGCGGAGGAGTTAGAGTCTTCCGGTGCGCTGGACCGGGTGGCGTCGTTGCGGGTTGACCTGTATGGGTCGCTCGCAGCGACGGGCCATGGGCATGGGACGATGACGGCGATCCTGCTGGGGTTGGAGGGGTTCCATCCGGAGCTGATCCTGCCCGATGAGGTGGAGGAGCGGCTGGCGGCCATTGCAGAGACGGGGATGCTGCAGTTGGCTGGTGCGGTGGCCCTGCCGTATGGAGTGAAGGACA
>NZ_JBNHEW010000010.1:0-83496 GCF_059089645.1 Arthrobacter sp. K41 | reverse complement strand
TCCGCTGCGGCGAACCAAGCTCCACCGGATCCTCATCGGTGAGGTATGCCAGCTCCGAGTGCGCGGCGAGGTCGATACCCCGCATCTCGTCCTCCGGCTTGATCCGCAGGCCAACGATGCGGTCCAGGATCTTCGCCAGGATCCGCGTGATGCCGAAGGAGTAGGCGAGCACCGTCACAGTCGCCAGCGACTGGACACCGAGGAGTTCGACGCCGCCGCCATAGAAGAGTCCGTTCACTCCGTTGGGTGCTGCGTCAGTAGCAAACAAGCCAATCAGCAGGGTGCCGAGTATTCCGCCCACCAGGTGCACGCCGACGACGTCGAGCGAATCGTCATAGCCCAGGCGGAACTTCAGTTCGATCGCAAGGGAGCAGACGGCCCCGGCAATGGCGCCGATGGCCACCGCCCCAAGGGGACTGACAGCGCCACAGGCAGGCGTAATGGCCACCAGGGCGGAGATCAGGCCGGACGCCGCGCCCATGCTGGTAGCTGCGCCGCGGCGCAGGCGTTCAACCAGGGCCCAGGCAAGGAGGCCGGCAGAAGCCGCGACGGCGGTGTTCAGGAAAACCACGGACGCGGACTGGCCTGCAGAAAGCGCGGAACCGGCGTTGAAGCCGAACCAGCCCACCCACAGCAGCCCGGCTCCGATGAGCACCAGAGGTCGGCTGTGCGGCTTGGCGTGCTCTACCTTCGGCCACCCTGAACTCTTGCCCAGGACCAATGCCAAGGCAAGGGCGGCGGCGCCGGCGTTCATGTGGACTGCGGTACCGCCGGCGAAGTCGATGGCCTTGATGCCGTTCGCGATCCAGCCGCCGGTCACACTGCCGTCGGCCGAGGAGAAGGCGAACACCCAGTGCGCGATGGGGAAGTAGACGATGGTGGCCCAGATGCCGGCGAACAGCATCCAGGCGCCGAACTTCATGCGGCCGGCGGCTGCCCCTGCCACCAGAGCGGTGGTGACGCACGCGAAGAAAAGCTGGAACGCGGCAAAGAGGACCACCGGGATGGAAGCGCCCTCATCCGCCGGGAGCAGTTGCGCCATGCCGGGGAACTCGGTGACGTCACCAATCAGTCCCAGGCCACCTACCGAGTTTCCGAAAGCCATCGAATAACCGAAAAGCGCCCAGAGGACAGCCACCAGGCTGGCGCCGCCGAAGCACATCATCATCATGTTGAGAATGCGGCGCGACCCCACCATGCCCCCGTAGAACAGGGCCAGGGTGGGGATCATCATGCAGACCAGCGCCGAGCTGGCCAGAATCCAAGCGACATTTCCCGAATCCATGGGAACCCCTTTCGTGATGCGAAGAGAGAACGGAAGTTGCCGTCAGAGCCGCCCCGGAGGAGGGACGCGGGTCCGGTACCACGTGTAGCGGAGGGGCGGCTATTGCCGTCGTGCTCCAACTGTATGGCGGCCATTTTTGGGCAGGTTTCCTGCGCGTTAAATGGTCGTTTCAGTCATTCACCTGGCAGTTTCAGGAGTCACGGTGCTTGCAGGTGCTGCGCCGGCCGTTTCCGAGATGGCCCGGACTATGCTGGGGAAAACCCAGACAGTCCCGCCGCGCCGATAGCCTCCCCGCCACCAAGGAAAAGGAAGTATCCGTGAAAAACGAGCAGCCACCCGGACAGCCAATCCCAGCCACTGAGACAGCGGAGGCAGAAAAGGGGACTGAAGGCGCCCAGGAACTGCGGGTCGGGGTGGTGGGCATCGGCTGGGCGGGCCAGCAGCACCTTATGGCCTACGCTTCGCTGCCGGGCGTGAGGATCGTGTCGCTGGCAGGGATGGAGCAGGAACTCCGCGGTTCGCTGCAGGCCGAGTACTCCATTCCGAACGCCTTTGCGGACTGGGAGGAGATGCTGGAGCACGGCGGCCTGGACGCGATCAGCGTGGCAGTGCCCACCTTCCTGCACGCACCTATCACCGTCGCCGCACTGGAACGCGGACTCCACGTGCTCAGCGAGAAACCCATCGCACGCAACGCGGCTGAGGGCCGGGCAATGGTTGACGCGGCGCGGAAGGCGGGGCGCGTCCTGGACGTCGCCTTCAACCACCGCCGCCGCGGCGACATCCAGGCACTCAAGGGCGTGATTGACGACGGCGGCCTGGGGCGGCCGTACTATGCCAAGGCATCCTGGCTGCGCCGTTCGGGCATCCCGACG
Source organism: Arthrobacter sp. K41 (assembly GCF_059089645.1). Taxonomy (NCBI): domain Bacteria; kingdom Bacillati; phylum Actinomycetota; class Actinomycetes; order Micrococcales; family Micrococcaceae; genus Arthrobacter; species Arthrobacter sp. K41. The sequence continues at coordinate 81,336 of NZ_JBNHEW010000010.1, read as the reverse complement.
CTGGGCAGCTGGTTCACCAACCCGGAGCTCGCCGGCGGCGGACCGCTGGCGGACATCGGCGTGCACGCGCTCGATTACGCCCTGCACCTTCTCGGCGAACCCAAAGTAGTGGCCGTGTCCGCCGCGACCCACTCAGAACTGGGTCCGCAGGGGCGGGGCGGCGGAAGCAAGTACTCCGCGTTGGCTTCCAGCCACGCTTTCGAAGTGGAAGACTTCGCGTCCGCTTTCCTCCGCCTTGAGGGCGGCGGGACACTGCTGATTGAGGCGAGCTGGGCCACCTATCGCGAAACCGATGACCTGTTGGACTTCACGGTGTACGGGACCGACGGCGGGGCCGAGCTCAAAGTGCAGGGGGCACCTTTCCCGCCCGTCGGCCAGCTGCGGGTGTTCACGGAAAAGGACGGTGAAAGCGCCGATTACGTGCCGCCGGTGCTGCCCGGCCGCGCCCATGACGGAGTGGTGGAGGATTTTGTGGCAGCCGTGCGCGGCGGGCAAGCAGTCTGGGAGGAGCATGACGGCTCCCTGGCGCTCTACCGGGCACAGATCATCGACGCGTGCTACCAGTCCGCGCTGGAGCAGAGGGAGGTTCGTCTCTAATGAACGGCAAACTGAAAATCCGGGTGTGGAACGAGGGCGTCCACGAGGCCAACAACGAGCCGTCCCACATCGGTGAGATCTACCCTGACGGCATCCACGGCGCCATCGCCGCCGGTCTCCGCTCCTACTACCCGGAAGCAGATATTACGACGGCGGTCCTCGCCACCGACGATGAGCACGGCCTCGACGAGGAGGTGCTTGCGGAAACGGACGTCCTGCTCTGGTGGGGGCATATCGCCCATCACGAGGTGAGCGACGCCGTCGTCGAACGCGTCCACCGGCACGTGCTCGGCGGGATGGGGCTGATCGTGCTCCACTCGGGTCACTTTGCGAAGGTGTTCACCAGGCTGCTGGGCACCAGCTGCTCACTGGCCTGGCGCAACGACGGCGAGCGGGAGCTCGTGTGGACGGTAAAGCCGTCGCACCCCATCGCAGAGGGGGTGGACAGCCCCATTGTCATCCCGGAGCAGGAGATGTACGGCGAGCTGTTCGACATCCCGGACCCGGACGACCTGATCTTCATCAGCTCCTTCGCCGGCGGTGAAGTGTTCCGGTCCGGCGTCACCTTCACCCGCGGTAAGGGCCGCATCTTTTACTTCAGTCCCGGCGACCAGGAATACCCGGTGTACCACCACCCGCAGATCCAGCGGGTCCTGGCGAACGGCGTGCAGTGGGCGGCCCAGCCCGGCCTGCACCGTTCGGCTCCGGAAGTGACCAACCCCGCACGGGACTGGTTCGAGGAGGCATGAGGTTCCAAACCGTGCTGCCCGGCAGCTCCTAAAATAGCGAAGCATGACTATTCCCCCGGAAGTTGATACCCCGGAAATCCTGGTGGACGTGGAGGTCCTGGACCGGAACATTGACCGGATGGCCCAGGCAGTCCGGGCCAAGGGCCTTGCCTTGCGGCCGCATGCCAAGACCCACAAAATCCCGGAGATAGCGGCGCGCCAACTCGCTGCCGGTGCAGTGGGGCTGACAGTGGCAACCATCGGCGAAGCGGAAGTTTTCGCATCGGCCGGGGTTGCAGGACATCTTCATCGCCTACCCCTTGTGGCTGTCGCAGGGAAAGGCCGCCCGGCTGGCGCGCCTGGCGGAAAAGGTTACGGTCGCCGTCGGCGTGGACTCCCCGGCTGGCGCCGCCGCGCTGGGAGCCGCCCTGGGACACGTCGCGGAGAACGTCAGCGTGCTGGCGGAGATCGACAGCGGCCACCACCGCAGCGGGGTGGTGCCGGAAGCCGCGGCTGCGGTGGCGGTGGCAGCCTCCGGCGCCGGCCTGCGGGTAGCGGGTGTGTTCACCTTCCCGGGCCACAGCTACGCCCCGGGAATGCCGGCCGAGGCTGCGGCGCAGGAGCAGGCAGCCCTGAGGCGGGCGGCAGAGGCACTTGCCGAAGCCGGGTTCGAGGCGCAGGTCCGCAGCGGTGGATCCACCCCCACAGCGCTGCTCACGGAAGAGTCCGCTGCCACCGAGGTGCGTCCCGGCGTCTATGTTTTTGGTGACGCCCAGCAATTTGAGCTTGGCCGGTGCGCCCTGGAAGACATCGCCCTTACCGTCGCCGCCACCGTGGTCAGCCACCATGACACTCCGGCGGGAGCCCCTGCGCGCTTCATTATTGACGCCGGCAGCAAGATCCTGGGCAGTGACCGTCCATCCTGGGCAACTGGATTTGGCCGGCTGATCGATCACCCCGATGCCCGCATCACTGCCCTCTCGGAGCACCACGCCACCGTGGAATGGTACGGCCGCTGGGCACCACCGCCCATCGGCACCCGGCTGAGGGCCATCCCCAACCATGTGTGCCTGGCGATCAACCTCGTGGATGAGGTCGCCGTCGTAAAGCAAGGACAACTCGTAGGCCGGTGGAGTGTGGCTGCCAGGGGCAGGAACCGATGAGGGGTTCCCGCTAGATCAGCCCCTGGGCCAGCATCGCGTCGGCCACTTTGACGAACCCGCCGATGTTGGCGCCGAGCACGTAGTTGCCCGGGTCACCGTACTCCTCCGCGGTGGACGCGCAGCGGTGGTGGATGCCCACCATGATTTCGGTAAGCCGCTCCTCCGTATGCTCAAAGGACCAGGAGTCACGGCTGGCGTTCTGCTGCATCTCCAGGGCCGATGTCGCCACGCCGCCCGCGTTGGCCGCCTTGCCCGGACCGAACAGCACACCGGATTCCTGGAACACTGCCACGGCGCCCCGGGTGGACGGCATGTTCGCACCCTCGCCGAGGGCGAGGAGCCCGTTGCGGACCAGCCGGGCGGCAGCATCGCCGTCGAGCTCGTTCTGGGTGGCGCAGGGCAACGCCACGGTGGCGTTTACGTCCCAGACTGTGCCGCCTTCGACGTAGGAGGTGCCGCCGCGGCGTTCGGCGTAGTCCTTCAGGCGGCCTCGTTCCACCTCCTTCACCTCGCGGAGCAGGGCCACGTCAATGCCGGCCTCATCCACCACATAACCGGACGAGTCCGAGCAGGCCACCACTGTGGCACCCAGCGCCTGAGCCTTGGCAATCGCGTTGATGGCCACGTTGCCGGAGCCGGAGACCACAACTCGCTGGCCATCAAAGGACGTGCCCCGCGTCTTCAGCATCTCCTGGGTGAAGATCACGGTGCCAAAACCCGTGGCTTCGGGCCTGACCAGCGAGCCGCCCCAGGAGATGCCCTTGCCCGTGAGCACACCGGACTCGTAGCGGTTGGTGATGCGCTTGTACTGGCCGAAAAGGTAGCCGATTTCGCGTCCGCCCACCCCGATGTCGCCGGCAGGAACGTCTGTGTATTCGCCGATATGGCGGTAAAGCTCGGTCATGAAGGATTGGCAGAACCGCATGACTTCGCCGTCGCTGCGGCCGCGGGGGTCAAAGTCGGAACCGCCCTTGCCGCCGCCGATCGGCATGCCGGTGAGCGCGTTCTTAAAGATCTGCTCAAAGCCAAGGAATTTAACAATGCCAAGGTAGACGGAGGGGTGGAACCGCAGGCCGCCTTTGTACGGTCCCAGGGCGGAACTGAACTCCACCCGGAAGCCGCGGTTGATCTGCACGCGTCCCGCATCGTCAGTCCATGGGACGCGGAAGATAATCTGCCGTTCCGGTTCGCAGAGCCGCTCCAGGATGGCCGCTTCAAGAAATTCGGGGTGCCTGTCGTGGACCGGCCCCAGGCTTTCGAATACCTCTGTAATGGCTTGGTGGAATTCCGCCTCGCCGGGGTTACGGGCCAGGACCGTGTCCCTGATGGCCTCCAACCGTGCGTCCATGAACTATTCCTTACTGGGCCTGGTACGGGACGGCGAAGCGAGGCAGCGCTGTCCCGGTCTGGGTTTCGACTTATCCGATTACGACTTGAGCCCGTTAGGAGAGCACCCGAGCCCACGGCTAATCTCCATAATGTGATCATAAAATTCCGCTTTATGAAACCCGCAGCGGTTGGGCCTGAAGGCGAGGGCGGGTTCTGATGCCGCACATATGCCTCCTCCTCTCCGGCGCCGCACTGCTGGTTAATGGCCTCGCCCTGCTGGGGCACCTGCCGCGCCGCGACGCGGCCGTGCTGAGCCTGGTGGTGGGCTCCATCCAACTGGTGCTGGCCGTCGTTTTCCTGGCTGAAGGCGGCCCTGCCGCCACTTTGCCCACCGCAGCGGGTATGTTCCTGTTCGGCCTGACGTACGTCTACGTGGGTTTGGACGTCCTGCTGAACCTGGGCTCGAAGGGATTGGGGTGGTTCTGCGGCATGGTTGCGTTTGTCGGGCTGCTGCTGGCCGTTTCCTGGCGTGGGACTGATCCCTTGCTGGCCGTATTGTGGCTGGCGTGGGCAGTTCTCTGGGCCTTGATGTTCGGATCAATGGCTTTGGAGCTGGGACGCCTGGAGCCGCTCATCGGGTGGGCCTTGGTCCTGGCCAGCCCGGCGACTGCCACGGTCCCCGCTTTCCTTGGCCTGGCGGGGATCTGGCCCCAAACCGTTGAGGCGGCCTGGCTGGCAGCGGTTGTCCTGGTAGCGCTCTTTGCATCCGCATTGGTTCTGGCGCGTCGTGGAGCCGCTGCCCCGCTCGCGCACAGTGCCGCCCGCCGTGGCATACTGCCGTAACCAGTGCCTGCCGGATCAGCCGGCCGGATTGCGGAAGGGGTTAAGCAATGCAGGAATCCGTCGGCGTGGACGAAACGGCGCGGCAGCACGTCGTCCGCGCACTTGCAGGAGCGCCCCTCACCGCAGGAGCTGACTTCGAGCAGCGGTTCCACCGGCACTTTCCTGACCTCTGCCGCCTTTTCCACTCGCTGTACGGCTCCCGCGCCGACTGGCTGGACCAGCTAACGGCGCTGGTCCTGCAAAGCGCCCGCTCCTGGCAGGAACGTCCGGAGGAGCTGAAGGTCCTCGACGCCGAACGGGAGGCCAAAAGCGGCTGGTTCCTGTCCAACGACATGCTGGGCGGGGTCTGCTACGTGGACCGGTATGCGGAAAGCCTGGAAGGAGTCCGCGCCCGCATCCCGTACTTCAAGGAACTCGGGCTCACTTACCTGCACCTCATGCCGCTGTTCCTGGCCCCCGAGCCGCACTCGGACGGCGGCTACGCGGTCTCCAGCTACCGCGACGTGAACCCGAAGCTGGGAACGATGGAACAGCTGCGGTCACTGGCCGCCGAGCTGAGGGCGAACGGCATCAGCCTGGTAGTGGACTTCATCTTCAACCACACCTCCGACGAACACGAGTGGGCCAGGCGCGCCGCAGCCGGCGATCCGGAATACAGCGGCTACTACTGGATCTTCCCGGACCGGACCATGCCGGACGCCTACGAGCAGAACGTGCGTGAAATTTTTCCCGAGAACCACCCGGGATCCTTCATCCAGATGGAGGACGGGCGCTGGGTCTGGGCCACCTTCCACACCTACCAGTGGGACCTGAACTACGCCAACCCCGCGGTCTTCCGCGCCATGGCCGGCGAGATGCTGTTCCTGGCCAACCAGGGCGTGGACATCCTGCGCATGGATGCCGTGGCCTTCATCTGGAAACAGCTCGGCACGCCGTGCGAAAACCTCCCGGAAGCCCACACCTTGCTCCAGGCCTTCAACGCGGTGTGCAGGCTGGCTGCCCCGTCGCTGCTGTTCAAGTCCGAGGCGATCGTCCATCCGGATGAGGTGGCGCTCTACATCGACCCCGCTGAGTGCCAGATCTCCTACAACCCGCTGCAGATGGCCCTGATCTGGGAATCCCTGGCTACCCGCGACGTCTCACTGCTGGCACAGGCACTGGAGCGCCGCCACAACATCCCCGAGGGCACGTCCTGGGTGAACTACGTCCGCAGCCACGATGACATCGGCTGGACATTCGCCGACGAGGACGCCGCAGAACTGGGCATCAACGGCTACGACCACCGCCGCTTCCTGAATTCCTTCTACGTCAACCGCTTCCCCGGCAGCTTCGCCCGCGGGGTTCCTTTCCAGGACAACCCCAAAACCGGTGACTGCAGGATTTCGGGTACGACGGCGTCGCTGTGCGGCATGGAGGTCAGCCCGGCTGAGGCGGTGGAGCGGATCCTCCTGGCCCACTCGATTGCCTTCAGCACAGGCGGGATCCCCCTGCTGTACCTGGGCGACGAGGTGGGCCAGGTCAACGACTACGGTTACGACCGGGAGGAGGGCCACGAAGCTGACAGCCGTTGGGTCCACCGGCCCCGCTTCCCCGAAGAGCAATACGAGCACCGGTTGGACCCGTCCACTCCGGAAGGTGCCATCTACGCCGGCATGAAACGCATGATAGAGGTCCGGGCAGCCACTCCTGAGCTGGCCGGCACCCGGCTGATCGACTTCGCCACCAACAACCGCTCCGTCCTGGCCTACCAGCGGCCCGGCGGGCCTACCCTGATTCTGGCACTTGCCAACTTCAGCGATGTGCCGCAGACCCTGCCGCCAGAAACCTTCGCACGTTACTCAGCTGCCGCCGTCGACCTCCTCTCCGAGGCCGTGCTGCAGCTGGACGAAGGCGTCACGCTCCTGCCACGGCAATACGTCTGGCTGCGCGTCACCTCCATCTGAGCGCCTCCCCAACAGGCCCTGGCGTTTTGACGCTCAAAAACGACACTTAGCGCTGCCAGTTGGGTCTGCAGGTGCGGGCCGTGAAACCATACGGATCATGCCTCAAAAGATTGCGTACCAGGGTGAGCCCGGCGCCAACTCCAATATCGCCTGCCAGCAGATGTTCCCCGGACTGGAAAGCGTGCCGTGCGCGAGCTTTGAGGACGCCTTCGAACTGGTGTCCGGCGGCGAGGCGGACTTGGCCATGATCCCCATTGAGAATTCGATCGCCGGCAGGGTGGCGGACATCCACGTTCTGCTGCCCCAGTCCAACCTGCAGATTGTGGGCGAGTTCTTCCTGCCCATCCACTTCGACCTGCTGGGCATCCCGGGCAGCACCATCGGAGACGCCACTGAAGTCCACAGCCATATCCATGCCCTTGGCCAGTGCCGCCGCCTCATCCGGAAGCACGGGCTCAAGCCTGTCATCGCCGGTGACACCGCCGGTTCCGCGCGCGAAGTCAGCGAGTGGAACGATCCCCGCAAGCTCTCCCTCGCTCCCCCGCTGGCCGCCCAGATCTACGGCCTGGAAGTGCTGGCCTCACGGGTGGAGGACGATCCCTCCAACACCACCCGGTTTGTGGTCCTTGCCCGGGAAACGGAACTGCCGGGACGGGACGAACTGCCCGGGCCGGCAGTCACCAGCTTTGTGTTCCGTGTCCGGAATGTCCCTTCCGCCCTGTACAAAGCTCTGGGCGGGTTCGCCACGAACGGCGTGAACATGACCCGGCTCGAAAGCTACATGGTGGGCAACGAGTTCGCGGCCACCATGTTCATGGCCGACGTTGAAGGACACCCCGAGGACCTGCCCCTGAAGCTGGCCCTCGAGGAACTGGACTTTTTCACCACCGAGGTGCGCGTCCTCGGCGTGTATGCGGCCGCCGAGTACAGGACACGTCAGACCGTCAGCGGCTGATCTGCTGTGTGGCGCGGCTTCAGCAGGGGCGCGAAAAATTCGCCCAGCTCAACCGTTGCCGACAGCGGCAGCACGTTCGCCACGTACTGGTCCGGCCGCACCACTACCACCACGCCGCCGCGGTCCAGGCCGCGCAGTTCGAAGATGTCGGCGGCCGGATCCGTGGCGTACACCTTTTCGTAGTCGGTCAGCTTGAACGGGCCCACCTGCGGCTTGAACACCGCGGGAACTGCGCCAATGTCCACGGCGGTGTGCGGCTGCTGGTAAATCACCTTCACGTCGAACCAGGCGTCAGGATCAGCGTCCGACGGCGTTACGGCCAGCGGCGATTCCGGCGAGTCCGCGAGCCACCCGGCAAAGTCAGCCACACCTGTTGCCTCCCCCGCCGGCGCGGCGTCGGCGAAGACATAGATCCGCCACCTGCCGTCCGCCGTGGCGTGGTGGCCCAGGTGGATCGGGTTGGTGTCACCCACCCGTACAACGGGAGCGGACTTGAAGCGCTTGCCTACTGGGAAGCCGGTGGCCAGCTCTTGGTGGTGTGCGGTGCCCACCAGCATGGACGGCGCGTATTGGGTCATGAATCCGGCAGGGAATTCGGCGGTGCGGACGTAGAAGTCCTCCAGGTCCGAGGGGTTTTCGAACTCTTCGGGCTTCTTGGCCATCATGGCGGACCACTCTTTGTCGAAGTCGATGAGGTTCCTGGCCACCACCTGCCTCTCCTGGGAGTAGGTGGCCAACAGGCTTTCGGGGCTGCGGCCTTCAAGGACGTGACCCAGCTTCCAGGCAATGTTGAAACCGTCCTGCATGGAGACGTTCATGCCCTGGCCGGCCTTGGCACTGTGGGTGTGGCAGGCATCCCCGGTGATGAACACCCGCGGGGTGCGGGTGCCGCGGCCCTCCGGCAGGACATCGTCGAACCTGTCGGTAAGGCGGTGGCCAACCTCGTACACGCTGTGCCAGGCGACGTTGCGGACATCCAGGGTGTAGGGGTGCAAAATGGCGTTGGCCTTGGCGATGATCTCCTCAATGGTGGTGTTGCGCACCGCGTGGTGAGTGGCGGGGTCTACCTGTCCCAGGTCCACGTACATGCGGAACAGGTGCCCGCCTTCCCGGGGGATCAGCAGGATGCTGCCCTCGGCGCCCTGGATGGCGCACTTGGTGCGGATGTCCGGGAAATCGGTGACGGCGAGGGCGTCCATGACGCCCCAGGCGTGGTTGGCGGCGTCACCGGCGAGCGTACAGCCGATGGCCTGGCGCACCTTGCTGCGCGCGCCGTCGGCTCCCACCACGTATTTGGCCCGCACGATCCGCTCCTGCCCCTCGTTGGGACCGGCTGTCTGGAGGAGGGTCACGGCGACCGGGTAGTCGCCGCCGTCGGTGACCTCCAAACCTTGGAATTCGTAGCCGTAGTCGGGTTTCATCCGCGTAGGTGAATTGGCCATGACCTCGGCGAAGTAGTCCAGCACACGGGCCTGGTTGACGATGAGGTGCGGGAACTCGCTGATGCCCATCTCGTCGTCAATGGTGCGGGCGGTCCGGATGATGTTGGAGTGGTGGGCCGGGTCCGGCTTCCAGAAGGCCATCTCGGTGATCCGGTAGGCCTCGGCGATAATACGCTCGGCGAAACCGAAGGCCTGGAATGTTTCCACACTGCGGGCCTGGATGCCATCGGCCTGGCCGATTGCGAGCCGGCCGGGACGGCGCTCGATGATACGAGTGGTGATGTTCGGAAACTGGGAGAGCTGTGCGGCGGCGAGCATTCCTGCCGGGCCGGTCCCGACGATCAGCACGTCCACTTCGTCCGGAAGCCCGGCGGGGCGGTCGATGCCGACGCCGGCGGCGGGCTTTATCCGCGGGTCTCCGGATACATAACCGTGGTGGTGAAACTGCACGAAATTCCTCACTTCATTGTGCGGCTGTTCGGCCGGAAGGTTGTTCGATAATGGAATTTGTATTTCCATATGAGAAAAGCTGCTGCCGACCAACACTGTACGCCACGTGTGATGTGGACGACAAGGAAGCTAAAACGAGGCAGGGCGAAGGGGGTTGACGGGCCGCTCTTGGGAAGCGATAGTGATCGTATACGATTTCGTACTGATCAAGGAGACGTTTTGAAGCAGGTCCATGGGGACACCTTGGCAGCAGCACGGAAAGTGATCGCCGTCCATATCAACTACCCCAGCCGCGCCGCCCAGCGGGGGCGGACTCCGGCCCAGCCGTCCTACTTCCTCAAGCCCCCAAGTTCTTTGGCCGTGACCGGCAGCACAGTAGAACGTCCTGCCGGCTGCGAGCTCCTTGGCTACGAGGGTGAGATTGCCCTGATCATCGGCAAGGCTGCGCGCAGGGTAGGAATCGAGGACGCCTGGAGCCACGTCGGGGCCGTTACCGCCTCCAATGACCTCGGTGTCTATGACCTGCGCTGGGCGGACAAGGGCTCGAACCTCCGTTCCAAGGGCGGCGACGGCTTCACCCCGGTGGGCCCGGCACTGATCCCGGCAGACGCCGTCGACCCCGCCCAACTGCGCATCCGCACCTGGCACAACGGCGAGCTGGTTCAAGACGACTCCACCGAGGACCTACTCTTCCCGTTCGCCCGCCTGGTGGCGGACCTGTCCCAGCTGCTCACCCTCGAAGAGGGCGACATCATACTCACCGGCACCCCCGCCGGCGCTTCCGTGGCCAAACCGGGAGACGTCCTGGAGGTGGAGGTCTCCGCAGGGGACCTCACCACAGGCCGCCTGGTCACCCGGGTGGAGGAAGGCACGACGCCGTTCGCGGACTTTGGTGCCGGCCCCAAGATTGATGACGTGCAGCGGGAAGAGGCGTACGGTTCCCGCGAAGCTGCAGGACTTCCTGCACCCGCCAGTGTTCTGACTCCGGAACTGAAGGCCAAGCTCGAGAGCGTCGCCACCGCCACCCTGTCTTCCCAGCTGCGCAAGCGCGGACTGAACAACGTGAGCATCGACGGCCTGCAGGCCACCCGGCCGGACCGGCGCGTGGTGGGCCTGGCCCGGACCCTGCGTTACGTGCCCAACCGCGAGGACCTCTTCAAGACCTACGGCGGCGGGTTCAACGCCCAAAAGAAGGCCATCGACTCCGTCAAAGAAGGCGAAATCCTGGTCATGGAAGCCCGCGGCGAAAAAGGCACCGGAACCGTGGGCGACATCCTCGCCCTCCGAGCTCAGGTCCGTGGCGCCGCGGCCATCATCACCGACGGCGGCGTCCGGGACTACACCGCCGTCGCCGGGCTGGACATGCCCACGTACTTCGCCAACCCGCACCCCGCGGTGCTGGGCCGCCGCCACATCCCCTGGGATACGGACATCACCATCGCCTGCGGCGGCGCAACGGTTCAGCCCGGTGACATCATCGTGGCTGACTCGGACGGCATCCTGGTGATCCCACCGGCGATGGCGGAGGAACTGGTGGATGACTGCATCCAGCAGGAAAAGGAAGAAACCTTCATCTTCGAGATGGTCCGGCAGGGCCACAGCGTGGACGGCCTGTACCCGATGAACGCGGACTGGCAGGCCAGATATAAGGAATGGGAAGCACTCAACCTTCCAGCGGAACAGGCATCTGATGACTGAAGCAGCGCTGACCCGCCTTCCGGTGGCCGCCGTCGGCAGCAAATCCCAACAGGCCTACGAAGCAGTGAAGGCCCGCATCGTGGAAGGAACGTACACCCCTGGGTACCGCCTGGTCCTGGGCAGCATCGCCAAGGACCTCGGCTTCAGTGTGGTTCCGGTCCGAGAGGCCATCCGCCGCTTAGAGGCCGAAGGGCTGGTGACGTTCGAACGGAACGTCGGTGCAACCGTAGCCGGCATCGACCCCACGGAGTACCTCTACACGATGCAGACCCTGAGCATCGTGGAAGGGGCCGCCACTGCGCTGTCCGCCCCGTTGATCGATGCAGAGGCCATCGCCCGTGCCCGTGCGGTGAACGAGGAGATGCGGGAGTGCCTGGACCACTTCGACCCTGTCCGGTTCACCCAGCTGAACCGGGACTTCCACAGCGTCCTGTTCGAGCAATGCCCCAACCCGCACATCCTGGACCTGGTGCACCGCGGCTGGAACCGGCTGGCAGCAATACGGTCCTCCACCTTCCGCTTCGTTCCCGGCCGTGCGCATGACTCGGTGGACGAGCACGAGGCCCTGCTGAAGCTCATCGAAACCGGCGCCGACGCCGACACCATCGAAAAGGCGGCGAGGCTCCACCGCTCCGCCACCCTGGACGCCTACCTTGCCCAAACCAAACACATTTAGGACTTCAATGATGACGACCTCAACAGAGACCTCCAAGCACTACGTTCCTGAAGACCTTCCCACCCATATCCAGCACTACATCAACGGCCAGTTCGTTGACTCCGTGGGCGGTAAGACCTTCGACGTCCTGGGCCCTGTCTCCAACCGGAACTACGCCACTGCCGCGGCCGGCCAAAAAGAGGACATCGACCTCGCCGTCGCCGCCGCCCGCGAAGCCTTCGTCAACGGCCCATGGCCGAAGATGAAGCCCCGCGAACGGGCCCGCGTCCTGAACCGGATCGCTGACGCCGTCGAAGCGCAGGAAGCACGTCTGGCTGAACTGGAAACTTTCGATACCGGCCTGCCGATCACCCAGGCCAAGGGCCAAGCCCTGCGCGCGGCCGAGAACTTCCGCTTCTTCGCGGACCTGATCGTGGCCCAGTTCGACGACGCCATGAAGGTCCCCGGCTCGCAGATCAACTACGTCAACCGCAAGCCGATCGGCGTGGCCGGCCTGATCACGCCGTGGAACACCCCGTTCATGCTGGAGTCCTGGAAGCTCGCCCCGGCGCTGGCCACCGGCAACACCGTGGTCCTCAAGCCCGCCGAGTTCACCCCGCTGTCCGCCTCGCTGTGGGCCACGATCTTCAAGGACGCGGGACTGCCCGACGGCGTCTTCAACCTGGTCAACGGTCTCGGCGAGGAAGCAGGCGACGCGCTGGTCAAGCACCCGGACGTGCCGCTGATCTCCTTCACCGGCGAGACCACCACCGGCCAGACGATCTTCCGGAACGCGGCTGAGAACCTCAAGGGCCTGTCAATGGAGCTCGGCGGGAAGTCCCCTTGCGTGGTGTTCGCTGACGCAGACCTGGACGCCGCGATCGATTCGGCCCTGTTCGGGGTCTTTTCACTCAACGGCGAACGCTGCACCGCCGGTTCCCGCATCCTGGTCGAACGCGCCATTTACGACGAGTTCTGCGAGAAGTATGCCGCCCGCGCCAAGAACATCGTGGTGGGTGATCCGCACGACCCCAAGACCCAGGTGGGCGCCCTGGTCCACCCGGAGCACTACGAAAAGGTGGCCTCCTACGTGGAAATTGGCAAGTCCGAAGGCCGGCTCCTGGCCGGCGGCGGCCGCCCCGAGCACCTGCCCGAAGGCAACTACATCGCACCCACCGTGTTCGCCGACGTCTCCCCCGAGGCCCGGATCTTCCAGGAGGAAATCTTCGGACCGGTCGTCGCCATCACCTCGTTCGAAACCGACGACGAGGCCCTGGCTCTCGCGAACAACACCAAGTACGGCCTGGCCGCCTACATCTGGACCCAGAACCTGACCCGGGCGCACAACTTCTCGCAGAACGTCGAAGCAGGCATGGTGTGGCTGAACAGCCACAACGTCCGCGACCTTCGCACCCCGTTTGGCGGCGTCAAAGCCTCAGGCCTGGGCCACGAGGGCGGCTACCGCTCCATCGACTTCTACACCGACCAGCAGGCCGTCCACATCACCCTCGGCACCGTCCACACCCCAAAGTTCGGCAGCATCGAAGCCTCCGCCGCCAACGAAGGCTAACCACCCAACCAGGCCCTGGCAGCCCAAGTAGCTCACATTTGTTGTCGTTTTGAGGCTCCAAAACGACACCTACTGCGAGTCAGTTGGGTCCCCACAAACCTACTTTCGAAGAAGAGAGACCATCATGACCAGCTTTGTTCCCACCCCTTCTGTTACGGCCCCGGATATCGTCCGTTGTGCCTATATGGAGATCGTGGTCACGGACCTCGCCAAGTCCCGCGAGTTCTACGTGGACGTCCTGGGCCTCCACGTCACCGAAGAAGACGAGAACAACATCTACCTGCGTTCCCTGGAGGAGTTCATCCACCACAACCTGGTGCTGCGCAAAGGACCCGTCGCCGCCGTCGCAGCCTTCGCCTACCGGGTGAAGTCCCCCGCCGAGGTGGACGCCGCCGAGGCCTACTACAAGGAGCTCGGCTGCCGGACCAAACGCCGCAAGGACGGGTTCACCAAGGGCATCGGTGACTCCGTCCGGGTCGAGGACCCGCTGGGCTTCCCGTACGAGTTTTTCTACCACGTGCAGCACGTGGAACGCCTCACCCAGCGCTACGACCTCTACTCGGCCGGCGAATTGGTCCGCCTGGACCACTTCAACCAGGTCACCCCCGACGTCCCCCGGGGCCGGGCGTACCTGGAGGACCTCGGCTTCCGGGTCTCGGAGGACATCAAGGATTCCGACGGCGTCACCTACGCCGCGTGGATGCACCGCAAGCAGACGGTCCACGACACCGCCCTGACCGGCGGCAACGGCCCGCGGATGCACCACGTCGCGTTCGCCACGCACGAGAAGCACAACATCATCCAGATCTGCGACAAGATGGGCGCACTGCGCATCAGCGACCGGATCGAGCGTGGCCCGGGTCGGCACGGGGTGTCCAACGCGTTCTACCTCTACATCCTGGACCCGGACGGGCACCGCATTGAGATCTACACCCAGGACTACTACACCGGCGACCCCGACAACCCCACCATCACCTGGGACGTCCACGACAACCAGCGCCGCGACTGGTGGGGCAACCCCGTCGTCCCGTCCTGGTACACCGAAGCCTCCCTCGTCCTGGACTTGGACGGCAACCCCCAACCGGTCATTGAACGCGAGGAAAAGTCCGAAATGGCCGTGACCGTGGGTGCCGACGGCTTCTCCTACACCCGCAAGGACGCTTCGCCGGACGGGGACCGGACCGGTTTCAAGCTGGGGGCGCAGCTGTAGCCATGCTCGATGCCCAGACGATTGAGGCCATCGCGGACGAACTGCTGGAAGCCGGCCGCACCCGCACCCCCGTCCCCCGTTTGACAGCCCGGTACCCGGAGATGACCGTGGAGGACTCCTACGCCGTCCAGCAGTTGTGGCGCCGCCGCAACGAAGAGGCTGGCCGGGTCCTGGTGGGCCGCAAGATCGGCCTCACGTCCAAGGCCATGCAGGACGCCACCGGCATCACCGAACCGGACTACGGGGCTATCTTCGATGACATGGTGCTGGAATCCGGCTGCTCCGTGGAGTGGGACAAGTACACCCATCCGCGGGTGGAGGTTGAGCTCGCCTTTGTCCTCAAGGACGGGCTCAAGGGGCCCGGCGTCACCATTTTCGATGTCCTGAAAGCCACCGACTATGTGGTCCCGGCCCTCGAGATCCTCGATTCGCGGATCGAGATGGAGGGCCGGACCATCGTGGACACCATCTCCGACAACGCCGCGATGGGCGCCATGGTGATCGGCGGGAACCCGGTGAAGCCGGACGCCGTGGACCTCCGCTGGGTCTCGGCCATCCTCTACAAGAACCAGACCGTGGAGGAAACCGGCGTCGCAGCGGGGGTCCTGGACCACCCGGCCAACGGCGTCCACTGGCTGGCGAACAAAATTGCCGCGCACGGGGACTCGCTCAAAGCCGGGGACATCATCCTCGCCGGATCCTTCACCCGCCCGCTCTGGGTCTACAAGGGTGACACCGTCCACGCCGACTACGGACCCCTCGGGAGTGTCACATGCCGCTTCGAATAGAACCCACCTTCCGCGACGCCCTCGCTGAGCAAAAGCAAAAGGGTCAGGCAGGCCGTCCGCTGGCCGGGATGTGGGTCTGCTCCGGCAGCCCACTCATTGCAGAACTGTGCGCCGGATCCGGGCTGGACTGGCTGCTGGTGGACGCGGAGCACTCCCCTAATGGGCTGGAATCCATCCTCGCCCAGCTCCAGGCCACCCATGGTTACCCGGTCCACACCCTCGTGCGGCCGCCGGTCAACGACACCGTGATCATCAAGCAATACCTGGACCTCGGCGTGCAGAACCTGCTCATCCCCATGATCAACTCGGTGGCCGAGGCAGAAGCCGCTGTCGCGGCCACCCGCTACCCGCCCGAAGGCATCCGCGGCGTTGGTTCCGCCCTTGCCCGGGCCGCCCGCTGGAACCGGGTCCCTGGCTACCTCGCCCGAGCGAATGAGACCATCAGCGTCACGGTCCAGATTGAGTCGACGACGGCGGTGGACGCGGTCGAGGACATCCTGAAGGTCGACGGCGTGGACGCCATCTTCGTTGGCCCGTCGGACCTTGCCGCATCCATGGGCCTGCTGGGACAGCAGGAACACCCCGAGGTGCGTGCCGCCGTCGAACACTGCCTATCTGCTGCCAAAGCCGCGGGCAAACCTGCCGGCGTCAACGCCTTCAACCCCGACACCGCCCGCCACTACCTTGCCAACGGCGCCAGGTTCATCCTGGTGGGCGCCGACGTCGCGCTCCTCGCCCGAGGCTCCGAGGCCCTCGCCGCCCAATACATCCAGCAAGCCGACGGCGGCACCCCCGCCAGCTACTGAGCGACCGCCTTTGGCAAAGAAGCAACCCGCATTCATGGACAGTAATGCCCCCACCATCGGGGGTGGGGGCATTACTTGTGTGGTTGTGCCGCGTTCAGCTAGCCGATCAGGGTGCTGATGAGCCGGAAAGACAGGGCGAAGATGGCGATGAGGCCGATGGCTCCGAAAAGGTTTTGCCACCACTTGTTGCGGAGGTCGCCCATGACGGCGGTTTTGTTGGCCATGGTGACGATCAGGACTCCGAGCAGGGGTGCGATGAGGACTGTGAGGGACTGAGCGATGACGATCAGGCCGACGGGTGAGGACTGGAATGAGAGGGTGATGATCAGGCCGAAGGCAAGGATCGCTGCGGTAAAAATGCGCGCTGCGGGGGATCCTGCTTTGGCACCGCGTCCGATGGCGTCGGAGAGCATGGTACCGCCTGCGGTGGCGTTGGCGATCATGGAGGAGAACGCTGCTCCGGAAAGTCCCAGGGCGAAGAGCATGGCCCCGGTGGGGCCGGCCAGCGGGGTGAAGATGGAGGCGAGGGCGTTGATGGTCCCGGCCTCGGCCCCGGTCTTTCCCAGTACGGCGGCGGCGACCATGATGACCAGGGCGGTCATGATGCCGGGGGCGACGATGCCGGGGATGGTGTCAACGAGGGTGATGTCCTTGTAGTCGGCGCGGGTGCGGCGGTGTTCCTTGATGCCGTAGGAGGTGTAGAAGGCGGCGTTGATGGAGAAGTTGGTGCCTACGAGGGCAATGATGAGGAGTTCGCTTCCGGCAGGCAGGCTTGGGACCATTCCTTCGAGGGACCGGTACCAGTCGGGCTGCGCGACGACGGTGCTGGCGATGAAGGCGATGCCCATCAGGACAACGATGACCAGGAGTGCTTTTTCGACGATGCCGTAGACGTTTTTGAAAGCCAGGACGATCGCGACGGCGATGGTGCAGACAACGGTCCACAGGACCGGGGAGCCGCCGAAGATCAGTGACAGGCCGAGGCCGGATCCGACGGCGTTGCCGACGGAGAACATGAGGGTGATACCGAAGACGCCAAAGCCTGCGAGCAGGCCGACCCATTTGCCGAGGTGGTCCTTGATCGAGGAGATCAAAGAGACGGGGGTGGCGATGCCGAGCCGGACGCTCATGTCCGTGAAGAAGATCATCAGGATCGTTGAGACTGCGATGACCCAGACGAGGCTGTAGTCGAACCGGCTTCCGGCCTGCACGGCGGTGGTGAGGTTTCCGGGGCCGAACTGCCAGGCTCCGACGACGAAGGCCGGGCCCATCAGGGCAAGGTACTGCAGGAAAGTCCGGTGCTTCTTCGCGGCCGCGGGGGCCTGGTTTCCTTGCTGGGTTGCCATCTGTTCTTCCCTGGTTTCCTGGTGGGTGATGGTCTTATTCTGCTGCTCGCGCATCGGCGAGTCCTCCTTATACAGCGACACTGCTGGGGGCGTCATTGGCCCGGGACGGAGAGTGAAAGTTAGGGCACGGGTGGCGGGCCAGGGGCACGCCACCCGTGAGGACCCGTAAGGGTGGAATCAGGCGCTGACGGTGACCTTGCCGATGTTGGCGGCAGCGAAGGCTTCGGCAATTTCGGTTTCGGCGCCCTCGGGCAGGGGCAGGAGCGGGGTGCGCACCGTGGCGTGGTCAAGAATGCCGCGGTTCACCAGGCCCCACTTCAAGGCGACGGTGCCTTCCATGTGGGACCCGCGGTGGTAAACGTTCTTTGTCACGGGGAGCAGGCGCTCATGGATGGCGTGGGCACGCTTGTAGTCCTGCGCCTTGCCGGCTTCGATCAGTTCGACGAGCAGTTCGGGGGCGATGTTGCCGTAGCCGACGAGCAGACCGTCGACATCGAACATCGTTGGCAGCAGGTATTCGTCGTGGCAGGACAGCACCTGCAGTTCGGGGTACGCGGCGCGCAGTGCGGGGATCTCCGTGTACCACCGGCGCATGTTCCGGACACCGTTCTTCGTGGCAAAGACGCCCTCCTGGCCAGCGATCTCCAGCTGAGTGTCCAGGTTGTAGCTCGCCTTGGTGTTGTCCGGGTACTGGAACAGGATCAGCGGCAGACCGGACTCTTCATAGATCTCCTTGTAGCGCGTCTGCGGCGCGCCGTCCTGGTATCCGAAACGCAGCCACCCGTGCGAGGGGTAGACCAGACCGGCTGACGCGCCGGCCTCGACAGCTTTCTTTGCCTCTAGGGCCGCGGTCTTGTTGCCCTCCTTGGTGATGCCCGCCACGACCGGCACGCGGCCGTCGGTGGAGGCAACGAACGCGCGGATAACGTCAAGCTGCTCCTCTTCAGTAAGGAACGTGCCTTCGCCCGCGTGCCCCAGGACGACGAGGCTCTTAACGCCTTCAATCGAACCGAGCCACGAGCCAAGACGCTGGATCGCCGGGTAGTCGATAGCGCCATCTTCGGTGAACGGGGTGATAGGTGCGGGGCTGAGTCCGCGGAGATCGAGTGTCATTGCAGCTACCTCTTGTCTTCATTGATGGTCGGCAGTCCCGCTGTCATGAGAACGTTTGCGGGAACGTTTTCAAGTTTGCACGTGTCGCAGCTCACTGTCAAGAGAACGTTTGCAAGTCAGGAGGATTAGAGTGTCTGTTACACCCTTGCTGAAGAGGAGAACCCTTATGGATCCGGCCGCCACCGGCACTGTCGTCACGCTGAAGGACGTCGCAGCGGCCAGTGGCGTGAGCATTTCCACGGCCAGCCGCGCCCTGGATGAAAGGACCACGTCTCGCTCAGCAGCTGCAGCGAACGTCCGGAAAGTGGCCGAGGAGCTCGGTTACCGGAGGAACTCCTTCGCCTCCAGCCTGCGCCGCGGCGAAACCCGCACCCTGGGCGTCCTTGTCCCCCGCTTGAGCGACACCGTCATGGCCTTGATGTTCGAAGAACTCGAGAAAGCCGCATCCTCCCGCGGCTACTTCGCCATGGTTGCCACCAGCGGAGATGACCCTGACGAGGAACGCAGCGCAGCCGAAACCCTGCTCGACCGCAACGTGGACGGATTGATCCTGGCCACGGCCCGGCTCGACGACAAACTCCCCCGGCTCCTGCGTGAACGCCGGGTAGCGCATGCATTGGTACTGCGCACCGACGGCATCAGCCCATCCGCCCTCGGAGACGACGAAGTGGGCGGCTACCTCGCCGTGCGCCACCTCATCGACCTCGGACACCGCGAGATCGCTGTCGTCACCGGCCCTGACTTCACATCCTCCGGGAAAGCCCGTCTCGCCGGCGCCCGCAGAGCCATGGAAGAAGCCGGCATCAAACCGGCCGACAAATGGCTCATCGCCGCAGGCTACGGCATCGAAAACGGCTACACCGCCGGCGAAACACTCCTTAGCGCTGGCCATCGTCCCACAGCGGTCTTCGCGGCCAACGACAACATCGCCATGGGCGTGATGGCGGCAGCACACCGCAACGGCATCACCATCCCCGAAGACCTCGCACTGGTCGGGTACAACGACACACCCCTTTCGGCGCGGCTGCCCACACCCCTAAGCTCCGTCCACGTTCCCCTGGACCAGATCGCCGCCACCGCCATCGACCTCATCGTCAACCCCGCAACCGAACCCCTCATTCGGCGATCCATGCCTACCCTCATCCCCCGCCAATCCAGCGGAACACCCAAGCACTAGTCCACTTCCCTGCCTGCGCCGTCGATCTGCAGGATCTAGTTCCGACGAGTTTGGTGACCTCGTAAGTGTGGCCGGCCGCACGGAGTCGCTGTATGAGCACGTTGCCGAGTGCAGTGGCCGGTGTCAGTGACCCCTTCGCGGTTGGCAGCCGGTCACTGTCGAGGGCTAGAGCGAGTGCAGTCTCCCCTGCCATGACGGCGGTGGCGGCATAGCCGGGATCACCGGGGCCGGCAGCAATTGCCTGGTAACGGTGCCCGTCTTCGGTGCGGGCGGTTACCTGGGAGTGGAACCAGCCTGCGCGCTGCGTGCTGATGCTCGGACCTGCACCTGGTGCCGGCAGCCAGCGGTCGAGCACCCACCGGGTGGGCGGGAACGCCATCGCGCCCGTAAATGCCCGGAGCCCCAGTGCTATTGCCTTGGCGGCAACCGCTCCTGCCCGTCCTCCGGCCACCCCCATCACCTCGCCGTACTGAAGGGAGCGGCCGTAGGCCCAGCCCTGCAATGCGTTGCTGCGGCGCACCATCCGGGTGTTGAACGGGGCCATGATGAAAGGCGCGGTCCAGGTGCCGTCATCGCAACGGCGCACAGGACCCGCGTCAGGAGGCTGTTGTATCTCCGGCTCCCGTGCCCGGTCAGGGCTTAGAGCGAAGGGGTCTGCGGCCAATGACCTCAGGGCGGGGCTCGATCGCATCGCGTCGAGCTGCCCGCGCATCGACTCGAGCGTGCCTCCGCTGATGCCGGCCTTGGCCCTAGCAACTAGTTGAACCTGGAGCAGGCCGCCAGCGCCGTCGGCTTCTGCCGCCTGATGAAGCAGCAGTACGGCGAGGTCGGACGGCACGGAGTCATAGCCGCAGGAGTGCACAATCCTGGCCCCGCTCGTCTTGGCCAGGGCGTCGTAGCGATCGATCGCCTCCCGGATGAAGGACACCTCACCGGCGAGGTCGGCGTAGTGAGTACCGGCCCGTGCGCATGCCTCCACGACGGGTAGTCCGTGTTTCGCGTATGGACCGACGGTTGTGAACAGCACACGGGTGCCCGCGGCGAGGGCCGCGATAGTGTCCCCGGCCTCCGAGTCAGCTTCAATAAGGGCCCATCCGTGCGCCGCTTCCGGCAACTGCGACCGAACCGCCTCAAGCCTGGGTTTGGACCGGCCCGCGAGTCCGACCCGCATACCTGCCGGTGCATGCTCTGCGACGTAGGCGGCGATCAGCCGGCCAACGAACCCTGTCGCTCCATAGAGAACGAGGTCATGTTCCCGAGGTAAGTTTTCCATAACTGCAGCCTTTCACGGCGGCAACTCCAGGCCGACACCCGGCTCCTTGCTTGAGTCCCCGCAACGGGGACAATTCTCGTAGTTTATCCACGGCTACTGCTGCCAAGGAGCTACCCCAACGGCTCCTATTCCCCGCCGTAGATAGCCCGAATTGACCCCAATCATGAACGGGTCGAAACCGCCGCCGATTCCGGCCGCGTTGTCAGTAAGCACTTGTTTGCCTGACCGAGACAGCCTGACAGAAGGTCCATTATCGACGCTTCTATGTCTGTCAAGCGGGCGGGAAACGGGTGCGGACGCGGACCAAGTTGTCGCCTGGGGCGGCTTAGGTGACCACGAGCCGCCCCACCCACCAAATTCCTCAGCAAAGGACTTTCAACATGAACGACGCAATCCGCATCTCCAGCCCCGCCGACATCCTCGGTTTCATCCCGCACTCCCTCGGGTTCGTACCGCGGGAATCCTTTGTGTTCCTAACCCTGCGGGGCAAGACGCTGGGCGCCACACTGCGGGTCGACGCCCCCGCGTTCGCGGAACCCGCCGGTTTCGCCCGCTCCCTGGTGGACTACCTCGCACTGGACACTCAGGCCACGGCGGTGCTGCTGGCCATCTACACGGCCAGCACCCCCCGCCCGGACAGCCCCGCCCCTTCCACGACCACGTCGAGGGCGTCATCGAGGCACTGGACAGCGCAGGTACCCCGCTGCAGGACGCGTGGCTGGTCACCCCGTCACACTGGCAGAACCTGCTGTGCGACAGCGACGCCGGGTGCTGCCCGCCCGAATCACTGGAAACCATCACCGACAAGCAACTGAACGCGGAACTGGTGTTCCGTGGCAGCAGCTACCAAAAGACGCCCGGCACCAGCTACGCACCGTTCGCAGGCCCGGCAGACAGGGAACGCTCCCACCCCCGCAACCCAGTCGGGGTCAACGTTGGCGCGAAAAAGCGGCCTATGTGGGGCTATATGCATCCTGCTGGTCGGCAAGGGCTCGTGACCGCCTGTAGAAAGTCGCCCGGGACATTCCCAGGTCCCTGGCAACCTGCGCCGCGGGCTCGCCACCTTTAACCAGGCGGACAGCATTCTGAATCTGGCTATCAGTGACCCGGCGGGGTCGGCCGCCAAGGCCGAGGCCAGCCTCGCGACGCTTGTTAATGGAGTCCGTGACACGTTCGCGCTTGATCTCGTGCTCCATCTGCGCGAGGGCGGCCATGATCGTGTACAACATTGCGCCCATCGGTGTTGCGGTGTCGACGTCGCCACCGCCCAGGTTCAGCACCCGCAGACCGGCGCCCCTGCCGCGGAGTTCATCGGCGAAGGCGAGCATGTTTTGGGTGGATCGACCGAGCCGGTCCAAAGTCGTGATGACGAGAGTGTCACCCTGGATGAGCGCGTCGAGTGCCCGATCGAACTGTGGTCGCGAAGCACGCGCCCCGGAGACTCCCTGGTCGATGTATAGGTTATCGGGTCGAACGCCGCGGCGAGTAGATCTGCCTGTTGCCGGCCGGTGGACTGCTGCCGTGTCGAAACGCGTGCATAGCCAATAAGTTTCGACACGCCTGCCTCCGAATGTGTCTCGTAACTAATGATTAGTATGCCGATTCCACCAAGGGGTTTCGAGACATAGTTATGAGAATGGCCTGGTGCTGGGAAAGCCATGTGATTCCACAGGAACCAGAACCTGCGAACGCTTTGCTTTCCTCAGCCTTGGGACGCCCCGCATCTCAAGGGTTTTGAGACGGTAGGAACTTGGAGTTTGGGTCGGGCAGCGCCTCGCGCCTCCCCTAACCACGATCAACCTGCAAAACCCTTCGGGGGAAGGTGTCGGTGTCGAGGGCAAGACGGTCGTTCCTGGCGGCGGGATATGCCTTCTTCGCAGGTGGGCTCGCAGCAGGGATGGACATCAGCGAAAAATGGGAATTGGCGGGTGTCCCGTCTACAGTCCGTTCTGGAAGCATCCAACTTAGAGCTACAGCACGTCTAGCTCATGCAAGTCGGGTTACTACTCGAGAATTTAGTTACAGGATGATTTTGTAATATGAAAGAGATGCAGACTTTTCCGTCGTACTTCCGTTTCTTCCGCGCAGCTTGGGCCCTGTGGGTGATGGCGTTTATTTTTGCGGCAGGGATATTTTTCTCCACCTTCTCATTGACTGGTGGCTCGAACGGTTTCGAAATCGGCATCTTACTCGCCGCCGGCATCCTCGGGGGCGGCTTAATTCGGGGACTCGTCCGAGAAAGTTGGGTCACCATAATTTTTGTCCTCACTGTCGTCGCGGCAGGCTTCCTTCTTGCGCAGTTTCCTGCGCCTTGGTCTAAGCTCTGGCCAGTGGTAGTTCCCGCAAGCGCAATTGGCGTGATGGTCGGTAACATCATTCGCCTCGGACTACTTCACAGTAAACAGAGGACGCCCCGGGACGTGTGGGTTGTCAGTGGTGTCGAGGTGCCGCCGACCGAGACAGCGAAGGCATCGTCACTGGCGGCGCTTTCGTCTTGGGACAGCGCTGAGGCGGGGCGTTTCTTTGTCGGACGTAGTGATCGATTGTTTGAGGCTATGGGAAGTCCTGCGACGGGTTTCATCGTGCACTGCACGGCTAATTCTCAAGACGAGAGTGCGTGGCGGGTGTTGGGCTTAATGAAGGGGAAAGCAGAGTCTGAGATTTTCATTCCTACGGGTCCTGCGTTCGCACCTAGCGGCGTTGTCGTCGATCTGGACACAGCAAGTTCCGCTTTGCGGGGATTTTTCCACTACCGGGGCCCTGATCCGGAGCTTTCCTGGACCTCAGGAAATACAGTACTTGATCTGAAATTCGGCTAGGCCCTGACGAGCGGCCCTTTGCTATACCCGGACCGGTGACGCGAGTATATCCGCAGTGAGGTTGCGTTTTGATGCGCGGAAGCCGTTCAAGCGACTGACCATGACTGCCATTCGACCGCGAACCCACGGTGCTCGTTGAACGGTGAGAGAATGCTGGGCCTCAAGATCGACGTCAAACTCGACTCACTTTTGAGATGCCGTGAGAGCGTCCTGCATTAGTGTCCGTAAGTCGACCGGCTAACGGGCACATCTCGATTGCGCCTTCGTGCGCTGATCACAACATGAGGGCGAGCGGCAAGGGAGGATGTAGGAATGAGTTCACAAATGCCGGTTGCCGTCCGAGCCGCGGCCTCATGGCGGAGGCGTCGCTGGTTGAAGAGTCGTTACCGCAGCATTCGGTATGACGCGCGATTCGCCGACGGACGCGAGGAGCACGGCGTCGATTTGAACGCCGTGCTTCAAGGATCCCGCTTCCCCGCGGACTACTGGTCCACGCGGAACGGCGCGGACCTGGCCTGCCCAGAAGAAGGCACCGGGCTATGGGTGGACTATCCCTATGGTCGGCCGCTCTAGCGAGCCAAAATAAAGAACCAGTGCCCGGTGAAGTATCCCCTTACGGGCACTTAAAACCTTCTACTGGCCGAGGCGACGTGTCTCATACTCAGGCGTCTCAAATCCCTAGGGATACGAGCCAATTAACTAGATCTTGACGTCGCACTTGCATTTTGCAAGTATGAGCCGCATGAGCCTTTTCATCACCTGCCCGGTCGAGAGCGTTCAGCGCTCGACAGCCTTCTATACCGCCCTCGGCTGGACCCTCAACCCGGAAATGTCCGATCACAACGTGTCATGCTTCGCGATCGCGCCCGAGCAGTACGTCATGCTCGGCAGCCGCGAAATGTATGCGAGCGTCGGCGGCGCCGAGGAGCTCGTCGGCGGACCCGACACCCCCTCGAAGGTCACGGTCTCATTCGACCTCGGCAGCCGTCAGGCGGTCGACGAGCTCGTCGAACGCGCCGGTGCCGCCGGCGGGCGGATCGGTGATACCGACGATTACCCCTTCATGTACCAGCGCCAGTTCGACGACCCCGACGGCTACCACTACTCGCCGTTTTGGATGAAGCCGGACGACGATCCGACCGAGTGAGCGATCTCGCCGCGGCCCTCGATATCGTTGGAGCGCGGTGGGCCTTGCTCATCGTGGAGCGGCTGCTCAACGGGCCGCAGCGCTACGGCGACCTGCAGCGCGACCTCGGAGTGCCGACGAACATACTCGCGACCCGCCTGCGCGAGCTTGAGACCGCCGGTGTACTGTCCCGCCTGCCCCTCCGGCACAACACCCGGGCCTACGCGCTGACCGATCGCGGGCTCGCCTTGCGTGAGGCGATCATCGCGCTAGGACGCTGGGGCAGCGATGAGGCCTAGGCGTGGCGCGGAATCGCGATACGCTCCGACGAGTTGGCTGGGCTCTGCCCCTGCAACATTTTGGTGGGCTGGATCTATAGAGGCGTAAAGGGTGTTGAGCTGACGGGAGAGGATTCGGGCAAGGTAGCGCTTGAGGGATCTTCGAATTTCCCGGTAGCCACGGCCTTCTTGAGTGCGTTTGGCAACGTACTCCCGCGTTTCGGGATGGTGGATCATTCTCGTCATGGTGATGATGTGCAGGGCACGATTGAGTCGCCTGTCACCGCCTCTGTTGAGCCTGTGCCGGACAGTGTTACCACTTGAGGCCGGCAGGGGATTCACCCCTGCCAGTGACACGAAGGCAGCTACGCTGCGAACCCTTCCTGGATGCGACCAAGCTGTCAGGACGGCAGCGACTGAAACGGCCCCGGCGCCCACCATCTCCAGCAGCGGGGCGGCGGGACTTTGCTGTATCAGCTCAGTCATGCGTTTCTGATTAGCAGCCAGCTGAGTGGTCACTTCGAGAACGCGGCGCGCCAACCGAATCGCTTCCTCCCGCGCAATCGCTAGTTCCATCTGCTCCTGCCTTTCCCGCCATCTGGTGATCGTGTTGATCTGGGCGGGGACCAGAGGTTTACGGGCATCGATTCCAAGATCATGTGCCCGGAGGAGGGCAATAAGTGCATTGACATTCATTGTTCGTTCCCGCGTCAGTTGATCCCGGGCTGCACTCAGGATCCTGAGCCCGGCACGGGTTCCTTCATCCCGTCGCGGAACCCGTAGTTGGGACTCCTCCAAGCCCAGGACAGCGGCTCCGATGGCTGTGGCGTCCAATGGGTCCGATTTGCCCAGCCCTCGACGGCCTCGGGCGTTCATACGTGGAGCTTCGGCGACGTTGTCACCGGCGTCGGTTATTGCCCTGGTCAGACGGGCTCCATACGAGCCGATACCCTCAACAGCCCACGAACGGGCGGGTCTGCGCAACGATAGTCAACGCGGCCACCCTCCTTTCTTTCGAATGGACAAGACAAGTCGCAGCACGACCGGCGCCGGACCTGAGAAGAGTCACTTCGAGGCAAAACTGTGATGAGCCACAACCTCAGAGGCTGGGCAAGCTTCTAATCAAGCCACCGACGTGGGAAAGATCAACGCCGACCGCTCCACCGAGCGCGGACAAATCGGGGGAAACGCACCCTCAAGGGCAATTGTTTTTTCGAGTCACGCGCCGGGCAGAACGACCGGCATCAACACTGCCAGCTAGTCCCAGACCAGCCACGTAAAGATTCACAGGCGTTAAAGGGGGCGAGTAGAAGTAGAGGACCGTCCCAGTCAGTCTTTTAGTGTTTGCGCAGTTGAGCAAACGCAGTCATAACTCGGCCGATACAGCAATACCAGCAACCCGCTCGGCTGCAACAAACACGTCCGATCACCGAAGGAGTAAAGACCGCCCGCTCAACTGCAGTCAGTCAAGCAGCGCTACGCCGAACTCAGCGACGACGGCCCGCAATTCCCTGAGGTAGCGCTGCGCTTGGTCGGTAAGTGGAATCGCGGCGTGGCCGATCCAGCCGATCTCGATGCGTTCGTCGACGTCGAGCGGGATGGCGACGATCTCCGGGTCGAGCTGCCCGCTGATGATGCCTGTCGAGATCGTGTAGCCGTGGAGCCCGATCATGAGGTTGAAGATCGTGGCACGGTCAGAGACCCGGATCTCCTGCTTACTGGACAAGGTGGAGAGAATCTCCTCGGCGAAGTAAAAAGAGTTGTTCGCACCTTGATCGAAGGTTAGCCGCGGCAAGCCGGCGAGATCGGCGAGAGTCGCACGCTCTTTTGAGGCGAGCGGGTTGTTCCGTGAAATGAAAATGTGCGGTTTGGCGAGGAAAAGCGGAGTGAACGCGAGCCCGGATTCCCGGAGTAGCTTGTCGATGATCTTCCGGTTGAAATCGTTCCGGTAGAGAATGCCTATTTCGCTGCGGAGCGTCCGCACGTCCTCGATGATGTCCCAGGTGCGGGACTCACGCAGCGAGAACTCGTATTCGGCCACCTCAGTGGCCTTGACCATCCGGACGAAGGCGTCCACCGCGAACGAGTAGTGCTGCGTTGACACCCCGAGCAGACGTCGCGTCGGTGGCCTACCAAGGTAGCGCTGCTCGAGGAGAGCGAACTGCTCGACGACCTGCCTCGCATAGCCGAGGAACTCGACCCCGTCGGCGGTGAGGGTGACCCCGCGGGCGGAGCGAACCAGGAGCGCACGGCCCACCCGGGCCTCAAGGTCCTTCATCGCTGCGGACATTGTCGGCTGCGCTACGTAGAGAAGATCGGCAGCCGCGGAGATCGACCCCTCAGCTGCAACTTCTATGAAGTAGCGGAGCTGCTGCAGGGTAAGTCCGCTCGAAAGCTGGGGCATAGGAAAATTCTATATCAGTGCATAGAAACCCCTAGTTACTCGATATCCCTGGAAGGCTGCAACATGGATACATCCCCTTCTGAAAGGCCGTGTCCGGCCCATCAACGGATTGGCAGCGCATGGCAGACAACTTCACCTTCAGCATCACCACTACCCCCTTCAACGAGGACTACTCCCCGTCGGAAGGCTCCCGGGTCACGACGAATTTCGCCAACCTGGCACGGGGCGAGCACCGCCAGGAGAACCTCCGCAACGCCTTGGCCATGATGCGGCGGCGCTTCAACGATCTCGCAGGCTGGGACAACCCAGACCGGGACCGTTACACGCTCGAGCTTGAGATAGTCTCCGTGCAGATACAGTTCACTGCGGAAGGCACGGATCAGCATTTCCCGCTGTTCGAGGTTCTCGACATCCAGATCGTCGACCAGCTGAACGGGGTCCGCCACCACGGGATCGTCGGGAACAACTTCTCCTCCTACGTCCGTGACTTCGACTTCAGCGTCGTACTGCCAGCGGCAGCAGGAGACTCAGGCAAGCCCACCGTTCCCGAGGACTTCGGCGATCTTCACGGCAAACTGTTCCAGCACTTCCTCGATTCCCCGGCATGCCAGGAACGCTTCCCGCAGCCGCCAGTGGTGTGCATCAGCGTCTCCACAACCAAGACGTACCGGCGAACGGGGAACCGTCACCCGGTCCTGGGCGTCGAGTACCAGCAGGACGAGTTCTCGCTGACGGACGCGTACTTCGGAAAGATGGGGCTGCAGGTTCGCTACTTCATGCCACGCGGCAGCGTTGCGCCGCTAGCCTTCTATTTCCGCGGCGACCTGCTCAACGACTACTCCAACCTGCAGCTCATCGGCACGATCAGCACCATGGAGACGTTCCAGAAGATCTACCGCCCGGAGATCTACAACGCGAACTCCGCCGCCGGCCCCGTCTACCAGCCGAGCCTGGGAGAGCAGGATTACTCGCGGACCCAGATCGCTTACGACCGCGTCGAGCGCAGTCAGCTCGCGATCACGCAGGCGAAGTACACGGAGGAGCACTTCATCACGCCCCACAAGGATCTATTGGACCAGTGGACCGCCAAATACCCCGCTCTCGCAAATTGACCCACGGAGAATCGTCAATCATGAACACACTTTTGCCCACCACCGTTGTCGGAAGCCTGCCGAAACCATCGTGGCTCGCACAGCCGGAGACTCTTTGGTCCCCGTGGAAGCTGGAGGGAGATGCGCTGCTGGAGGGCAAGCAGGATGCGCTGCGCATTGCCATCCACGAGCAGAGCCGACGCGGCATCGACATCGTCAGCGACGGCGAGCAGACCCGCCAGCATTTCGTCACGACCTTCATCGAGCATCTCAGCGGGGTCGACTTTGAACAGCGCAAGACCGTGCGCATCCGCGACCGCTACGACGCGAGCGTGCCCACCGTCGTCGGAGCGGTGCGCCGCGAGCGGCCGGTATTCGTCGGAGACGCTGAGTTCCTCCGCGCAACCACCGACCAGCCGATCAAATGGACTCTTCCCGGTCCAATGACCATGGTGGACACGCTCTACGATGACCACTACAAGAGTCGCGAGAAGCTGGCCTGGGAGTTCGCTGCGATCCTGAACCAGGAGGCAAAGGAACTGGAGGCGGCCGGCGTGGACATCATCCAGTTCGACGAGCCCGCGTTCAACGTCTTCCTCGATGAGGTCAAGGACTGGGGCGTGGCTGCGCTTGAGAGAGC
Source organism: Arthrobacter sp. K41 (assembly GCF_059089645.1). Lineage (NCBI taxonomy): Bacteria > Bacillati > Actinomycetota > Actinomycetes > Micrococcales > Micrococcaceae > Arthrobacter > Arthrobacter sp. K41. Next base: position 51,892 of record NZ_JBNHEW010000010.1, on the reverse strand, counting down.
GGCAGAAGGGCTGCGTGCGGAGACCGCCGTGCATATCTGCTACGGCTACGGGATCAAGGCGAATACTGACTGGAAGGCGACGCTCGGCTCACAGTGGCGGCAGTACGAGGAATCGTTCCCGCTGCTGCAGAGCTCCAGCATCGACATCATCTCGCTGGAATGCCAGAAATCCCACGTGCCCATGGACCTCATCGAGCTCCTCCGCGGCAAGAAAGTCATGCTCGGGGCAATCGACGTCGCAAGCGAGACCATCGAGACCCCGGAGGACGTCGCCAACACCCTCCGCAAGGCCCTGCAGTTCGTTGATGCGGACAAGCTCATCCCCAGCTCTAACTGCGGCATGGCACCGTTCCCCCGGGACGTCGCACTGGCCAAGCTGAGTGCTCTCAGCGCAGGGACGAACATCATTCGCGAGGAACTCGACCGCTCTACACCCAGGGTGTCATAACGATGTTTCACGCCTACCCCGCAGACACTTGGCTCGAAGCTCCGAAGCAAAGCTTCCCGCCCTCCCTCTCGGCCGACGAATTCAAAGCACTGTTCCGTGGCCACCCAGGAGGAGTCGCCGTCATCACGGCTGATGCCGGCGAAGGACCGGTGGCACTGACGGTATCGTCGGTCGTGTCAGTGAGTGCGGAACCTCCGTTGCTGATTTTCTCGGTGTCGGCACTGTCCTCTGCGTCCGAGGTGCTTTCGCGCGCCGAAACCGTCGTCGTGCACCTGCTGGACGCGCACGACGTCCACCTGGCGAAGTTTGGAGCGACCCCCGGCGCCGACCGCTTTGACCAGACGCACCGCTGGTCGGCCCTTGCAACCGGCGAAGCGGTGTATGACGATGTCCGCGCTTGGTTGCGCTGCGCCGTCATCAATCGCATGGAGATGGGGACCTCCACAATCATCGCCGTTCACGCCCTGGAGTCCCGCGTGATGCGTGACGTCCAAGCGGGCGAACCCGGCGACGCTCTGGTCTACCACAACCGTTCATGGCACCGTCTGGGCGAAGATTCCAAGCTTGAAGGCTGAGCGCCGCGCCAAAAACGCCAGGCAGCAAGCCGAACGGTTCACGACGGCGGGAGCGCAACTCCCGCCGTCGTCCTCGTCAACATCGGAGCGTCCATGGACTTCCTGAATGGCTCGGATGCAACCCTGTTCTACACGCATGCGACGCTTCGGTTCGCCCTCGAGAAGCTCCCACCGAAAGCTTTATTACGGCGTAATTGTCCAGAGTTCTTTGGACAATTAACGACGGTCACACCTCCCGCCAGGCTGCAGCTCTTCAGAATCATCAGGAGATTCAAAAATGACTACATCCCCATATACCCCAGCTGCCGCACTCAGTGCCGGACTTGGTAATCAAGCAGACGAAGCACAGGTCCTGGTCGAGAAGCGCTGGAATGTGCAGTTGCTTGGGCTACTAATGGTCCTGACTTTTGGGACTGGGATTGTCGATGCAGTCGGTTATCTCGCCCTTGACCACGTCTTCATCGGAAACATGACGGGGAACGTGGTGATACTGGGCATGGCCATGGCGGGAGCAGATGGCCTTCCAGTGCTAGGTCCTCTGACAGCGATGGTGTGTTTCTCAATCGGCGCCGCGGTGACCGGGCTGGTACTGAGAAAACGATCTGCGGAATGGCGCCTGCCAATCACGGTGCTGCTGCTTGTCGCAGGGCTCCTTCTTTGCTCCGTCGGGGCCCTAGCCTCCCTGGTCGGTAATAGCCTTTCCACCGATGTCCGAGTGATCATCTCTTCATTGGCGGCAGCTGCTATGGGAATTCAGGCCTGTGTAGCCCGAAAGCTCGCGGTCCGGGAAATGACAACCGTGGTCGTCACCTCCACCCTAACCGCGTTGTCGGGTGAGCTTTTCCTCGTAAGGGGGCACAAGGGATTGCTGAACAGGAGAAGTGCTGCGATTGTTGTGCTTCTTCTTGGTGCGGCTCTTGGCGCGCTGCTTGCCGGCGCCGGAGCCGGCCCTGCTTTGATCGTTTCCGGAGCCCTGATAGTTGTTGTGGCATTGCTGGGGCAATGGGGAGCCCGGATTCATCGTTTCCGTCTATCTACCTGAGCCGAGGCGCCGAAGAGGCAAAGAACGGGTAAAACCTGGCAGACCGGCGGAATATCCTCCGCTTAGAGCACACCCCAACCTGACACAGGGGCCCCTTGTTAGGCCCATATATAAGGGACTTCCATCCCGAGTGCGCTGAGAGGCTGGGTACCGCCGCCGCCCACAGCCGGGGACAATTCTCATGGGTTACCCACCACTACTGCCGCTCCGGGAGCTAATCCAGGGGCTCCCAATATCCAGCCGTGGATAACCCGAATTCACCCCATATATGGACGGAACAGAGTTACCCAGTGCAGCTTGTCGGAGCCTCGCCAAGCTGACGGAATATCCGTTATCAGCATTTGAAATAGGTGGGGAGTAGTAAGAAAGTGACCCTGGCACGATCGAAAGCCCACTGGCTTCTGGCGTCTTGAACAGGCACAGAAGAGACCATGGCAGGAAGGCCAAGCTGTCGAGGTGTTTGGCCGGGAATTCCGGTTGCGCTGGAATCTAGACCTTGAAGACGATGTGATCAAGTTGCCGCAGTACCTGCGCTACGCCAAGGTGGAGTGAAACCTCTCCCCTGCCGGCGCTGACGATATGCCGCAGCCCGAAGCGCCGAGAGCCTGTCGGATGGTCCACCCTCAGCGTTTCGTCGACTCCGCAAAGCTTAGAGGGACAAGCTCGCAGAGGGAGGCTACGGGGAACTTACTTCTCTTCCACCGCTGCGATAACTGCGGCCGTGACAGCGGGGGCGACCCGTGGATCCAGCGGGCTGGGGACGATGTAGTCCGCTGACAGGTCCTCCGCCGCGAGTTTGGCGATGGCGTAGGCGGCTGCGAGCTTCATGGCGGGGGTGATGCGGCGGGCCCCCGCGTCCAGGGCGCCGCGGAAGATGCCGGGGAAGGCCAGCACGTTGTTGATCTGGTTCGGGAAGTCACTGCGGCCGGTGGCCACCACGGCGGCATACTTTACGGCGACCTCGGGCAGCACTTCGGGGTCCGGGTTGGAGAGGGCGAACACGATGGCGTCCTGGTTCATCAGGGCAAGGTGCTCCTCGTCCAGCTTCGAGGAGGAGACGCCAATGAAAACATCAGCGCCGGCCAACGCCTCGGCCGGTCCGCCCGTGACGCCGCGGGGGTTGCTCCGGCCGGCGACGTCGGCCTTTTTACTGGTGGTGTCCGCGGCCAGGTCCGCACGGCCGCTGCTGATGACACCCCTTGAATCCAGCAGCACGACATCGGTGATGCCCGCAGCCAACAGGATTTCGGCGACGGCGATGCCTGCGGCACCCGCGCCGGAAACCACCACCCGCAGGCCTTCGAGGGCACGGCCGGTGACCTTGGCGGCGTTGGTCAGCGCGGCGAGGGCAACAACGGCGGTGCCGTGCTGGTCATCGTGCATCACGGGGCAGTCCAGGGCCTCGATGAGCTTTTCCTCCAGCTCGAAGCAGCGGGGTGCCGAGATGTCCTCGAGGTTAACTGCGCCGAAGCTGGGGCGCAGGCGGACGAGGGTTTCCACGATTTCGTCCACGTCCGTGGTGTTGAGCACCAGCGGAATGGAGTCAAGGTCGCCGAAGGTCTTGAACAGCGCGGACTTGCCCTCCATAACCGGCAGCGAGGCGCTGGCTCCGATGTTGCCCAAACCCAGGACCGCGGTGCCGTCACTTACTACGACCACCAGGCGCTCGGCCCAAGTAAGGGTGCGGGCGAGTTCGGGCTTGGCGTGGATGGCCCGGCTGACTTCAGCCACTCCGGGGGTGTAGGCGATGGACAGGTCGCGCTTGTTGGACAGCGGCACCGTGCTGGTGATGGAGAGCTTGCCGCCCTGGTGGGCGTCGAAGATCTCGGTTTCGCTCAGCGCGGTGGCTGCGCAAATATCAGTGGCTGCAATTGCGTCAATGGACACGTCGTTGTCTCCTGGTGCTCGCCGTGCAAGCACGGCACATGGGGCCCGAGCCCGGGCGGGCTAAGGGTAATGGAAGGGGTTTGTGGCTTGCTTAGTGATTGAGCGGGACGGGGAGGAGTTCCTGGAGTTCTTTGAGGGTGTAGCCGAAGGTTTCGCGGACCGTGACGCCGTCGGGTCCGGTGAGGAACACTGCCTTGTCGGTGTAGACGCGGGTGACGCAGCCGACGCCGGTGAGCGGGTAGGTGCAGGCTTCCACGATCTTGGAGGCGCCTTCGCGCGTGAGCAGGGTCATCATCACGAAGACGTCCTTGGCGCCGGTGGCCAGGTCCATGGCACCGCCGACGGCGGGAATGGCACCGGGTGCCCCGGTATGCCAGTTCGCGAGGTCACCGGTGGCCGAGACCTGGAACGCGCCGAGCACGCAGATGTCCAGGTGCCCGCCGCGCATCATCCCGAACGAGTCGGCGTGGTGGAAATACGAGGCGCCCGGGAGTTCGGTGACGGGGATCTTGCCGGCGTTGATGAGGTCGCCGTCGATCAGGTCCTCCTTGGCTTCGGGGCCCATGCCGAGCATCCCGTTCTCCGTGTGGAGCGTGATGTTCTGGTCCTCGGTGAGGTAGTTGGAGACCAGGGTTGGTTGGCCGATGCCGAGGTTCACAAAGGATCCCGGGGCGATGTCCTTGGCCACGAGCCGGGCGAGGTCGTCCCGGCCCAGCGGCGTGGTTGAGGTTTGAAGGGACGTTGCAATGCTCATCTCAAGCCACCTTCTCGGTTGTGCCGGCGGCGTTGCCGGCCGTGGGGACGCGGACGATGGTGCTGACGTAGATTCCGGGAGTGACGACGTTTTCCGGGTCCAGCCCACCGGTGGGCACAATCTCCGAAACCTGGACCACCGTGTGCTTAGCGGCAGCGGCCATGATCGGGCCGAAGTTGCGGGCGGTCTTGCGGTAGACGAGGTTGCCCTTGCCGTCGGCCTTGAGCGCCTTGATCAGGGCGACGTCGGCGTGGATGGGGGTCTCGAACACCTGGCCCCGGCCGTCGATGACGCGGGTTTCCTTGCCCTCGGCCAGCATGGTCCCGTAGCCGGTGGGGGTGAAGAACCCGCCGATCCCGGCCCCGGCAGCCCGGATCCGCTCGGCAAGGTTGCCCTGCGGCACCAGTTCCAACTCGATCTCCCCGGCCTTGTACTTGGCATCGAAGTGCCAGGAGTCGGACTGCCGCGGGAAGGAACAAATCATCTTCTTCACCCGGCCTTCCTTGATCAGCAGCGCCAGGCCCTGGTCGCCCTGCCCGGCATTGTTGTTCACCACGGTCAGGCCGGAAGCGCCGCAGTCCATCAACGCATCGATCAGTTCGAACGGCTGCCCGGCGTTGCCGAACCCGCCGATCATCACGGTGGAGCCGTCCTTGATCCCGGCCACGGCCTCCTGGACCGAGTCTACGAAGTTCAACATGGCTTAGGCCTTTCCTGTGCTGTTCCCGGAGGAGGCGGTCACGTTTTCGAGGACGACGGCCAGGCCCTGTCCGACGCCGATGCAGATAGCCGCGACACCCCACCGCTCGCCCGAGGCCTGCAGGGACCGGGCGAGGGTGCCCAGGATGCGGGTTCCGGAAGCGCCGAGCGGGTGGCCCATGGCAATGGCCCCGCCGTGCCGGTTTACGATCGTGGGGTCGATGCCCCAGGCGTTGATGCAGGCCAGGGACTGCGCGGCAAAGGCTTCGTTAAGTTCGACGGCGCCCACTTGGTCCCAGCCGATGCCCGCCTTCGCGAGGGCCTTGTTCGCCGCTTCCACCGGGGCAAACCCGAAGTACTGGGGGTCATTGCCGTGCGCGCCGCGGCCCGCGATCCGGGCGAGCGGCTCCAGCCCCAGCAGCCCGGCGGCCCTTTCACTGCCGATCCAGGCCGCGGAGGCGCCGTCGGACAGTGGGGACGCATTCCCGGCCGTGACCGTGCCGCCCACCTCGGCACCTTCCGGTTCGTTACGGAACACCGTCTTCAACGCGGCGAGCTTCTCAGGCGTGGAACCGGGACGGATGCCCTCGTCCCGCACCAGGTCCGTGCCCGGCACCGGGGCCACGAGGTTGTCGTAGAACCCCTCGTCCCAGGCGGCGGCGGACAGGTTGTGCGACTCCGCGGCGAACTGGTCCTGCTGCGCGCGGGTGACACCGTACTTCTCGCGCAGACGCTCGGTGGCCTCACCCAGGGAGATGGTCCACTCCTTCGGCATCGCCTTGTTCACCAGACGCCAACCCAAAGTAGTGGAAGCCAGAGTCATGTCCCCGGCCGGGTACGGCTTCTCCGTCTTGGGCAGCACCCACGGGGCTCGGGACATCGACTCAGCGCCGCCCACCAGCACCAAATCAGCGTCGCCTGCGTTGATCTGCCGCGAGGCGATAATCGCCGCATCCAGCGAGGAGCCGCAGAGCCGGTTCACGGTGGTGCCGGGAATGGACACCGGCAAACCGGCCAGCAGGGTGCCCATTCGGGCGATGTTGCGGTTCTCTTCACCTGCGCCGTTGGCGTTGCCGAACACCACCTCGTCGATCCGGTCGGGGTCAAGGGCGGGGGCGCGCTTCACGGATTCCTTGATGACGTGCGCGGCCAGGTCATCCGGGCGGACGGCGGCGAGGCCGGAGCCGAACTTGCCGAACGGGGTGCGCACGGCGTCGTACACAAAAGCCTGATTCATGTGGTTGTGTCCATTCCGGTGTTATCCATTTCATGGAACATCTGCTGTGCTGTCTTGAAGGCCCCGTCCTCGAGGTCCCAGGCAGCGTCGCCACTAAGGATCATTTGGAACTGGTCGGGCCTTAGCCAACGCTGGCGTGACGCTGGGGTTACGGCAATTTTGCTCACGGAGCGTTTTTTACGACTGAGGCGTCTTCAGCGTCCACCATTGGGAGGTTGTCCTTGAAGCTGTCGACGGCCATGGAGCGACGCCGCAATGCGAGAGCGGTGAGGAACCCCCCTACAGACATAAAGGTAAGGAGCCAGAAAAACGAGGACTCAAGCCCGGCTGCCTTGAATGACAGGGCGACCAGCTCTGTCGTACCGCCGAACAGTGCGAGTGCAATGGAGTGGGACAAGCCAACGCCCAGGACACGCAGGTGGGGCGGGAAGACGCCGGAGAAAACCGTCTGTTGGACCGCCCCGTGCATTCCGACAAACAGAATGACAGCCGCTGCTCCGACTGCGACGGATATGGCCGTGCCCGTGTTCGACATCAGCAGGTAGGCGGGCAGGATAAAGAGAACAGTGCCTGCTATCCCTGCGCAGTAGAGGGTGGACGGCCCGACTCGGTCACCCAGGGCCCCCCAGAAAAAGGAGGACGTCGCGAAGACAGTTAAAACAAACAGCATCGCGTAAGAGACCTGGCGGGGATCGATGCCAAGCGAGTTGATTCCGTACTTTTGTGCGTACGTGGTGAAGGTGAGCATCGTGGGGACGGTCAGTGCCACTGTGGAGAAAACCAGCAAGACAGAGGTTCGGTGGGCCTTACCGAATAGTTCCCGAAGGCCGCCGGGCCTGTGCGTTTCGGGGCTTTCTGCGGCGCGTTGTGCTGCGTGGACGAAAACGGGTGACTCAACCATCCGTCGCCGCAGGTACAAGACAACCACGGCCCCGATCAATCCAATGCAGAAGGGGATGCGCCAGCCGTACTCTGCCATCTGAGCTGGGCTGAGAAGGTTCTGCAGTAGCAGGAGCAGCAAGAACCCGCTGATCTGTCCTCCGAGGGAGGCGATGATGAAGATGCTCGAGAAGCGCCCGCGCCGCCCGGGCGGCGCTATTTCACGCAGTGTTGCCGCTACCGTGCCAAACTCACCGCCGTAGGCCAGTCCTTGGAGCACGCGGGCAATTAGAAGGATGACTGACGCGAGCACCCCGACCTGAGCATATGTGGGAGTTACGGCCAGCAGCAGGGTACCGACGGTGATAAGTGCCACAGAGATGGTTAGGGCCGGCTTACGGCCGTAGCGATCACCGATTTTGCCAAAGAACAGGGCTCCGAGCGGACGCACCAAGTAACCGACGCCGAACACGGCCGCTGATTGCAGAAGGGCGGAGGTGGTGTCGTTGGCGTTGAACATCTGAGGGGCGAAGTACACCGCAAAGGTGGCGTAGACCATCCAATCGAAGTACTCGATTGCTGTGCCGGCCGTGGCGGCAATTACCGCGTTCCGGCGATCACGCGGAGTGAGGGTTGCGGGGCGGGAAATGCTGGGAACTGTGCCCATGATGGCTCCTAATTTCCTTAGAACTTAGTTGTTCGGAATGAGGTTATGCGCTTCGCAGACCGAGTCCGGCCCATGCGGTATGGGCTGGAACTCATCGGTCCTGTAATTTCTCAGCCGCTGTGCCGGCCCAATTGAGCAAATTCTGGTTTTGTCATCCGCCCATGGCGTTTAACGCACCGACCGGCGGCCAGGACGTCCACGACGGCACCGGCGTGGCTGTAATCCGGGACGGCAAAAGCGGCGTCAACCACTGCTGCCGTCCCGGCCTGGCGAACTTCACGGAGGGCTATAACTGGCAGCCTTTCAGTTACGGCGAAGGCTGGGACATCTTGCTGGGTGAATGCAAATAAGGGGCGTCTCTCCCGCGAAAACTTGGGCGCTGTTAAGCAAGCGTTGCGGCGGCGTCACGGTGAACGTATCAGCGGGAGCGTTGGGCTCGCATCGTTGGGTCAGACTGGGCGGGACGCCAGCCGCAATGAGACGAGAAATTGCGGGCGCACCCAGGCCGGCATTACCAGCCCGATGGAGGCCGCCACAGAGGCGCTGGCACCGGCGATGTCCGCACCTCGCAGGCCTTCCCTTGTCATGCCGTGCCCAGATCCTTGCGGTTTAGGATCTTATTTAGCCGGTCCAACTTGTTCTTGGGACCAGTTCATCAGCGAAGGGCAATAGCCGAGCGCGCGCGTATCGTGACGCACGTCTCGCCCTGCCAGCGCCGATTCCGTGTCGATGCTGTGCAGGGCGACCCTGGCAGCGCCTTAGGCGTCAATCCCCACAAGGACGACACCCAGGGTTGCAGGGCTGTCCGTGCGGTTCCGCCAGGCGTGCCTGGTGCCGTTCTGCACCACGACGTCGTTCTCCTCCAATGTCACCTCGCCGGTGTCTGTCTCAAGTACAACCTGCCCCTTGACGACCCAAACATAGTCGACCGTTTGCGTGCGGTGGAATCCCGGCGCATCCGGCTCCATGCGTTCGGCGATACCTACCGCGTGCTTGGCGAACTCTTGGCCGGCGAGGACCGGATCGTACTCCGCAGAGAAGTACACAGAGTCCGGCGGCAGCGTCAGCAGCATGAACACCGTTCCGCCGGGGTCAGGATGCGTTGAGATGGTCGTCAGCGCGGCATCTTCTCCCTTCTTGGGGATCTTACCTCCGTGGGTTGTTCCCCAAAGTACGGATGTCTCAAATCCGGGTGTGTGCTGGAAGGAGTAAGCTCTGGGCTGGTCATAATCGGGGTTGATGCCGGACTTTCCGTCTTCTCCATTGACGACGACGACTCGCTTGCTCATGTCGCACCTTTCCTTGTTGTGGGGCAGTTGGGTGGCAATGCTTACTAGATGGTGACGACGACGTTCGTGAACCCGCCCTGGTCACGGTCCCGCGCGGCCTCGACGGCGTCGTTGACGTGTTCCAGGTCAAACCGGCGGTGTTCGTAGGTACTGAGATCGAGGGTCCCCGCCGCGATCATACTTGCCATCTCCTCACCCTCCGCGGTACTGAACCAGGCGCTGCCAAGGTAGCTGATCTGGCTGCACATGAGCCAGATCGGGTCGAGGTCGATGGTCTTGTCCATGCCACCAATGGTTACGATGCGTCCTCCGCGGGCAACGGAGTTGAATGCCTCCAACGTCACCGAAGGAGGCGTGCCCGGCCCGAGCGCCTCAATCATCACCTTCGGGCCAGTGCCGTTGGTTTGGTCCTTTGCCCACTGAGTGCAGGGGCCGTCCAGCGTGGAGTGGATAACAATCCGTCGAGGGTCCAATGCTCGGAGGCGCTCGAGCAGTTCGCGGTTTCGTGCGACGGCTAGAATTTTCGGGACCCCCATGGCCAGCGCACAGAGCACGGCACCGACGCCAAGGGTTCCGGTGGCTCCGTTGACGAGCACTGTCGTGGCACAACTGGCTTGCCCGCGGCGCAAGGCTCCATAGCTGGTGCCAAGATAGCCGAAGTGGCTCGCGTCCTCGTGGCTGACCTCATCGGGGAGACGGACGATGCTGTGAACCGGGGCGATCATGTATTCGGCGAAACCGCCTGAAGGGTAACGCTGGAACACGTCTTGTGACCCGGGCCCAAAGCCGAAGTACCCCCCGAAGGTGAACGCGGCACATTCGACCAGGTTGCCGGCGCTGCACTGCGCACAGGAACCGCAGCCGCGGGCAGGATTGACGTACACCCGCTGCCCGACTTCAAGTCCGGTCACATGGGGTCCGATCGCCTCGACCACCCCCGTCGGATCCAGACCAAAGATCGCAGGCAGTTCAGGAAGGGGAAGGAAGGGGAACCACTCGGAGTAGTGGTGGGTGACGTTCTTCAGGTTAGGCACAACGCCGCATGCGCGCACTCGAACGAGCACATCACTGCCGGTCGGTTGCGGGACAGGAATCGTGTCAATGCTGAACGGTGTTGCGACCTTGTGCAGTCGCGCAGCCCTCATGGTCGTGCTCATGTCACTCCTTTGTGTCGGTAAGTCAGTTGTTGTTTACGTTTTTCGCTGGCGGGAGGCTGGGGTGTGCTGCCACGGCGCTGCACACTCCCACTGATGGACCCTGGGCCCACGTGGACCTCCAAATCAAGGACTGCCGGACAGGATTCCCGTACCGGGCTGGGGAACTTCGCTTTCGTCCAAGCGTGTGCCAAGCAGGTCTTCGAGTGCTGTTTGCAGTTGCGTCTTTGCGTCTGCGGGCATCGTTTTCACCCGCCACGCAACGACTCCGTCCGGGCGAACCAGGATCGCTCCGTTCTCGTCGATTTCGCGGATACGCTGCCACGAAAAGTAGAGATCCTGGGCCTGGCAGGAACCAATAACCCTCGCTTCAAGCCACGGATATGAAAGAGCTTCAACCGCGTCGATCCACGCGGTACCTGAAAGTCCCGTAATGAGGGTGAATTTTCCGTACCCCACCAAATCGAGGGAGGAAATGCGATGGCCGGCGTCATCGACCAACCAGGCATGAGGCAGTTTCGCACCTGGCCGGGTGGTGTGCTGGGCGAACAAATCACTGTCCGACGCCCAGACCTCCGCGGGACCGCCGTCGGGAAGGACAGCGCCAGAGGTATACCGCTGGTTCATCTCCACTCCCAGCGCGTTCCACTCATAGTTCTTCAGATCGATGGCAGCGGCGAGTTTCTGGCGTGCCGCAACTCCGGCCGGCTCAGGCGACGCAAGCTCTTCCAACGCCAACGAGCCGCCACTCAACACGCCCTTGAGTGGCTCGAATTCGCGCCTGGAGTTGTTGGCGCGTTTGACGATCTGTTGGCCAACCGGGGCTCGTTCCTCCGTATAGGAGGACAAGAGCGACGGGTTCGCTGTGCCCTTGAGTACGTAGGCGAGCTTCCAGGCCAAATTAAAGGCATCTTGGATGCACGTATTGGCACCCAAGCCGTTGGAGGGTGGATGCCGGTGCATGGCGTCGCCACCGCACAGGATCCGTCCGCGCTGATATTCATTGGCGTAGGCCTCATTGACATACCACGGTCCAACAGAGGTGATCTCAGGTTCGAAATCCGGATCTCCGACGTACGCCCGGATACGCTCCCGCGCGGTTTCGAAGCTGAGGTCCGGCTTGCCGTGACTCACGTCAAAACCCCACCCTGCGATCCATAGATCCCACGGGCGCACAGACCTGAGAAGGCCAAGCCCGATTTCACCGACAGCGGCATCCTGATTCACAATCCAGGTCAGTGTTGCAGGTCGGTGCGCGATGTGCTTGGACAGGTCACCGCGGAACTGCGCGTACACCGTCCCGGCCCGACCCAACGTCCCATCCACCGTCAGCCCGGCATCCACCGCTACCTGCGAACGAGCGCCGTCTGCACCGATGAGATAGCGGGCACGGAATTCCCGCGTTTTACCGCTCGGCCGGTGTTCGATAAGGGCAGTTACCCCCTCATCATCCTGTACGGCGGACAGGTAAAGAGAGTTAAACTCGAAGGTGGCACCGCGCTGGGCCGCGGCGTTGACGATGATCGGTTCCAGCAACGACTGAGGTATATCCACAACCGAACTGGGACTGGCCTGCACGTAATCACCCAGCCGGTCAGATCCTGTACCGAAACTGCTGATACGGGCGATCTCAGCGCCGGTGAGGCTCGTCATGAACTTCGTTTCACCCATCAACGCGGCCGGAGTTGCCTGGGCCAGAACCTCGTGTTCGACGCCAAGGCTCCGGAAAACCTCCATCGTCCGCAAGTTCATGAAATGAGCGCGCGGAGTGTCAGAGAGCCAATTTGATCTGCTGATCGCGGTCGCACGTATCCCGTAAGTCGCAAGAGCCAGCGCGGTGGCCGCCCCCATTGGGCCTGTTCCGACAATCAACACATCGGCATCGAAGTCCGGATCGCTCTGTGTCACGGGTTCCGCCCTTCGGTGAGGTTCGCGACGTTGCGCTCTCCTGCTGGAGGGAAATCAGTATTCCCGTCAGCACTAAGTAGCGCGCTTGTGACGCTACTGGGGTGGTGAATCACAGTGTCCTGCTTTCCTTAGATATGAACCACTTTGTTCATGAACGGGTTTGGATGAATTGAGTAGGCGAACCGTCAGGTAGAGGACTTGGCGCTTCAGCCGTGGCGGTCCGTCGGATGCATCGCCGTCGAGGCGTGCAGTTCTTTCCGGAGGATCCTGAGCTTTCGGGACAGACGTCTTTCGGTCCTGACCAAACTCCAGGAACAGCCATCGGTTACTCGTTTCTGACAGACCAATATGGTCCACATCACTTTGCTATCGATAGCACATCATCTTTGCAGTTATTTTGTCAACCTTTACGTTTGAACAGGTATGTTTCGGAGGCCCGCAGGATGCGCAACTTCCCAGTCTGCAAATGTGAATGAACGCAGCCCGTCAGGGCCAGGCTGATAGCCGACCTTGGCCTGTCGCAGGGGATGATCGCGTGGTCCGGCAGGGAGCCGCAAAGTTGCAGGTGCTGTCGAACGTTTTAGTGCACGCCATGGTCGTGGAGTTGGACCAGTGTTCTGTGCACGTCGTCCTGCAGGAATAACCGTCGCCCTCGACCGCCGCTGAGGACTACCCAGAGGACCGCTGCGTCGGCGGCTACGGCGTCGACTACGCCGGACTGCTGTCCTTGCCCGGAGACGAACAGGGTGACAATATCGCCTCGTTTCAGTTCTGACCAGTGGGCAGGGATTCGTGACTGGTTGCCTCCGGGCCTAAAGGCTGCTTCCCGAGGGCCGCCAAGCGTCCCGGGCCAAGGGCATTTCACTGCTGGTTCCACGATTTGCCTTCCCTCCAGGAAAGGTTTCGGGGCCCGAGGAGTGATTCTCCGCGTGTGCACCCGTTCATGGATGAAGGGAAGTCGTCGTGCCACCAGCCTTCCCAGGCATTGGACGTCAAGTGGCCGGTGGGGAACGCGGGCCGGACATCCCGGGTAATCGAAGGTGGGGCCGTGGGCTGCCCTGAGTTAAGAAGGAGAAGGGCCTTCAAGAGACGCATTGTGCTGCCTTCCATGCTTGGAGTTGAACGTCGTTGTTCGAAGAGGAGCCGGATGGGATCTGGCGGCAGGCGGCTTTTTCTAGCCCTGACTCTCGGGCACCCGCACGATGAGTCCGTCGATCTCGTCGCACATGCTGATCTGACAGCTGAGACGGCTGGTGGGCCGACGCTCCGCGCTGGTCACTTCCAGCATTTCGTCTTCGTCTTCGCTGGGCACCGGCAGTCCCGTGGTGAAATCTTCATCCACGTAAACGTGACACGTGGCGCACATCAGGGAACCACCGCATTCGCCCACGATCCCGGGCACACTGTTGGAGATAGCCGCCCGCATTACATTCACCCCCGAATCAACGTCAAGCGTCACGTCTTCGCCTTCGGTTTGGATATAGGTGATCTTAGGCATCGTTGCCTCCTCTGTTGTTTGAACTTTCCCGGGCCACTTCTGCCAGGGATTTAACTGTGCCGTGACTGGTCGCGGCGTCAGTCATTACGCTCCCACGCGCACGACAAGTGTGACCATGGCAACTTCCCAACCACTGCCATAGCAAAAATCAATGACGCAGCTCACAGCCGGCAAGCCATTAAGCGATATCCGGGATTGCCCCCGAGTGGGTAGCGGGAGAAATGAGTAACGTGCCTCTAGGCAAGGGTGCCCAATAATGCTATCGTTAGCATTGCGCGGTTGCCGGTGTCCGATAGCAACGCACCCGCGTAGCCGCAGACCTGCTCCCACTGGAGCGCATGACGTCCATCCTTTTGGTCGGAGCACATGCACAAAGGTCCAAGGGTCCGACTCCGACTGCTGGCCTACTCACCGAACTGAAGGATGTAATTGTGTGTCCGATATTTGGGTCGTTCACCGTGGATGACACGGCAAGCTCCCTCGCCCACAACTTGTCAATGGTTGGGGACGAAGTCGCTGAATCGATAGCCGGAATAGATCGCGAGCAACTGGCTGCTTTGACCGCCGAGGTTGAACTCGCAGGCAGGATCTTCGTTGCTGGAGCCGGCCGCAGCGGCCTGGTTCTGCGCATGGCAGCTATGAGACTGATGCATTTGGGTCATACTGTGCACGTCGCCGGCGACACCACGACACCGGCAATCTCTTCGGGTGACCTGCTCCTGGTGGCCTCGGGTTCCGGAACCACCTCGGGCGTGGTCAAAGCCGCGGAGACTGCAGCTTCAGTTGGAGCGCGGATCGCTGGATTCACCGCCAGCCCGGAGTCACCGTTGGCTGGACTGTCTGATGCGGTGGTGATCATCCCCGCTGCGCAGAAAACCGATCACGCATCCAGCCTTTCCCGCCAATACTCCGGAAGCCTCTTCGAACAAGCTCTGTTCCTCGCCACGGAATCGGTTTTCCAGACCCTCTGGGACAACACGGACGAACCGGCGGAGCGGCTCTGGCTGAGGCACGCAAACCTCGAATAGCCCGCCTCAACTTTCCACCCACCCCTACAGAAAGAAACAACATCATGAAACTTCAAGTTGCTATGGACGTTCTTACCACCGAAGCGGCCCTCGAACTGGCCGGCCAAGTCGCAGAACACGTGGACATCATCGAACTCGGAACCCCCTTGATCAAGGCTGCCGGCCTCTCCGCCGTCACCGCGGTCAAAAAGGCCCACCCGGACAAGATCGTCTTCGCAGATATGAAGACCATGGACGCAGGAGAACTCGAAGCCGACATCGCCTTCAAAGCCGGCGCCGACCTGGTTACCGTGCTCGGCAGCGCCGACGACTCTACTATCGCCGGTGCAGTCAAGGCAGCCAAAGCCCATAACAAGGGCATCGTCGTTGACCTCATCGGCGTGGCAGACAAGGTTACGCGGGCAAAGGAAGTCCGCGCATTGGGTGCGAAGTTCGTAGAGATGCACGCTGGCCTGGACGAGCAAGCCAAGCCCGGCTTCGACCTGAACGGTCTCCTCCGCGCCGGCGCAGAAGCGCG
Source organism: Arthrobacter sp. K41 (assembly GCF_059089645.1). Classification (NCBI taxonomy): domain Bacteria; kingdom Bacillati; phylum Actinomycetota; class Actinomycetes; order Micrococcales; family Micrococcaceae; genus Arthrobacter; species Arthrobacter sp. K41. Next base: position 36,310 of record NZ_JBNHEW010000010.1, on the reverse strand, counting down.
CGTTCCGTTCTCAGTGGCGGGCGGCGTGAAGCTCGCCACCATCGAAGCGGTGCAGAAGGCCGGCGCCGATGTCGCCGTCGCCGGGGGCGCCATCTACGGTGCAGCCGACCCAGCGCTGGCGGCCAAGCAGCTCCGGGCCGCCATCAACTCCTAAAGCTGTGGGCCTGCGCCTTTTGGGGCTGCAGCCAAAATTTTGAACCTGTACTGCCCGTGGAGAAACATCACCGCGGGCAGTACAAGTTCGGTGCTGAATTCGACCTAAAGAACACAACGGCCCTGGACGAGGGGATGGCACATGGGAAACCTAACCCACGGGAGGGGACAGTACATCGTGCATAGTCCGACCACAGACTGCCTAGAAGTAGTGGTCACCGAGCCAGGCCGTCTTTACGAGTTGCTCGACGACGCCGAGGCCGCCCTGCGGCAGGTAGCGAGGCCGCACTGCTATTCCGGCATTCTGGTCACCCGCCACACTCCCAGCCGGTACACCCTCGCCCTTAGCGATGCGGTTCCCTACGGCGAGACCCGCGAGCAGATCCTCTCCTGACCGCCCGGCCTGCCTCCGCACTACCCTGTCGAAAGTTAGAAGCCACCATGTCACTTACCTACGTTGATGCACGTGTGAGGCCCGGGCATAAGTCCGGAGTCAATCCGCTCCGCGATCCGCGGGATCGTCGGTTGGCCCGGATTGCCGGTCCGTCCTCGTTGGTGCTCTTTGGTGTCACGGGGGATCTTGCCAGGAAGAAGCTAATGCCAGCGGTGTATGACCTGGCGAACCGGGGGTTGTTGCCGCCGAGTTTCGCGCTGGTGGGGTTCGGGCGCCGGGCGTGGAGTGATGAGGATTTCGCTGCTGAGGTGAAGGCCTCCGTGCAGGCCTACGCGCGCACGCCTTTTGATGAGGCGGTGTGGAACCAGTTGTCGGAGGGCATCCGCTTTGTCCAGGGCGAGTTCGACGACGACGGCGCGTTTGAGCGTCTTGGCGAGACCATCAAGGAACTCGACGACGTCCGCGGCACCCGCGGCAACCATGCGTTCTATTTGTCGATCCCGCCCAAGGCGTTCGAGCAGGTCTGCCGGCAGCTGTCCAAGCACGGCCTGGCCCAGGCCGAGGGCGACAAGTGGCGCCGCGTGGTGATCGAGAAGCCCTTCGGGCACGACCTCGAATCCGCCCGGAAGCTGAACGGCATCGTGGAATCCGTGTTCCCGCAGGATGCCGTGTTCCGGATCGACCACTACCTGGGCAAGGAAACGGTCCAGAACATCCTGGCGCTGCGCTTCGCGAACCAGCTGTTCGAGCCATTGTGGAACGCCAACTACGTGGACCACGTCCAGATCACCATGGCCGAAGACATCGGCACCGGCGGCCGGGCAGGGTACTACGACGGCGTGGGCGCGGCACGGGACGTGATCCAGAACCACCTGCTCCAGCTGCTGGCCTTGACCGCGATGGAGGAACCCATCTCCTTCAACGCCGATGACCTGCGCGCCGAAAAGGAAAAAGTCCTCGCCGCCGTCAAGCTCCCAGGGGACCTGTCCACCCGCTCCGCGCGCGGGCAATTCACCGGCGGCTGGCAGGGCGGCGAACAGGTCCAGGGCTACCTGGAAGAAGAAGGCATCCCGGCCAATTCCACCACCGAAACGTTCGCAGCCATCCGGGTGGACATCCACACCCGCCGCTGGGCCGGTGTCCCGTTCTACCTGCGCGCGGGCAAGCGCCTGGGCCGGCGCGTGACCGAGATCGCCGTGGTGTTCAAGCACGCACCCAACCTTCTCTTCCGTGATCACGGGGAGGATGACTTCGGCCAGAACGCCGTGGTGATCCGGGTCCAGCCCGATGAAGGCGCGACCATCAGGTTCGGTTCCAAGGTGCCGGGCACGCAGATAGAAGTCCGCGACGTGACCATGGACTTCGGCTACGGCCACTCCTTCACCGAATCGTCCCCGGAAGCCTACGAGCGGCTGATCCTGGACGTGCTCCTGGGCGAACCGCCGTTGTTCCCGCGGCATGAGGAAGTGGAGCTGTCCTGGAAGATCCTTGACCCGTTCGAGGACTACTGGGCCACTCTGGACGAACAGCCCGAACCCTACGCCCCCGGCTCCTGGGGCCCGGCCAGTGCCGATGAGCTGCTGGCCCGTGACGGACGAACCTGGAGAAGGCCATGATTGTAGACCTGCCGGACACCACCACCTCCAACGTGTCCAAGAAATTGATGGCCCTGCGCGAACAGGGCGGCGTCATCGCCCTGGGCCGGGTCCTCACCCTCGTGGTGGTCACCAAATCCGGGCTCGAGGAAGAGGCCATCGAGGCCGCCAACGATGCCAGCCGGGAACACCCCTGCCGGATCATCGTCCTGGCCGACGCCGGAGCCGACGCCGAAGACCGGCTCGACGCCCAGATCCGGGTCGGCGGAGACGCCGGCGCCTCGGAAGTGATCGTGCTGCGCGGCTACGGCCAACTCGCCCACGAAAGCGAATCCCTGGTGGCCGCGCTGCTGCTCCCGGACGCGCCGATTGTGGCCTGGTGGCCGAATGGCGCCCCGGAGAACGCCTCCGAAACCTCGGTAGGGCGGATCGCGCACCGCCGGATCACCGACTCGGCCAACGAACCGGACCCCCAGGCGGCCCTGGAAACAATCCGGTCTACCTACCGGGCCGGGGACACGGATCTGGCCTGGACCCGGCTCACCCACTGGCGCATCCAGCTCGCCGCCGCCCTGGACCAGATCGACACCTCCCCCGTGACCGCCGTCGCCGTCAGTGGAGCAGTGGACTCCCCCAGCACCCGTCTCCTCGTTGCGTGGCTCACCTTGTCCTTGGGCGCTCCGGTATCCATCCAGGCGGAGCACCCGAGGATGGGCATCAGTAGCGTTCGGCTCTTTCGTGAGAGCGGAGATGTCCACTTGTCCCGGCCCGATCACTCGACCGCGGAGTTGACCCAGCCCGGCCAGCCGGTACAGCGCATCTCGCTTCCACGCCGCAGCCTCCGCGACTGCCTCGCCGAAGAACTCCGCCGCCTCGACCCGGACGAAGTATTCGGCGACACGCTCCGGGCGCTCCCTGCCGTTTCCAGCTCCCGGTAGCGGGAGCCGGTCAATGTGTCGGGATTCGTTTTGGTCTTCGTGATATGTGTCCGGTGGCGTATAGACGTCCCACCCGTTCTTCCCTAGCGTGACCTGACTCGGCCGCCTTGTTTCCTGCAGGCCGAAAAGCGGGTCTGACCGCCGCGCCAGAAATAGGGCCGATTGGTCGCTGCTACGAACTGCGGCTCCGTCCATAACCACCGGTTATTCCAGCGGCCATGGACGGAGCTATGTCACCCTGCAGCTGAAGTGCCGGAGGCGAGGGTCCGGCAAGCGTTGACCAGAACCGTGTCCAACTCTGGCTCCGCAGCGCTAAGCAGCTGCCGCGCTGCCCGCCGCAGGACGTTTTGCTGCTGTGTGTTCAGATACTCCACTGGGGAGAGCCCGTCGACACGGGCCAGCATCAGGGCAGGAAGGAGCTTGGCTGTCCTTTCCAACACCTCGGAGCCGGGTTCCCAGGTCACATGATTTGTGTAGGAAGCGGTGAGGGAACGCGCCGACTCCAGGAGCAGGGATGCCTGGTCAGGAAGAACAAGTGTCTTAATGACCAAGTGGTTGATCACAAACGCCAGGTCGAATGCGGGGTCGCCATACCAAGCACATTCTGCATCGATTAGTACCGGCCCCTTTGGACCCAACAACACGTTCTTCGGGCTGACATCCCCGTGCACGACGGCGAAATGTGTGCTCGTAGTCCGTTCGATGATCTCATCGAATTGTGGAGTCAGGTCGTGGTGACGACGTGCCGTTGCCAGCAGGTAGGGATCGATGCGAAGAGTATGGAAATTCTCACCGGTAGCAAACCTGTCTGCAAGCTCAGGATCGCCGGCGCTTGCCGAATGCAGTCGGCCGATCAGGTCTCCCACCGTGGCAGCTTCCTCCACCTGAATATCGCCCGAAAGCAGCTGAGATTTCCAGACTGGGTGCTGCTCAACGGGAAGATAGCTCATGGCGAAGAGGCCCCGCTGCTGATCATGGGCCAAGGGGACGGGGACGTGCCCGGGAATGACTGACGAAGCGAACTGCAGCCATTCCCATTCCACTGCGTTCCGACTGACCGGGGCCCGCCAATCGCCGGCGACCTTGAGCTTCTCCAAAGCGCCTTTGACGCACACAGCACCCTGGTTCAGGTCGACCCGCCACAGTTCAGAGGACACACCGCCGGTCAGCGGCGTCCATGCCGGGTCCTCGTTTGGGGAGGCAAGTCCATGTTCTACGAGGAAATCGCGTGCTGTTTGTGGAACTGTGTAGCTGGCAGGCATCATCATGCTCCCGCGAAAGTGGATGCCCCGGAAGCCTTGTGTCGTGGGTAAGCACCCATCCCGGCGAACTCCAGGGCAGGATCTTCAGCGATGCGCAGCAACTGGTTGTACTTGGAGAGCCTGTCGGAGCAGCGAACTGATCCAATTTTGATCTGGCCGGCCCCCGTCCCAACGGCCAAATCGCTGATGAAGGGATCCTCCGTCTCTCCGGATCGGGCCGATACAACCGGAATGTAGCCACTAGCCCGCGCCGTCTTGATAACGTCCAGAGTGCCGCTGAGCGTGCCGTTCTGGTTGACCTTCACCAAGACACCGTTGGCCGCTCCGAGACTGATGCCGCGCTGAAGCCGTTCAACATTGGTTGTGAAAAAGTCATCGCCGATGAGGTTTACGCGTTCGCCGAGCAAACGGGTCAGCTTTTGCCATCCCTCCCAGTCTTCTTCGTCCAGGGCATCCTCGATGGAGGCGACGGGGAAGTCCGTAACCCAGTCCGAAACGATCTGGATCATTTCCTCGCCACTGACGCGGCGGCCTTCACGTGCCAGATGGTAGTCACCGCGCTCAGGATCCCATAGCGAGTGTGCGGCCACGTCGATCGCGATAACGATGTCTTCCCCGGGAGTCAGTCCGGCTCGTTCTATAGACTCGACCATCAGTTCCAGAGCAGCCCGGCCTGTTTCCAGTCCAGGGCTCAGTCCTCCTTCGTCTGCAAGCAGGGTGGTCAAACCCCGTGCAGTCATGGCGGCAGTGGCGGAAGCCCGGACGCGGCTCACCATTTCGATGGCTTCCTCAGTGGAGGCCGCAGAGGCCGGCACGGCAAGGAAGTCCTGAACATCCATCCCGCGTCCTGCATGCAACCCTCCGCTGAGGATATTGACCATCGGCATAGGAAGTGTGGGTTTCTGGGTCCCGGCTAGCTGTGCCACCCAATGATGGAGCGGCGTGTGCTGGCTTTGGGCGGCGGCGCGGCATGTAGCGAGCGAAACACCGAGGATCGCGTTAGCTCCCAGCCGTTTCAGCTGGGGCGTCCCGTCAAGCTTGAGTAGAAGCTCATCGACAGATCCCTGGTCCTGAACATCCAGGCCTTTGACAGCGTCGGCAATCTCTTCGTTGACATTGCCAACCGCCGTCCTGACCCCCAGACCGGCGTATTCCTCGGTACCGTCGCGGAGCTCCCAGGCTTCGCTGGTGCCAGTGGAAGCTCCCGAAGGAACGGCTGCGCGTCCAACTGCTCCGTCTTCTGTTTCGACGTCAACCTCTACTGTCGGCCGCCCCCTCGAATCATGGATCTGGCGTGCGTGTACACGGGCAATTTTCGTCATCGGATCTCCTCCGTAGTAATCAGCTGTGTCGCTGGTGCGTTGCATGGGTAGAGCGGTTTCTCACCGCTAAGTACTCGAATGACTTCCTCGGCGGCTTTGGTGCGGAGCTCCGCAACAGAGGCGTCAGAAGCGAAGGCTATATGCGGGGTGATCACAACACTCGAATGGGCGAGCAAGGCGGGATCCACGTTCGGCTCCTCCTCAAGCACGTCCAGAGCCGCAGCTGCGATCCGGCCATTGTCGAGCGCCTCAACCAGCGCCTTCGTATCGACGAGGCCGCCGCGGCTGACGTTGACGAGAAGGGCATCGTTCCTCATGGCCGCAAGTTCTGCCGGCCCAATCAGGTGACGGGTTTCGGGTGTCAGTGGAGCGTGCAGTATGACGACGTCGGAGACAGCCAGGAGTTCAGTCAAGGCAAGAGACTCAGTGTCGCCGCCCTCAATGGGGCCTCTGCTCGTGACCACGACCCGGCAACCAAACGCTTTCAGCTTGCGTACGGTGGCCCGTCCGATGCGCCCGTAGCCGATCACGCCAACGGTCATCGAACTGAGCCGCCGGAGCTTGGCGCCTGCCGGATTCCAGTTTCCGGCGCGCACATCCCGATCGAAAGCAGCAATTCCCCTCGTCCAGTCGAGTACGAATCCGACAGCGTGGTCGGAGACCTCCTCCAGACAATAGTCCGGGACATTGGTGACGTACGCACCCCGTTGGGATGCGGCCGCAACGTCAATGTTGTCCAGCCCGACCCCCAGCCGGGCAACGGCCTGCAGCCCATCGGGTGCCTGGATCGCGGCGGCTGAAACTTGGGCCCAACAGGTCATGATGGCCACTGGGTTATGCGTTTCGACTAAGGCCTGGATTTCGTCCGGTGTCCCCGGCTTCGCCGGGCCCGCAACAAAGTCGAACCCGGCGTCCTCAATGATCTTTCGTTCGATGAGATCGTCCGGCCATGCGCGGTCGGTCAGAAGCACAACTCCTTTATTGGTGTGCATAACGAAGCTACTTTCTATAAGACTGCTGGTGCCAAGGGGGTCTAAGAGCTACTACAGGGATGTGCGTGCAGCCAGAGCAGGCCCCACGACAGTCACTGATTGAACGCCGAGCCCTTCTACGGAGGCTTCAAGTACGTCACCGGGGCGAAGGTACCGCCCGTAGTGCGAGCCAAAACCTGCAGGCGAGCCGGTACAAACGATGTCCCCGGGCTCCAGGCGTGTGTGGTGTGAAATATGGGCAATGAGCTCGGCAATGCTGAAAAGCATGTCGCTGCTGTCGCCGGACTGCATGGTGTCCCCGTTCAGCTTTAGCTGGAGCTTGAGCCCGCCCGGGTTGTGTAAGTGGGCGGCCGGGACCATCCAGGGACCCAGGGGTAGCCAACCCGGCTGGCCCTTACTGGCCAACCAGTCGGTGCCCAATGCGGGAACATCGTTCCGGAAAACAGAGGAGCGGGCGGTGAGATCGTTCGCTACACAGAATCCCGCGACTACGTCCATGGCCTGGTCAGGCCTGAGTTGCCAGCCCGTTCGTCCGATGACGGCGGCGATCTCCACCTCCCAATCCAAGGTTGTCAGCTGTTCGGGCAGCACCAGTGTGTGCTGTGGTCCGGCTACGCGGACGGCACCGGTCATCGCTACGTAGGGCGCCCCTGTTGCGCGGCGGACGCGACATGTGTATTCGTGGGCCCTACGGACGCTCTCGGCATCAAGGTCACCGGCGCTGTCGAGGGCTGCTTCGAGCAGTTGACCGCGGTAGTTGCCAATGGCGCAGTACGTTTGGCCGCCGGTGACAGGGGCGACAAGTGCATCAGGATCGAGTTGCTTTCCCGCGCTGTCTAGCCGGACCACGGTTGCAGGGTCTTCGAGCAGCGCCAAGATCATGGTCCCCCACGCGGACCATGCGCTGACGACCGAGGTAAGAGACTCGGGCAATTCTGCAAGGAATTCCCGCAATTCGATGAACCGGGCACCGTCGGTGATCACCGCTGTTTCGCACCCGTCTCCGGTGGCCACAGCGGCAAGTACCGGCCGTTCCAGTCCACCGCCGTCGGCCGTCACGACTGACCCTCACGAGGCGACGTGCTGCCTCGCTCGACCAGGAATCCGCCTACCCGGGAGATGTAAGGCGTGTCTGGTTCGTTGCCACCGAGCCGCCCTAACAGCCACATGGCACAGGCTGTTGCAACCTCATGCACAGGAAGACCCATGGTTGTGAGGCCCGGTCCCCACCAGGAGAAGCCAGGCTCGTCTCCGAATCCAACAACCGACAAATCGCTCGGGACGCTAATTCGATGAGCCGCGAGCTCCAGCAATACCCCTTGCGTGGCGCGTACCGTGGCGGTCACAACGGCAGACGGAGGGTCGCTTCGCTTAAGGAGTTCTGCAATCGCGGTGCTGGCGGCCTCCTGCGAGTCAGGGGGCATGTGAATGACAAGGTCAGGCACATGGGCCTCCCCCATTGCCTCCAGGTAGCCCTCGAGCCGGTCGCGGCTGGTTGAAAGGTTTGGTGCTCCGCCGAAGTAGGCAATCCGCGTATGGCCTAAGCGACGCAGGTGCTCGGTTGCCGTGCGAAGGACCTCGCGATCATCGATGCCGAACCAGTGATCACCCAAAGAGGCGTGTTTCCTCAAGAGCTGCACGTGCGGAACCTGGCGCAACAGCCGGACAGTGTCCGGATGCGGATTCGGCGTCGGTACGTGAATTACTCCTGCAACCCGAGCGGCAACCATTCCTTTCACCTTTGCCAGCTCACTGTTCCGGTCATCGCCTGTCTCTGACAGCATCACCTGATAGCCCTGTTCACCCATGGACTGCGTCAGGGCATGAGCTGCGGTGCTGTAGAAACTGTTGCGTATGTCCGGAACCACCAAACCGACCACGGTGCTGGGGGCGCCGCGCATCATTCGGGCGGCCTGATTGCCGATGTAACCCAGTTCGGCTGCCTTCTGCTCTACACGAAACCGGGTCTGTGCGCTTATCCGGGAGTCATTGGCCAGGGCGCGTCCTACAGTTGAGACCGAAAGGCTCAACTGCTCGGCAATATCGCGGGTCGTCACTGCTTGCTGCATCGGCATGTGCTAACGATAGCACTGTAGCGAACTTGTGCCTAGCGTCAGTTGTCGTCCGCCGAGTGCACGGCTGTTTTTTCGTTCGGCAGGGCCTTGACTTCTTGCTCCCTAACTGGTGTGCTATCGATAGCAGGAAGAGGTCTTCGTGCCTCCGAGGCCCTAGAGAAAGCGTACCCGTGGAGTGAGGAAACCAATAAAGCTTCGGGCCGTTGCCAAAGGGCCGTCGGGTTCCGGTCCCGAAGAGGAGATCGCCATCCATGGCGGCGAGAGCGAGACAAGCGACCGCCCCCGATGTTTGCTTGGGGCCCCGGCTCTTGGCACGCGCCGAGATCCGCTGGATGAAGCCTGATTGGGCTTCATTGAGCAGTTCGTTTCACCGAATGTGTCATGACACAGCAAATCATTTAAGGATAGGAAGATTCTGTATGCGTATCGCGAATCAGGCCGGCCGTGCCGTCCTCGTGCAGGCCACCGGCTGCATCGACATCGCCGAGGCCAGTGAAGGAAAATTCAGCAGCAACCTTCCGGACCTATACGAAGACTGGGCTGCCTTTCGCGCCTGGGCTCAAGACGTGCCAGAGGCCGCCTCTGCCCCGCTCGATCCTGCCCGCCTGGGGCCCGTAAGCCCGCAGCCCAGGCAGACCTTTGCCATCGGCCTGAACTACCGGAAGCACGCCGAAGAGGCCGGGTGGGATCTGCCCGATGTGCCAATGGTGTTCACCAAGTTCCCGAGCGCGGTCACCGGGCCGGGAGCGGACATCGAACTCACCGGACCCACCGTGGACTGGGAAATTGAGCTCGTAGTCGTCATCGGTGAGAAGGCCCACCGTGTCCGGGAACAGGACGCCTGGGCGCACGTGGCGGGCCTGACAATCGGCCAGGACATCTCGGACCGAACTACCCAGAAACGTCCTAAAGGTTCGCCACAGTTCTCCTTGGGTAAGTCACATCCGGGATATGCCCCCATTGGCGGTGAACTGGTCAGCCCCGATGCGTTCGAAAATCCGAATGCCATCGGGCTTGGTTGCGCAATCAATGGCACGACTGAGCAGGATGGGAGCACGGATGACCTTGTCTTCTCTATCCCCCGCCTCATTGCTTACCTTTCTGACATGCTGCCCCTGCTCCCGGGGGACCTGATCTTTACCGGGACGCCCTCAGGAATTGGCTCCACCAGAAAGCCGCCTAAGTTCCTCCAGCCCGGTGACAAGCTCACTTCATGGGTTGAAGGGATCGGGGAAATGACCAACACGTTTGTGTCCGGCCCAGGTGTCCGGGAATAACGCAACACAAGGCCCCGGGAGGCGGATTACGTCATCGGCCTTCCGGGGCGCGCTCTTTCTCACTGGCTGAGGAGCGTTGAAAGGCGTGCTGGAAGTACAGCGACGCGCAATGTAGCCGGTCACCAGCTTTGACTGGTTTACGGCGGGGGCGGTTAGGAAGGCCGACATTTCCTGAAGCCGGCCGGGAACCTCGGCGTCGTGCATTACAGACGTTCGCGCTTGCGAAGACCAATTGAGTCCTGGGGGATCTTCTCTCCGACGGGGGCGGAACGACATAGTCCAAGGGGAGCTCGACAAAGAATGAGGCCCGGGTCCTGGTTGAAGTTCATCCGGGACCCGGGTCTTCTACGTGCGTGCTTTTTGTCAGTAAGCGCCAAACAACAGGGTCCCTGTCGCCTGCGACCTCTAATGTGGATGCCGCAAGATTTCCTGTCGGCGGCAGGGCCGGTGAGATGTACTTGAAGGGCGCGCTTCCTGGGACGGACTTTATCGGGCAGGGCACTTGCTTTTAGGCGGGTGTTGGTAGAGGAAAAGTCGAGCATTCTTGCCCTCCCTCCCTATGGACGTCCGCGGAGCCATCGCTACCTGCAAAAGTGATCGCCTTGGGCCGAACCTCGCCATAGGCTCACGTACCCCGACTAGTCAAGTTGGACGGAAGCTGTCCTGTCTCCACACAGACGAAAAAAGTGTGGACCGACTCAGGGTCGGTCCACACTCTTTTGGTTCACGGGTATGGATAATCGCAGAATCAAACGGGTGAAAGCTGGCTCGAATGCTGTTTAAGATCGAAGCTGTCATCGGCCGCCTGCTCAGCGCTAAGCGGGATGCCGCGGGACAGGAGTCGGCGCGCGGAGAGGTGGTCTGCGGGGCTGTTTACTGACTCCACTGCCGTAAGCGTTTCACCGGAGAAGCAGAATACAGAAAACTTACCGCTGTCCGGGTATCCACGAGTTACCGTGCGGTCAGGGGCCGCAGCTATACCGGCAATTTGGAGTTTGTGCTTGCCTTGGACGCTCCAGAACCACGGCAGCTCTGAGTAAGCTGTCTGTCTTCCGGTGAGGGTTTTGGCTAGGGCCGCAGCCTGGTCGTTGGCGTTCTGGACGGATTCCAGCCGGGTTCTGGTGCCGGTGTGGGCATTCGGAAATGCCGCACAATCCCCGATGGCCCAAACATGCTCGTCGTTGGTTCGCAGATAGTCGTCCACGACCACCCCGTTGTCCACTGTCAGCCCCGCAGCGGCGGCAAGGTCGGTATTGGGCAGAACCCCGACGCCCACCAGCACAAGGTCAGCAGGGTACAGCTGACCCGAGGTCCCGACGGCGCCCGTGACGCGGGAGCTGTCCTGGGTGAAAGACTGAATGCCTTCGCCGAGTTTCAACTCGATGCCCGCGGTTTCGTGGATGTTTGTGAAATATGCGGACATTGGCTCGGACAGCGCACGTGCCATCACTCGGGGAGCAAATTCAAGGACCGTGACTTCCAAACCCCTGGCCCGGGCCGAGGCAGCAAATTCGAGCCCGATGAATCCGGCGCCCACGACCACGGCTCGTTGTGCGGTTGAAATCTCCTGATGGAGTTTTCCTGCGTCGGACAGGGTACGGAGATAGTGAACTCCCTCCGGGCGCCCCAGTGTCGCGTCAAGGGTGCGGTTGCGGGCACCTGTAGCCAGTACCAAGTCCGTGTAACTTAAGGTTGTTCCGTCAGCGAGGGTGACAGCCTTTGCGCGCGGTTCGATGGTCTCAACGGTGTTCCCAGGCCAGTACTCTACGCCTTTTTCCTCGAAAAACTTTTCACCGCGTATTGGCAAGGGAGCGGGCGCAGCCCCGGCCTTCAAGAAGTCCTTGGACAACGGAGGGCGTTGGTAGGGAACGCCTGGTTCGTCTCCGAGTACGGAGATACGGCCTGCAAATCCTTCACTGCGCAAAGAGTCAGCGAGCTGGGTGCCGGCGTGGCCGGCACCGACAATCACAATATGTTCCATGGTTATGCCTGGCTCTCGGGTTCGTGCGCAGTGCTGCTGCTGATGAGTGTTATTAACATGATCGATGCGACCCTCAGTTGTCCCAGACGACGGGCAGCGATAGGAGGCCACGGAATACCCAGCCGCCGAAGCGGACCTCACGGGTCTCATCGAGCCGCAGGTTGCGGAGGTTGCCGAACAGGCGGGGGTACGCAGCCTGGCCAATGGACGCGCGAGCTACCCAAGCCCCGGCGCAGAAGTGCGGGCCGGCACCGAATGCAACGTGATGGGCTGGGGATCGGTGGATATCAAAGACGTCGGGTCGCTCATAGACCTGGCCGTCCCGGTTACCGGATGCCACAACCAGCCCGACATCGTCACCGGGGCTGAGCTGTACGCCGGCGATTTCAATGGGAGCTGCCACCTGACGCGGGTACATGCCGATCGGGGCGACCCAGCGCACTGCTTCCTCGAATACCTTCTTCCACAATGCTGGATCGGCCATCACGTCCGCCCGTTGTGATGGATTGGTCAGAAGGCCGTAGGTGCCCACCGACAGTGCATCGCGTGGTTCGTTGATTCCGCCGCCAATGAGGACCTTGATGTTTCCCTTGATCTGCTCCAGGGTGAGCGGATCCTTCGCGTGCATCATGGAGGAGACTACCGAGGGGTCGGGATGATCTCGAAGAAATGTCATCGACTCGGCAAGTGCTGCGTCAATCTCGGCGGTTGCCCGGTCGCAGCGCTCCCAGACTTCGGGGTCATCAGCATAGTTACTGGAGCCGGCGATAATGGCATCGCACCACTCGATAAGCTTTGGGCCTTCAATACCCTGAAGCCCCAGGAAACTCGCAAGGTTCATGGCTGCCAAGGGTGACGACAGGTCGCTGACCAGGTCGGCAGACCCGGCATCCTTGAAAGTGCCGAGAACGGTTTCAGCGTTTTTCTCGAACAGTGGGGCCCAATGCTCTTTAATGGTGCGGGGCTTCAGGGGTGCTTCCAAAACAATCCGCTGGCGAAGATGTTCATGGCCGTCTTTGCGCATAATGACCTCACCCATCGCGCGTTCAGCGACAGTCGACGTCTGATTGTTGGTGAAGACTGCAGTATTCCGTTCGACCTCAATGATGTCCTGCTGACGGGTAATGAAGTAGCGGTTCGCGGCCGGAACCCAGGCAACCGGCTGATGCTCCCGGAGATATTCGTATACCGGATACGGATCCTCCCAGAGATCGCTTAGCTGGACATCATTGATGGAGAGAGTCATAGGAAAACTTTCTGTTCAGTGGCACTTCGCCGTGCCATCGATAGCACCGTTGCTCCTTGAATCGTGACACCAATCGCTGGCAAGGTGAAGACCAATTCCCTAACCACAGATATAGAAGGTTCTTATGGCTACCCCGAACATCTCATTGCGCCAACTCGCTTACCTGGTGGCAGTGGCCGAGCAAGGATCCATGACGGCCGCAGCGGAACTTACTCACGTCTCCCAAGCCACTATTTCCTTAGGAATAAACGACCTCGAACGCCGGCTTGGAGCCCAGGTCCTGCTACGACGGCCCGGCCAAGGGGTCTCGCTAACGAGCGCCGGGGAAGACGTCGTCCGCGATGCAAGGCGGGTCCTATCTGCAGTGGATGATCTGTTTGCCAGCGCCCGGTCACCCGAATACAAGATCAGGGGACAGGTTTCACTTGGCTGTTTCAGTACCCTCGCGCCCTTTTACCTGCCCCCGCTCCTGGCCTCATTCGCCACGCTTCACCCTGCGGTTAGCCTGGATGTCATGGAGGGCTCACAAGTGGACCTCCGACGCGCCTTGATGGACGGCACCTGCGAACTGGCGCTGACCTATGACACCGACCTTGGCCCAGGCATCGCTCACAGCACTATCGTTTCCGGGCACCCCCAGGTTCTGCTTCCGGCCGATCACCCGCTCGCGCAACAGCATGAGGTTGACCTACGAGACCTCCGCGACGAACGCCTCATCCTTTTCTCTCTCGAACCCACACCTTCCAACAACCTCAAACTCCTCCGTGACCGCGGCATGGAGGCAGATATCTTCTACCGCTCTCCCAGCATCGAAGTGGTCCGCTCGATGGTCGCTCACGGCCTCGGGTACACCGTGGTCGTTCAGCACTGGCCAGCTGACCTATCAGTTGACGGGCTGCCACTTGCGAGCAGGGCAATCAGCGGCGAAACCCCGAAGTTCCGGGTAGTGGCGGCATGGAATGAAACTACCCCCCTTACGCCACGTGGCGCTGCTGTCGTGGAGGGCCTGCGACAGGTGGCAGCGGACCGGGACGGTCGCGTTCAACAGCCCGGTCCTCGTGCCGGGATTTCCCGGGAGGCTTGACGCGCAGGCCCTCCCCGAGGCATGCTAACGATAGCAAAGGGGTGTCCTCCCGTCCGACGTCGTTTGCAAAGCGAAGTTCTTAGGCGAGCGTCACGGTTGAAAACAATGAAGGATGCAGGACGCTCCGCGCCCACTTTGCTTTGTAGAAATACAGCGGGGCAGGACGAGTGCCGCTTAGATTTTGCGGTCAATGTCATTCGATATCCAGACAAAGCGGCGCGCTGGCAGTGCGCCCCCTCGCGGAGCTTGCTCCAGTCCAATGATTCAGTAAAGACCCAGCCATAGGAGAAATGCCATGGAGAAAACTGCACAAGCCAAGCGCGAACTTCCGTCGTTGGAGGGCCGCATTTCGCCTGAGAGCCTCGCCCACATTGTTTTCCGCACCAACCAGCTCGATCGCATGATCGAATGGCACAGCACAGTCTTTGGAGCCTACGTTGTGTTCGGAAACGAACGCCTTGCCTTCCTCACTTACGACGACGAACACCACCGCATCGCCCTCGTCGCAACTCAAGATTTTGAGCCGCGGCCCGAAAAAGTCACCGTCGGTTTCTATCACGCCGCGTTTACCTACCCGGACCTTGGTACCCTCCTTGCGACATACCGCAGGCTCCTGGACTCCGGAATCACGCCTTGGCGCTCGATCTTGCATGGGCCGACCGTGTCCTTCTACTACAAGGACCCGGATGGAAACGACTTCGAACTGCAAGTGGATGTTTTCAAAACGGCTGAAGAAGCAACCGAGTGGATGCAGGGCCCGGTTTACGCGAACGACCCGATTGGTACCGAGTTTGACCCTGCCGAGATGATTGCACGCTACGAAGCCGGCGAACCGGAAGAGACTCTTATGCGCCGCTTTGATGATCCAATCAACCCTTAAGACTGTGTCTCCCCAGACGGGGTCCGTTTTGAAAGACTTACGGTC
Source organism: Arthrobacter sp. K41 (assembly GCF_059089645.1). Classification (NCBI taxonomy): domain Bacteria; kingdom Bacillati; phylum Actinomycetota; class Actinomycetes; order Micrococcales; family Micrococcaceae; genus Arthrobacter; species Arthrobacter sp. K41. The sequence continues at coordinate 21,066 of NZ_JBNHEW010000010.1, read as the reverse complement.
CGGTCTGATCCTTGACGCACATTCCGTTGGATATCGGACTCCCATACCGCCCAAGACTAGGACACACCGTGAACGACTCAACGCTGGCAAGAGTTCAACAGCTTTCTACCCGCCAGACGGCGAACCCCGAAGAATCCAGCTCGTGCAGGGAACTCGTGCACCGCTTCTACTCTGCGATTGACAGCGGCAAAGCGACACACGGCATGGAGGTAGTCGGCGATGACGCCGTCTTCTCACTACACGGGAAAATACACAATCAAAATGAGATTCAGGAATTTCTTGCAGCTCGAGAGTCGAAGAAGGACAGACACACCGCACACGTCATAACCAACGACAGCGCTTACCGCGCCGAGAACGGTGACATCGTGCTGGTGGGAACGCTGCTGTTGTACACGCGCGGGGACACCGGGTACCAGGTACAAGGCATCTACCAGACCGAACACGTGAGCCGCCAGACTCCCCTTGGTTGGCGGCTTGTGGGCCGTGAAGCGACTCCGCTTCATCCCGCAGAGACTTCCTAAACCGAAAAAGCTTCACGGGGCCGGTAGTGCGAGACTCGTCAATGATGTCCCGCACTCCCGGCTTGCGGCGTTTTATAGTTCGCAGCTTAGAACGCTCCCCTAGCGCCAGGGACCGAGGACAGCCGACCCGTCGCCACCCAGTGCTCGGTCAGCAGGTTTGAAAGCGCCGCCAGCAGCCTGGCGACAGAGGCGCGCTGCAACTCCTCATATTCCTGGCTGGCGCAAGCCAAGGCGCGGGGGACGGGTATCGTCCCGGAACCCCATCAAATTGGAGTACAACCAGACCTAACGTCGGAGCGGCCTGACGTGGGAGGACTCGGCCTGTGGGGTGGAGCTCTGGGTTGTTCTCCGACGTCCGACCAGTTACATCAGGTGACATGGCCGCCCACTGCCCGAAATGGACTTCATAAGATGTGCAACTCCATGGGCTTTCCGTGTTTTCGAACTTCCGGCGACTGTCAGGGTGGATTCTGAGAACATCATGGAGCCACTGTCAGGGAAGCGGAATTTCGCTCTATTCTGATACCAGCGCGTGAGAGCGGCGCGTGCCCTCTCCGAGCAATGCAAATCAGGACGACCGCCCGAACCGAGTAAGCCACCACTATCGGGGTGGCCACCCGAGGCCGGCTTCGAGCGGTCTTGCCGCAAAGGATCTTTATCGGTTGAGGGATGCCTTGGGTCGACTCACAACCACCTCATCGTCACGGAGGCCTTTCTTCATAAGGGCAGTTGCGCTGTTGTGCGCAGTTCTTCGGCTGTCGCAGTGCCGAATCCGAAGAACTCGAGGTAAGCGGGGATCATCTCGAACAGCATGTCGCTGCCCACCTGAACTGTGCATCCCTTCTGCTTGGCGGCCTGCAGGAATGGGGTCATTCCGGCCTTCAGCACGACGTCCCCGACATACGAGCCGGGCGTGATCCGGTCGATGTCGACAGGCATGGGGTCACCGTCCCTCATGCCGAGCGGGGTGGCGTTGACGATCAGGTCGTAGCCCTCCGGATCTTTTGACCCCATGGCGATCTGCACGTCAGGGTAGTGCGCGCTGATGCGCTGGGCGAGCGCGTCGGAGGCACCTGTATCGGGGTCGAACAAGCCGATGCCGGCAAGTCCGAGGCCGGCCAGTGAGGCGGCGATCGGCGAGCCCACGCCGCCGTTGCCGACGACCAGGGCCCGCTTGCCGTGAGGGTCGAATCCTTTGCGCAGGGCGCCGCGGACGAAGCCTGCTCCGTCGAACTGCTCGGCCAGCAGTGATCCGTCATCTCGCCTGAGGACGGCATTGGTGGCACCGGCGATCTGGGCAGTTGGGCTGACCTCGTCAACGAGGTTCATGGTGACCACCTTGTGCGGCATGGTGACAAGCGCACCTCGGATGTTGGTTAGCGTGAAGACGGAGCGGAAGAAGTCGGGGTAGTCCTCCGGTTTGATCCCCATGGGGACGACGACTGCATCGATCGCGTGCGTTTCAAACCATGGGTTGCAGATCAGAGACGACTTGAACGTGTGGGTGGGATATCCCAGGTGCGCGATGAGCGTCGTCGTTCCGCTGATCATCGGGTTCGCCCGTTTGCGCGGTGCACCCAGCTCCGTCACTGGAACATCTGTCCAGGAGCAGAGTTGGTCGCCGTGCTCAGCCCAGTACTCGTCCCACTGTGCGAGCTTGACAGGGTCGCGCTCGAGGCCTCGCTTGCGCAGCCTGTCCTGCAAGATATCGGGAGCCACGCGGACCTGGACGACTTCGATGACAAGAAGCCGGCCAGTTCCTGGCCCTCCTTCGGGCCACGGTCGGCACCTATGACGAGGGCCCCTTCGGCTGTGGGTGCGCTGACGACGGCATCGCCGATTCCGCCGCTTGATCCGGTCACCAGAACGACTCGGTCTGCTCGTTTCATCTTTCTAGGTCCTTACTTGAGGTGTTTCCCAAAGGGTGTGCCATGGCTCCGGGCGCGGCTGCTTCAGTGGTGTCGCTCCGTGTCCTGACCTGCTGCTGCACTGGTGAAGCCCGGGTTCTCTGCCATCCCCGGTCCAGAGTGGCGCGTGCCCGTGCTGATTAGCTGTTGCCGCTGGTGGCGTGGCTTGCCCATTGCCGGCCTTCTTGTTCTTCTGTCGGCAGTCCGGAGGCGGCGAGGATCCGGTCAAGCAGCCGCTGGGTGTGAACGGCGTCGCGGCCGGAGGTCAGTGGCTGGGCCCTGTCGGCGACCCGGTCCAGGAAGTGGTGGACTGCTGCTGAGAAGCCGAGCGTATCGGTTGCTGTGGCCCAGCCGTAGGCCTCGGCGCTGAGCTCCCGTGAGGTGGTGACTCCCTGGACAGTGGTCGAGACCGTTTCCGGTGCCCTGACTTCCACGGTCTTGCCGGCGCCGTAGGCGTCGAGTTTTTCACTCCAGGCACCTGCTGTCCGGGCTGCCATGAGCACTCCGGTGTTGCCTGTGCTGAAGCGGATCATGGCTGCGACGCCGTCTTCTTCCCAGGGGTCATCACCGGCTGCGTGTGCGGCCACGTCCACGGGCTCGCCGCCGCAGTACCAGCGGAGCAGGTCGACCATATGGATGGCGTTCTCGAACGTTGCGCGGTATTCCGATCCCGGGCGGTTCTTTTGCGCGACGCAGAAGGTAGCGCCTTTGTCGCCAAACAGCTCACGGCCGGCGGTGTAGACGGGGGCATAGCGGCGATTGAAGTCGACCATCAGGATGCGGCCGCGTTCATCGGCCAAGTCCGCGAGGCGTTCTGCCTCCTCAGTGGCCGGGGCCAGGGGCTTTTCGCAGAAGACGTCGACGTCGCGGCTCAGGCACAGTTGGACCGCGTGGGCATGCTCGGAGCGGGGTGTGAGGACGAAGACTGCGTCCAGGTCCTGCGCACCCAGCATGTCCTCGACCGACTTGTAGGCGGAGCCGAAGCCCCAGCGTCGGACCAGGCTGCCCGGATCCTCACGGCGGGACACCAGGGCGGCCAGCTCAACGTCATCGCGCTGTACGAGTGTGGGCAATTGGGCAATGGTAGCGATGTTTCCTGCGCCGATGACGCCGACGCGGAGGCGGTTGGTGTTCATCGAGCATTCCTTACCTGAGCGGGATCAGAGAGCATGGCGCGCAGGACGTCGGCTGATTCCCTAAATCCGTCCTCGGGCTTGGGAAGGTCTTGCCGGTGCCAGCGGTATTCAAGTTCGATGCTGAGCACGTCGTCGTAGCCGTGCTGCACCAGCCCGGCGAGAATTTGGGGCCAGGGAACGACGCCGCTTCCCACGACGCGGGACCGTACGGCCCGCTCGGAAGCGTTAACCCGGGCCGTTTCGGTTGCGCGGAACGCTGCGTTGGGATCGGTGAAGACAAGGTCCTTCACGTGCACGTGGCCGATCAGGTCGCCTTGGACAGCGAGGGCCTGTTCAAACTTTTCGTCGTGGGTGAAAGTCAGGTTCGCCTGATCGTACAGAACGCGGATGGCCGGGTGGGCGACTTCGCGGACCAGGGCTGCAGTTTCGGCCGCGGACTGGGTCATTGTGCCGAAGTGGTTCTCAACGCACAGCCGTACGCCTGCCTGTTCAGCTTCGGGTGCAAGGGTTTGCAGCGCGTCCACGAGCTTTGCCCACCGCCGGGCATGGTCGGAGTCTCCGGCATGCCAGGATCCGGCGTAGACGCGGACCCGGTCGGCCCCGACCACGTGCGCGGTTTCAATGGCGCCGCGGAATTCATCGACCGCGCCGCGCCACTCTGCGTCATCGAGTGCGTTGATGGCTGTGGTGTAGGGCGTAAGGCCTACGATCGGGATGCCTTCGCTGTCGGCAGCCTTTAGTGCCTCCATCGCGGCGTGCCGGTCTCCCAGAGGCAACCCTGACAGGTAGTCGTCCTGGTAGATGACTTCAGCGGCGTCGAGGCCGGCAGCTTTGAAGAGCGCTAGTGCCTGGGGAACCGTGTGGTCCGGGGTTCCGAGTGTGTGACCTGCAAGCCGCATTATTGGTCGTCCTTTCTGGAAGTGTTTGGAGCCGCTGTCCAGTCCGCAGGACCGACCAGCCGGGGTGGGGAGGGGACGCGGGACCGGTCGACGATCTCCATCAGCAGGCCCCAGGGGGTAAGGAAGTAGGTCCAGCGGTTGCCGGCTACGCGCGGGCTGTCGCCTGCGACTTCTTTGCGCTCACCGAGCACCCGCACCCCAGGTGTTTCCTGGAGCACGGCGACCGCTTCGTCGACGTCGTCCACGACGAAGCACAGGTGGTGTCCGCCGGCATCGCAATGCCGTGGCGGGGTTTCGCGCCGCTCAGCGCTGCTCCACTCGAAGAGTTCAATATTGAGGTTCGGGGGCAGGCGCAGCATGGCCAGCGTGAGTTTCGCATCTGCCGGGACTTCGAAGTTTGTGGGCATGAATTCTTCGTCGGGACCCCGCTCTGAGCGGTACAGTTCCTCGGCCCCGAGCACGTCGACGAAGAACCGGATACCCTCCTCGAGGTGGGGGACGGTGAGGCCGACGTGGTCCGTGTGCTGGAGCCCCGGCAGCCGCCGCAGTGTTCCTGCCGGGGCGCCGTTAGTCTCCGCGGTCATTTGCGTGGTCCCGAGGTGGAGGCACGGACCAGAAGTTCAGGTTCGAGGACGATGTGGTCCACGGAGCCGTCGATGTTCTGCTTCTCGGCCAGTTCTATGGCGATGTGTCCCATGTCGGCGATGGGTTGCCGGATGGTCGTGAGGGGAGGGTTGAACCGGGCCCCCAAAGCCAGACCGTCGAAACCGATGACCGACACGTCCTCCGGTACGCGCACGCCGCTTCGGCCGAGGGCCGAGATTACCGCAAATGCCACCATGTCATTTGCCGCGATGATGGCGGTCGGCGGATTCTCCATCTCGAGGAAATGTTCGGCCCCGCGCGTGCCGGCATCCAGATCTGACCCGCTGTCCAGCACCACAGGTGCGCTGCCGCTCTCAGCGGACAGCTCCAGATACGCGTCCATCCGGTCCTGGGCGGTGTGCGTTCCGGCGATGCCGGAAACGTAGCCGATCGACGTGTGCCCCAGAGAATGCAGGTGGTCCAGCGCGAGCATGATTCCGCGGCGGCTGTCGACGGTGACAGTTGGGACCGCATCGTCGCCTTCAACCCGGTCGATCACCACCACCTTGTGGCCAAAAGCGAAGCGTTTCAGCGCCTCGGTATCGACCTTCGTGGAGGGGGCGACGATACCGAAGGGGGCATACATGGCCTGCATGGCGGTGAAGTACCCGTCGGTCTTGGCAGGGTCACCATTGGTGACGCAGAGCAGCAGCTGGTAGCCGCGCTCGTCCGCCGCCTGCGTCATCGTCTTGGCAAGTTCTGCAAAGAACGGGTTGGTGATGTCAGGGACGATCAGCGGGATGAAGGTGCTGGTCTTTCGGCGAAGCGCCTGGGCGAGTGGACTCATTGTGTAGCCCAGCCCCTCAGCGACCCGGAGGATGTGCTCGCGGGTTTCAATTTTCACCGCTTCCGGGCGGGAGAATGCCCGGGAGACCGTGGACCGGTGGACACCGGCGGCCTTCGCAACGACGTCGATACTCAGATCAGGCATGTTCTCTTCCTCCGTGCTGGTCGTCATAGGCCTGCCAAATGGGGCGCATGACGTCTTCGATCTGGGCCAGTGTAGGCAAGCCCTGGAATCCATCTTCCAGCGTCTGGGCGACCCGCCGCACGAACGGATCGTAGAGAGGGTCGCTGTCCACGTCGATCCTGGCGCTCTCCGTGGTCCCATCGGCTGCGGTGAAAGTAGCAGAACCATCAGAGTTAACCGAGGCGTATCCTGCCTCACCAACAGACGTATAACTGCAGTAACGCTTCAACGGCGAACCCGGGAATGCGTAGCCAACCTCCACGATGGCTTCCCGTCCCTCGGGCGTAGTGAGGATGAGACTGGCGTGGTCCTCCACATCTCCCCCGTGCAACGTTGACGAAAGCCGGGCCTGCACACGAACCGAGGTCTCGTCACAGCCCTGCAGGAACAGGTCCACGAAGTGTGGACCCAGGTTCGCCAGGCACCCTCCGCCCGCCTTGGCCGGATCCAGCATCCACGCATTGCCGTTATCGACATAGCGGGAGGGCGGTCCGGCAATAAAAGAGATTCGCTGATACGTTGGCCTGCCAGCCTTGGCGAGCCACCGATCGGCGGGACCGCCCCGCTGGATCAGCGGGACGGTAGCGGGCACACCGGCTGCATCGGCGGCTTTGCGCACCGCAGTAAGTTCGGCAAGGGACGTTCCCAGCGGCTTTTCCACCACAAACGGAATCCCACGCTCGATCAGGGCATGACACTTCTCGGCCATCCCATAATGGGGGCCAAAAACGTAGGCCAGCCCAATATCGGGAAGGTCAACCAGCTTCCGCCAGTCAGCTTCCACCGGAGCTCCCCAGCCATCGGCAAGCCCCCGGACGAGGGACACGTCCTCGTCACTGACACCGACAACCTGATGCACTTCGGCAATCGCTTGGACGTACAGCGGAACGTGCCAATGGGAAGCACCAAGAATGATCGTGCGTGGACCACTCATCTGCCAGCCCCTTTGCTAAGTATGAGATCGATTGCTGAGATCGGTTGCAATAACAGTATGGATGGTGGGAGAGTTTGTCAACGACACTTCAACAGTGGCCCAGGTAACAAGGAGCATCGTCCCGCCTGGGCCCCGAGAAAGGCCAGCCATGTACAAGAAACTTCGCACCCTGCAGACCATCGACGCATCAGGCGCCGTCCTCATCGTCCGCCTCGAGAACGCTGAGGTCGCAGAACGTGTTGCCGAAGCTGCCATCGCCGGAGGCTTCCGTGCCCTTGAAATCACGCTCTCGATCCCTGGAGCCGTCGATGTAATCCGCCGGCTTTCGGTTAGGCATAGCTCGAATGGCGTAGCGATCGGAGCTGGAACGGTGCTGGACGAGCACTCGGCCTACGAGTGCATCCGCGCCGGGGCTGAGTTCCTCGTCAGTCCCCAGCTGAACCCGGCAATGATCCGGACAGCAAACCGGCACCAGATACCCACCATCAGCGGGGCCTACACGCCGACTGAGCTTGTTAACTCCGCCGAGGCGGGCGCTGACATCCTCAAGCTCTTCCCCACCGAGGCTGGCGGCATCCCCTATGCCAAGTCCGTGCTCGCCCCGCTTGCCCATCTGCCTATCATGCCGGCAGGCGGGGTAACCGTAGAGAACGTAGGCGAATGGTTCGCGGCGGGCGTGGCAGGTGTCGGCGTCGGCAGCTACGTGACCAAAGCATGGCAGCCCGATGGCGACTTTACCCGCGTCACCAAAGCCGCCGAGGAGTTCCTGTCAGCAGTGGCAGAGGCCCGCCGATGACAGTCCCCAGCGTCTATATTGTTATTGGCCCGGCCGGCTCAGGGAAAACGACGGTCGCGCAAAAAACAGCAAAAGAACATAACGCGGCATACCTGGACAAGGACCGGGTATGCGGACGCTTCGTCGAGTTCGCGCTGAAGGCGACCGGACACGACCCCACCGACCGGGAGTCCAACGACTACTATCGCGACAACCTCCTGCCCCTCGAGTACGAAACACTCATGGACGTGGCCGGGGCCAACCTGCGCCTGGACCGGTCCGTCGTGCTCGATGCCCCTTTCGGAGCCTACTTCGACGAACCGGACTTCCTGACGCGTGCGGCAGAAAAGTTCAACTGGCCACCGTCTGTGACCACGGTAGTGCGGGTGAGGGTCCCCCAGGACCTTCTGCGGGACCGGATTGCCCGCCGCGGCCTGGAACGGGACCAGTGGAAACTTTCCCACTGGGAGGAATACTGGTCCGTCTACGGGAGCTTGGAATGCGCGTGGTCGGGAGCCCGGTTCGTGGACTACAACAACGAGACACCCCTTCCGGCGGAGGGGTGATGGCTGAACCAGCAGACCGGCCCGGTTCGGCCAGTTCTACGCCAGCCGCTCTTGCAGCCCGCAGCATGAACGGGCCACACCACTCCTAATCCGGCCGAGGCCGCGCGTCTGCCTCCCGAGGACAAAGCGTGTGCCCTCCCTTAGAGACGGCAAAGCCAGAAGCTGCGACGTGGCTCACAAAAAACGTTGACAAGCCTTGTTTGTCGCCCGTAGTGTTTGTTGCAACCGATCTCTGCAACCGATCTCAGCAATCGATCTTATTGGCTCCGGTGAAAAGCCGGAGGACTGATTGCCTCTGGTTCAATCCCTAACCCCTCCTCAGCAAACGTGAAAGTATGGAGAGTTCAATGAAGACCTCAAAAGATGCGCTCGACAGCTCGGGCCCTTCTGAATTTCCGGAAGTGCCGGAGCCGCCCCGGCGCTCCGTCAACATGGTGGCAGGCACGATCGGCCACTTTGTGGAGTGGTACGACTGGTACATCTACGGGTTGCTGGCAGCGGTGTTCGCGGGACAGATATTCCCAAGCGAGAACCCGTTCGCGTCCCTTGTCGCAGCGCTGCTCACCTACGCGGTCGGTTTCGTTGTACGCCCGCTCAGCGGAATTATCATTTCGCCGCTGGCCGACCGCTACGGCCGCCGGCTCATCCTGACGCTGTCCATCTCCGGGATGGCGCTCGGCTCTCTGATCATCGGCCTCACCCCTTCATTCGCGACGATCGGCTACGCAGCACCTGTTCTCTTTCTGGTTGCACGCATCCTCCAGGGAATCTCGGCCGGCACCGAGCAGCAGAGCGCCATCGCGTTCATGGTCGAACACGCTCCCGCGAACCGGAGAGGCCTGTTCGGCTCGTTCTCCAACATGGCAAGCGGCCTCGCGACCCTCGCCGCGACCGGTTCGGCCGCAATCGTGACATCATCCTTTGCTCCCGCCGAACTCGCAGCCTGGGGGTGGCGCATCCCCTTCGTTGTGGGCGGCGTCCTCGGCGTCGCCGGTCTCATCCTGCGGGCCCGCTCGGATGAGACCCCTGAGTTTGAGGCAGCTGCCCTCGTCGATCAAAAGTCCGCCTGGGCGCGCCTGAAGGACCTGCTCCGCGAACACCCGAAGGCCCTGCTCCAGGCAGCGGCACTCTCTGCCCCGGCCGTGGCCTACTACACCTGGGCCACGTTCCTCCCCACCTACGCCAAGCTGACCACGGGCCGGGACCTGTCCTCCACCCTGGCCGGGAGCGTTATCGGGCTGGCCTTGCTCGTGGTCATCGTGCCGGTCTGTGGATACCTTTCGGACCGCCTCGGCCGCCGCAAGATCTTCCCCATCATCGGCGCCATCGGCATGATCGTACTCTTCTACCCACTGCTCCTGCTGCTGAACCAGCCAGGCTTCTGGGTATACGTTCTGGTTTCGGCATCCGGGTGGGTAGTTCTCGGTATTTGGCAGGCCGTTTACCCGACAATCCAGGCAGAGCTCTTTCCGGCCTCAGTCCGGGTAGCAGGCATCGGTTTCGCGCACCAGATCGTCATCGCCGTCTTCGGTGGCACCGCACCACTTATCGCCGCTGCATTCGTCGGCGCCGGACAGCCCATGTTCGTTGCGTACTACATGATCGCCATTGTCACCCTCTCCCTCATCGTCTACTTCACGCTCCCCGAGACCGGCAGCAAGGGCCCGCGTGCCACCGTCGCACCGGCAGACCCCGAAGTGCTGGAAGGAGAGCACCTGCTCTTCGATGCTCCACGCGGCGGGACCCAGACGAAGAATTCCAAGCCGTAGACCTACATCTCCTCCGCAACACTGCACATGAGGAAAGCCCTCGACCCGCTCCGGTCGAGGGCTTTCCCCTTCCCGGCCGTGGCCGACTCCAAGATGAAGCACACCCCAACCTCGCACAAGAGCATAGGCTCGGGCCCCAGAAATAGGAACGTAAAGTGGTCCACTGCGAGGCTTTAAGGTCCGACGCCGCCCACAGTCAGGGACGATTCTGATGGGTTATCCACCGCTACTGCTGCTCTGGGAGCTAATCCAGGGGCTCCCAATATCCAGCTGTGGATAACCCGAATTGCCCCCAACTGTGGACGGAACAGGGTCGCCGAGCGCAGCTTGTCCGAGCCTCGCCGGGTTGACGGAAACGCTTTTGAGGGCGAGGTGAGCCCGAGGAAGCACGCCTCGTGACCGAATTCGCTGGGATAGCAGTCCGCGCCGCCTTCGACGGATAGATGGGCCGAACTTACCGACGCCGGTCACCAGACGACGTTCGGCGAAATCTACCAGCGGGTCCGCGGACAACTCGGTACCACCGCTGGAATCACTCGAATACGCGGTTAGCTGTAAAGGCTCATCGCTGGACGCAGATACTGCTTCCGACTCCGATCCGGGTAGCTCACCCTGTTAGCCTTCCACTAGTGTGAAGGTTGGTGCAGATCTGGTCACGATCGAAGGAGCGGGCATGCGTATAGGTGAATTGGAACAAAGGTCCGGAGTGCCGGCTCGGATGCTCCGTTACTACGAGGAGCAGGGCCTGGTGACACCGCGCCGCCTCGACAACGGTTACCGGGAGTATGACGAATACCTTGTTGACCGCGTGGCGAAAATCCGCGGGCTCATCGACTCGGGTATCCCGACCAGGATCATCGGCAACATCCTGCCGTGCCTGAACCAGCCGCAGACCGTCGTCGTCGACGACGCTGACCCGGAACTCCTGGAAATTCTGCGGCAGGAGCGGGACCGGATGACGCACAAGATCGACGTCCTTTCGCAGAACCGGGATGCCATCACCCGCTACGTCCAGGCCCTGGAGGCCGCCGCCGGCAGCAAGAGCAGCATCGTCACCGAACGCCAGCCGGCGTAGCAGCGGGCGCACGATTTGACCTTCCCACTAGTGAGAAGGTTGCACGATGGGTAGATGACCTCCTCCTCCTCTTCAAAACTAATCCTCGGCCTGCAGCTCGGTAATGGGTACGGCGCCCACGGGTCGGCCTGGCGCGCCGCGGGCGTGGACCCGGCCAATTACGCCGACTTCGACGCGCAGGTGCGCTACGCCCAGGCCGCCGAACGGGGCAAGTTCGCGTTCCTGTTCCTGCCTGACTTCCTGGCCTATAAAGCAGATGGCGTGCAGGAGGCGCCGATGCTCACCCTGGAACCCATGCTGACCCTGGCAGCCATAGCCCGCGCGACCGAGCGCATCGGTCTGGTAGCGACCGGTTCGACGACCTTCAACGAGCCCTACAACCTCGCTCGCCAGTTCAAGGCCCTGGATGTGATGAGTCATGGCCGGGCCGGGTGGAACGCTGTGACGACCAGCGACCCTGCGTCCGCCGCGAACTTCGGGCAGGAGATCGCGGCCCGGCCGCAGCGTTACCAGCGGGCGCACGAGACCATCCAGATCACACAAGCTCTCTGGGGTAGCTGGCAGCAGGATGCCTGGATCAGGGACACGACGAACGCCCGGTTCATCGATCCGGAGAAGATCGAGGCCATCAACCTGCAGGGCAAATATGTCGCGTCTCGCGGTCCGCTGCCCATACCGCCGTCGGAGCAGGGCCAACCTGTGGTCTTCTCAGCCGGCGGAGGCGCGAACGGCCTCGAGATCGCCGGTCGGTACGCCAGCGCCGTCATCGGCGCAGTATTCACCATCGAGGACGCGCGCGCCCAGCGCGAAGCCGTCCGGGATGCAGCGCGCAGGGCCGGACGCAACCCTGACGAGGTGAAATTCATCGCCGGAGTGATGCCAGCCATCGCCGCCACCAAACGCGCGGCACTGGACCGCCGCGTAGCCCTCGGCGACCAAGCCGCCCCCGCCCTCGTCCCCTATCTCGGCTCCATGCTGGGACTGACTCTCGATGCGAGCCAGATCGACGAGCCACTCAGGCCCGCCCAGCTGGCAGCAGCCCGACCCAGCCCTTTCGATCCCCGCTCCCCACGGGCACTGGAGGTCGCCCGCGAAGGATGGACCCTCCGCGATATCCTCGCCCACGGGGTCATCGACTACCACCCCACCCCCGTCGGTCCGGCATCCGTCACCGCGGACCACATGCAGGAATGGTTCGAGGCAGGCGCCTGCGACGGCTTCTGGGTGTCCATCGACGTCTACGAGGACGGTATCGACACCTTCGTCGACCAGGTTGTTCCCCTGCTGCAGGAGCGCGGTCTCTTCCACGACGACTACGAAGGCACCACCCTCCGTGATCACCTCGGCGCCCCCGCCCAGTACGGCCTGGACACTCGACTCGCGGATAACGCCGAATGACGACAACCACCGACAACCCCAGCCACAATCAGAGCCACATCATTGACCAGGGTCTCTTCCGTGGCACCGTGGGACGTTACGCGTCGGGCATCACGATCATCACCGGTCACGATGACCAGGGGCCGATCGGGTTCACCTGCCAGTCGTTCTACAGTGTCTCCGTCGACCCGCCGGTCGTGTCCTTCAGCGTCATGAAAACCTCCACCACCTACCCGAGGATCCGCGACGCCGGAACCTTCACGGTCAACATCCTCTCGCGCGACCAGGAAGCAGTATCCAACCAGTTCGCCCGACGAGGCACGGACAAATGGGCCAACATCCGATGGAGCCCCACAACACAGGGCAACCCGGTCCTGGATGAAAGCCTGGCCTGGCTCGACTGCACAATCTGGGCCGAGCACGACGCCGGCGACCATCTCATCGTGCTCGGACGCGTTATCGAACTAGGAACATCTCCTAAAGAACACCCTGATCCCCTGGTGTACTTCCAAGGCCAATACCGGGCCCTCCGCGAGCTCGACCCTGCCTGATGCGTGTGTAGGTCGTTGTATCGGTGGGTCGCTTACCTTCGTCCTCGTCCGGTATATGACACCTCCGATTTGACCTTCACACTAGTGGCAATGTTGATGATGAGAGGACAGACATTGCACTAGGGAGACACATGAAGATCGGTATCATCGGCGCGGGCTCGATCGGCTCGACCATCGCCCGGCGCCTCAGCCGTCACGGACACGACGTATCGATCGCGAACTCACGCGGCCCGGAGACGATCGCTGCCGCAGCCTTGAGCACCGGCGCGCGAGCCGTCACGGCTTCCGAAGCGGCCACTGATGTCGATGTCCTCATCGTGTCGGTCCCGATGAACCGCAACGAGGACATCGCAACCCACGTCCGGCGCGCACCCGAGACCGCCGTCGTCATCGACACGTCCAACTACTATCCGGCCCGCGACGGCATCGTCCCCGCCTTCGTCGACGGGCAACCCGAAAGCATCTGGCTGTCCGAACTGTTCGGCCGCCCCGTCACCAAAGCCTGGAACGCCATCACATCCCAGTCCTTCGATGCCAAGGCCACCGATGCCGGCACTGCAGGCCGAGTCGCCATCCCGGTGGCATCCGATCACGACGACCACCGGAACCTCGCGATGTCACTGGTCGAACAGACCGGCTTCGACGCTGTCGACGCCGGCGTCCTCGCCGAGTCCTGGTGCCAGCAGCCCGGCGCCCCCGTCTACTGCACGGACCGTAGACGGGAAGAGATGCCGGCCTTCCTGGCAGCCGCCCAGAAGGAGCGCGTCCCCCAGCGACGGGATCTGGCCATGGACGCCATCGGCGGGTACATCGATGCCGGCGGCAGCCCGGACGGCAAGTTCCTCGTCGCCATCAACCGTGCCTGCTACAGCTGACGCTACGACCCCACAACTCCCCCCCACGTACCAACGCGCACCTACTGATGCGCGCTCACACGCAAGCCAGGATGAATACCGAATGACTTCTCACGAAGCAACAGCAACACAAGAGACCGGCGCTAACGGATCACGGTCCGACAGTGCAGGCCCGACGCAGAAACCATCATGGGCGGGCGTGGCCTCACTGAGTGTGGGCGTATTCGCCCTCGTGATGGCCGAATTCCTGCCGGCAAGCCTGCTCTCCCGGGTTGCCGCGGATCTGGGAGTGACAGAGGGTGTGGCCGGTCAATCCGTCGCCATCACCGCCATCGTCGCAGCCATTTCCGGCATCACCATCCCTGTCGTGCTCTCGCGTATGGACCGCCGGCACCTGATGATCATCCTCTCGGCGCTGGCCGTCGTATCCGATGTGCTGGTGGCGATCGCGCCGACCTACCCGATCCTTCAGGCCGCCCGCGTCCTGCTCGGCATCGCGATCGGTGGTTTCTGGGCGCTGGCGATCTCCATCACAGCGCGCCTGGTTCCGGCATCGAAACTCGGTCTGGGTTTGACGATCGTGAACGTGGGCGTGACCCTGGCTACCGTCGCAGCCGTCCCGCTCGGCACGTTGCTCGGTGAGATCTGGGGTTGGCGTGCGGTGTTCGCTCTGGCCGCGGGCGTTGGCATCATCGCCATGGTCATGCAATTCTTCGCCCTGCCTTCGATGGTGACCGGCCCCTCGAGCGGATTCCGGCCCCTGGTACAGACACTGCGCTCCCGCATGGTTCTGCTCTGCCTGTTCACCATGGCTTTGATGGGTGCCGGTCACTTCGCCGGCTTCACCTACATCCGTCCTGCAGCTGCCGAGGTCGGCGGACTCGATCCCGAGCAGCTCGCTGTCCTGTTGCTGGTGTACGGCCTGGGCATTGTGGGCGGCAATCTGATCGCCGGACCTCTCGCCGACCGCACGCTGCGCATCGCGACACTGGTCTTCCCGCTCGTCCTCGGCCTGGCGATGATCGCCTTCGTGTACATGGGCAGCAGCACCGTTCTGCTCTTCGTCGCAGCCGCGCTCTGGGGAGCCGGCTTCGGTGCTCTGCCCACAGTCATCTCGACCTGGCTCGCGCGAGCCGAACCGAGCCGCCTGGAAAGCATCGGCGGACTCCAGACAGGTGTGTTCCAGGTCGCGGTCGCCCTCGGCGCGTTCCTCGGCGGGCTCCTCGTCGACGGTGCCGGCGTACAGACCGCCCTGTCCTCGGCGGCCTCGCCTCCGTGCTCGGCGGCCTGATCCTGGTGGCAGTCAAACCCCAAACGCTCGCCTAAAACAGGATGACTGGCCGACCGAACTTCTCTCCGCTGGTTACGCCCCGCCGCACACCAGGCACCGGAGATTTCCCGCCAAGACGACGACCCAACGAAAGGTTGGCGCTGAGCCGATTTGACCTTCACATTAGTGTGAATGTGGAGACTGAAATACCGACAAGCTCTCCGATGGAGCGGTGCTTTGTCCAGGCGGTAATCCTGTGGATTCCGACCCGAACCGATGAATCCTACGAGCACCTTGGAGTCAACAGCTTATGAGTAGTGACACGCATCTCGCCCCTGCAACAGGGCCGGCCGGCATCATCGCCGATCCCCAGGGAGCGGTTACCGGCCCGAACACGACCAACTCGGCACCAACGAAACGATTGTCTCCGGGAGAGGTCCTGACGATCTCCGTCCTGGTCTTCTCGGCGTTCGTGGCGTTCCTGTCCGAGATGGTGGTCGGGGTGGCGCTGCCACAGATCATGGACGACCTGAACATCACGGCTACGACCGGGCAGTGGCTCACCACCGGCTACGCCCTCACCCTCGCGGTGATCATCCCGACCACCGGGTACATCATGCAGCGGTTCCAGCTCCGGACAATCTTCATTGTCAGCGTCGGTCTGTTCACCCTCGGCACCCTGATCGCGGCAGTTGCCCCCGGCTTCGCGCTGCTGCTCACCGGCCGGATTGTGCAGGCCCTCGGTACGGCGGTGTTGGTCCCGCTGCTGATGACGACGTCGATGGGTCTCGTTGCGCCGTCTCGTCGTGGACAGATGATGGCGTTAGTCACGGCGGTGTCTGCCGTCGCACCCGCCCTCGGTCCCGCCTTCTCCGGCCTCGTGATGTCGCAGCTGACCTGGCGGTGGCTGTTCATCATCATCTTGCCTCTGTCGGTCCTCGGCCTCCTCATCGGGGCAATCAAGATGCCGAACCTCACTACGCCGCGGCGAATCGGATTCGACACGCTGTCGCTGGTGCTCTCCGCGATCGGATTCGGCGCGTTGGTGTACGGACTAGCGAGTGCCGGCGAATCCAGCGGCGGTCACTTCTCAACAGCGTTCTGGATCGCGATCCCGCTGGGCGTGGCGGGAATCGCAGCATTCGTGTTGCGTCAGCTCCGATTGCAGCGCCGTGACGCGGCCGTTCTGGACATGCGGATCTTCATGCATGCCGGGTTCGCACGACCCGTTATCGTCTTTTCGTTCCTGGTGATGGGCGCCTTCAGTCTCGCCACCCTGCTCCCCCTCATCCTGCAGGAATCCCTCGGACTCGGTTCATTGGAGACCGGGCTGCTCATGGTGCCCGGCGGCGCGACGATTGGGATCGTGTCCCTCCTCGTCGGCCGCTACTACGACCGCATCGGAGCCCGGGGGCTTGCTATCCCGGGAGCCATCGTTGTCAGTGCCGGCTGGTGGTTCATGACGACCTTCACCGAGAACACCTCGATGTGGGTGGTCCTGGCAACCTACATGTTCGTCTGCGCCGGCCAAGCGTTCGCCTGGGTCGCTCTCTTCACCATGTCGCTGGGATCGCTTCCTAGTGCTCTCGCTCCGCACGGCAGCGCCGCGCTCAACACTATCCAGCAGCTCGGCGGCGCGGCCGGTTTGGCAGTACTCATCGCGGTTCTCAGCTCGAACGCCGACGGCACCGACGCTACCTCCATCGCAAATGGTGCACGCGCTGCATTCACAGTCGGCACTGTTATCGCAGTCGTCGCCCTCGTGACCGCGGCATTCCTTCCGCGACACACGCGCAACGCGGACGAAGACTGAACGGCCAGCAGGACCTGACCTGTCGGCTATCGGTCGCGTCTGGCAGTGGCGAGATTGACTGGCAATGGATGCATAGAAGGAAACCGGCAACCTGCCACCATCATCAGAACACCCCCATCTGGTCATCCGCAGGACGACAACCGGGTCCGTAAGGCACGCAAGCGCCCAAAGCGAACCCCCTCTGGAGGGCCGCTGAGTTAGCAAAACGGGCTAAGTGGTCGCTACAGCTCAACGACAAATTCATGCTCCCTTTGAAAGCTTGTGACCTACGACCTCATAAAGGACTAGCACATGGGCCAGGAGCTTGTTCAGGTTCGGCCACACCCCAACCTGACGTCAGGTGGCAGCCGACAAGTTGTCAGACTGAAGCGTAATTGCCGCTTTTCTGACACGCACTCAAGAAACTCATAAAGTCCAACCTGACACTTCGGATGGGGTGGGCCAGAGTACCTCCCGGACCAACAGGATGTTGAAGAGCATCCCGTCTACAATGCAACCCGTTCGTCTCATGCCGGGCGTCCTGCAGGCAGCGAAAGAGCACGGGCAGGATGTCAGCCGCGCTGGGCACAACCCGCCATGCCGCCCCGCCGGCGTCCTGGCCTCTTTTGAATGGAGCACCAGAACCGGTTCCGCACCGTCTGCATCCAAAGGGACGGCGCCGTGCGTGCATGCATCTCCTTCGGCTGCGCCAAATATTCTGGTTTACGGGTTCAAGTTCGGCGGTCGAAGGCCTCTGGCATTTTCTGTATCCCAAGTGCTCCGCTGGAAGCCCTCGGAAACGCGAGCCCCGCATGCCCTCCGGCGGTGAGGCTCCCGGGTCGCGGCCGCCGTTACCCCACCCCAGGGGTGGCGGCGGACCGACCGGCATACTGACGCCGGTCCCAGCGGGCAAGCTTCTTGCCCTTGTCACTCCACCGGTTGTTGTCATCGTTGGCGTGGTGCAGGCGGAAGATGAGGACATCAGCACCGGCATCCTCCGCGGCTCAGATGAGCATGGCCTCCCGAACCGTACCGGCCGAACCGGCACCGCCGGGACCTGAAGAGGAGACCCTTCCCGCCGACAAGACGTAGTAGCTGTCCGCGGCCTGCAGGGCAAAGCCGATGTGTTGCTCCACGAGGAGGATGCTCATGCCTTTCCGCTGGGACAACTCGACGATGGTCGCTTCTATTTCGGTGACGATGTTTGGCTGGATTCCCTCGGTGGGTTCGTCAAGGATCAGTAGGCGGGGGTCTGTGATGAGCGCCCGGGCGATGGCGAGCTGCTGCCGCTGGCCGCCCGAAAGCAGCCCTGCCCGGCGTTCCAGTAATGTCTGGAGCGCCGGGAACATGTGCAAAGCTTCCGCCACCCGTTCGGGGCCGTTCCTCCGCCCGTCCGCTACGAGCTGCAGGTTCTCCATGACGGACAGCTGCCCGAATGACTGCTGGCCCTGCGGCACGTAGGCCATTCCCCGGTCTACCCTGCGGTGCGGGCGTAGAGCCGAGATGTCTTCCCCGTCAAGGGTGATGCGTCCCGCGGTCGGCTTGAGAAGCCCGACGACGGCGCGCAGCAGCGTTGTCTTGCCAGCGCCGTTGTGCCCCAGGACAGAGACAACGGCTCCGTCCGGGACGCTCAGGCTGACGTTGGAGATGACTTGGGTACGTCCATAACCGGTCTCCAGATTTTCAACTTCAAGCATCAGTGGCCTCCACTCGCGAGGATCCAAGGTAGACATCCTGCACTTTTTGATCTGCCTGCACCTGGGCAACACTTCCCTCGCTGAGGACCTTGCCCGCTGCAAGCACGGTGACGGACGTTGCGAACTCCCGCACGAAATCCATGTCGTGTTCGACCACCACCGTGATACGGCTGGCCGCTATTCGACGCAACAGCTCCCCGGTTTCGAGGCGCTCGTCCTGGCTCATCCCGGCAATCGGCTCGTCAAGCAGGAGGACGTCCGCGTTTTGCACCAGAAGCATTCCGATCTCCAGCCATTGCTTCTGTCCGTGGGCGAGAATGCCCGCCTGTTTTCCGGCCAATCCCTCCAGCCCGATGATTTCAAGCGCCTCTTCCACCGCCGCATCCACGGTCCTGCGCCGACGGAGCATCCGAAGCGCACCGCGGCCGGCGCCGGCCGCGATGTCCAGGTTCTGGAGTACTGAAAGATTCTCGAACACGCTTGCGGTCTGAAACGTGCGGCCCACCCCCAGCCGTGCGGTCTGGTGTACTTTGCGCCCGAGGATCTCCGTCCCGGTGTGGTTCACTGATCCCGTGGCAGGTACCAGGCCGGTGATCGCGTCGATCACCGTTGTCTTCCCCGCGCCGTTGGGGCCGATCAGGAACCGCAGGTCGCCCTGGATGACATCGAGGCTGACGTTGTCCACGGCCAGGAATCCGTCAAAGGAGACGGACAGGTCGCGGACTTCCAGGTATTTCGGCCGGCCCCGGCGGAGCCCTCCGGCCCGGGGCTCACCATCAGGAAGAAGGGTCGGCGTAGTCATCTGCGGGCCTCCTCAGGGATGGCTGTTCCTTCAGCTTCCGGCGATGGTGCCGCAAACGCTGGCGTTGTTGGTGCCGCGGGCACCAATACAGCCGGACGAATTCTGCGCCGCCTGCCCAGGAGCGCCGGCAATGAGGCCAGCCCGCCGGGCATGAACCCGACCACCAGGACAAACAACAGGCCTTGGAAATACACCCAAAAGGAGGGAAAGGTGGAGGACAGGCCGGACTGGGCGGCGGCGACACCGACAGCACCGAGGACCGGCCCCAGCAACGTGGCACGGCCGCCGATGGCAACACCAATGAGGAAGGCGATGGAAGGGATCACTCCTACGTCTGCCGGCGAGATGATTCCGACGAGCGGGACGAACAGTGCGCCTGCAATGCCTGCCAGGACAGCGGCAATCACGTAGATGACGGTTTTAATGGTTGCCGGATCGTAGCCAAGGAAGCGGACGCGTTCCTCCTGGTCCCGTACCGCAACCAGCAGCTCGCCGAGCCTGCTGTGCATCAGCTGCCGGGCGAGGGCTATGGACAGCAGGAGCACTGACGCCGCAATCATGTACAACATCACCTTGTTGCTCGGGTCCTGCAGGTCATAGCCGAAAAATGACCGGAAGCCGTTCAGCCCGTTCGAGCCGCCAGTGGTGGCCTGTTGACCAATAAGGAACACAGCGAATGCAGCGGCCAGCGCTTGGCTCAGGATTGCGAAGTAGGCACCCTTCACCCGGCGCTTGAAGACCGCCAGACCCAGGACAAGTGCCACCAGCGCCGGGATCAGCACCACCGCAAGCAGAGTTACAGCCGGGCTTCGGAACGGCTCCCACCAGCCGGGCACCTCGCCGTTGCCGTACAGGGACATGAAGTCCGGCACGCCGGAGCCGCCAAAGAGTGACGCGTCGGCAAGCTTCATGTGCATCGCCATGATGTAGGCGCCCAGCCCGAAGAACACCCCCTGGCCAAGGGTCAGCATGCCGCCGCGCCCCCACGCCAGGCCAATGCCCACCGCCACGATAGCGAAGCAAAGGAACTTTCCCAGCAGTCCCAGGCTGAACGCTGGAAGAATCACCGGTGCGACACCCAGGAGCAGGACCGCACCGGCGGCGAACGCCGCCGCAGTACCCAACCGTCCGCGCAGAAGGCCCCTCATGCCAGGCTCCTCGTCTTGAGGCTGAAGATGCCCTGCGGCCGGAGCTGAAGGAACACCACGATCACTATCAGGATCAGGACCTTGCCGATGCTCGCCGTCGTTGAGTACTCGAAGACGGACTGCAGCACGCCAAGGGAAAAAGCGGCGATGACTGCCCCCTTGATTTGGCCAATGCCGCCGGCCACGACCACCAGGAAGGCATCCACGATGTAGTTGGTGCCGAGGTAGGGGCTGGTTGAACCAATGAGGGTGACAGCGACACCGGCTACACCGGCCAGGCCGGACCCGATGAAGAACGTTAGTTGGTCGCTGCGCCGGGTTGAGACACCGCTGGTTTCTGCCAGGTCCCGGTTCAGCACAACAGCCCGGATGCGGCGC
>NZ_JBNHEW010000009.1:0-86000 GCF_059089645.1 Arthrobacter sp. K41 | reverse complement strand
GGCCACCCGCTACGACAAACTCGCCCTCACCTACCGGGGTGGAGCAGTCCTCCGAGCGATCAGCATCTGGCTGACAGCTTTAGGAGACACGCCCTAGTGGCGTAGCCCTAAGCAGGAGGACCAAACCTGCGAGGCACAACAGCGAGAGAGCCATGATAAAGAGCCGGGTCAGCGGGATCGGCGCACCCAGCAACTCGATGTTTCCCTGGAGCCACGTTGGCGCGCGGACATCCACGCTGGGTGCGCCGAAGAGGTCCCGTGCGGCTTGCTGCAGGATGAGCGCTACCCCGAAAGTAACCAGAAGCGTGTCCAGGGGCCGATGGTACATGCGGCGTAGCAGCACCGCCTCGAGCACCAGCCCCAGGACACCGCCCACGACGAAACCCACCGGAATGGAAACCAGCAGTGAAACCCCGGCATCCGAGATGGCCTGCTGAACCACAAAGGCTGTATAGGCTCCGGCCATCATACATTCACCGTGGGCCATGTTGATGACCCCCATTTGACCGAAAGTCAACGACAACCCGAGTGCCGCCAGGAGCAGCACGGAACCGAGGCTGAGCCCGGCGAACATCTGCCCTATCAGGAGTTCCATTCCAGCAGGCCTTTCTTCGAAGTGTGGGCAGCTGTTACTTGGCCAAATCCTTGGCCCAGTCGTAGGTGGCCAGGAACGGATCCGGTTCAACGGCTTCCGGTGAGGACCAGACGGTGTCAATGAGGCCCTCCGCGTTGATCTTGCCAATCCGGGGAGTCTTGGTGATGTGGTTGTTCTCCCCGTCCACTGTCACCAGGCCTTCGGGCGCCTCGAAGGCGACCCCGTCCGCTGCGGCCTGAACCTTGTCCACGTCAAACGACCCGGCCTTTTCCACCATGGCCTTCCAGAGATACAGGGAGGTGTAGGCAGCCTCCATGGGGTCGCTCGTCACCCTCTCGGCACCGAACTTCGCCTTGAACGCTGCGACGAACTTTTTGTTGGCTGGGGTATCAAGGGTCTGGTAGTAGTCCCAGGCCGTCAACTGTCCTTCAACGTTGTCCAGGCCGACGCCGGGAACTTCCTCTTCGGCAATGGAAACCGAGACAACGGGCATGCTGTCAGCGGTTAGGCCGACGCTCTTGTACTGACGGAAGAAGGCCACATTGCTGTCGCCGTTCAAAGTGTTGAAGACCGCGTCGGCTTTGGAGTCCCGCACTTTATTTACGATGGTGGAAAACTCGGTCGAGCCGAGCGGCGTGTACTCTTCGCCTAGAATTTCCATGCCCTTGGCCGCGGCGTAGGCCCGAATGATCTTGTTGGCCGTCCGCGGAAAGACATAGTCGCTGCCCACCAGGAAAAGCGACTTGGTTCCCTGCTCGGCCAGGTAATCCAAAGCCGGAATGATTTACTGGTTCGTAGTGGCGCCGGTATAGAAAATGTTTTTCGACGACTCCAGGCCTTCATACTGCACCGGATAAAACAGAAGGGCATCGTTGGCTTCGAACACCGGGAGCATGGCTTTGCGGCTTGACGAGGTCCAGCCGCCGAAGACTGCGGCTGTGCAGTCCTGTTGAATCAGTTTTCCGGCACGTTCAGCAAACTTGGTCGGTTCGCTGGCGCCGTCCTCACTGACCACCTGTAGCTGCTTGCCCAAAACACCGCCGGAAGCATTGATTTCCTCCGCGGCCAGGGTCAGGGAGTCGAAGACGGTGCTCTCGCTGATGGCCATGGTGCCGGACAGCGAGTTTATGAAACCCACTTTGATGCTGTTGCCTGACGTGTCTACACAGGAACTGCCGGTGCTGGCGGTGGAGCCTCCGGACGCAGGGTCCGCAATCTGGCTGCCACAACCTGCCAGCACCGTGGCCACCGCGGCCGCAGTAAGGGGAAGGAAAGCGCGTTTGTTAACCGAAACCCTCATGTGTACCTGCTTCTCATTCAGCCGCTGCCAAGGCAGCGGCTCGCCTCCAAGGCCTTGGAAAGTGACCTCTTGCGATGAATGTAGGAGCCGATTGTTTCGGTGCCTGGAGGATTGGTTTCGGGACAGTTTCCAAACTGTTGCCTGGGCTGGCCCAAGGCCACGGCGCAGGAAGGAATGAGCGGAAGAACCGCGGGAAAGCGGGACGCTGAGATTTAACCTGCGGGAAACGTGCTGATCCGTAACTTAGGCCTGCGGGCCGGACACAATCCACGAAGGCAATGGCACCGCTCACCTGCGGTTATAGGAAAATAGGCGGCCAGCGGCCGGCTCGCGCCAGGCGGAAGTAGGGGCGCCTACCGCCCGATGGCGCGCGGCCGCCAGAGCACCACGGCCTGCGACCGCGGCCGGGGCCGTTGGCCCCGGGCCAGGCTCACCACGTCGCCTGCAGCACCGGCTGCGAAAATGCGCGAATCGAAAGGCTGCGGCCGGCGGCTCAGTTCGTCCGCCAGCTCGGAAACCCGGCGCTGCAAAGCGGCCACCTGGTTTTCGAGCTCGAGGATCCGTTTGATGCCTTCGAGCGAGACGCCTTCCTGGGACAGCCGCTGCACCTCGCGCAACATGTTGATGTCGCGCTGCGAGTAGCGGCGGGACTTTCCGGGCGCGCGGCTGGGCGAGACGATGCCCATCCGGTCGTACTGCCGAAGGGTCTGGGGGTGCATGTCCGCCAGTTCAGCCGCCACCGAAATTACAAAGATCGGCTGGTCTGAGTTGATGTCCACGGCTCACCCGCTGCTAAAGCCGGGCCTTGGCGGCCAGGCCCTCTCGGACGTCAGCGCCGGCTGTGGCATCGGCAAACGCCTTCACCGCAGCTTCAGCTTCCTTGTTCAGGTTCTTGGGCACGGCGACGGCGATGGTCACCAGCAGGTCCCCGGTCCCCTTGGAAGTTTTCACGCCTTTGCCCTTGACCCGCAGCGTACGGCCCGACGGCGTACCGGCCGGCACGCGGACCCGCACCTTTTCGCCGTCAATGGTGGGCACTTCGATATCGGCACCCAGCGCAGCTTCGGGAAAGGTGACCGGGACGTGCACGCGGAGGTTGTCGCCGTCGCGGGTGTAAAACTCGTGCGGCTTGACCGCCACGGAGACCACGAGGTCGCCGTTGCCGGCCGGACCCGGCTGGCCCTTGCCTCGCACCCGGACCTTCTGGCCGTCCTTGATGCCGGCAGGCACGCGGACGTCGATGACTTCACCGCTGGGTTCCCGCAGCCCGATGGTGGTGCCGCGGATGGAACCCGAGAAGGAGATGCTGGTGGAGGCAGACCGGTCGGCGCCTTTCTGCGGAGCGCGCTGGAAACCCGTCTGGCCGAAACCGCCGCCAAACAGGTCCGCGAACTCGGGCGGGATGCCGCCCGAAGAAGGATTGAAGCCCCCGGCGTGGCGTCCGGTGTTGCCCGTGAAAAGGCCGCCGAACATGTCCTCAAACCCGCCGTTGCCTCCTCCGGCACCGCCGGGAGCAAAGCGGGCCCCGCCTCCCATGGCGCGGATGGCGTCATACTGCTGGCGCTCTTCGGGATCGGAGAGAACAGAGTAAGCCTCGGAGATGTCCTTGAACTTCTTCTCGGAAGCAGAGTTTCCCGAGTTGGTATCAGGGTGGTGCTCGCGTGCCAGCTTCCGGTAAGCCTTCTTGATATCGGCGTCGGAAGCGTCCTTGGCGACACCAAGGATCTTGTAAAAGTCCTTGTCCACCCAATCCTGGCTAGCCAATGGCGTTTCCTTTCGAAAGTTATGAATCGGTGGTTGAGCTTATCGAAACCCAAGTTTCGACAAGCTCAACCACCGGAGTATAGCTACGCAGGTACTGCGACGATGACCTGGGCGGCCCGGAGGACGCGTTCGCCTGACTTGTAGCCGGAGCGGAGCACCTGGCTGACGGTGTCAACTTCGATGTCCCCGCCGGGCTGCTGGATGAGGGCCTCGTGGATCGTGGGATCGAACTCCACGCCGGTCTCGTCGATTCGAACCAAACCGTAGGTCTTCAGCGCGTTCTCCAGCTTTGCGGCGATCGCGGCGAAGGGGCCGTCGGCGAGGTCGCCGTGCTGCCGGGCGGCGTCGACGTCGTCCAATACAGGAAGCAGGGAGTTCAGGACGCCGATGACGGCCATCTCCCCTGCCACGGCACGGTCGCGTTCAACGCGCTTGCGGTAGTTGACGTACTCGGCCTGCAGGCGGAGGAGGTCGTTCTTCAGCTCTGCTGCTTCAGCTGAGGAGCCACCTGCCGAAACACCCTGCGCCACGGATTCCTCTGCCGGCACCTGGATGCCGTTGAGGATCTCTTCGGCCTGGGCAAGCGCGTCGCCGTCGGAATCCTCCGCCTCGGGACCGGCACCCTGGGCCTGACCGCCCTCGGGGTGCCGGGTTGCCCCGGTCACCGGGTCAACCTTGCGGTTGTCCCGGATGACCGGTTCCTGGCGGCCGTTGCCCTGCTGCTCCTGGAGGTGCTCTTCACGGGGTGACGTGTTGTGCTCTTCCTCGTTACCGTGGTGCGGCATGGTTACTTCTTCGCTTCGTCTTCGTCGATGATCTCGGCGTCGACGATGTCTTCGTCGCCCTTGTCACCGGCCGGAGCGCCGCCTTCAGCACCTGCGGCACCGGTTGCGCCGTTGGGGGAACCGGCCTGGGAGTAAATGGCCTCGCCCAGCTTGCCCTGGGAAGCCTGGAGCTTCTCGAAGGCGGCCTTCACTGCGGCGTCGTCCGTGCCTTCGAGGACCTTCTTGAGGTCGTCAACGTCAGTCTGGACCTCGGTCTTGACCTCTTCAGGCAGCTTGTCGGCGTTGTCGGCAATGAGCTTGTCCACGGAGTAGGCAAGCTGCTCCGCGGTATTGCGGGTGTCGGTGGCCTCGCGGCGGGCCTTGTCCTCGGCTGCGTGCTCCTCGGCATCCTTGACCATGCGGTCGATGTCTTCCTTGGAGAGGCTGGAACCGCCCGTGATGGTCATGGACTGTTCCTTGCCGGTGCCCTTGTCCTTGGCGGAGACGTGGACAATGCCGTTGGCGTCGATGTCGAAGGTGACCTCAACCTGCGGGACGCCGCGCGGAGCCGGCGCGATGCCGGTCAGCTCGAACGTTCCCAGCGGCTTGTTGTCGCGGGTGAACTCGCGCTCGCCCTGGAAGACCTGGATAGCCACAGACGGCTGGTTGTCATCAGCCGTGGTGAAGGTCTCGGACCGCTTAGTGGGGATGGCGGTGTTGCGCTCGATCAGGTGCGTCATCACGCCACCCTTGGTTTCGATGCCGAGGGACAGCGGGGTGACGTCGATCAGGAGTACGTCCTTGCGCTCACCCTTCAGCACACCGGCCTGGAGGGCTGCGCCAACAGCGACGACCTCATCCGGGTTCACGCCCTTGTTGGGCTCCTTGCCGCCGGCCAGTTCCTTGACCAGGTCGTAAACCGCAGGCATACGGGTGGAGCCGCCGACGAGGACGATGTGGTTGATGTCGGAGAGCTTAATGCCGGCTTCCTTGATCACATCGTGGAAGGGCTTCTTGGTGCGCTCCA
Organism: Arthrobacter sp. K41; assembly: GCF_059089645.1. Taxonomy (NCBI): domain Bacteria; kingdom Bacillati; phylum Actinomycetota; class Actinomycetes; order Micrococcales; family Micrococcaceae; genus Arthrobacter; species Arthrobacter sp. K41. Next base: position 80,550 of record NZ_JBNHEW010000009.1, on the reverse strand, counting down.
GCAGGTCCTTGGTGAGGTCCTGGAACTTGGCGCGGGTCAGCTGCTCGTCCAGGTGGACCGGGCCGTCGGGGGTGACGGACAGGTACTGGAGGGAGACGTTGGTGCTGGTGGAGGAGGAAAGTTCCTTCTTGGCCTGCTCTGCTGCTTCGCGGAGGCGCTGGAGGGCGATCTTGTCCTTGGACAGGTCGATGCCCTTAACCTTGAGCTGGTTGAGCAGGTAGTCAACCACGCGCTGGTCCCAGTCGTCGCCGCCGAGGCGGTTGTCACCGGCGGTGGCGCGGACCTGAATGGTGGAGAAGTTGTCTTCGTCCTTGCCGACCTCCAGCAGGGAGACGTCGAAGGTGCCGCCGCCGAGGTCGAAGACCAGGATGAGTTCGTCTTCCTTGCCCTTGTCCAGGCCGTAGGCCAGTGCCGCGGCGGTGGGCTCGTTGACGATGCGCAGGACGTTCAGGCCTGCGATCTCGCCGGCTTCCTTGGTGGCCTGGCGCTCGGCGTCGTTGAAGTAGGCCGGGACGGTGATGACGGCGTCGGTGACCTTTTCACCCAGGTAGGACTCGGCGTCGTTCTTCAGCTTCATGAGGATACGCGCGGAGATTTCCTGCGGGGTGTACTTCTTCTCATCGATGCCGACGGTCCAGCCGGTGCCCATGTGGCGCTTGACGGAAGCGATGGTGCGGTCGATGTTGTTGACGGCCTGGCGCTTGGCGATCTCGCCGACCAGGACCTCGCCGGACTTGGAGAATGCAACGACGGACGGCGTGGTGCGGCCACCCTCGGCGTTGGCAATAACGGTGGGCTCGCCACCTTCGAGAACGGAGACGACGGAGTTGGTGGTTCCGAGGTCGATACCTACTGCACGTGACATGTGTTGCTTCCTTCTTTCCTTGGAAACTGCGGGCGCCCAGACAATTGAGCGTTCTGCACTCAACTCTACTCAGGGCGTCAGCGATGTCAATCCAAAGTTGAGTGACCTACGCTCAAGTCTGGGTTTAGGCAGTGCGGGGCGGGCTTGGATTTCCGCGAAAAGCCGGTGTTAAAAGCGAACGACGACGGCTCTCCGTTTCGCTGCTGGAGAACGCCGCCGCCGTACTGCCTGCCTGGTTGTGCTACCTGTCTCCGTCCCGGTGACCGTGAAGGGGCCCACGCTCCTCCGCGGTGGTGTTGACCTGCCCGTCCGTAAGCCTTTCGCGGATGCTGTCCGTTTCGTGGGCCGTTCCGGCGGTGCCGGCAGAGCCGTAGTCGCCGTCCTCGTATTCCCCGTCTTCAAGGTTTCGGGCAGCGTCACCGGCGGTGCCGGCATCGCCGTAGTCGCCGCTCACGTATTGCCCGCCTTCGCCCTCGAGGCCGGGGGCAGTGCTTCCTTCGCGGGGCTCCTCGCCGAAAGTTTCCTGGTTCTCAGTCATGGTGCATCTCTCCTTGAGTTCCGCGTCCATGCGGGCGCATTTGCAGTCTATCCAGCAGGACTTTCCGTCAATAGGGCCGGAAGGGGCGCCTGCCAGGCAGGGCACCCCCATCAGGTCCTGCTTACCGGCGGCCGGCTCCTTCCAGGTCGGTTTCGTGGCTCCGGCCGGCCTCGCCCCATACGGCGGCGTCCTGTTCGGGGCGGCCCGGCTTGCCCGGCCACCAGATCCGGGGACCGATGTCATAGGCCAGGGCGGGCACCAGCAGCGAGCGCACCAGGACGGTGTCAAGCAGCACTCCGAACGCGACGATGAACGCCAGCTGCACCAGGAACATGATGGGAATGACGCCCAGCGCGGCGAAGGTCGCTGCCAGCACCACGCCTGCGGATGTGATGACGCCGCCGGTGACGCTGAGTCCCCGGAGAATGCCGGGGCGGGTGCCGTGCTTGAGGGATTCCTCGCGGACCCGGCTCATCAGGAAGATGTTGTAGTCCACGCCGAGGGCGACAAGGAATACAAAACCGAACAACGGTACGGTGGCGTCCGCGCCCGGGAAGCCCAGGATGTTGTTGAACACCAGCGCCGAGACGCCCATGGCGGCCGCGTAGGAGAGCACCACGGAGAGCACCAGCAGGACCGGCGCCAGGACTGAGCGCAGCAGCAGCATAAGGATGAAGAGGATGACCACCAGGACAACCGGGATGATGATCACCAGGTCCCGCTGCGCGGTGGTGTTGGTGTCCAGGGCTGTCGCCGTCACGCCTCCCACCAGCGCGCCCGGGTCCACCGCCTTGATGTCGTCGCGAAGGGCCTTCACAGCCTCCTCGGCCTCGATGGAATCAGCTGCGGAGTTCAGCGTGGCATTGATCAGCACCTTTCCTTCGCGGACGTCCGGCGAGCTGGGAGCGCCGGGGGCTCCGGTAATGGGCACCGAGCCCTGGGCCAGCAGGTAGGCCTCGCCCACGCCGTCGGCCGCCTTCACAGTGTCCAGCACCTCCTGTGCCTTCCCTTGATCCGCGACCACGACGGCGGGGCTGCCGCTGCCGGCGTCGAAATGGCGTGCCAAGGCGTCCTGGCCGTCCACCGCATTGGAAGCACTGAGGATGACGTCCGTCTGCGGGACGCCGTTGGCCTTGAGCTGCAGGAGACCGGCGGAACCGGCAAGCAGAACGAGTACCGAGGCAACCCAGATGATGCGGGGGCGCCGGGAAACCAGCGAGCCGGTGGCCCGCCACAGTCCCTTCTGGCCTTCCAGCCCGGTCACGATCTCCGGCCCACGCGCGCCTGCCGGCGCAAGCTTCGGGCGGAAGGGCCAGAACGCTGCGCGGCCCAAAAGGGCCATCAGTGCGGGTAGCAGGGTCAGGGCTGCGAACAGCGAGCAGAGGATGCCTGCTGCAGCCACCGGCCCCAAGGCTTTGTTGGAGTTGAGGTCCGAGAAGAGCAGGCACAGCAGCGCGATGATCACGGTGGCGCCTGAAGCCAGGATGGGCTCGAAGGAGGCTTTCCAGGCAGTCAACACGGCGGCCGTGCGGTTGCTCGTATGGGTGAGGGCTTCACGGAACCTTGCCACATACAGCAGCGCGTAGTCCGTGGCGGCGCCGATCACCAGGATGGACAGGATGCCCTGGCTCTGGCCGTTGAGCTGGATCCAGCCCGCCTTGGCCATGCCAAAGACCAGCAGGATCGCCGCGCACAGTGCGAAGACCGAGGTCAGGAGCACCACGATGGGAAGCAGCAGTGAGCGGTAGACAACCAGCAGGATCACGAACACGGCGGCCAGCGCCACGAGCAGGAGGATTCCATCGATGCCGGCAAAGGCTGCGGTGAGATCGGCAGCAAGCCCGGCAGGACCGGTAACGAACGTGCGCAGGCCTTCCGGTGCCGCCTCGGCCACGGTGTCCCGCAGTTCCTGGACGGCCTCCTTGATCTCGGCGGAAGAATCAATCGGGGCGATGAACTGGACTGCCTTGCCGTCCTCGGAGGGGATGGGTCCGATCACGGCGCTGCCGAGCTCGAGGCCTTCAAGCTCTGTCCGGAGGCTTGCAATGTCGCCCAGCTGTTCCGGACTCAAAGCTTCCTCGCCCTCCAGGACGATGACGCCGGGAACTTCATCGGAGTCCCGGAACTTTGCTTGCCAGTCACGCGCGGCGGTTGCCTCGGCGCTGGCGGGCAGGAAAGACGCTTGATCGTTGGAGGAGACCTCTTCCAGGCGACCGAAGGTGGGACCGCCCACCCCTGCAAGGGCCAGCCACGTCAAGACCAGGATCACGGGAAGCAGCCAGCGCAGCCAGAACGGGACGCGTTCCTTGGCATGGGAGTGGGAGTTCATGGGGCCTTCCTAGTGCTGGGCAGGAGTAGAATTGGTTCCATATTAAAGTATCTCTGCGATGGAGATAAGTGTTTACCTAGCTTTTTCTCTCCGGCACCGATGAGGGCGGGCGGGCGCTCCTGAAGTAATATCCGTCAATACGGCCCGGCAGCACGACTGCCGTCCACAGCGGAGAGTTCCCGCTTAAGGCACACATTGGAGGGGCATGACCGGCGAGGAAACTGCCGCCATCACCGGCCCTCCCACGGGTGAGGGCCCGCATCCGCTGGTTCGGCTCCTTCAGGAGTTCACGCTGGAGGCCAACCGCTACGTGGACTCAGCGGGCGGGCGCAAGGACATGCACCGGACGGACCTGAATGCACTGGCAGTGATCATGCGCCACACTGCCGCCGGCGGCACGGTCACGCCGGGGCTCCTCCGCAAGGAACTGAACCTCAGCTCGCCTGCCACCACCGCGCTGATCGACAGGCTGGACAACTCCGGGCATGTGGTGCGCGAGCGCGACAGTTCGGACCGCCGGCAGGTCCACCTGCGGATGACACCCAAGGCATTCCAGGACGGCGGAGCCATTTTCGCTCCCCTCTCGCGGCGGATGGGGAGCGCCATGGCGGATTTCAGCCCGGAGGAGCTGGAGACGGTGACCCGGTTCATGACGGCCATGGTGGAAGCCACGGTGGCCGCACGGGAAGAATCGGCCAACACGCCCGGTTCTCCCACGGCGCGCAAGTAGGTCGCGCCAGCGTCGTCTTACGGCCCGAAACGACAGTGGGAGTTACCCGGTTGGGGGGTAGCGTTTGATTATGAGTGCGCAGCAGCCTGAAGACGACGTTTACACGCACGGCCACCACGAGTCGGTGGTCCGGGCCCATGCCGCCAGGACGGCCGAGAATTCCGCGGCGTTTGTCCTGCCGCACCTGAGGCCGGGGGTTGAAGTGCTCGACGTCGGCTGCGGGCCGGGCAGCATCACCTGTGATTTCGCCGCCCTGGTCACCCCCGGAAAGGTCACCGGGCTGGACCGCTCCCCGGACATTATCGCCCAGGCAAAGGCCCTCGCCGCCGAGCGGGAGGTCGCCAACGTCGAGTTCGTGGCCGGCAACATCTACGACCTCGACTTCGAGGACGAAACGTTCGACGTCGTCCACGCCCACCAGGTCCTGCAGCACCTGACCGACCCGGTGGAGGCGCTGCGGGAGATGCGCCGGGTCGCAAAGCCCGGCGGGATTGTTGCAGTACGCGACGCCGACTTCCATGGCATGAGCTGGTACCCCGCCATCCCCGAGCTGGACGAGTGGATGGAGCTGTACCAGCGCATCGCGCGGCGCAACGGAGCAGAGCCCGACGCCGGGCGGCGGCTTGTCAGCTGGGCCCAGTCCGCGGGCTTCACCGACGTCGCGCCCAGCAGCAGCAACTGGCTTTATGCCACAGGCCAGCAGCGGCGCTGGCAGGCCCGGGTCTGGGGTGAGCGCGTCCTGCACTCAGCGTTTGCTGAACAGGCGCTGGAATACGGGTTCGCCAACCCTGCGGACCTTGCCCGGATTTCCGCCGGCTGGCACCGCTGGGGCTCCACCGACGACGGCTGGTTCCTGATCCCCAACGGCGAGGTCATAGCGCGGGCATAGATCCGCGGCGGTGTGCAGGCAACGTCAAACCGCCGCTGGTACTGATCGTGTCCATAGCTGCCACTAAGCTTTACTGGTGCAATTCTCACTTTGGCTTGCCCTGGCCGGCGCCGGCGCCCTGATCAGTTTCACCCCCGGCGCCGGAGCCATCAACACCATGAGCAACTCCCTGAACGCCGGCTTCCGCCGCTCCATTTGGGGCATCCTCGGGCAGCAGGCAGCGCTGGTCATCCATGTGGTGATCGTGGCTCTTGGCGTGGGGGTGCTGGTGGCCAGTTCCCCTGTGGCCTTCAACGTCATCCGCTATGCTGGCGCCGCGTACCTGGTTTACCTGGGCATCCGGCAGTTCCTCAGCAAGCCGGACCTTGGGCAGGAAAAGATTGCGGGCCTTCGGAACGAGCCTGCCTGGTCCATTTTTCGGCGCGGGCTCTGGGTGAATCTGCTGAACCCGAAGGCAATTGTTTTCTTCCTGGCTTTTATGCCCCAGTTCATCCGTCCCGAGCAGCCGCTCCTGGCCCAGTACGCAGTTCTTACGGCGACGGTTGTGGCCATCGACATCTTGGTGATGTGGTTCTTCTTTGCCGCCGCAGCACGGTCCTTCGAACGGTTCACGCACAGCGCCCGGGGGCAGCTGATCCTCAACCGCGCGTTCGGCATCCTCTTTGTCGCCGTGGGCATCCTGCTGGCTTTCCTCCACTGACCTTCATCGCACTGCACCGGGCGTATCAAGGAGTATGACGGGGCTGCAAAATTTCTTTACAAAAAAGTCAACCTTTGTGAAACTGCCGCTAGCCAACAGGGGCCATTAGCACGCATGCTTACTACATGAACTCAGTGTCGAGCCCATACCGCGTCATCGCCGTCTGCACCGGAAATATCTGCCGCTCCCCCATGGCAGAGTTCATGCTCGCTGCGGCGCTGCAACGCGAGGGGCTGGACACCGTGGTCACCGTCGACTCCGCAGGCACCACCGGCTACGAAGCAGGCCGGCCCATCGACCCGCGGGCCGCACGCCGGTTGTCGGCAACGAAGCTTCCCTCCGATAAACACCGCGCCCGGGAATGGCATCCGGCGTGGTTCCGCGAACGGGACCTCATCCTGGCCCTGGACATTGACCATTACGCCTGGCTCACCGAAGCGGCTCCGGACCAGGAGTCCAGGGATAAGGTCCGCATGCTGCGCAGTTTTGATCCCCTGCTGGCGGAAAAGGACCTGCTGGACCAGGGCATCGAGGATCCCTGGTACGGCGGCCAGTCCGATTTCGACGCCGTCTGGCGCCAGATCCACGACGCGCTGCCTGGGCTCGTGAACCACATCAAGGGTGCCGTCATCAAAGATGCCCAGCTACTGCACAGATGAAAGCCCGGCGGGGAAAAAAGGTACGCTCTAACCCATGAGCCCAGCCCCCGTCATCATCGCCATTGACGGGCGCTCCGGCGCAGGGAAGACAACGCTCGCGGTCGAACTGGCGGCGCGGCTGCGCGCCCATCACAAGGTCGCGCTGTTCCACCTCGAGGACATCTACCCCGGCTGGAATGGGCTGATGGCCGGCATCGACCGCTATGTCGCCACCGTCCTCGAACCCTTGAGCCGGGGGGATGCGGCTACCTGGACAAGCTGGGACTGGGATAAACATTACGACGGCGACGTCCGCGTCACGCTGCCCGCCGAGATTGTGATCGTAGAGGGAGTCGGGTCCGCTGCCGGCGCCGCGCGCCCACTTCTCAGCGCCGTCATTTGGGCGGACTCTCCGGAGGACGTGCGGCGCACCCGCGCCCTGGACCGGGACGGCGGGACCTACGAACCCTACTGGGACCAATGGGCGGCCCAGGAAGAGGAGTGGCTGAACGGCGACGACGTCCCGCGCCACGCCGACGTACGCGTCCTGAACCGGGCCGACGGCAGCGCCCCCTCCGATGTCCTGCAGCTCCTGCCGTACCTCCCCGGCCTGGCCACTGCCCTTTCCCCCGAACTGTCCGCCCGCCGCGGCCTAAGCCTTCACGCCGAGCGCCTGGACCTGCGCCCGGATGCGGCTACGCTGTTCCATTCGCTCTACGGCGGCTCACCCAATGCCGTTTGGCTGGACTCTTCCAACGCGGACGGCCCGGCCGGAACCAGAACTTTCCCGCCCGCGTCCGCCGCTGCCGAGCGCAGCCGCTTCAGCATCATGGCGGACGACGCCGGCCAGTCCGGCCAGTCGGTGACGCACCGCTCCGGCGAGAGCGTGATCCGCGCAGGCTGCGCCACAGCCACTGTGGAAGGCTCCTTCTTCCGCTGGCTCGATACGGTGTGGGGCGGAGACGGGGTCAGCATCCCGGACGGTTATCCCGGAGAATTTACGCTCGGCTGGCTGGGATGCCTGGGGTACGAACTCAAGCGGGAAACCGGGGGCGCCGATCTCTCTTCACCCACCCCCGATGCCGCCCTGATCTTCGCCGGCAGGGGCGTAGTACTGGACCACGCCGCCGGCAGTGCCTGGCTCCTGGCCCTGGCTGTTCCTGACGCAGACCAGTGGCTTGGCCAGGCGCGGGCAGCCGTGGAAGCTGCTTCCCGCTCCGCCGCACCGGCCGTCCTGACCGCCCAAGCGGGCGGCAGCAGCGGCGTCGTACTTCCGGCGGTGCCCGTGTTCCGGAGCCGCGATACCAGCGGCGCCTACAAGGCGAAAATCGCCGCGGCGCAGCACGAGATCGCTGAAGGTAACACCTACGAGGTGTGCCTGACCACTACGCTTATTGCCAATGTTCCGGCCGCTGAGCTGGACCCGTGGCAAACCTACCTGGACCTCCGCCGCAAAAACCCGGCCCCCTTCGCCAGCTACTTGAGATTCGGCGGCCTCACGGTGGCCAGCACCTCCCCCGAGCGCTTCCTGAAGTTGGGGTCCGACGGCGGCATGCGCGCCGAACCCATCAAGGGAACCCGCCGCCGGGCCGCTGATTCGGCGGAAGATGAGCAGCTGCGGTGGGACCTCGAAACGTCCTTGAAGGACCGCGCCGAGAACATCATGATCGTTGACCTTCTGCGCAACGACCTCAGCCATTTCGCGGTCCCCGGTTCCGTAACGGTGAGCAGGCTCTGTGCCATCGAAAGCTACGCCACCGTTCACCAAATGGTGAGTACCATCGACGCGCAGCTGCGGCGCGGATCATCCCGTGCCGAAGCTGTGGCAGCCTGCTTCCCTGCCGGTTCCATGACCGGTGCACCCAAGATCAGCACCATGGCCATCCTGGACCGGCTGGAAGGCGAAGGGCGCGGACTGTACTCCGGCGCCGTCGGATACTTCTCCCTGAACGGCGCAACGGACCTCGCCGTCGCCATCCGGACTTTGGTGATCCGCGGGGAAGGTGACGGGACGGTGGAACTGACGCTCGGCGTCGGCGGCGCCATTACCGCCGACTCGGACCCTGATGACGAATATGAGGAGATCCGGACCAAGGCCTTCGGCGTCCTCTCGACCCTTGGCGCGGAGTTTCCTGACGTTTAGACGAGGCCCGCCTGTTACTGGACGGTGGCTGTCAGCCTCGCCACATTGTCCACATAGCGTGCTGCGAGTGGCCGGTTGAGCCAGTCCGCCAGCTTAAGCTCATGCGAAATATCCCGGTAAGTGTCTTCCACGGCACGCATCTTGGTGACAATGTCGGCGCCAAGCAGCATTACCGACACCTCCAGGTTCAGTGAGAAGGAGCGCATGTCCATGTTGCTGGATCCGAGGACGGCCACTTCGTCGTCGATGGTGAAGTGCTTGGCGTGGAGCACAAACGGGGCTTTGTACAGGTAAATCCGGACGCCGGCTTCCAGAAGGGCCTCATAGTAGGAGCGCTGGGCATGGTGGACCAGGAACTGGTCGCCCTTCTCGGAGACGAACAGCTCCACGTCAACCCCGCGCTGGGCAGCGGTGGTGATGGCGTAGAGCAGCGAATCGTCCGGGACGAAGTACGGGCTGCAGATGGAGATCCGGCGCTGGGCGGAGTAGATGAGGGTATTGAAGAGCCTCAGGTTGTTTTCCGTGATGAATCCCGGGCCGCTGGGCACCACCTGCGCCGTGACGTTGCCGGGACGCGCATCCGCCGGGAGCTGCAGTTGGTGTTCCAGGGATTCGTCGGTCTCACTGAGCCAGTCGGTGGCAAAAACGACGTTGAGGGTGGTGACGATCGGCCCATGCAGGCGGGCCATCAGCTCCACCCACTCCCGGCCCGCCTTGCGGTGCCTCGGGTTGTTGTAGGACGGCTCAATCAGGTTCTGCGAGCCGGTGAAGGCGGTCTCGCCGTCGATCACCATGATTTTGCGGTGGTTCCGCAGGTCGGGGCGGCGCCACTGGCCGTGGATGGGCAGGAGCGGAAGCATGCGCTTCCACTGGATCTTGCTGGCCTTGAGCCGTTTCAGGAGCCGGTTGTAGCCCTTGACCCGGAGGGTGCCGATATGGTCGAACAGCACCCGGACTTCCACGCCCCGTTCGGCCGCTTCCTCAAGCGCCGTCAGGAGCTCGTCGGTGATGTGGTCCGTGCTCATGATGTAGAACTCGGCATTTACGAACTTTTTCGCCTTCCGCACCGCCTGCGTCATGTGCAGGATCGAGTCCGGGTAGCCGGGGATAAGCTCCACGGAATTGCCGTCCACCATGGGCAGTGAGCCCAGCCGCCGGTTCAACTCCGCCGCGGACCTCACCCATTCGGGGCCCGGGTAGTCGCTCTCCACGTCCGCCAGCGAGGAGATCCCGGCGCGCACCCGCTCGTTGACCTGCTGCTGCTGCTCCCGCCGTCGTTTGGACAGCTGGAAGTTGCCGAACAGCAGGAAGAGGATGATGCCCAGAAACGGGACAAAAAAGATGCCCAGCAGCCACGCCATCGCTGTGGTGGGCCGCCGGTTGCCGGGGATGATGCCCAGGGCCAGCACCCGGATCACCAGGTCGGCGACGGCCAGCAGCACCACGATCCATGTCGGCGCGGAACCGGCAAGCGAAAATGGCCACAACACGTGTATTCCCCCCGGAGGATGGGCTCCCGGCGGACGGATTCCGGCCAGGGCACTCTGCCCAGCTTATCCGCAGGGACGCCGCACTAAGCTGGAGCCATGACCTCTCCAGCTTCTGTGGTTCTTGTATTCCTCGACCCCGCGTTCCCGGACGGCCGGCTGGCCGATGCGTCCAAACCCCAGTTGTTGGTCACGGACCAGGGTGCGACCCGCGGCGACGGCATCTTCGAGACCATGCTTGCCGTGGACGGCAGCGTCCGGAAAATCCAGGCGCACCTGGACCGTCTGGCGGGATCCGCAGCAGCACTGGACCTGACCATTCCCCGCGAGGAGGAATGGCGCCGCGCCATCGCCACAGCCCTGTCCGAACACCGGACCCAGCACCCGCCCGTGGCCGGGTCCGACGACGAACTGGTGGTCAAGCTGGTAGTGACCCGGGGAGTTGAGGGTGCCCCGGCCCCCACGTCGTGGGTGCAGGTTTCTCCTGTCGGGTCGGCCGGACGCCGCCAGCGCGAGGCAGGCATCGACGTCATCCTCCTTGACCGGGGCTACGACAGTGAGGTTGCCGAACGTGCACCCTGGCTGCTGCTTGGCGCGAAGACGCTCTCCTACGCCGTCAACATGGCTGCCTTGCGGCACGCCCACAAACAGGGCGCCGATGACGTCATCTTCATCTCCTCGGACGGCCGCGTGCTGGAGGGACCAACGTCAACTGTTCTGATGGCGCACCTGGAAGCGTCCGACGACGGCGCTCCCGTCAAGCGGCTCATCACTCCACAGCTGGACAGCGGCATCCTGGCGGGTACCTCCCAGGGTGCTTTGTTTGCGGCCGCGAAAACGGCCGGGTGGGAACTGGGGTACGGTCCGCTGGAGCCCCAGGACCTGCTGGACGCGGACGCCGTCTGGCTGATTTCCAGCGTGCGCATGCTGGCCCCGGTGAACCGCATTGACGGCAAAGAGGTGGGCACCCCGTCGGTGCAAAAAGAGCTCACCGCGGAGCTGAACGAGCTGTTCGCGGCAATCGAATAGGTTTTGCCTTTGGGGCCATGTTCCTGGCGCCCCATCAGCCGTAGGGTGTGGTGCGGGGCGACACCGCACTGCTGGAGGACCAGCAGGACAGGGATGCGGTGGACCGCCTGGGCCTGGAACCATGGCAACCCGGCGAGAAAGCCCACTACATCAGGTTCTCAGCCACAGTGATGACCGCCGCCGCTTCAAAGTCAATGCACCGGATATTTTGAACACCCGTCTCACTGACCGCCGGCGGGCTTCCTTCGAGTAGCCGGAGACTGAGGGTAATTCCAAACGCTTGCTGAATGTGTAGCCTACTAGTAAGGTCTACATTGTAGATAAGGCACTAGCACCGCCCCAGCTATCCGCTCCAAAGGAGCTGATCATTACTCCATGGCCCCGTGCAGGGCATTGAGTCTCTCGCTGCTGTAGCCGAACGGCGGTACACACGCACTTAGCGAAGGGACGCCGTCATGGCACATTCGCAGTTCGATATTTTTCTCCAAGAAGCCACTTACCTGGACCAGTCCTCTGGCCACAACCTCAATGACGACCGCCTCTACGGGCTTTACACCAGTTGGTGCTACATCAACCAGCAGGTCCCCGGGAGGGAAGCCTCTTTTTGGGCAGCCATGAAACACCGGATCACCCCCGGCTGCAACGGCCTCCGCATGAAGGGCCCGGCCGCCACTGACTACATCCTGGCGAGTTCCCCGGGGCTCGTATAGGCATCGAAGAACCAGAAAGGCGTGAAGCGCTGCCCAGCCGGCAGCGCTTCACGCCTTTTGTTTTAGTTATTTGCCTCCGGCAGCCTTCAAAGGTTTCCTTAGGTGGGGATGAACCGGAAGAGGAATCGGGTGCGGACCATTACCCACAGCAGTCCCAGCACCAGTGCGTAGGCTGCGGTGTTCAGCAACACGTCACCCTGCCGAAGAGCCGGAATGTTGGCGATTACGGCGATGAGCGCTACGTGGAGGATGAAGACGTACAAGGTTGCCCGGCCCAGGGGAATCAGGAACCAGCCCAGCGCCCGTTCCACCGGCTTCCAGTAAGCCGTCAGGAAGGCGTAGGCGGCCACCACCAGGACCATGACGTTGAGGAGCCGGCCCGGAGCCAGATACGTGCGGCCAAAAAAGAGGTCGTACATGGTCCTGTACGCCGCATCCGGCACAAGGCCGAGCCGCACATCGAAGCCGTTGGCCAGATACGGGTTGCCCCAGGACAGGAAGGCGAAGACGAGCGCTGCCGCCGTGCACGCCAGCACGATCCCCGTGTGTCCGGCGAGCCAGGCAACCACCCTGTGCCGGTGGAACCCAGCCACCAGGCCGATGACAAACAGCACCTGCCACACCAGCAGCGGGAACGAATCCTCGAACTGGGAAGGCAGGATGCGGAACCGCGTCACCGCTCCCATTGCATACACGGCCAGGGTGGCCGCCAGTACCCACAGGGTTTTGCCGCGGTCAAGGGCCGCCAGGATCAGTGGGCTGGCAAGGAGCAGCACTACGTACAGGCCCATGATGTTGAACTGCCACGGGCCGACCTGCAGCAGCAGGATGGCCGGCAGGACCTGGGGCGGCACAGGAAACTGGAACAGTGACTCCATGCCGGCGTACAGGTCGTAGGTGCGGCCGGCGGCGTCGGACCCGGCCCCGCCGGTGCCTTGGTCCACGAACGTGGTTAGGGTGTCGGTTTGGAAGAAGGGCAACAGCGAGGCCAGGAACACCCCCAGAAGGACCACCAGCGCCGTGAGGTACAGCTTTCCCGCCCGCCGCGAGGTCAGGTCCACCACTGTCCCGAAGTCTTCCTTGACCCTTGGTCCGTACACCATGCCCACCACCAGGCCGGAGAAAAGGACAAAGAGCTCCGCCCCGGACACGAAGCCCACGGCCTCCTGGGTGAGCAACTGAAACAGCGACGTCATCCCCAGGTGGTTGACCACCACAAAGACGATGGCCAGTCCCCGCAGCAGGTCCACCCGGGAATCCCTGGAGGAGGAGTCGGCGTAAGCCCACGCTGTTGCCGCGTTCACGCGCCGGGGAACCTGCCATAGCGCCACGAGCAGAATGACCAGCGCCGCGGCAACAGTCCAGGAAGCAGGGCCTGAAAGGGTGTTGGCCCGCACGTGCCCGCTGCCTGCCACAACCTCCGTGACCGGCCCGGTGACCAGCGGGGAAGCCTGCAGCCTCTGCCGGGCTGCGTCTGCGATGGCAGGGTTCCCGGTGAGCAGCCAGTTGATGCCAGCCACACCCGTGTCCCTGGTGTTTGTGCGTTCATCCCACACCACCGCGGCGGTCCTGGTGAATTCGGTTGATCCTGCGGCGCCGAGGACCTGGTCCCACCAGGAGGCTTTGATCTCCATTTCGGTGGCGCCGCCGGACGCCGGGCTGTAGAAGGCGGACGTCTGCAGCAGGAACGGCTTATCTTTACCCTCCGAATACGTTGCGTAAAAGTTTTCGCTACCCGATGCAGTAAGCATTTCCTGAAGTTCGCCCTGCCGGGGAACGGTATTGACGGGCGCCCCGCCGGCCGTGTCGTCGTGGAATGCTGTCAGCCCCACCCAGTCCACCGCCTCGTCCCCCGGATAGTAAGGGCTATAGGCCGCGTCCGAGCCGTCCCACGCGCCGTCGCGGTTGGTATCGAGCAGGGCGAAACCTTCGCTTCCCGGCACCGGCGCATTCCGGTGCCGGTTGAAGGGGTAGTCCTTGCCCAGGTAGGGCTCCCACACCATGGCGGTACGGCCGCCGTCGAGATTGTTGAAGGCTGCGGCGACGGCCTGGAAGGCGGACCGGTAGGCGCTGGGCTGCTGGCCCCATTCCACCCAGCTGGCATTCATGTCGGGGGCAAAACGGATCAGCACGTGGCCTTTGAAGTTGCCTGTCAGATCGGCCACTTCGCCGGCGAATGCTGAAGCGGTGTCTGCAGTGATCTGGTCCAGCGGAACCGTGGGCTGCACCGTGAGCATTGCATGTGCGCCTTGTTCACCTGACTGTTCCAGGAAGCCCCGGATGTCATTTTTCTCCGAGGCGCGGAACGGGATGGCTATGTCGTGCCCGAGCAGGGCCGGTGAGGCACCCAGGCGGCCGGCGAAACCGGCAGCGGTGTCCTCGCCCCATTCCAGCACAGCGCCCAGCAGCGGCTTGCCGTCGCCCGGAAAGGTCTCTGCCGCACGGGCTGGTCCCGCCGGCAGCACTATCAGCAGGACTGCCATCAGCATCAAAACAAGGAAGGCGGCCGTGGCGCGGGTCAGGACCAGCAAGCCGTTGCGGGAAGTCCGGGCAGGCAGCGGGCTGTTGTGCCCGCGCTTGGGCGCGGCGGCTGATGACGTGCTGATGGGACCCCCGAAGCTGATACTCCAATGACGGGGCGGCCTGCCCCAAAAGAACTTTATCCGGCATCAATATGTGCAGCACGCCAGGTGCCTTGACGCCGGGGCGAGTCCCGCCGTCGTGCGTTACCGAAACTGGCGTGCCGGCCGCTCAGCGGGCAGGGCCGGTTCAGTTACGGAACATGACGACGACGGCGGTGCGGGCATGCCCGCCAAGTGTTACGTTTTTTGTGAGTAATGAGTACCGGTGCCAAGCCCTGACTAACCGGTCGGCAACCCTCCTTCCGCGGCGGGGTGCCTCAGGTGAATACTCGGCATATCGACCGAATCGTGTTGCAAGCGTGAGAGAAGGAGATCCGTCGTGTCTGACGCACCTGCCCCTGAAGAGAGACTTTCGTACCGGCTCGTCACCGGCCCGGACGACCGGACTTTCTGTGAACGGATTTCGGCCGCCCTGGCCGAGGGCTACGTGCTTCACGGCAGCCCGGCCGCCACCACCAACGACGGCCAGGTGATAGTGGCGCAGGCCCTGGTCCTTCCGGCAGCGATCGCCTCCGCTGATGCCGCCGTTGCCACCGCGGTGGATAACCTTGAGGCCGCCGGCGAGGACCTCGAGTTCGACGGCGAGGGCCACGCATGAGCTACGCGGGAGACCTGACGCCCCAGGAGGCGTGGGACAAACTGGAGCAGGGAGCCATCCTCGTGGATGTGCGGACCGAGGGCGAATGGGCCCACATCGGCATTCCTGACACCAAGGCCACCGACAATGATCCGCTGTTCATCCAGTGGACGTTTCCGGGCGGCATTCCCAACCCCGACTTCATCAGTTCCCTCACCCAGCAGGCGCCGGAAGACTCATCGACGGAGCTGATCTTCCTGTGCCGCTCGGGGCAGCGGTCCATCGCGGCTGCGATTGCTGCCACCCAGGCCGGTTTTACGTCCTACAACGTGCTGGAGGGCTTCGAGGGCGAGCCGGACCGCTACGGCGAACGCACCGTCAACGGCTGGAAGAACCGCGGCCTGCCCACCAACCTCGGAAAGAACTAAGTGACCTTCAACGAAGACGCCGCCGGCTGGAGCAGCAACACCCAGGCCGTGCGCGGCGGGCTGGACCGCACCAATTTCCAGGAAACCAGCGAGGCCGTGTTCCTGAATTCCGGGTTCGTGTACGAATCCGCAGCCGCTGCTGAACGGGCCTTCACCGGTGAGGACGAGCGCTTTGTGTACTCCCGCTACGGCAACCCGTCCGTGGCCACCTTCCAGGAACGGCTCCGCCTCCTCGAGGGAACCGAGGCATGCTTTGCGACGGCGTCGGGCATGTCCGCGGTCTTTACCGCTTTGGGTGCCCTGCTGGCTGCAGGTGACCGCGTCGTGGCCGCCCGGTCCCTGTTCGGTTCCTGCTTCGTCATCCTGAACGAGATCCTGCCGCGCTGGGGTGTCGAAACGGTTTTTGTGGACGGGCCTGACCTGGAGCAGTGGCGCTCTGCGTTGTCCGAGCCCACCACCGCTGTGTTTTTTGAATCCCCCTCCAACCCCATGCAGGAAATCGTGGACATCGCCGCGGTCAGTGAGCTGGCACATGCCGCAGGTGCCACTGTGGTGGTGGACAACGTTTTCGCCACTCCCCTGCTGCAGCGCTGCGGCCAGCTCGGCGCCGACGTGATTGTCTACTCCGGCACCAAGCACATCGACGGCCAGGGCCGGGTGCTGGGCGGCGCCATCCTGGGCACCAAGGAATTCATTGACGGCCCGGTCAAGCAGCTGATGCGCCACACCGGTCCATCGCTGTCCGCCTTCAACGCCTGGGTGCTTACCAAGGGCCTGGAAACAATGGCCCTCCGCGTCAACCACTCCTCGGCGTCAGCCCTGCAGCTGGCCGAATGGCTGGAACAGCAGCCTGCCGTGAGCTGGGTGAAGTACCCGCTCCTGAAGTCGCACCCGCAGTACGAGCTGGCGGCCCGGCAGATGAGTGCCGGCGGGACGGTCCTGACCCTGGAACTGGCGACGACGGGTGCCCGCTCGGGCAAGGAGGCTGCCTTTGCGCTGCTGGACGGCCTCCGCATCATCGATATCTCCAATAACCTGGGCGACTCAAAGTCCCTCATTACCCACCCCGCCACCACTACTCACCGCGCGATGGGTCCGGAGGGCCGCGCAGCCATCGGCCTGAGCGACGGCGTGGTGCGGCTATCCGTGGGGCTGGAGGACGTGGACGACCTGATCGGCGACCTCGAACAGGCGCTGAAGCAGATTTAGCCTATACGGAGAGCTGGACGGCAATGCCGTCACCTGCACCGACCTGCGCTTTGTCCCTGATCTCCTTCTTCACCGGCAAAAGGTAGGAATCGCTCTTGGTGTCCCGGAACAGCGAGGTCTGCCAGGAGTGCTCTCCGACCTTCGCGGTGACCTTGATCGAGCCGAATGCCGTCCCGGCACCTGCAGCGCGGACCCGGATGTCATCAGCGATGTCCGGAGGCAGGGTCACAAAATGCCATCCTGCCTCACCGGGGTACAGCCAAAGTTCTGCTTCAAAGGAATACGAGGCCGTCACCCGCCGAGTATGGCACGAACCCGTTACTTGTGACCCGCGCTTCACAGCTGAGCTGGTCCTCGAGGACGCCCTGCTGCCCTTCCCGCCTACTAGGGCTGACGGACCCGCAGCAGATCGGGCGTTTCTTCGACCTTCGACAGATCCAGGGTGCCACGCATCGTCACCTCTACCGCATGCCTCACCACTGCGCCGAAGCCCAAATCCTCAGGTGCTGCAGCGGCCAAAGCTCTGTCGCGGATGCGGCGCTGTTCAGCTGCCCCAGTTCCACGGGCAATGACGTCCTCCACCCCTTGCCGGGCAAGGGAAAGCTCGCCCTGCTCCTGCAATACCGGCGCGAGATAGTCCACCAGTGAACGCACTACGTCTGCGGCGCGCGCCGGCCGGAAGGAGCCGAAGTCCAACAGCTCTCCGCTGAGTCCTCCGCTGCTGGCCTGCCAGGAGGCCATCCGCAAGAGTACGGTGGGCACCGGCGCCGGATCGATGCCCTGGCGCCACTCACGGCCCGCCGTCTCCACAAGCGCACGGACGAGAACGGCAAGAAGGGCTGCATCCTCGGCCCGGAGGCAAACGTCTGCCACACGGACCTCCACAGTGGGGTGGTTCCGTGACAGTCGGGCATCGAAGTAGAGCATCCCTTCGTCCAGCATGACTCCGCTGTCCAGCAGCCGGGTGACCACGCGGCGATAGGCAGAATAGGTCCCATAGATCCCGGCTGGACCGGCAGTGGGCCAGCGGTTCCACGCCTGGGTACGGTAGCTCTCGAAACCGGTCTGAAGTCCGTTCCAAAAAGGCGAGTTGGCACTGACAGCGGTCAGGACCGCAAGCTTGTCCCGGATCCGGTCCAGCACGGCCACGCCCTCGTCAGGGGACTCAACGTAGGTGTGGACGTGGAAGCCGCAGGTCAGCTGCTCCTGTGCGGTCAAGCCAAATCGTTCCAGCATCCTGGCATAGCGGGGATCGGGAGTGGTATGGCTCGACAACCCGAGGGGCGAGGTGGCCAATGCCGCCACCCGGGCATTGTTCTGCCTGGCAGCGTTGTCAGCGAGCGTCCGCCCTGCCCGGATTTGTTCCAGCAGCACACCGTACTCCAGGCAGGGCCGCGTCTGCGTCTCAATCTGCTCCAGCTTAAGTTCGGCACTCAAGCCCATCCCGTCGTCGTCGTAAACGGTTTTGTCTTCCGTTTCGAGGTCCCGAAAGTCATCCGGGGCGTCGTCGGCAGCCACCCTGCGGCCGGAAAGCAGGGCATCAGCGAGGGCGAGCGGCTCCCCGCTCTCCGGGTCAACGATCAGGAGCTCTTCCTCAACGCCGAATGTACGCATACACACATTCTGCGGCAGGTAAAGGTTTTTGGACGGTCCTCAGGACTTCATGACGAAGCGTGAATGCTTAGTCCTGGAAGTACTCCACCTTTGCCCCGATGGCATTCAGCCGCTCGGCCAGGTCCTCATAGCCGCGCTCGATGACGTAGATGTTCCGCAGCTCGGACACGCCCCTGGCCGCGAGCATGGCCAGCAGCAGGCAGGCTGCGGGGCGCAGTGCCGGCGGACAGCCAACCTCCGCCGCGCGCCACTTGGTGGGCCCGTTGACGTAGATCCGGTGGGGGTCCAGCAGCTGAACCTGGGCACCCAGCCGGTTCAGCTCGGTCAAGTAGATGGCCCGGTTTTCGTAGACCCAGTCGTGGATCATGGTCTGGCCGCTGGCGTTGGCGGCTATGACTGCGAAGAAGGGCAGGTTGTCGATGTTAAGCCCGGGGAAAGGCATCGGATGGATCTTGTCCTCCGGCGCGTGCAGCTCGGACGGCTTGGTGGTCACGTCCACTAGACGGGTCCGTCCGTTGCGCGCCATGTACTCGCCGGAAATCTCCAGCTGCTGGCCCATCTGCTCCAGCGTAGCCAGCTCAATTTCCATGAACTCGATGGGGACCCTGCGGATGGTCACTTCAGAGTTGGTCACGATGCCGGCGGTGATGAGGCTCATGGCTTCAATTGGGTCTTCCGACGGGAAATACTCAATCTCCGCATCGATCATGGGACGTCCCGTGATCTTCAAAGTTGTGGTGCCGACGCCCTCGATGGTCACGCCCAGCATCTGGAGGTAGAAGCAGAGGTCCTGCACCATATAGTTGGGGCTGGCGTTGCGGATCACGGTTGTTCCCTCGCGGTGCGCCGCTGCCATGATGGCGTTCTCGGTGACAGTATCGCCGCGCTCCGTCAGCACAAAGGAACGGTCCCGGCTGTCGGCTTCGGGGGCCTGCACGGAATAGAACCCTGCGGTAGCTTCCACTGTCAGCCCGAACTGGCGCAGTGCCTGCATGTGCGGTTCAACTGTGCGCGTGCCAAGGTCGCAGCCGCCCGCATAGGGGAGCCGGTACTGCGAGGATTCATCCAGCAGCGGCCCCAGGAGCATGATGACGCTGCGGGTGCGGCGGGCGGCCTCAACGTCCATGGCCTCCAGGTCAAGGACGGCAGGCCTGCGGAGCTGGAGATCGGAGTCGTTGAGCCAGGTGCACTCGACTCCGATGCTGCTGAGCACCTCAACGATGCGGTTCACTTCCTCAATGCGCGCGAGGCGGCGAAGAACAGTGGTCCCCCTGTTAATGAGGCTTGCGCACAGCAGGGCGACGCCGGCATTCTTGCTGCTGTTGACGTCCACGGCGCCGGACAGCGTCTGGCCGCCTTCCACCCGAAGGTGCGTCATCTGCGGTTTTCCCACGTTGACGATGCTCCGGCCGAAGATTGCCTCCAGCCGCTGGATCATTTTCAGGCTCAGGTTTTGCTTGCCCTGTTCCATCCGTGCGATGGCACTTTGGCTTGTTCCAAGCTCGGCTGCCAGCTGGCCCTGCGTCCAGCCTTTCTCGCCCCGGGCATCCCGGAGCATGGCGGCAACGTGTTCAGTAGTTTCCTGCGTCATGCCGAAAAATATATCATGAATGAGTTACCGAGGGCTTATTTAGTAGCCAGCCGCGGCCTCTGGGAGAGCGTTTACCCACTACATGCGATAGAAGTCCGCTCCAACGGTTGTTGACCTTGCCCGCCTAACCGGAGGAAACTGGAGAAATCCTCTTCTTTCGAAGGCGGCGAAGGTGACAATGAACCGGACCCAGGGAACTGAAGCGGCACTAGGGCTGGCGGCTCTGCTGTTCGCTGTCCTGCTGTTGCTTCCAGCCTGGCCCGCCTCCGCGGCTCCCTCCCCCGGGGAAGGCACGCAGTCGACGCTGGGCAACGATATCTCCTGGCCACAATGCGGCAAGCCTTTCCCGGTTGGCCAGGCTTTTGCCATCGTTGGCGTGAACAACGGTCTGGCGAACAACACAAACCCATGCCTTGAAGAGCAACTGGAGTGGGCGGCAGCCTCATCCGGCATCACGCCCCAGCCAAAAGTGTCCCTTTACGTCAACACCGCCAACCCTGGAAGCAGCGGCTCGTGGTGGCCAACCAGCAACGAGTACCCCATCGGATCCGCCGTCCATAACCCCTATGGCTCCTGCGAAGACAAGGACTACGGGAAGGCGTGCGCGTACATGTACGGCTACGCGAAGGCGTTCGACGACGCCTACATCCGCGGCATTACCAACCCCTCGGACTACTTCTGGTGGCTTGACGTGGAAATCGAAAACAGCTGGTCCGCCACGGACAAGGATGCGAACCGCGCCGTGCTGGAGGGCATGGCGGATTTCTTCCACAGCATCAACGTCAAGGGAGTCGGAATCTATTCCACCGGCCTCCAATGGGGCCGGATTGCGGGGACCGTCAGCAGCTCGAGCAGCCTCTACTACCTGCCCGGCTGGCTGGCCGGTGCGCGGACGCTGACCGGCGCCAAAGCCAATTGCTCAAATCCGCCGTTGACCGCCGGCGGCCACGTGATCCTCACCCAGTTCGTGTCGCGCAAATTCGACTACAACCACTCCTGCGTCTGACCTGGCGCCCTGCAGTCAGCCTCCTGCGGGCGGCCCGAACGTTTGATGTGTAGGACAGCAGGGCAAACCACTCAGCTCCCCAGCCACACCATGTTCCACGTGCTCGCCCAGACGGCCGCAGCAAAGGCCGCGCCGGCCATCAGCACGCCTCCACCGAGCACGCACAGGTCCAGCCCGCTGTAGGTGGATTCCCGCGCCCACGTCCGCCGCCCGCCGCCGAAACCACGCGCCTCCATGGTCACGGCCAGCCTTGAGGCACGGCGGATGGCCTGAACCAGGAGACCGAAGCTCTGCCCCATCGTGGCCTTTACCCGCTGCAGGGCACTGCCGCGGGAACCTACGCCCCGGGCCCGCCGGGCCATGCCGATGGTCTGCCATTCCTCCGCCATCAGCCCCACCAGGCGCATGGCGGCCAAAGTCCCCAGCACGAACCGGTGCGGGAGGCGTGCTTTTTGCGCCAGCGCATCGGCCAGGTCCGTGGGGTCAGTGCAGCTCATCAACAGCACCGCCGGGAGCGCGATTGCCAGGCCACGCAGCATAAACCCGACCCCCAGCTCCAGCGACCCCTCGCTCATGGTCCAGATGCCGACGTCGATCAGCGTTTTTCCGCTGTCCACCGCCAGGATGGAGGTACTCCAGCCGCCTACGGCTGCGGCAAGGATCAGCGGCCACCCCCGCTGCCACAGCAGCGTCAGGGTGAGGCCCGCCAATGGGAACAGCAGGAACTCGAACGCCAGCGCCACGGAAGCGGAAACCCAGTCAATGGACAGTGCAAGGACGGCGGTGATCAGGAAGACGGCCGCGAACTTGCTCAGCGGGTTGGCCCGGGTCAGCAGCGCACTGTTGCCGCGCAGGTTCAGCTCCTGTCTCATCGCACTACCGGCTCTGCTGCCAGGCGCAGTTCCGTTCCACCCAGCGCCGCCGTGAACTCAGCATCGTGGGTCACGGATAGCACGGCTGTGCCGGCGTCCAGGAGTTCAGAGAGGAACGATGCCAGCTCAGCCCACGTGTTGGCGTCCTGCCCGAAGGTGGGTTCGTCCAGGATCAGGACCTGCGGATGCGCGGCCAGGACCGTTGCTACGGAAAGCCGACGCTTCTCGCCGCCCGAAAGTGTGTAGGGGTTCGCATCAACCAGTTCGGTGAGCCGAAGCCGCTCCAGCAGCTCATCCACCCGCTCTTCCCCGTGCCCGAGGTGGCGCGGACCAAAGCGCAGTTCGTCCAGCACGTTCCCGGTCACGAACTGGTGCTCAGGTTCCTGGAAAACGGTGCCCATGCGTTCAATCAGCTGCTCCGCCTTCCACTTGTACGGGTCGATTCCCGCCCCACGGCTAAGCGCCAGGGTGGCCGAAACTTTCCCGGCAACGGGCTCCAGCAGCCCGGCGAGGGTCAGCGCAAGGGTGGACTTTCCTGCGCCGTTGGGTCCGGTGATGGCCAGCGCCCGCCCTGCCCGGACCTGCGCCGAGATGCCTTGCCGGACCGGTACTGGCGGCAGTTTGCGCAAGCCCTTGCGGCGGGCACGTTCACGGGATACGGCCAGGTTTTCGGCGGCAAGCAGCAGGTCCCCGGAGCCGGGAGCCGGATCCGCCGTGCGTGGGCGGGTGGCCGGAACATACCCGGGCACCCAGACCCCGGCCTCAATGAGCATGCTCCGGGCTTCGCCGAGAACCTGGTCCGGAGGCCCGTCCAGGAGCACCCCCGGGTCGGTCGAAGAACCGGGCTGCAGCACCACAATGCGGTCCACCAGGTCCTTCCAGACGGAGACGCGGTGCTCCACCACCACCAGGGTTGCTCCGGTTTTGTCGAGGCAGCGCCCGACGGCGTCGCGCACCTCCACCACCCCGGCGGGATCCAGGTTGGCTGTCGGCTCGTCGAGGAGAAGCAGCCCCGGCCGCATCGCAAGGATGCCGGCCAGGGCCAGCCGCTGTTTCTGGCCGCCTGACAGTGCAGACGTTGGATGGTCCAGCGGCAGGTGGGACAGCCCGACGTCGTCCAAAGCCTCGTGCACCCGGGTCCAGATACGGTCCCGGGGCACAGCAAGGTTCTCGGCACCGAAGGCCACGTCGTCCCCCACCCGTGACAGGACCACCTGTGTCTCCGGGTCCTGCTGCATCAACCCGGCACGGCCGCGCTGATCGCGGGGGGAGGCGCCGTCGACCA
The DNA here is from genome assembly GCF_059089645.1 of Arthrobacter sp. K41. Classification (NCBI taxonomy): domain Bacteria; kingdom Bacillati; phylum Actinomycetota; class Actinomycetes; order Micrococcales; family Micrococcaceae; genus Arthrobacter; species Arthrobacter sp. K41. The sequence continues at coordinate 57,268 of NZ_JBNHEW010000009.1, read as the reverse complement.
GCAGCGAACCCGACTCGTCGGAGTCGCCGGCCTCGCCGTCGTCGTTCGCATCCCCCAGCACCCCCGCCAACGCATGGAGGAACGTGGACTTGCCGGCTCCGGACGGGCCAAGCAGGAGCACGCGCTCCCCTGGCCGGATGTCCAGGTCAAGGGCACGGACAGCAGGCCTGGAACGCCCGGCATGCCGCCAGCCCCAGCCGCGCGCGGTGACGGCAGCCGGGCGCGCCGCCACGGACGCGCCGTGGACGGAAGGCGCTGTCATCAGGAGAAAACCGGCTCCGTGGCTGCCTTCCGCGAGGCAAAGGAGCTCAGGACACCGGTCCTGGCCAGGCCGCGGGTGGCGATCCATGACAGCGCCCCGGCGATGACGGCACCGGAGATCGCGGTGAAGATAATGTACGCAAGCTTGTCGCCGCCCGAGTAGGCAATGTTCCAGCCCCAGGGAGCAAAGGAGTCATTGAGGCCGCAGAACAGCCCGGCAGCAGCACCGGCGAGGAGGGACACCGGCAGGTTGAACTTCCGGTACACGAAAATCGCGAAAATGATTTCCGCACCCAGGCCCTGGACGAAGCCGGAGAACAGCACCGAGGCACCGTACTGCGAACCCATCAGCAGTTCACCGGTGGCTGCCACGGTTTCGCAGAACAGGGCGGCGCCCGGTTTGCGGATGATCAGCATGCCCAGCACCGCCGGGATCATCCAGCCGCCGGCGATCAGTCCGGTAAGCGGCGGGTAAAGGGCGTTCATCGGCGCAGACACTGCTGCGGCACCCTGGGACCACGCCCAGAAAATGACGCCGCCTGCGATGGCGATCAACGCCGCCACCACGATGTCCACAACGCGCCAGGACCTGCTGGTGGTCTTCTTGATTGCTGTAGTTGCCATGCGATCCTCCTGAGGAACAGGAGGGGAAAGAACCGCAGCGGCAAACCACTGCGGAGCTTCGAGAACTCGACTCCCTTGCGCCGGTACTAACCGGATCAGGTTCGAGGGTCTGCGGCTGTCCGCACTCTCAGCGCCCACCTGCGGCTCCTGGCTTGGCCAGTGATGCCCGACGGCGGCGCTCCCCTGTCGTTGAATGATTCTGTGAGTAAATAATTGCCCTTGTGGGCGGGGTCCAGTTTACACCTGAGGAAGGGTAGATTGTGGGCCATGACCGCCAATTCACCGCATGTGACTGAGTTCGATCCGGATTCGGATGCCGTCCAGCCGGAGGGATCGCTGCAGGCTCTTATCGCCCGGATAGAGGGCGAAATCCGGGAGCTCCAGTTTCCAGGCTTTTCCATGGACGACGCACTGAACCTGGGGCTGCTGCTTGTGGAGTTGGGGAAGGAGGGCCAGTTCCCCATCGCGATAGACATCACCAAGGGTGAGCAGGTCCTGTTCCATGTCGCCCTGGCGGGGGCCACCCCGGACAACGAGCACTGGATCCGCGCCAAACAGAGAACGGCGGCCCGGTACGAGGTGCCCTCCCTGCTGGTGGGGCTGCGCGCCCGGACCCGCGGCGGACGGATCGAAGACCAGGGCTGGTTTGATCAGCGCCGGTATGCGGCACATGGCGGCTCGTTCCCGGTATATGTCGCCGGAGTGGGAGCGGTGGCTACGGTCACTGTTTCAGGGCTTCCCCAGGTGCAGGACCATGACCTGGTGGTACAGGCGCTGCGCGAGATCCTCAGCTCCATGCGAACGGACTGACGCGGGTTCCCAACCAGGGCGATGGACTCCCCTTGGATGCCGGGAGTACATTCGAGACGGGTGGCGGAAGTTCCAAACAGGAGGGGGCGCCATGCTCGGTAATACAGCCGAAAACCAGGTGCGGGCAGCGGTGGACAAGGCCGAGGAAGAAATGATTTACATCGGCCCCGACCACCCCTACTATCCTTTGCTGGCTGAACTGGTATCCGCCGTCGGAAAGGCCTGGCAGCAGGGGTATGAGCACGGCCGCCGCGGCGGGCACCAGCCAAACCCCTACGTGTGGATCGTCCCGGAAGGGTGAGCCCGCCGGCTGCGCGGACGCTGCCGGCAGTGGCCGGCGGGCAGCAGCACCGGCAGGCGCACTTAGCTTTTATTAGTAACCATGCTTACTATGTTGTCTCCAGGCTTTTGAGGAGACAGGTCATGACAGTCAGCACCCGGGCCACCGGCGCGAGGACGGGCCTGCAGAAGGCTGCCTTCGTAACCGGCGCCCTCTTCCTGCTGGTGGGTGTCCTGGGGTTTGTCCCCGGGATCACCAGCAACTACGACTCCCTGGGCATGGCCGGACACGGCTCCGGAGCCCTGCTGTTGAACCTCTTCCAGGTGTCGGTCCTTCACAATATCGTGCACCTTGCCTTCGGGGCGGCCGGACTGCTGCTGGCCCGGACCCACCAGAAGGCACGAAGCTTCCTGATCTACGGGGGCGTCGTGTACCTGGTTCTCTGGCTTTACGGCTTCCTGGTGGGGGACGAAACTCCCGCCAACTTTATCCCACTCAACGGCGCCGACAACTGGCTCCACCTGGCCCTGGGTTCGACCATGATCATTCTCGCCATCCTGCTGGCCCCCCGGACCACCCCGCGGCGCAGCCGCGGCGCAACCTGAACGACCGCCCTGACCGAAACCGCCACCGTCGACGGCCAAGCACCCGGCAGCACCGCTGCCGCCCGAAGGAGCAATCATGAAGATCCCTGAACCCCGAGGTCCCATCAGCACCGCCCTGTTCCGGGTCCTGGCAGCAACAGCCGGGGCCGGTGACAGCTCCCCCGCCGTTGAGGAACTGCGCCGGCTGGTGGTGACACAGCTGGGCACGGCCACCGACATCATCGGCGACGACGACGTCCAGCTGGCACTTTTCTCCCTCTACGAGCTGCACTACTCCGGCCTTGAAGGTGTCAGTGATGAGTGGGAGTGGGAGCCGGGCCTCATCCAGGTCCGCCGCCTGCTCGAAAGGCCTTTCGAAGAGGCGCTCCGGGCAGCCGCCCAGTCGGCAGCCGGGGAGCTGGACCTCCCCCCTGCCGCGGAAATGACCAGCGACGCCGTGGCCGACGTCCTCTTCGGCCTGGCCGCCACGGACACCGGTCCCAGCGTGTCCCGGTATGTGGCCAAGAAGGCAACCCTGGACCAGCTCAAGGAGTTCCTGGTCCACAAGTCGGTCTACCAGCTCAAGGAAGCGGACCCGCACACCTGGGCCATTCCCCGGCTTACCGGCAGGGCGAAGGCTGCACTGGTGGAGATCCAGGCGGACGAGTACGGCGGAGGGCGCCCGGACCGCATGCACAGCGCGCTTTTTGCCCGCACCATGCGGGGCCTGGGGATGGACGATCACTACGGCGCCTACGTGAACGCCGTCCCCGCCGTCTCCCTCGCGGCGGTCAACATGATGTCCCTGTTCGGGCTCAACCGGCGGCTGCGCGGCGCAATCACCGGGCATCTGGCCATCTATGAGATGACCTCTTCCCAGCCCAACCGGCTGTATGGCAGCGGTTTCCGCCGTCACGGCTTCGACGCCGAGGTGACCCACTACTTCGACGAACATGTGGAAGCCGACGCGGTCCACGAGCAGATCGCCGGCCGCGACCTCGCAGGAGGACTCGTGGAGGCCGAACCCGAGCTGCTCGGGGACGTCCTGTTCGGGGCGACAGCCGTGATGGCCGTTGACGGCAGGCTCTCGTCACACCTTTTAGCGTGCTGGGAGAACGGGCAGACCTCGCTGAGGGCGGCAGTGCCGGCAGCAGCGTGAGTACCACAGCCCTGGGGCAGCCTGCGGAGTACATCCTGCCGCTGCGCTGGACCGATGATTCGGGCCTGCCGGAGCTGGTTGCCTATCTCGAGCGACTCGGCGGGTGGATCCCGGTGACCATCGTGGACGGGTCCGGTCCGGAGCTGTTCGAGCGGCACCGGGACGCTTTCCCGCCTGTTGTCCGCCATATCCGCCCGGAGGGTGCCGGTAACGGAAACGGCAAGGTGGCCGGCGTGATGACGGGCGTCCGGGCCGCCCGGGCGGAACTGCTGGTGATAGCCGACGACGACGTGCGCTACACGCGCGAATCACTCACCGCCGCCGTTAGTCACCTCGCGTCTGCGGACGTTGTGAGGCCGCAGAACTACTTCGATCCCCTGCCCTGGCACGGGTGGTGGGACACGTCCAGGTCCCTGATCAACCGGGCATGGTCGGCAGACTTCCCGGGTACGCTGGCCGTGCGCCGGAGCGCGCTGCTGGCAACCGGCGGCTACGATCCGGTGCTTTTCGAAAACCTGGAGCTGATCAGGACCGTCAAGGCAGCGGGGGGCAGGGAGAAAATCGTTCCGGACCTGTTCGTTGCCCGCACGCCGCCCGAGCCGCGGCACTTCCTCAAGCAGCGCACCCGGCAGGCCTACGACGACTTCGCCCAGCCCCGCCGTCTCGCCGCCGAACTGTCCCTGCTTCCAGCCATTGCCGCCGCAGCCTGCCTTCCAGGAAAACACCGCGGGCGCGTACTGATGGGATTGGCTGCGGCGCCTGTCATTATTGCCGAAATCGGGCGGCGGCGGCACAGGGGGACAACCGTTTTTCCCTTCCGTGCAGTCTGGTGCGCCCCGCTCTGGGTTGCGGAGAGGGCTGTCTGCATCTGGATCGCACTCGCCTTCCGCCTCAGCGGGGGTGTGCCTTACGCGGGGTCGCGGCTCAAGACCGCGGCGCACTCGGAGGCCGAGCTTCGCCGCCGGCACTCGGGAAGACTTGCCGGCTTCCGCCACCAGGAAAACCAAACGACCGCCCCCACCCCCGACCAGGAGCAGCCATGAACCAGGAATCCGCCGACAGCTCGATCGTGGTATGCCCCGACGGGCCGTTGATTGTCCGCGGTGACTTCGAAATAGTGACGCCCTCAGGGGACCCGGTTCCCCGCCAACGCCAGACAGTCGCCCTGTGCCGCTGCGGCGCGTCGGCCATCAAACCCTACTGCGACGGTACGCACAAAATGATCAAGTTCCGGACGGAACCGCCCGGCAGCTGAGGCGCACTCTGCGTCCACCAACGCCTAGAGCGAACCGCGCCCTTGCCGCTCCGGCTCCCGGCCGCGATGCCGCTAGGCTGAAGTCAACCCGTTTTCCGCCCGCAAGGAGTACTAAGAATGAACCTTTTCATCAAGCTGCTCGGCACCGGTGTGAGCCTGGGCGCCGGCTTCGCCGGAACCAAGCTGGTCAACACCATCTGGGAAAAGACCACAGGACGTAAACCGCCCACCGGCAAGGACGAGGACATCCCCACGAGCCTGCAGTCCGCGCTGACGTTCGCGCTGATCTCGGCGCTGGTCAGTACCGTCATCCAGGTCCTGGCAAACCGCGGTACCCAGCGGGCCATCACCCGGTTCGCCAAGTCCAAGGACATCGTCTGAGCTGACGGGGCTGCCCGGCAGTTATTTCCTGGAGCCGTCGCCGGAATCGTCCTCACGGGCGGTTTTAGCGGCGGCTTTTTGCACTACTGCCTCCAGCTCGTCGGACGTCAGCAGTTCCCGGTGCAGGTGCTTGGTGCGGTAACCCGACCGGCCCACCATGTGGGCGGATACCGGTACCGTCAGAAGCTGGAAAATCCAGGCCACGGCCAGCACGGGCCACACCCACCAGGTGCGCATCTGCAGGCCAATGGCTCCCAGCAGCAGGAACAGCCCCAGAACCTGGGGCTTGGTGGCGGCATGCATGCGGCTTAGGAGGTCCGGGAAGCGCAGCAGGCCGACTGCGGCCCCCAGCGACAGAACAGCCCCCGCCACCATAAAAACGGCGGACACCAGGTCAGTCCAGAAATCCATGGAGGTGGCTTCAGGATTCACCCGGCACCTCCCTTCGGTCGGCCACGAAACGGGCGACAGTCACAGACCCCAGGAAACCGATGATGGAGGTGGCCACCACCAGCATCAGGTTGTTCAGGTGACGGTTCACGGCCATGTCCACGCACAGGGCGCCGCCGAGGATTGCCAGCAGGACGTCCGCTGCGAGCACACGGTCCAGCAGCGAGGGTCCGCGTGCGATCCTGATGATGGCACCGCCCGCGGCGAGCGAAAAGATCACGGCGGTGAGGACCAGCACAGTCTGCATCATGCGGCTGCCTCCATTCGGACTGCATCGAGTTCTTCCTTCGTGCCCATGATCCTGATCAGCCCGGCTTCGATGGAACGCACCTCATTCCTCAGGTTTTCAACATCCGCTGCGGAGCTGATGTTCAGGCCGTGCAGATAAAGGGTGGACGTGGACCTGTCCACTTCTACCACCAGCGACCCCGGGATCAGGGAAATCACATGCCCGGTGGCGGTGACCATCAGGTCTTGGTGGCTCCGCAGCGTCACGGCCACCACGGCGTTTTTCACCTTCGGACCGCGGGCCACTGACAAGTACAGGACCTGCGCACTGGCAACCACCACCTTGGCCAGGAACACAAGCGCGAAGGGAACGGCGTAGAGGACGTTGAACCGGCCGCTGAGTTCCACTGGCGGCAGGTAGAACAACCTGGCCACGGCAACGGCCAGCAGCGCACCGAACAGGAGGTTCCCGGGGCTGAAGTCCTGCCACAGCGCACCCCAGACGATGACAAGCCACACCAGGAGGGGAAGTTCCTGGCGCAGGGAAATCCGCCGGCGGCTCATTTGCCTCCTCCGGACGTCAGGACCATTGGAACAACGGTGTCCTCTCCCAGGACCGCCTGGATGTAGGAGGACCTGTCCAGCATGTCCTCCGCCGCGTGGTCAGAGACCGTGAACAGCGGACCCGCGAAAACTGTCAGCGCGACACCAAGGACCACGAGTCCCAGGGTGGATCCCACCATGGTGCGCGGCAGGAGGGTTACGGTGTTCCGCTTGGCTCCCGGGCCGGCAACCCGCGCCAGGGGCGGCGCCAGCAGTACGGGGTCCGGATGCTCGGCATCGGCCGGGCTGCGCCAGAAGGCACGGTTCCAGACCCGGGCGATGGCAAGCAGCGTGAGGAGGCTGGTGAGGACGCCGCCGATGACCAGGGCATATGCCAGCGGCGTGCCCAGCTCAATGCCGGCCTGCATCAGTCCCACCTTCCCCAGGAACCCGGAGAACGGCGGTATGCCGGCCAGGTTCATGGCGGGCACGAAGAACAGCAGCGCCAGCAGCGGCGACAGTTTGGCGAGGCCGCCCAGGCGGTCCACCGATGAACTTCCGCCGCGGCGCTCGATCAGGCCGGTCACCAGGAAGAGGCTGGTCTGGATGGTGATGTGGTGCGCCACGTAAAAGACGGCCGCGCCCAGTCCTGCCGTGGAGGACATGGCCAGGCCGAACACCATGTAGCCGATGTGGCTGACCAGTGTGAATGAAAGCAGACGTTTGATGTCATTTTGGGCCAGGGCACCGAGTATTCCCACCACCATGGTCAGCAGGGCCGCCACCATCAGCGGCGTATTGAGGGTATCGCCCGGAAAGAGCAGGGTTTCAGTGCGCACCATGGCGTAGACGCCCACCTTGGTGAGCAGGCCTGCGAACACGGCGGTGACCGGCGCGGGGGCGGTGGGGTACGAGTCCGGCAGCCAGAAGGACAGCGGGAAGACTGCCGCCTTGATGCCGAAGGCCACCAGCAGCATGACGTGCAGGAGCGTTCTGGTGCCCTGGTCCAGTTCCCCGAGCTTGATGGCGAGGTCCGCCATGTTGACGGTTCCCGTGGCGCCGTAGACCATGGCGATGGCGATCAGGAACAGCACGGACGACACTACTGACACCACCACGTAGGTCACCCCTGCCCGGATCCTCGGCCCGGTGCCGCCGAGGGTCATCAGGACGTAGCTTGCGGTCAGCAGGATCTCGAAGCCCACGTAAAGGTTGAAGAGGTCACCTGAGAGGAACGCGTTGGAAACGCCCGCCACCAGGATCAGATAGGTGGGGTGGAAGATCGAGACCGGCGCGTCCTGGTCGCCGTCGGCCATGCCCTGCCCGGTGGCATAGACCAGGACGGCCAGGCTCACTGCCGAGGAGACCACCAGCATCAGGGAGGAGAACTGGTCCACCACCATCACGATGCCCCACGGGGGCAGCCAGCCGCCGATGGTCACGGAGGCAGTTCCGCCGTCCCAGACCGAGGCCAGCAGGAAGCATTCCAGGAGGAGGGTGAGGGACAGCAGCGCAATGCTGACCGCCTGCTGCGCCCGTGCGTGCCGGATCAGCAGGAATGTCAGGGCAGCGCCCAGGATGGGAAGGACGACGGCGAGCGGGGCAAGGCTTGCAAGATTCATTGTCCGGCTCCTTCCGGGCCGGTGGCCACGTTTGTGGAGCCTGGTCTTTCTTCTGCGGCCGCGCGTTCGGCCGGCAATTCAAGGCCGCCCACCAGCACTGTCGCCACTGGGAACTCGGAAGTTTCGGCGGGGATCTCCGCGTCATCCTCGGCATCGAAGCTGGGCGTAACCGCCACACGGAGGTCTTCCACGTCGTCCTGGATTTCATCCTGGCGGGCCAGCACCCATGTGCGGTAGATGATGCCGAGCATAAAGGCTGTGACGGCGAAGGAGATCACGATGGACGTCAGGATCAGCGCCTGGGGAAGCGGATCGCTGTAGTCCCGGGCGGCGGTGTCCTTCGCGTACAGCGGGGCCAGCCCGGCATATCCCCCGGTTGCCAAAATCAGCAGGTTGGTGGCGTTCGCCAGGAGCATCAGCCCCAGCAGCACGCGTGTGAGGCTGCGTTCCAGGAGCAGATATATACCGCAGGCGTACAGGGCGCCCATGACAATCAGCAGGGTCAGGTTTACGCTCATGCTTGGCCCTTTGTGGTGGTCTCGGCGGGGAAGCCTTCGGGCTCCCGGCTGGGTACGGTCGCGGCACTGCGGGTGGTATCGGCGTCCGGGCTTTCTGCCTCGGAATCCGGACCGTCCTCGGTGACAGCGCCGGCCGGGGCGGCGGACCGTTCTTCAAGGTGCTCGTCGATTTCGGCGCCCAGGCTCCGCAGGACATCCAGCACCAGGCCCACCACGACGATGTACACGCCGATATCGAAAATGGTGGAGGTGACGAACTTGATGTCGCCGAATACCGGCAGCCAGAGTTCGATGATGGCCGTCTGGAACACCTGGCCGCCCAGCAGCAGCGGCGCCACCCCGGAGGCAGCGGCAACCGCCAGGCCGACCCCCAGCAGGGCACCGGCGCTGACCGGTGTGGCCTCTCTCAGCTCGAAGCGCCCGCCGGCAAGGTAGCGGATGGCAAGGGCAAGGCCTGCGGTGAGGCCGCCGGCGAAGCCTCCGCCCGGGAGGTTGTGCCCGGCCAGCAGGAGGTACAGCGAGAAGATGATCATGGAGTGGAAGATCAGCCGGGTAACCACCTCGAAGATGATGGAGCGCCGTTCCGGTGCCAGCGTCCGGCCCGCCACGATCCACGCGTCCCGTGCTGCCGCTGCGAATTTCCGGCTGACCGCGAGCGCTGCGGCGTCCCTGGTGCTCGGGTTGACGGGGCGGTAGCGGCCCACGGTGCCGGCGGCAACGGTGGCGGAGTTCCTGATCCGGTCGCCACGGCCCCGGATGAAGATGAGGCTTGCCACGCCGGTGGCGGCCAGGGCAAGGACGGTGATTTCACCGAAGGTATCCCAGGCCCGGATGTCCACCAGGGTGACGTTGACAATGTTTAGCCCCCCGCCGCCCTCGTAGGCAAGGCGCGGAAATTCCAGCGAGACGGGGACGGCTGTCCTGGCACCCATGGCGTAGATGGCGGCGAAGACCATGGTGACGCCGAAGCATAAACCGATGATGACCCGCACTACGCGGTATTTGCCGCCGGTCCGGTCCCGGAGCTCCGGCGGCAGGCTGCGCAGCGCCAAAACGAAGGCCACCAGGACGATGGTTTCCACCAGCATCTGCGTCAGGGCAAGGTCAGGAGCGCCCTGGAGCGCAAACATCAGGGCGATGCCATACCCGGTCACGGAGACCATCAGTACCGCGAGGAACCGTTTGTTCGCTTTGACCGCCGCCAGGGCGCCGATCACGATTCCCGCGCCGACCACAAGCTGCAGCGGGGAGCCGGGGTCCACAAGGTAGATGCCCGGCGGAAGGGGCTTGCCCGCCAGCAGGATGGCCGAGAGAGGCAGCACAAAGGCCACGCTGAGGATGACGGCAAGGTAGTAATACAGCGAACCGCGCTGGGTGCGTCCCGTGACCCAGACCGCCACGTCGTCCAGTGCGCCGATGGTGTACTGGTAGGCCTTGTCCCCGTCCACCCACCCGGGGACCAGGGACTGGGCCCGCGAGACAGCGTTCCGGCCGAAGTACATCGCCAGGCCAAGTGCGAAGGTCAGGGCGGTCAGGCCAAGCGCGGGCGTGAAGCCGTGCCACAGCGCCAGGTGCCCCGCCTGCTCACCGGGGGTGCCGGCGTCGGGAGCGGAAGAAGCAAACAGGGCCGCATACGGCTGGATCCACGAGTCCACCGGGACGGGCCAAAAACCGTAGACGATGGTCAGGAGACTGAGGATGGCCGGCGCGGCCAGGAAGGAGGGCCTGACGGCCTTGAAGGGCGTGCGCTCCACTCCCGGCTTGACCGCGAATGCGCCCCACATAAAACGGGCGCTGTACGCAAAGGTAAGGACGGATCCCAGGACCAGCCCGGCCAGGACCACCATCCCCCACGGCCCGGCGGCGGGGGCACCGGCGTGATGGACGAACGCTTCCAGCACCGATTCCTTCGCCACGAAACCTCCCAGGAAGGGTACCCCTGCCATGGACGCGGCGCCTATGCCCGCCACAATGCCCAGGGCCCGGGAGGACCGGAAAACGCCGGAAAGCCTGCGGACGTCGCGGGTACCTGACTGGTGGTCGATGATGCCCACCACCAGGAACAGCGTGGCCTTGAACAGGCCATGGGCCAACAGCATCGCAAGGCCGGCCAGGGCTGCGTCCGGTGTACCCAGGCCCACCACCATGGTGAGGAAGCCGAGCTGGCTCACCGTGCCATAGGCGAGGATGAGTTTGATATCGGTCTGCCGCAGCGCCCGGTACCCGCCCACCAGCATGGTCGCCAGCCCGAGGCCAAGAACCACCGGCTGCCAGTAGGGCGTCCCGGCGAAGCCCGGGGCCAGCCGCGCAACAAGGTAGATGCCCGCTTTGACCATCGCCGCGGCGTGCAGGTAGGCACTGACCGGTGTAGGAGCGGCCATGGCCCCCGGGAGCCAGAAATGGAACGGCACAAGGGCCGACTTGGTGATGGCGCCTGCCAGGATGAGTACGACGGCGGCGCTCACCATGGTGCCCGAAGGTCCGGCCACCAGCGCAGGCGCCTCCTGCAGGATGTCCGAGACGCGGTAGGTACCGGCTGCGTAGCCGAGCATGATCAGGCCCACCAGCATGGCCAGGCCACCGGCGGTGGTGACCATCAGCGCCTGCAGCGCCGAGCGGCGGGCCGCCAGACGGGTGCGGGCGAATCCGATCAGGAGGTAGGACAGGATGGTAGTGAGTTCCCAGAAAATGAACAGCAGCAGGAGGTCGTCGGCCGCCACCAGGCCGAACATCGCCCCGGCGAAGGCAAGGAGCTGGGCTCCAAAAGCACCGAGATCCTGGTCCGTCGGTTTGAAGTACCGCGCGCAGTAGACAAGGACCAGCGAGCCGACACCCAGCACCAGCAGGGACATGACCCACGCCAGGGCATCCATCCGGAAGGCGAACTCAAGCTGAAGGCCTGGAATCCAGGGAACCACCTCGGCGATGGCTCCCCGGCCCGAATAGACAGGTCCGTGCTGTAACAGCAGCCAGATGAAGGAGACCCCGGGAACCGCCGCCAGTGCGTAAAAAGCGTTGCGGCCCCAAATTTTGAAAAGGAACGGCGCCACCACAGCCACCGTAAAGTGCACGGCAAGGACTGTGATCACTGATATCTCCGCAACGTCAGGGTGTCGATTATCAAAAGTTGGAGCTGGCGGTCATTCGTAAGGTTCGGGAGGGCCCAGTTTATCAAGGCTCTGCCGCCGCTTCCTCAGCCTGTGATGTATCCTGTGCCCGCATTCCCCGGCCTCACAAGCCTGAAGTCCCCTGCCTGTTCGCCACGGGCGGATACGATGCATCGTATGAACAGCGCCAGCGCTCCAGGGGCCACGCACCCGTCCTCGGAACTCGAATCCGGGAATCAGGCAACCAGCAAAGGCCGGGTCCTGGCTTGGGCATCCTGGGACTGGGGGTCGGCGGCCTTCAACGCTGTGATGACCACGTTCGTGTTCACCGTGTACCTCACCTCCAATGCCTTCGGCGGGGAGGACCAGGCCTCAGCGGTCCTGGGCGGGGCACTGGCCGTTGCCGGCTTGGCGATTGCGCTGCTGGCTCCGGTTACCGGGCAGCGCTCGGACGCCGGCGGGCGGCGCAAGCTGTGGCTGGGAGTGAACACCGCCGCCGTCGCCATCCTTACCGCGCTGTGTTTTTTTGTATTCCCGCGGCCCGAATTCCTCCTGCTGGGAGTGTCACTCATCGCCCTGGGCAACGTGTTCTTCGAATTTGCAGGCGTTAACTACAACGCCATGTTGGCCCAGGTCTCCACACCGAAGAACATCGGGAAGGTCAGCGGATTTGGCTGGGGCGCGGGCTATCTGGGTGGCATCGTCGCGCTGTTGATCGTCCTGCAGCTGTTCGTCCAACCCAGCTTTGACTGGTTCGGGGCCTCCACCGAGGAAAGCCTGAACATTAGGCTCGTTGCCGTCTTCTCGGCCCTGTGGTTCTTCGTCTTCGCCCTGCCGGTGTTGTTTGCCGTGCCTGAGCTGCCGAAGGCGCCGCAGGCACGGCGGCTGGGAATCGTGGCCAGCTACGGGCTGCTGATCCGGAGGATCAAGGCGATTTATGCCACGAGTCCGCACACCATCTACTTCCTGCTGGCGAGCGCAGTCTTTCGTGACGGGCTTGCAGCGGTCTTCACCTTCGGCGGCATCATCGCCGCGGGCACTTTCGGTTTTGAACTGTCGCAGGTCATCTTCTTCGCGATCTTCGGGAATGTGGTCGCCGCTGTGGGCGCCATCATCGGAGGATTCCTCGATGACAGGATCGGCCCCAAGGCCGTGATCGTAGGCGCCCTGGCAGGGCTGCTGACCGCCGGCACCGCCATCCTGGTCCTGGGAAACGACAGCTACAACTTCTTCGGCATTGAGTGGCCCGGCGCTACCACCTTCTGGGTGTTCGGGCTTTTCCTCTGCCTGTTTGTGGGGCCCGCCCAGTCCTCCTCGCGGGCGTACCTTGCCCGCCTTGCACCGCACGGCGAATCCGGTGAACTCTTCGGGCTCTACGCGACGACAGGCCGCGCCGTCAGCTTCCTGGCGCCGGCGCTCTTCACCCTCTGCATCACCCTGGCCACCCCGCTGGTGGCGCCGGGCGAAGCACAGCGCTGGGGCATTTTGGGAATCATGGTGGTACTCCTTGCCGGGCTCCTGGTGCTGCTGCCAGTTAAGTCGCCGGGCAAGGCGCCCATTGCGGTAGTCCCGGCGGCCTAATCCTCCGGCACTCCTTCCCGCGCGCCCTTGGTTCAGTAATAGGTATTGACCCCGACTGTTATCGATCACATACTGGTGGTGATTGACCATCTGAATCCTTTCAATGACCAGGAGCACCACCATGGAGCAGGCGCCGCAACGCCCCCGCGCGGGAATCATCGGAACGGGCGGCATAGCCCACGCCCATGCAGAAGCATTGGAACTCGCGGGCGCGGAGCTTGCTGTCGCTGTCGATATCGACGCAGACCGGGCAACAGCATTTGCGGCGAAGTTGGGGTTCGCACAGACGGCTCCCAGCCTCACTGCTGCCGCAGAAGCGGGACTGGACGTCGTGGCCGTGTGCACACCCCCGTCGTCACACGCCTCCCTGGCCCTGGAGGCCCTGTCCCTTGGCCTGAACGTGGTGCTCGAGAAGCCCCCGGCGCTCTCACTGCGGCAGATGCGCGAATTGCAGGAGGCCGAACGCGCATCAGGCAAGCACGTCAGCTGCATTTTCCAGCACCGCTTTGGCAGCAGCGCGCGGAAACTTGCCCTGCTGCAGGATTCCGGAGTCCTCGGCAATCCGCTCACCGGCTTCTGCAACACCTTGTGGTTCCGAGACCAGGAGTATTTCGATGTTCCGTGGCGTGGCCTTTGGGATGTCGAAGGCGGCGGTCCAACGATGGGTCACGGCATCCACCAGTTCGATCTGCTGCTCCACCTCTGGGGCCCGTGGCAGGAAGTTAGCGCCTTCGCCGGCAGGCTCGCACGCCGCACGGAAACCGAGGACGTTTCCACCGCCATCGTTCGTTTCGAATCCGGCGCCCTTAGCACCGTGATCAACTCTGTCATATCACCGCGGGAAACCTCCCAGCTACGGTTCGACTACGAAAATGCCACCGTGGAACTCGAGCACCTCTACGGCTATGACGACGCCCACTGGCGCTTCACCCCGGCCCCGGGGCAGGAACATCTCTCCGATCTCTGGACGGACGGGCAGGCCGTCATACCCAGCGGTCATCCCGCGCAGTACGCGCACATCGTCGACGCCATCGGCTCGGGCCGGGTGCCGCCCGTCACGCTTGCCGAGGCCTACCCCACGATGGAACTCGCAGCCGCAATCTACGCTTCCGCCATCACCGGCAAAACCGTGCGCCGCGGGGAAATCACTGAAGGAAACCCCTTCTTCGACCGTGCTGACGGCCGGTTCGAACCCTGGAAACTTGAAAAGAGCAATGCATGAGCGCCGGGCCCTCCGCAAGCCACCTCAGCTGGTCTGATGACGGTGCCGCCGTCGCAGTCTCACTCGACGGCGTGCCCGTCCTGACGTACACCTATGCCGCCGACGATCCCCAGGTGGAGTCGCCGCGGCCGTATTTCCATCCGGTCCGTACCGCGGCGGGCGACCTCGTGAGCGCCTACCGCCCGCATGACCACGTGTGGCACAAGGGCATTGCATGGTCGCTGCCGCACCTGGGGGCGGACAACTTCTGGGGCGGGCCGAGCTACCGCCGGGGCCAGGATTACCAGTGGTTGCCGAACAACGGTGCCATGCGGCACGGTGAGATCCGCCAGGCAGCGGACGACGGCGGAAGGTTCATTTTTGCCCATACGCTGCAGTGGATCACGCAGGCGGGGGTGTCCGTCGTTGAGGAGGAAAGGTCTTTCCAGGTAGTGCCCGGCGGAGACGCCAGCTACACCCTGGTCTTCGACTCGGTCATGACCAACGTCTCCGGCAGGGACATCCATGTCGGGTCGCCCACCACAGAGGGGCGGGACAACGCCGGGTACGGCGGGTTGTTCTGGCGCGGTCCCCGGTCCTTTGCCGGCGGAACCATCATTGGGCCGGGCGGGGCGGCGGGTGAAGAGTTGCGCGGCCAGCGCGCACCCTGGCTTTCCTTCGTTGGCCAACACGATGAAACCTGCCGCTTCTCCACCGTGGTCATGGTTGACGACCCCCACAGCGCCCACCCCCAGCCCGAATGGTTTGCCCGGTCTGAGCCCTTTGCCTGTATGGGGCCGGCTCCATTTTTCAGCCGGGAAGTTTTGTTTGAGGCCGGTTCCACTGCGCGCTACCGGTACGGCGTAGTCATCGCCGACGGCGGGGCGGACGCAGCCCGGGCGGAAGCGCTGGCCACTGCAGCACGCGACGTCCTTGCTGGTGCCTCTGCACCCCGGGCGGGCCGGTGAACGGCGCACAGGACACACCTCCTGCAGTTCCCGGCTTTCCCGGAGGTACCGCCGTGACCGGCCTGCGGGTCTATGACTGGGAGGCCGCGGACGGTTTGTGCGGCGGCTCCCCGCACCTGCACACCGTTTCCTCGGAGGCCTATCTGGTAACGGGCGGAGCCGGCCAGGTCCACACCATCACCATGGATGGTGTGGCCGAGCACAGCCTGGCCGCCGGGTCGCTGTTATGGTTCAGTCCCGGCACTGTGCACCGCCTGGTCAACACGGATGCGCTCACGCTCAACGTGATCATGTCCAACGCCGGCCTGCCTGAAGCCGGAGATGCCGTGCTGACCTTCCCGCGGCCCGTCCTGCTGAACCCGGACCTTTATGCCGAGTACGCCGTACTTCCCGCCGCCGCTGACCAGCAGATGGTTGCTGCGGCTGCACGCCGGCGGCGGGACCTGGCCCTGGAAGGATACGAGGAACTTCGAAGGTCTGTCCGGCAGGACGGACCGGAGGCCCTGGCCGGGTTCCATCGCCTCGCCGCCGCACTGGTCCGCCCGAAAGTTGAACACTGGAAGGAGCTCTGGGCGGCAAACGTCCGCAGCCAGGCGGACGCCACCGGGCAGGCCCTGCAGGAACTCCAGGACGGCTCGGCGGCCTCCATGGCAGGGGCGGCAGTGGCCCGGGCCCGGCAGCGGACCGGTGAAGGCTACGGCATGTGCGGGCACCTGACCACGTGGGATGATTCCAGGCTGTGACGAACTCCCCAGCCGGGCCGCAGCAGCCCGTCCGCGCCGCCACTATCTACGAAGTGGCCCGGCTCGCGGGGGTCTCGCATCAAACGGTTTCCCGTTACATGGCGGACCCTTCCAAGCTCAAGGCGGCCACCGCGCAGAAGGTGGAGCAGGCTATGGCGGAACTGAAATACTCGCCTAACCTCACCGCCCGTTCCCTGCGGACCAAGGCCACGTACCGGCTCCTGGCCCTCGTGCCCGGCGGCTCCCCCTACTTCCCGTCCCGGATGCTTAACGGCGCGGCCGCCACCGCCCGCGCGGCCGGCTACCAGCTCGACGTCGTGGCCCTTGAAAGTACCGGGCCCGAGCGCACGGCGCGGCTCCGCGGAATCCTCGACGGCGGTCCCTACGCCGGGATCCTGTCATTCGTGCCGATTCCGGGCAGCGACCTCCTGCAGGCCCAGGGACTCATCCCCGTGGTAATCGCCGGGGAGTACGACGACAAGATGCGGGGACAGGGCAGGATAGCCGACGGCTCCGCGGCGCGGGCGGTCGTGGCGCACCTGGCCGGTTTGGGGCACCGCCGCATTGCCCACATCGCCGGACCCCAGGAGTGGCCGGCTGCGCGCAACCGCCTGGCCGTGTACCGGCAAGCCGTCAGTGACGAAGGCATCGAGGACGGGGGCGTTGCCCACGCTGACTGGAGCTCCGCCTCCGGTTATTCGGCAGCCAGGACGCTCATGGCCGATACCTCCATCACCGCCCTTTTCGCCGCGAACGACCAACTGGCCATCGGCGCCATGCGGGCGCTCCACGACCTTGGCCTCCGCGTGCCCTCAGATGTGAGCGTGGTGGGGTGGGACAACCAGCCGGAGTCCGCCTTCCTGGTGCCCTCGCTGACCACGGTGCAGATGGAGCTGGAAGCCCAGGGAAGCAGCACAATAGACCAGCTGCTCGCCGCACTTACCCCTGATGCACCGGCTCCCCCGGAACCTGGCCCGACAGGCATGCGGCTGGTCCTGCGGGAATCCTCAGGTCCGCCACAAGAAGGTCACGGCAGACTAGGCTTAACCCATGAACGTGGATGAGACGGACCTTCCGGGCCTCGGCCGTCGGAAGGACTTCATGACAGCATCCGGCCGCCGGATTGGCGTTGTGGAGCTGCGGGAAGGCCAGACGGAACTTATCGTTTCCACCTGGGACGACCCCGATACCTGCCAGGCATCGATTCCCCTGACCGGGGACGAAGCTGCGACCCTCGGGAACCTCCTGGGCGGGCAGCACCTTGCCATGAAGCTCACCGAAGAACATAAGGACGTGCCCGGCATTGTCACCCGGCAGTTCTCGATCGCCCCCGACTCCCCGTTCCAGAACCAGCCCATGGGGAAGGCCTGCATCCGCACCCGTTGCGGGGTTTCCATCGTGGCCATCATGCGCGAAGGCGAGGTGCTCCCTTCGCCGGGACCCGACGTCGTCCTGCACACCGGTGATCTGCTGGTAGCAGTCGGCACCCAGGAAGGCCTCGATACGGCGGCCGATATCCTGCGTCACGGATAAACGTGATGGACCCGCTGGCCCTGACCCTCATCGAACTGGGGGCCGTTGTGTTCTGCCTGGGCCTGTTGGCCAGGCTGGCCGGACGGATCGGAATGTCACCCATCCCGCTGTATCTCCTGGGCGGGCTCGCATTCGGCGCCGGCGGGATCATCAAGCTTGAAGGTATGCACGAGTTCGCACACCTCTCCGGGGAAATCGGCGTCATCTTGCTCCTGCTTATGCTCGGACTGGAATATACCGCCGCCGAGCTTTTCACGGGACTCCGCCGCTCCTGGCAGGCCGGCGTGCTGGACCTGGTCCTTAATTTCGCGCCGGGCGCTGCGCTCGCCCTGCTGCTGGGCTGGGGCGGGGTGGGCGCAATGGTGATGGGCGGGGTCACCTACATCTCCTCATCGGGCATCGCTGCGAAGGTCATCACGGACCTGGGCCGGCTGGGTAACCGCGAAACTCCGGTGGTGTTGTCCATCCTTGTCTTTGAGGACCTGGCCATGGCGGTCTATCTTCCCGTCCTCACCACCATCCTTGCCGGAGTCAGCTTTCTCGGCGGCCTCACCACGGTGGGCATCGCGCTGGCCGTCGTCAGCCTGGTGCTGATGGTGGCCCTCCGCCACGGGCACCACGTGTCCAAGGCTGTGCACAGCGAAAACTCCGAGGTGTTCCTGCTCAACGTCCTGGGCGCTGCACTGCTGGTGGCCGGTCTCGCTTCGGCCATGCAGGTGTCCGCGGCTGTGGGGGCTTTTATGCTCGGCATCGCCATCTCCGGCGCCACCGCCCACAACGCCACCCGAATCCTTGAACCGTTGCGGGATCTGTTTGCCGCCATCTTCTTTGTGGCGTTCGGTCTCAACACGGACCCTTCGTCCATTCCCCCGGTGCTCGGCTGGGCACTCGTGCTCGCCCTGGTCACGGCAGCAACAAAAATGGCAACGGGAATCTGGGCGGCCAAGCGCATGGGCATCGCACGCCCCGGCCGCTTCCGCGCCGGGGCCACCCTGATAGCCCGCGGCGAGTTCTCGATCGTCATCGCCGGTCTGGCCCTCGCGTCAGGTGCGATCCCGGAGGAACTTGCCGCACTGGCCACCGCCTATGTGCTGATTATGGCCGTGGTGGGGCCGCTGGCGGCACGGTTCGTGGAACCCCTGGTGAAGTCCGTGCTGCCGTCCGCGGGCGTTGCCGCGAAGGCGTGACAGCAGTTGGCGTGGCCGCCTAAATTGACGTGCGGTGGAAGTTCAGGTGGCTGCGGCTGGCTGTAGGCCCGCGCTGGCCCTGGTAGCGGTTGCCGTAGTCGCCCTGCCCGTAGGGGTAGGCGGCCGCGGACGTGAGCCGGAAGAAGCACAACTGGCCGATCTTCATGCCCGGCCACAGCTTGATGGGCAGCGTTGCCATGTTCGAAAGTTCCAGGGTGACATGGCCTGAGAAGCCGGGGTCGATAAAGCCTGCGGTGGAGTGCGTCAGCAGCCCCAGCCGGCCCAGGGAGGACTTGCCTTCCAGCCGGGCAGCGATGTCGTCAGGGAGCGTAACGGTTTCATAGGTGGAGCCAAGGACGAACTCGCCCGGGTGCAGGATGAAGGGTTCGTCCTGCTCCACTTCCACGAGGCGCGTGAGCTCGGGCTGCTCCTCTGCCGGGTCAATGTGCGCGTACTTGTGGTTGTCGAACAGACGGAAGAATTTGTCGATCCGGACATCCACCGACGACGGCTGCACCATCGCAGGATCGTAGGGTTCCAGCACGATCCGCTGGGAGTCTATTTCGGCACGAATATCGCGGTCAGAGATCAGCACCGTCCCAAATTACCGTACTGGTTATCCCCACCTGCATTCTTTCGTTGTTCAAGTAGTCCTATGGGGCTAGTGTTGCCTCAGTGATTCAGGCGCCGGATGGTCTCCCGGATGGCCCAACAGAGCTGGGGATGTTTGTGAATAGATTTGTCGCGCCCTCCTTCATTGGCGTGGTTTGCGCGTTGGCGCTGGTTTCCTCGTCTGCGGGTACAACCCCCTTGCCGCTTGCGGCAAGCCAGGCGGCAACCGCCGGTCCCCGCAGTGTCATCCTGGGTCCCGCCGGCCTGCACGACGGCGGTGGAACTTCCCCGAATGACAGCACGGCCGCGTCCACACTCACCCCCGCCGTGGAACCGGACGTTCGTTCGACATCACCGGCCGCAGTGGCGGGCACGGTGCCGGAGCCGGCTGCTGAGGTTCCCCCCGTAGAAGCCATGCCGGCACCTGCACCGGCCGCCACCCCTGCTCCGGTGGCACCGGCCCCCGAAGTCCCGTCCATCCCGCCGCTTTGGGCTCCGGACGAGGAATTGGCTGCGCCGTCCCAGCGCCAGGCAGCCCCTGAATCTGCTGCCGCCTCCGCCCTGCCCTCTACGGAGGCCCTGGTCCCGGACAGCAACGCGGCAGCTGTTTTGACCGTGTTCAACAGAATCAATGAATACCGTGCATCCAAGGGCTTGAACCCGGTGAAGTACCACCCCACGGTGGCAGGGTTGGCGCAGGACTGGTCCGACAACATTGCCTCGCGTGAAGTTATCGAGCACCGGGCTAATTTTTGGACCGACCCCCGGGCGATGAATCCCAACAACGGCGCCGGTGAAGTCATTGCCATCCGCACCGACCGTGACGCCGCCCAGCTGGTGGAGTGGTGGAAGGGTTCCCCCGGCCACAACGCCATGCTGATTGATCCGCGCTTCAACGTCATGGGTGCCGGGATCAGCTACACGGACCGCACGTATCAGATTTGGGGCGTGGTGAACTTTTTTGGTTACACCACACTGCCGGCAGGCACCGTCAACTCGCCCGGCGGGACGGGGTCGGGCGGCACAGGGCCCGGCGGGGCTTTCCCGCCACCGGCGCCAACCGTGTGCGACGCTCCGGTCAGGCACATGCCGCCAACCCTTGACCTCTCTGCCGCAGCCATCAAGGGGCCCGGCGATTTGGTGACTGTGGACTCAGCAGGCCAGCTGCTCGCCCGTACTGTCACCGGTGTACGCACCTATTCCGCGCCGAAGGTGGTTGGGTCGGGCTTCGCCGGTGCCAAGGAAGTTTTCACCACCGACTGGGACCGCGACGGCGCTTACGACCTCCTGACGCAATGGAACAGCGGCACTCTTACCCTTCATCGCGGTATACAGAGCGGTGGCTTCCAGCCGTCCGTGACCCTTGGAAGTGGCGGCTGGGAAACCCTCACCCTGGCAGTGGGTGGCTGGTGCGCCAACAACCGGATGCCCCAACTCCTTGCCCTGGACTCCGGCGGCGGCCTCTACCTGTATCCGAATAAGGGGCTGGGGGACCTTTCGCAACGTGCGCCGATCGGCAACATCGGCGCAGCGAGGAAGCTGTCCATGGTGGATTACGACGCCGACGGGTTCCAGGATGTCCTGGCGCTGCGGACTGATGGATCAGTGCAGCTCCACCGCGGCTGGGGCACCACCGCCCTGCGTGCCGAGGCGAGGGCCACCGTGGCCACGGGCTGGGGCGATGTCACGGGCATCCGGGCGCTGCGGGAGGTCACCGGCCTGAACTCCACCGGCCTGTCCCTGCGCAGGGCCTCGGACGTAGTGCAGTTCTGGGACCTGAGCTCAGGAAGTCTCCTGTCGCCGTCGAACATCGCTGGCCCCTGGGCGGGGCAGCGGCTGGCGCAGTAGGAGCCTAAAGGGCCGGCTGGAGCTCCATGACGTCCTCGAGGCGCTCCAGCTGGGCCACCTCCGAGCTGAGATTCCGCTGGGCCATGCGGCTCAGGAACCCAAGCCTGTGCAGGAAACCGAACCGGCCCTCGGGCCAGAATTCGAGGGCGAAACGGACGCGGGTCCCCGATGCCTCGGTGCTGAGGTAGTAACCGCCCACGCGCTGTCCCAGGCCTGAGGTTACCCGGAACTGGATTTCGGCCCCTGGCCTGGCTTCGGTAATTTCCAGGTCCGCCGGAATGCTCAGCCCGGACCGTCCTGCCACCATCTTCCGGTACACAGCGCCTTTGGTTCCGGCGGAACCCTTGTGCAGCTTGACGCTGCGGACCGACTCGCGCCATGCGGGAAGGTTTGTCGCGTCGAGCAGGTACTGGTACACAGCCATGGCGTCGCGCTGGATGAGGACCTCATGCTCTGCGAATGCCATCGGGATCTTTCATGGTTGACGTCTGCCTGCGGCAGCTGCACCCCCCGGCACCGCAGCTACCCGGAACAGGTTAGCCCGCGCTCCCCCGCCCCCGCCTAGCCAGGACACGGTACGTTACTGAAGAGTTACTGGATGACGGCCAGTGACCGGACACGGCCGGCCCCTCCCCGCGGCTTGGGCGGCTGCCCGCTACTTCTGCGCTAAGCTATGTTCTGCCCCTGAAACGGGGCGATGCGGCTGTAGCTCAATGGTAGAGCGCTAGCTTCCCAAGCTTGATACGCGGGTTCGATTCCCGTCAGCCGCTCCAATCAGTCTCCGGCTGCAGCCCGCCGGGTGATATGCACAGGCCGGCGCCGGTCCTTCAAATCAACCCTCAGCATCAGCGAGCCCTTTCGGGCCAGGACGACGGCTACTGTCAGGGCGGCGAGGGCCGGAACTCCTCCGGCCACGAGCAGGGCCAGGTGCGGGCTGGCGTGCTCCGAGAGCCAGCCGAGCATCGGGCCGCCGATCGCCTGTCCGCCGATCAGCACCATGATGTACAGGCTCATGACCCGGCCCCTGATGCCCATGTTTGAGCTTACCTGGACGAGCTGGTTGGACCCGGTGAGGAACATCAGGCACCAGAATCCGGAGAGCACCATCACTGCTCCGAACACGGGCATCGACGGCGCGAAGGCCGCTAGGCAAAGCATGACGCCGTACATGCCGGCGCAGAACACTACCGAACGCAGCCTCAGCTGCCGGCGCCGGGTGGACGCCACTGCTCCTGTCAGCGCCCCGAGCGCCACGAGGGCGTTCAGCAGCCCATAGCCTCCCGCGCCGACGTCGAACACGTGATCGGCAAAAGCCGCCAGCACTACCGGCAGGCTCATGGCAAAAACCGCAATGAACCCGGCCATCAGCCACGGCCAGTAGATAGTCGGTTTACTGAGTGCATAGCGGAGCCCCTCACGGAGCATGCCTTTGCTCTTAGGGGCAGGGGCACTGACGAACAGGCGGTCCTTCCGCAGGATCAGGAGCATCACAACTGTTGTACAGCAAGCTACGGCGTTGCCGGCGAATGCCCACCCTGCCCCAACTGCCGTCAGCAGCCATCCGGCGAGGGCAGGACCAATAAGGCCGCCCAGCTGGAAGGTGGTGGAGTTGACGCTGATCGCATTGCGCAGGTACTTCGGACCAACCAGTTCGTTGACGAACACCTGCCGGGCCGGCTGGTCCAGCACGGTGACCAGGCCGAGGACCAGGGCGATGACGTATACGTGCCAGACCTCGACAGCACCGGTCAGCGCGAGAACCGCGAGCGCCCCTGCGAGCAGCGCGGCCATGCTCTGGCACAGGATCAGGATCTTCCGTTTCGAAAACCGGTCCGCCACCATGCCGCCCCAGGGTCCCAGCAGCAGGGAGGGCAGGAACTGCAGCGCCACGGTGATTCCCACGGCCGTCACGGAGCCGGAAAGCTGCAGGACCATCCAGTCCTGGGCGATGCGCTGCATCCAGATGGCGATGACCGCGATGAAGTGCCCGATGGCAAAGATACGGAAGTTGGGAACACGCAGGGAGATGAAGGTGTGCTTCCACGGAAGGCGTTCAGGGACGACGGCGAGGGGCTGGGTCTGGTGGCCCGGCGGGGCGGAGCCGGCGGAGTCGATAACGGGCTGGGTGACGGTTGCCGATGACGGCGGTGGGGGTGCCACAGGAGTGTCCTCAAATTGCGGTGGGTCCGGGATGCGCTTAACGCTAGGCTTGGGGCACCCGATTATGGGGACGTATCGTCCCTATAACTCGTATTGCAAAACGCAATGACAGAGTTGTCCGCTTCTCGCCGCCGGGAGTTTAAAGTGTTCGAACCAGCCCAGTTGCGCTCCTTCCTGGCGGTGGCCGAAACCCTCAGCTTCACCAAGGCGGCGGAACGGCTGGGGCTGGCCCAGCCCACCATCAGCCAGCACGTGCGCAAGCTTGAAACCGCCGCAAAGCGGGTGCTGATCACCAGGGACACCCGGGACGTGCGGCTGACAGACAACGGTGATGCGATGGCCGGGTTCGCACGGAACATCCTCTCCGCCCATGACGCCGCAGCACGTTACTTCTCCGGCTCGGCCATGCGTGGACGGCTGCGGTTCGGCACCGCTGACGACCTGGCCATCACCGGGCTGCCGCGCATCCTCCGTGAATTCCGCCAGATCTATCCGCAGATCAACCTGGAGCTTACGGTCGGTCAGAGTGACCAGCTCTACCGGAAGCTCAACGCAGGGCAGTTGGACCTGGTGTTCGTAAAGTGGGTGGCCGGCGCCAAGGATGGCACAGTTGTCCAGCATGACTCCTTCTCCTGGGTGGGCCAGGAACAGACAGTGCTGGAACCCGGCGCGCCCGTCCCGCTGATCGCCTACCCCTCACCGAGCCTGAGCCGGAAGCTCGCCATCGATGCGCTGGAATCCCACGGCAGGACGTGGCGGATTACGTGCACTACGCGCCAGATCAGCGGCGTCCTGGCTGCCGTCCGGGCCGGCATCGGGGTCGCGGTTATGCCGTCCTCCCTCGTCCCCGAGGACCTGAAGATCATCACCCGGCGCTTTGACCTGCCCGCAGTGGGCGATGTGGACTTCACCCTGATCCGCAACCCCTTGGCCAACTCCGAAGTGATCGACGCGCTGACGCAGTCCATAGTGGGGCGGACCATCAATCGGCCGGCCTGAAAACCACGGACAACACCCGCGCGCCGGAGGGGGGAAGACAGCCCGTTCTCCATTGATGCCGGAACGTTGCATAACCTATGCTGGTTTTCCCATGGTCAAGCAGCTGGCCAGTTCTTCAACACGAGTGCGTCCCGCACACCAGGGTCCGCACCCGGGACAGGCAGCCAATGACGACAGCCAAGAACACCCATTACAGCTCAGCACATGTCCGCCCGCATAACACTGCGCGGCCGCCAGCTACCCGCCGTTCCAACCTCGGTTCCGGTCTGGCCACCACTGACTCCGGATACGTGGGCAAGCCCACTTGCGACAACTGCCGCACCGACGAATTCGTTTACCTCGAGTCTTACATTCCGCCGACATACCGGCGCGACGGTTCCGTCGCCACCCTGGGTGAAGCCGCCTACACCTGCACCCGGTGTGAGGAGTTCTCCGCCCACAGCGTCCCGGTGAGCTGGTCGCCGCCAGGTTGGTACCTGGGCTGACGGACCGCCAACCAAGTAAGCAACAACAGAAGGCCGGGTGGCCACCGTGAAGGTGGCCACCCGGCCTTCTGTTTTCC
This sequence comes from Arthrobacter sp. K41, assembly GCF_059089645.1. Lineage (NCBI taxonomy): Bacteria > Bacillati > Actinomycetota > Actinomycetes > Micrococcales > Micrococcaceae > Arthrobacter > Arthrobacter sp. K41. The sequence continues at coordinate 32,052 of NZ_JBNHEW010000009.1, read as the reverse complement.
CCTGCAACGAGCGGTGCTAGATCAGGGTGTCCGAAAGGTGGTTCGGCGTGCCAAAGCGGTGCGCAGTGATGCTGACAGCCTGCTCGTGCAGGAACGGCAGCAGTTCAACGCGGCCCGCCTCGGTGACCGGGTGTGCGTAGACAGCGAGGTCAGGACGTCCACCCGTAGCCTTTGCCATGGCCGCAGAGTCTCCGCCAATCAGGCGGATGCGTGCCCCCGAGAGCTTCCCGGCAGAAGCGAGCCGGCCAGCTGTAGCCAGCCATTCGCCGTCGGACTCAACCTTGACGTCAACGTCCAGCGCAGTGAGGACCGGACGCAGCTGGGCGGGAAGCTCGACGGCGGTGGACACCGTCAGCTCCGAACCGGCCAGCACGCCTGCTGCTACGGTCCGGACAAGGTGCGCGAGCGGCGCTCCTTCGGACAGCCGGACCGTCACGGGCAGGCTGCGGTACCGGAAGATGTTGCGCTCGGCGCTGAGGCCGGAAACGTCCTTCGCCGTACCGAACTCCTCCGCCCAGGCCTGCGCGTCCGAGGCCAGGGCCCGCTGGACGGATTCAAGCTCGGCAGGTTGCAGGTCGGAACCGGCGGCGTTGACGATCCGCCGGACACCGGGGTGGCTGGTCGTGGCATCCGCGGTACTGCGGGCGGACGTCCAGTCGCCCAGGCCGGCCAGGTAATTGGGCCCGCCTGCTTTGGTTCCTGCACCAACGGCGGACTTCTTCCAGCCGCCGAACGGCTGGCGTTGCACGATGGCGCCGGTGATGCCACGGTTGACGTAGAGGTTACCGGCCTGGATGTTCTCCAGCCAGATGCCCAGCTCCTCGGAGTTCAGGGAGTGCAGGCCGGCGGTGAGGCCGTACTCGATCTGGTTTTGGATCGCGATGGCCTCTTCCAGCGTCTCGGCGGTCATCACGCCCAGTACCGGGCCGAAGAACTCGGTCAGGTGGAAGTAGGAACCGCGCTTGACGCCGTACCGCACGCCGGGGCTCCAGAGCCGGCCGGTGTCATCCAGCTTCTGGGGTTCCACTGCCCAGTTTTCGCCTTCGCCGAGGGTGGTGAGGGCATTGAGGAGCTTTCCGTTGGCGGGCTCGATGATGGGGCCCATCTGGCTGGTGGGATCCTCGGGGTAGCCCACCTTCAGGGAGGTGACGGCGTCGATCAGCTGGTTGTGGAACCTCTTCGACTTGGCAACCGAACCAACGAGGATCACCAGTGAGGCGGCGGAGCACTTCTGGCCGGCGTGGCCGAACGCAGAGTAGGCAACGTCCTTGGCGGCAAGGTCCAAGTCCGCACTCGGGGTGACGATGATGGCGTTTTTGCCGCTGGTTTCGGCCAGGAGGGGCAGGTCCTGGCGGAAGGAGCGGAACAGCTCCGCGGTCTCGTAGCCGCCGGTGAGGATCACGCGGTCAACCGCCGGGTGTGAGATCAGCTGCTTGCCGAGTTCCCGCTCACCCAGCTGCACCATGGTGAGGACGTCCTTCGGCACGCCTGCTTCCCACAGTGCCTCGACCATCACGGCGCCGCTGCGTGCGGCCTGCTTCGCGGGCTTGATGACGACGGCGGAGCCGGCGGCAAGTGCCGCGAGGGTGGACCCGGCCGGAATGGCGACCGGGAAATTCCACGGCGGCGTGACCACGGTGAGCTTCGCCGGGATGAACGTGGCGCCGTCGACCTTGTCCAGCTTGCGGGCGGACTCGGCGTAGTAGTGGGCAAAATCCACAGCTTCGCTGACCTCGGGGTCACCCTGGTCGATGGTCTTGCCGGTCTCGCTGGCCATAACCTCGAGCAGGTCGGCGCGGCGGGCCTCCAGGACGTCGCCGGCGCGGTGCAGAATCTCGGCCCGCTCGTCCCCGGAGAGTGCACCCCAGGCTTTGCCCTTCTCCACGGCAGTTGCAATTACCGAGTTCAGGGTTGCCTCGTCCTTGACTGAAGCGGCCGCGACGGAAGCGTTGCCCAGGGTGGAGGACGGAACGCGTTCCAGGATGGCACGGCCCCAGCTGCGGTTGGCGGGGAGCGAGGGATCAGTGTCCGGGGTGTTCTCGAAACCCTGGTGGGGCATCGGGACCGGCGGCAGGCTGCGGTTCTGCTGCCGGTTCGCCGGGGGAACCGTGTTGTCCAGTGCCGAGAGTGAGGCGAGGAAGCGCTGTTTCTCCCGCTCGAACAGGACCTCGTTTTCGCTCAGCTCAAAGACGGCCGACATGAAGTTGTCCTGGCTCGCGCCCTCTTCGAGGCGGCGGATCAGGTAGGCGATGGCGACGTCGAACTCGGCCGGGTGCACCACGGGTGTGTAGAGCAGCAGCGAACCGACATCCTTTTTGACGGCTTCAGCCTGGCCTTGGGCCATGCCCAGCAGCATCTCGAACTCGATGCCGGATTCAACGCCGCGCTGCTTGGCCAGGAGCCAGGCGAAGGCGATGTCGAAGAGGTTATGGCCCGCCACGCCGATCCGGATGTTCTGGATGCGGTCCGGGTGCAGGGAGTAGTTGATGACGCTCTTGTAGCTGGTGTCGGAGTCCTGCTTGCTGCCCCACGTGGCCAGCGGCCAGTCGTGCAGGGAGGCCTCCACCTGCTCCATGGGCAGGTTGGCGCCCTTGACCACGCGGACCTTGATGGCGGCGCCACCGGCGGCACGGCGCTCGGCGGCCCAGTCCTGGAGCCGGATCATGGCCGAGAGGGCGTCGGGAAGGTAGGCCTGAAGCACGATTCCGGCTTCGAGGTCCTTGAACTCGGGCTTGTCTAGAATCCTGGTGAAGACCGCGATGGTCATATCCAGGTCCTTGTACTCCTCCATGTCCAGGTTGATGAACTTGGCTTTCTTTCCGTTTCCGGCGAAGGAGGCGGCGCGCTGGAACAGCGGCGTAAGCTTCTCGACGACGTGCTCCACGGCCTCGTCGAAGGCCCAGGCGGAGTGCGGGGCGACGGTGGAGGACACCTTGATGGAGACGTAGTCGACGTCGGGGCGTGCCAGCAGGGTGTGCGTGCCTTCGAGCCGGCGGGACGCTTCGTGCTCGCCGAGGACGGCCTCACCGAGGAGGTTGACGTTGAGCTTGATGCCGTCCTTGCGGATCTTGGTGATGGCCGGGCCCAGCTTGGCGTCCGTGGCGTCCACAATGAGGTGGCCCACCATTTCGCGGAGGACCTTGCGGGCAATGGGAATAACAACCTGCGGCATAACCGGGGCCATGGTTCCGCCCAACTGGACCGCGCGGCGCATGTACCAGGGCAGGAAGGCCGGAACCTTCGGGGCCAGGGCTGCAAGGTTGCGTGCGGCCACGTTCAGGTCTTCCGGGCGCACCACGCCGTCCACGAACCCCACGGTGAACTCAAGCCCGTTGGGATCCTTCAGCACGCCTGCGAGCTGCTGTGCGGAAGCGTCGACGGGAACTTTGGATGCCTCGGTCAGCCAGTGGCGGACCAGCGCTACGGTTTCATTCGCAAGCGCCTTCGCCTGCGGCACATCGACGTCGACGGCCGGCACTGTTCCGGCGGCGACTGCGGACTCCATTGCTACGTGGGTCATGGCTTTTTCCTCATTCTTTCCTGTGGTTCGAGGAGGTCTTACCCACCAGTATGAGCCTCGGTTCACATAAGATAAAGCGATCTTTCCTGAGCATTACAGGTTAGAAAAGATGATGGTTATGAACGGCGCGAGGAGCTTCATCAGATGCCCTCTTACCACTGACTTAAAACACCGAACCCTCCCGCACCTACAGTGCGGGAGGGTCCGCGCGGGACGCGTCAAAAGTGAGAGAGCGTCCCTGGAAAACGGGTGATACGTGAGAGAGGGTGTCAGCGCAGGGGGCGGTGCATCTCCACGATCTCCTCGTGCCGCGGGCTGTTGGGGTTCATCAGCGAGTTCCGGCGGCCGTAGAAGAAGTAGATGGCCAGGCCTACGATGAGCCAGACGCCGAAGCGCGCCCAGGTTTCCCAGTGCAGTTGGAACATCAGGAATGCCGACGCCAACACACCGAACGCGGGGATAACCGGCATGAGTGGCAGGCGGAAGGTCCGGGGTGCGTCCGGCTTCTTGTAGCGGAATATGATCACCGAGAAGCAGACGACGACGAACGCGGCGAGGATGCCGATGTTGGTGAGGTCCGCGACGGCCTTGATGGGGAATACGCCGGCCAGCAGGGCAGAGGCGACGCCGGCTATCCAGGTGACGCGCTGCGGGGTGCCGTGGCGGTCCGTCTTGGCGAACCAGCCGGGCAGCAGGCCATCACGGCTCATTGAGAACCAGACGCGGGTAACGCCCAGGAGGAACGTCAGCATCACGGTAAGGATGGACAGGACCGCGAACACCGAGATGATGGTGGCAATGACCGGCAGGCCAACGCCGGTGAAGGCTGAAGCGAAGCCGGCCGTGGGGTCGATGTCCTTGTAGTTCTGCATTCCGGTGAGCACCAGAGTGGCGGCCACGTACAGCAGCATGGCAATGATCAGCGAGAGGATGATGGCCTTGGGCATGTGCTTTTTGCCGTCGGTGGCTTCCTCCGCCGCGGTGCTCATGGCGTCGTAGCCGAACACGGCGAAGAAAACGGTGGCCGCGCCGGCAAGGACGGGACCGAAGCCGCTGGGCATGAACGGGTTGTAGTTGTTGGTGTCGATGTAGAAGACACCCAGTCCGATGATGAAAAGGATCAGGAGGACCTTGATGGCAACGGCCACGAGTTCGAACCGGCCGAACGCCTTGGTGCCGCGGGAAAGGATCCAGGTCACCAGCAGGCAGACCACGATGGCGGGGATGTTCACAACGCCGCCCCTGCCCTCATCAGCCGTGGACGTCATCCAAAGGGGCATGTTGATGCCGATTCCGGAGAGGAAGGCGTCGAAGTAGCCGGAGATACCGATGGCCACCACGGCCACGATGGCGATGTATTCCAGCAGCAGGTCCCAGCCGATGAACCAGCCGACGATCTCCCCCAGCGCAACATAGCCGTAGGTGTAGGCAGAGCCGGCCCGGGGGATCATGCCGGCGAACTCTGCGTAGGACAGCGCGGCGGCCGCCGAAGCGAGGCCGGCCACCAGGAAGGAAATCAACACGGCGGGCCCCACCCCGGGTGAGCTTTCGCTTCCTGCTGCCACCAGTCCCGCAAGGGAGAAGATGCCGACGCCGATGATGCCGCCTACGCCGATCGCCGTAAGCTGCCACAGCCCGAGTGACTTGAAGAGGCCACTGTGTTTGTTTTCTTCCTCAATGTCGTCAATGGGCTTGCGCCTCATGATCGACTGGCTCATATCTCTAGTGCTCATCAGGAACTCCTGCTTGGGGTGCGACCCCGCCGCGGCACGCCTTTAGGCGCTGTGACGGGGGTAACTCGGTTCCAACAGTATGCAAGCCTGCTTGCATTAGATAAAGTGGCTACTTCTAACCTATATTCGTTAGTTTCAGTTAGGAATTCCCCATGCTCGACGTTCGCCGACTCCGGCTGCTCCGCGAGCTAAGCATCCGGGGGACGCTCGCGGAGGTGGCGGAGGCACTGCAGTACAGCCCGTCGTCGGTATCGCAGCAGCTTGCCTTGCTGGAGAAGGAGGTGGGCGTGGAGCTGCTCCGGAAGACCGGCCGGCGGGTGCAGCTCACGCCGCAGGCGGAAGTGCTGGTGGCGCACACGGCGAGCCTGCTGGAGACCATGGAACAGGCCGAGGCGGACCTGGCCGCCTCCCTGACCACCGTCACCGGAACGGTGCGGATCGCGGTTTTCCAGTCGGCGGCCCTAGCCCTGATGCCCGACACGCTGACCCGGATGGCCAAAGAGTACCCGGAGGTCCGCATCGAGATGATCCAGCGCGAGCCGGAAACCGCGCTGCACGAAACGTGGGCGCGGGACTTCGACCTTGTGATCGCAGAGCAGTATCCGGGGCACGCGGCACCGCGCTATCCGGAGCTGGACCGAATCAAGCTGACCACGGACGCCATCAGGCTGGCAGTTCCGGCGGACTCCGACGGCGGACCGGCCATCCGTTCACTGGCCGACACCGCGGATCTTGCCTGGGTTATGGAGCCGCGCGGCGCGGCGTCACGGCACTGGGCGGAGCAGGCATGCCGCAGCGCCGGGTTCGAGCCCGACGTCCGTTACGAAACAGCGGACCTGCAGGCGCAGATCCGCCTGATTGAATCCGGCAACGCCGTAGCCCTGATGCCGGACCTGGTGTGGACCGGCCGCGGCACCACCGCCGAGCTCCTGGAACTTCCGGGAAAGCCGCACCGCACCATCTTCACCTCCGTCCGCCGCTCCAGCGCCCAGCGTCCGGCGATCCTGGCCGCACGGGAGACCCTTGCTGCCGCTGCGGCTGCAGTGGCAAGGCACGACGCCGGGTAACCAGCCGCCGTCGTACTCTTCTGTTGCGGAGTGAAGGACCGGTGTTCCCTGCGTCACTGCGCGGGAATGCCGCCCGGCGCTAGACTGAAGCCGTTATGAATCGAACCATGTTCAAGTCCAAAATCCACCGGGCCACTGTCACGCATGCCGACCTGCACTACGTGGGTTCGGTCACCGTTGACCTGGACCTGCTCGAGGCTGCCGACATCCTGCCCGGGGAACTTGTCTCGATTGTGGACATCACCAACGGCGCGCGGCTGGAGACATACACCATCGCCGGCGAGCGCGGTTCGGGCGTCATCGGCATCAATGGTGCCGCCGCGCACCTGATGCACGAAAACGATCTTGTCATCCTGATTACCTACGCCCAGATGACCACCGAGGAAGCGAAGTCCTACGAGCCCAAAGTGGTCCACGTGGACGCCAACAACAAAGTGGTCCAGCTCGGCAACGATCCCGCCGAGGGCCTGACGCCCGGACTGCTGCGCCCCCCGTTTGCCCTTAACAACGCTGCGCTCTAACCCGGAGCGTGCGTCCCGGTACCTGCCTCCGCTGCGCCCCGTGGGTTGATTCGCTGCGGGTCCTCCCTTGCTAGGTGTCCTGGCCGGCTTCTTTGTGGTCTGGTGCATCATCCTGGTGGGCTGGTTCGTGGGCCGGCAGAAAATCCTGGGCGACAATGCACGGCAGGTCCTGAGCTCCCTCACCTTTTTTGTGGCCAGCCCGGCGCTCCTCTTCGAAACCCTGAGCAAGGCCCGCCTCGCCGAAGTCTTCGCAGCTCCGCTGCTGGTGGCGGCGGTGTCCGCCATCGCCACCGCCGCCATTTTCTTCGCCATTGCCAGGTTCTGGCTTAAACGCCCGCTCTCCGAGTCCCTGATGTCCTCGATGGCGGCCTCGCTGGTCAACTCCGCCAACCTGGGCATCCCCATCTCGGTCTACGTCCTGGGTGACGCGAGCTACGTGGCACCGCTGCTGATCTTCCAGCTCGCCTTCTTCACGCCGCTGTTCCTGATGATCCTGGATTCCAGCACCAGTTCCCACCGCACCACGCCACTGAGCTTCCTGGTGATGATCCTCAAGAACCCGATGATCGTCGGCTCCGCGCTGGGCCTGCTGGTGGCCGGCACCGGCTGGCAGGTTCCGCCGCTGGTCATGGAGCCCATCCACCTGATCGGCGGCGCCGCAATTCCGGCTATGCTCATCGCTTTTGGGATGAGCCTCAACGGGACCCGCCCGCTGCAGGCCTCCGCTGCCCGCCGGGTGGACACCCTGCTGGCCTCCGCCTTCAAACTGGCGGTCCAGCCTGCCCTCGCGTATCTCTTCGCCAGGTTCGCGCTGGGGCTGGAAGGCCATATCCTGTTCGCCGTGGTGGTCACGTCCGCGCTGCCCACCGCGCAGAATGTTTTTGTGGCTGCCAGCCGTTACAAAACCGGCCTCACCGTAGCCAAGGACACCGTGCTGATTACAACTGTGGTGGCCGTCCCGGCGATGATCGCCGTCGCGCTGCTGCTGACGTGATGGGAGACTGATGGGAACAATGCTGGACACCGTAGTGGTCGGTGGCGGAGCCATGGGTTCGGCTGCCGCCTGGGCATTGTCCCGCCGCGGCCGCCAGGTAACCCTGGTGGAGCAGTTCGGGCCAGGGCACCGCATAGGGGCCTCGCACGGCAGCACCCGCAACCTCAACCCCGGCTACCACCGCCCGGAATACGTGGCCATGCTGGCCGAGGGCCTGAGCCTGTGGGACGAGCTGGAGCAGGAGAGCGGACAACAGCTGCTGGCCAGGACGGGAATAGTCAACCACGGCCCGGACCCGCGGCTGCCGGAAGTTGCCGAAGCATTGAATCAGGCGGGCATCCGGGCCGAGTTCCTGTCCCCGGAGGAAGCAGGCGAGCGCTGGCGCGGCATCCGCTTCGACGGGCAGGCACTCCATATGCCCGACGGCGGCCAGCTCAACCCGGAGGCTGCTCTGCCGGCCTTCCAGCGGCTCGCCGCAGCCCGGGGCGCCCAAATCCGCCACCACACCAAAGTGGTGGAACTGAAGATCATGGACGACGCCGTCCGTCTGGTCTTCGAGTCTCCGTCCGGAACCGAGGCGGCCACCGCCGCCCAGGTTGTTCTTACTGCCGGCGGCTGGACCGACAAGCTCCTGGCCGGCGCCCGTGGAAGCGCGGGGCTGCGGATTCCGAAGCTGCGGGTCACACAGGAGCAGCCGGCCCACTTCCGGGTGCTGGACGAAGGGGCCGTCTGGCCCGGTTTCAACCACACACCCGGCACTGGTGCGCAATACAGGAACTGGTACTCGCCGGTGTACGGAATGCAGACGCCGGGCGAGGGCATCAAGGCCGGCTGGCACGGCGTTGGGCCGGTGGTGAACCCTGACCGGCGCTCTTTCCAGCCGGAGCCCGCCCAGCTCGCCGCCCTGCAGGACTATGCCCGGACGTGGCTGCCCGGAGTGGACGCGGACTCATTCGAGGCGATCAGCTGCACCTACACCACCACTCCGGACGAGGACTTCATCCTGGACCGGATCGGCCCCCTGGTGATCGGCGCCGGGTTCTCCGGGCACGGGTTCAAGTTCACTCCCGTTGTCGGCCGCATGCTTGCAGACCTCGCCACCGGCACCCGGCCGGCCCCGGAGATTTTTCGCGCCTCCCGGTAGCCTCACGCCGGCCCTCAGCGCCGGGGGCTGCCCTCCGCCTCGCTGGCAACGGATCCGGTGTCGGCCCGGCCGGCTTCGCCTGCCTTTACCGCGGGCATTGCCAGCACTGCCGCCACGGTCAGGATCCCCGCTGCCAGCGCGGCCAGGAAGACGGCTCCTGAGGCGGCGACGACGGCAGGCGCGTCACCAGAACCGCCTGCCGTATTGGCGTAGGCCGAATTCGCGATGGCACCAAACACGGCCACGCCGAGGGCGCTGCCGATGGACCGGGCGAACATGTTGGTGCTGGTCACCACGCCCCGTTCATTCCATTCCACACTGGATTGGGCGGAAATGAGGGTGGGAGTGGCGACCAGCCCGAGGCCGAGTCCGACGATGAAGCAGCTGACGGCGACCAGCACCACGTTGGGGGTGGAAGCCGTGAGTGCCAGGACCAGGAGTCCCAGCACGGTGATGGCGATTCCGATCAAGGCAGTGGGCTTGAAGCCAAGCCGGAGGTAGAAACGCCCGGCTTGCGAGGCGCTGATGGGCCAGCCGAGGGTGAGCGCTGCGAGCGCCAGGCCGGCGATCAGGGGCGAGGAGGACAGTGCCCCTTCGAGGAACGTGGGCACGTACGAGGTCAGTCCGATCATGACCGCCCCGACGCCGAAGGACACCAGCGCTGTCGTGCCCAGCAGGCGCCGCGACACCACCCAGGACGGCAGGACCGGCTCGGCTGCACGCCGCTCCACCAGGACAAAGAGGACCAGCAGCACTCCGCCTACCGCAAAGATGCCGATGCTGATGGGGGAAGTCCAATCCCACCCCTGCCCGCTCTCAAGTGCCCCAAGGATCAACAGGCCAAGCGACACGGCCAACAGGCCGGCGCCGGCGTAATCCACTTTGTGCCTGGCACGTTCGACGTTCTCGTGCAGGGTCCGGAGCAGCATCCACCCTGCCAGCAGGCACAGCGGAACGTTGACCAGGAAGATTCCTCGCCAGATCCCCAGGGAAGAGAAGACGCCGCCGAGGCTGGGCCCTACCACTGAGGAAACTGCCCACACACTGGCCAGGTAACCCTGGACCTTGGCCCGTTCCTCGACCGAGTAGATGTCCCCGGCGATGGTGATGGACACCGGCAGCACGGCTCCGGCACCGAGTCCCTGGAGCGCCCGGAAGGCGATCAGGGCGGGCATGCTCCAGGCGATTCCGCAGAGGATGGAGCCGAGCAGGAAGAGCCCGATTCCGGCCAAGATGATGGGCTTGCGCCCCACTATGTCCGAGAGCTTGCCGTAAATGGGGACGGAGACTGCCTGGGCCAGCAGGTATGCCGAGAAAAGCCACGGGAACGATTCGAATCCGCCGATGTCACGGACGATTGAGGGTACCGCGGTGGCCACGATCGTGGAGTCGATGGCCACCAGTCCGGTGGACAGCATCAGGGCGATGAGAATGGGACCGCGTTTGGAGCGGAACCCTACGCCGTCGGCGGCGGGTGCCATGTCAGACCCTCGCCAGGCCGGCGGCTTCGGCCAGGAGCTCGACCGAGCGCAGCCGGGTCTCCGTGCCCATGCTTTGGTGCGCCACGATGAGCTCGTCGGCGTCGGCGTGCCTGCCAAAGCCTTCCAGGTAATCCATCACCACGTCGGGCGTGCCCACAGCTGAGTAGGTCATCATCTGCGAGAGGTGCTGGCCCTGCGGGGAGTCGAGGATCATGTCAGCTTCGTCGTCGGTGAACTCGCGGCCGCCGCCGAAGAACAGGGAAACCCGCGCGCGCATGGTGGCGCGCAACATGGCCTGCGCCTCGGAGGCGGAATCGGCGGCAATTACGTTGACGCCGGCGATGACGTGCGGTGCATCCAGCTGGGCTGAAGGCTTGAATTCGCTGCGGTAGATGGCCACGGCATCCTGCAGCGCGTTCGGGGCGAAATGGGAGGCAAACGCGTACGGCAGGCCAAGCTGGGCGGCCAGGCGCGCGCCGAACAGCGAGGAGCCCAGGATGTACAGCGGAACGTTTGTGCCCTTGCCCGGGGTGGCTTCGACGCCTTGGATGCGGGTGGGTCCGGTGAGGTACCCCTGGAGTTCCAGCACGTCCTGGGGGAAGCTGTCCGCCGACATAGGGTCCCGGCGCAGGGCGCGCATGGTGTTCTGGTCGCTGCCGGGGGCGCGGCCGAGGCCAAGGTCGATCCTGCCCGGGTGCAGGGTTTCCAGGGTGCCGAACTGCTCGGCGATGGTCAGGGGGGAGTGGTTGGGCAGCATCACGCCGCCGGCGCCAAGCCGGATGCTTTCCGTGTGCGCCGCGACGTGGGCGATCAGCACGCTCGTGGCGGAGGAGGCGATGGAGGACATGTTGTGGTGCTCGGCGTACCAGACGCGCCGGTATCCCAGCTTTTCGGCGCTTTGCGCCATGGCCACGCTGCCCGCGAAACTCTCCGCCGCCGTCTGGCCTTTGCCGATGGTTGCCAGGTCAAGGATGGAGAGGGGAAGAGTCACGGTGAGTGCCGGCCTTTCAGAGCGTTGCGTGAAGTTTGCCGGCCAGGTCAGGGCGGGCACTTCGTGCATAACCACTGCGGTGGCCGTCTTATTTCGGCTGTGACGGAATACTCAGCACACTTACGAGGTTGCCGACCTTAGTGATCAGCCCGCACAAAAGAGGAGCAACACCGTGGCCAACATTTTGATGGTTGTTTCAGCAGCAGACTCGCTCACCATGAAGGACGGCAGCGAGCACCCTACCGGCTACTGGGCCGAGGAGCTGGTGGTTGCGCACCAAACGTTGATTGATGCAGGACATACCGTCCACCTGGCAACCCCCGGTGGTGCCCGGCCCACCGTTGACCAGGTGAGCCTGGCTGCCGAATCTGCGGGCGGCGAGGACAGGGCGAAGGGCTTCCGGGACTACCTCGCGTCCATCGATGCCGAGCTCGGGCACCCGCTGGTGCTGGCCGACGTCGACCTTTCCCCCTACGACTCCGTCGTGATGCCCGGCGGCCACGGTCCCATGGCAGACCTGTACAAGGACGCGGACCTCGGCAGGCTCCTGGCCGCGGCCGATAAGGACGGCAAGATCATCGCGCCCTTCTGCCACGGCCCCGCCGGACTGCTGAGCGCCATGGACGACGACGGCGCGTTCGTTTTCGCAGGGCGTCGCCTCACGGTGTTCAGCAACGAGGAGGAACTGGGCGGCGGCACGGGCGAAAACACCCCGTGGATGGTGGAGGATGCTCTGAAGGAGAAGGGCGCGGTTATCGAGAACGCTGCAGCCTGGACGTCCAACGTAGTCCGCGACGGAAACCTCGTCACCGGCCAGAACCCGCAGTCCAGCGAGGACGTGGCCAAGGAAGTCATCAACGCGCTGGGCTGATCCCAGGGTGCTGAAACAGCAAAGTGGCCCGGTCTGATGACCGGGCCACTTCTTTGCTGCGCACATCATTTGGCACCACTTGGTTTTGGTGCAGACGCAGCCCCGAATATGACCGCCGCAGTCCTCCGGTGAACGGCCGTTACTTCCTGTATCTCCGGGTTGCGAAGCCCTTTGATTCCCCTGCGCGGGCTGCCGGATAGTGGCTGCAACAAGCACAGTCCGTTGCATCCACCACGTACCTCCAAGGAGGAAAAATGGCCATCAAAAAGGCGAAACCCGCTACCGTTGCAGCCGTCACCATCACCGCGTTGCTGGGGCTCGCTGCCTGCGCAGATCCCGGCGCGACGGCGGCGACAGCACCGTCGTCGTCCTCCGCCACGGCGGCGGGGAAGTCTTTCAACCTGTCCCCCGAGCAGGACCGTTTCAAGGTGGAGGTTGACCCCGCTGCCGCCGCGCTGGTCCCCGAGGCCATCAAGGCCGACGGCAAGCTCACTGTGGTGAGCACCGGCGGCACGGCACCGTTGAGCCTTTTTGCCACTGACAACAAAACGCTCATCGGCAGTGAAGTGGACATCGCCTACGCAGTGGGCGAGACACTGGGGCTGGAGGTCGAGGCCCTTCCGGTGGCGTGGGCCGACTGGCCGCTGGGCGTCGAATCCGGCAAGTACGAGGCCGTGCTCTCCAACGTGACCGTCACCGAAGCCCGTAAAGAGAAGTTCGACTTCGCCACCTACCGCAACGATCTTCTGGGCTTCTACGCCAAGAGCGATTCGGACATCGGCGAGATCAAGGAAGCCAAGGACGTGGCCGGCAAGCGCATCATCGTGGGCTCCGGCACCAACCAGGAAGCCATCCTGGTGCGCTGGGACGAGGAGAACAAAAAGAACGGCCTGAAGCCGGTGGAGTTCCAGTATTACGACGACGACTCCGCCTCCACGCTGGCCCTTCAGTCCGGCCGCGCAGACCTCACGTTCGGCCCCAACGCCGGTGCTGCCTACAAGGCCGCCCAGGACGGCAAGAGCAAGCAGGTGGGCACGCTCAACGGCGGCTGGCCGTTGACGGCCGAGATTGCCTTCACCACCAAAAAGGACAACGGCCTGGCTGTCGCTGCCCAGACTGCCCTGAACGAGTTGATTGAGAACGGCACCTACGCCAGGATCCTGGAGCGCTGGGGATTGTCTTCGGAAGCCATCCAGAAGTCCGAACTGAACCCGGCAGGGCTGCCCAAGACGTAACACCCTGCCGATGAGTGAGTCCCCGCCTTGCTTCAGCGAGGCGGGGACTCTTCACTTTTGCTTTCCCGCCATTCGTCAGGAGGACCGGCAGGTCCGGGCGCCTATTCTGGGAAGCAGCCACACCCCAACGCTGAAGGAGTCCCATGCCCCAGCCCACACGTCCCCTGCGCAAGCTTGGATTCCTCACGATTGGCCTGTTCGATCCGGCTGATCCCGCACCCGGCCACCAGTCCACGCTGGAGATTATCGAACTGGGTGAGCGGCTTGGATTCGACAGCGCCTGGCTGCGCCACCGCCACCTGCAGTTCGGAATTTCCTCCCCGATTGCGGTGATGGCAGCCGCCAGCCAGCGCACTTCCCGCATTGAGCTTGGAACCGCTGTTACGCCGCTGGGCTGGGAAAACCCATTGCGGCTTGCCGAGGATCTGGCCACCGTGGATCTGCTTTCCGGGGGACGAATCAATCCGGGGCTGAGTGTAGGTGAACCGATGCACTACGCCACCGTGAAGCACGAGTTGTACCCGCATTCCTCGGAGCTGGAGGACTTCAGCTACTCGCGCGTGGAGCGGCTTGCACGCTTGGTGGCAGGGCAGCCCGTGCGGGATTTTTCCGGCCGGCAGGGCGTGGTGGAGGAATTTTCCAACCGCGTCGAGCCCCACTCTCCCGGACTCCGGGACCGGCTTTGGTATGGGGCGGGCAGCAGGAAGTCGGCCGTCTGGGCGGGGGCAAACGGCTTTAACCTGCTCTCCAGCAGCGTGATCTTCCCCGAACCGGACCAGGAACCGGACTTTGCCAACATTCAGCAATTGCAGATCCGTGCCTACCGGGAGGCCGCAGCGTCTGCGCAAGCCCATGGACCGGCCCGTGTGTCGCAGGGCCTGGTGGTGATCCCCACCGATTCGGCATCAGCCGGCCAGCGGGCAAAGTACCAGAGGTACGTCGATGAACGCACTCCCCGCACCCGGACACCGCAGGGGCCAAAAGGCATGCTGTTTGCACCGGACCTCATCGGCACCAGCGAAGAAATTGCCGAGCAACTGTACGCGCACGCCGGGTTCCAGGAAGTCGACGAGGTGGCATTCGCACTGCCCTTTAGCTTTGACCAGGAAGATTACGTCCAGATCCTCACCGACATCGCCGGCAAATTGGGTCCCGCCCTGGGATGGACTCCTGCCGACGGCGGGCAAGACCAGTTGGAGGCCGGGGCCGGCGGGACCACGGTATTTCCGATGTGAGCCTGAAGGCTGTGCCGCGCGGAGCAGGGGTCGCCTTCGCCCCGCCAGGAGGCTCCGCCTGAACTCATGCGGCGGAGGCCTAAGTATCCTAGAGCCGCTGTTCCCAAACCGTCAGCTGCAACCTGATACTCCCCGGCGAAGGGTCGACGACGGCGCTCTCCCCAGCGTCTTCGCCGGCCCTTCCCATAAAACCAGCCGGGTGCATCAGACGCCCACCGCGGCAGCATTTTGAGTGGCCGAACGGACCGGGGCCTCGAGCCCCAGGTTCTCCCGCAGGGTGCTGCCTTTGTACTCCGTGGGGTAGACGCCGCGTGCCTGCAGTTCCGGCACCAGGTGGTTCACGACGTCGTCGAGGCCGGTGGGAATCAGCCACGGCGAAATGTTGAAGCCGTCCACCGCGCCCACCCGCGCGTACTCGGCCAACTGGTCCGCCACCGCGGAGTACGAACCCGTGAAGGTGGCGTCGACCCGCGCCGTCCTGGACGTGACGAACTGCCGGATGGAGAGGCCCTTGTCCTTAGCCTCTGCCCGCCACTGGTCCGCCAGCTGGCGGGCCTTGGCACCGTGGAAACCGCTGCCGCGGGTTTCGGAGGTTTCCTCCACCACCGGATCGATCTCCGGAAGCGGCCCGTCAGGATCATATTCGGACAGCTCGCGGCCCCAGAACTGTTCCAGGTAGGCCACTGCCTGCTGAGGGCCGATCTGCAGGCTGCGCACCCATTCCTTCTTCTCCAAAGCCTCTTCAGCCGTGGGTGCCAGGATGAATTCACTGGCCGGCATAATCTGCACGGCGTTGGCACCGCGGCCCGCCTTCAGTGAACGCGCCACGAGGTCCTTGCGGAACTCGACCGCGGCTTCGAACTTCGGATGGGCCGAAAAGATGACGTCCGCCTGGCGGGCAGCGAAATCGCGGCCTTCCGGCGAATCACCGGCCTGGAACAGCACGGGCCGGTACTGTGCGCTTCGCGGCAGCCGGGGTGTCACATCCACGGTGTAGTGCGGGCCTTCGTGAAGGACCCGGCGGGCGGGCCCCTGTGCGGTTTCCCACGAATCCCAGATCCGTTTGGCCGTCTCCACGAATGCTTCCGCGTGTTTGTACCGGTCGGAATGGTTTAGGTAGCCCCCGCGCCGGAAGTTGGCACCGGTCCAGGCGTTGTCCGTGGTCACGATGTTCCAGGCGGCCCGGCCACCGGAGATCAGGTCCAGGGATGAGAGCCGGTGCGCCAGGTCCGCTGGATCGTTGTACGTGGTGTTCTGGGTGGCCACCAGGCCGATGTTCCTGGTGACCGATGCCAGGGCGGCAAGCATGGTCTGGGCATCCGGCCGGCCCACAACATCCAGGGCGTGCGGCCGGCCCAGGTGTTCGCGCAGGCGGAGCCCCTCCCCCAGGAAGAACGCAGCAAACAGTCCGCGCTCGGCTGTTTGCGCAATCCGGCGGAACGATTCGAAGTCGGTCTGCGAGCCGGATTCCGGCGCCTTCCAGACGGTGCCGGAATTGACGCCCTGGAAGAAGACGCCGAACTGGATCCTGCCGGACGGCGTAAATGTTTTGGATTTAGCACTGCTGTGCTGTGTCATGGTCTTCCCCTTAGTTCCCGGCGGCAGCGGCCGCGGACGATTTTGCAAAACGGCTGTCCGGGCGCGCTAATCCCAGCAGGTCGCGGAAGGTGCCGTCCTGAACCGGGGGCCGCAGCGCCCCGCGGCGCCTTAGTTCCGGCAGAACCAGCCGTGAAAGCTCGTCCAGTTCGATGGCGAGCGACGCCGGGTGGAGGCGGACGCCGTCGGCCTCCTTAAGAAGCTGCTCAAGAAGGTCCGTCAGGCCGGCGGCAGTGCCGGCGAAGCGTGCGCGGCCGCTGTTACTGACCGGCGCGCGCCCGGCAGCTGCCTGCCCCCGGGACTCGAGGACGACGTCGAGCCCGGCAATCACTGCCACCGATGCTCCCAGCCGGCTTCGGAGGTCCCGGATTTCTGCGGTGAGCAGTTCGGGTGTCGGCGCTGTGACCAGCACGGCGTCAACGGAGTCCGCCGAGACCTGCCCCCCGCCTACGAGCGACGCCGCAGCGAGCACCGGCAGCTGGCCCTGGAGCGGCCTGGGAATGATGGACGGGCCCTTGACCGAGTAGGCACGGCCGGCAAACTCCGCCGGCGTTTCATAATCTGCGTAGTGGAGTTTGTCCACGTCGATGTAGCGGCCGGTCTCAACATCGCGGATGACGGCGTCGTCTTCCCAGGAGTCCCACAAACGGCGGGACACCTCAATTGACGCGGCGGCTTCCTGGGCAAGGGCGGCACCGCTGACGTTGCTGCGTCCAACGGCGGCGGCCGCTTCCGGTGATTCGGCAGCGGTGGCGATCCACCCGGCACGTCCGCCGGAGACGTAGTCAAGGGTGGCGAGCTGGGTGGAGACGTGGAACGGCTCGGTGTAGACGGTGTCCACCTCGGGAACCAGGGCGATGGTCCGGGTGACGGGCCCGGCGTAGGCGGCGCGTTGCAGGGCGTTGGTGCGGCCCGGCGCCGGTTCGTCGGCGAACGTGGCCACGTGGAAGCCTGCCGATTCTGCGGCCAGCACCGCCTCGGCGAGGCTCGCGATATCCCCGCCGTTCCAGCCGGCGCTGTCCAGCTCGATCGCCAGGAACCCGGCGCGTCCCACGTGGGTGGCGTTTCCTTCTGTTGTGCTCACTGCTGGTCCTGACGTTCGTAGGGGGTCTTTTCGCCGGCTTCGATGGCCACCGGCAGCCGGTTTTCGGCAGGCGGGAGTGGGCAGGTAGCGAGGTCGGTGTAGGCGCAGGGCAGGTTGACAGCCCGGTTGAAGTCCAGCTCTACTGACCCATCTGCCGCAGGGACCACCGACAGTGAACGGTTGGCGGCATAGGTGGTCCTGCCGGAGGTCTGGTCAGTGAACAGCACCAGGAGCGAACCGGGCGTGTGTCCGTTGAAGGCCGTCAGTGTCAGCTCCTGGCCTGCCAGCTTGAAGCGGATCTCGCCGGGCGCCTCGTAAACGTGCTGGATGCCTTCGACGGCGGCACCCACCGTGGTGGGGCGGGGAGCCTCGAAGGGAACGAACGTCCCGGGGACCGCGAAGTCCGGGTTGGGCGTGTACACGGGTGTGCCCTGGTACCCGCGCAGCAAAGCGTTCTCCGGGTTCCTGGGGCGCACAATGTACTCACCGCCGCGCTTGGCCAGCTCGATGACAGAGTCCCCGGACGTGAGGTTCAGGCCGCCGCGCTCGGCGATGGGGCCAATGACCGTTTCCCCTGCCGGCAGGGGTTGCCGTTCCAGTTCCAGGAGCTGGCCGGGCTCCAGGACCACCGTAACAACGTCGTTGGCGGCGCTCCAGGTTCCGGGTACACCGTCCAGGTCGGCAGGCTCGGAGCCCAGCCAGTGCAGGTGGGTGACGGCGAGGAAGCCATGGGGGTGGGCGCGGTGGCGTTCATGGGCGGCGTGCCACTCCGCCCAGTCAGTGGTGAAGGACTCAAGGGTGCCGGCGGAAGTGGTCATTTGCCTTGTCCTGTCTGGCTGGCCGAAAAGTTTTCTTCGTTGATGGTTTTGGACTCGGGGAGCGCTTCTTCGGAAAGGCCCCAGCGCTCGAGCACTTTGCCATAGGACCCATCCTCGATCGCGGAGTTCAGGGCCTCGGTGACCACCGGCGCCAGGCCGTTGCCCCTGAGCGTGGTGGCAGCCACGAGGGTTTCGGACGGCCAGCCGGCGTTGACTTTGCCCACCACCTTCAGGTCATCCCGGGTGTTTTCCCGGTACACGGTGGACGGGTAGGGCGCGATGTTCAGATCGGTGCGTCCGGAGGACAGCGCCAGGATGGTGTCGGCGTCCGAGGAGTAGTACTGCAAGGTGGCCGGAGGCTTGCCATTGCCTTCAAGCTCCTTGTTCCAGGCAAGCAGGATCTTCTCCTGGTTCGTTCCGGACCCCACCGATACCTTCAGTCCGGAGATGTCGTCCGCCCCCTTGATGTCATAGGTGGCTGACTTTTTCGCTTCAAAGCCCATGAAGGCGGCACGGTAGGAGGCGAAATCGAACAGCTTCACCCGGTCCTTGTTGACGCCCACATTGGAGAACACGGCCTCGAAGTCGCCGGACTGCGTCTTCAGCGGCCAGTTTTCCCAGGACGTGACCTGGACATCGAGTTCCAGGCCCAGCTTGTCCGCCACGAGCTGCGCGATGTCCAGCTCGGAACCGATCGGAGTCTTGTCATCCGTTGCATGGAAGGACAGCGGGATGGACCCGGCAGTGGTGGCGATGGTCAGCTTGCCGTCCTTGCCGATCAGTTCGGGAACTTTGGCGGCGAGCGCCGCGTCCTTCTCTGCGCGGATGCGCTGTTGGTCAGGAGCGGTGTTGTAGACCACGCCGTTGCGGGCCGTCGTCGTTTCGGCCTCGCCGCCGGCGGAACCTGCGGCTGATGCGCCGGGATCAGCGCACCCGGCGAGCGCAGCAGTTCCAAGAAGTACGACGGCGGGCAGTGCGGCCAGGGTGCCGGCACGGCCGAAGCGGCGGGAAGGGTGTGTGGCAAGTGACATGGGGAAGTCCTTTAGATGTTGAAAGCCGGTTCGAGCACTTTGGAGAAGAAGCTGCGGGTGCGCGGTTCCTGCGGGTTGGTGAAAATTTGTTCCGGGCTGCCCTGTTCCACGATCTGCCCCTCGTCCATGAACACCACGGTGTCCGCTACGTCGCGGGCAAAGCCCATTTCGTGCGTGACGATGATCAGGGTGGTGCCGGATTTCGCGAGTTCACGGATGACATCCAGCACTTCGTTGACCAGCTCCGGGTCCAGAGCGGAGGTGGGTTCGTCAAACAGCAGGATTTTGGGGTCCAGGGCAAGGGCCCGGGCGATGGCCACCCGCTGCTGCTGGCCGCCGGAGAGCTGGCGGGGGTAGGCGCCGGCGCGGTCCTTGAGCCCCACCCGGTCCAGCAGTTCCAGACCGCGCCGCTGCGCCTCTTCCTTTGTACGTCCTTGCGCCACGACGGGTGCTTCGGCCACGTTTTCGAGTGCGGTGAGGTGCGGGAACAGGTTGAAGTTTTGGAACACCATGCCAATTTCGGTGCGCTGTTTCAGGATCTCCTTCTCGCGCAGCTCAAGCAGCCGCTGCCCTCGGATTTCGTAGCCCACCAGCCTGCCGTCGATGGAGATGAAGCCGCCGTCCACCTTTTCCAGGTGGTTGATGGTGCGCAACAGTGTGGACTTGCCCGATCCGGAAGGACCCACGATCACGGCGACACCGCCGGGCTCAACGGTGAGGCTGACGCCCTTGAGGACCTCGGTGGCACCAAAGGATTTACGGACTTGGGTGATTTCCACCAGGCCTCGGGTGGCGTCGGCGGTTGCAGCGGTGGTCATCAAAGGCTCCTTGCCCGGTTGTTCGCCACGGCGTGGGTGGCGAAGAATTTGCGGGCCTTCTGCAGGGGCGTCAGCGGCAGGTTGCGCACAGCGCCCTTGGAGTAGTGCCGTTCGATGTAGTACTGGAAAACGCTGAGCACGGACGTGATCACCACGTACCAGAGGGTTGCCACCAACAGCAGCGGGAGGACCTGCTGGGTGCGGTTGTAAATAACCTGCACGGTGTAGAACAGCTCGGAGTAGGCCAGGACGTACACGATGGAGGTGCCCTTGACCAGGCCGATGATCTCGTTGAATGCGGTAGGCAGGATAGCCCGCATGGCCTGGGGCAGGACAATGCGCGTGGACCTTCGCCAGGCCGGGATGCCCAGGGCGGCAGCGGCTTCCAGCTGGCCCTGGTCCACGGAGAGGATGCCGCCGCGGATGATTTCGGCGGAGTACGCTGCCTGGTTCAGGGTCAAACCCAGCACTGCTGCCGCGAACTGGCTGATCAGCGTGGTGGTCTGCACCTCAAAGAACCGGACGTCGGTGAAGGGGATGCCCAGGCTGATCTTTTCGTACAGGTAGCCCAGGTTGTACCAGAGCAGCATCTGGACCAGAAGCGGGGTGGACCGGAAGATCCATGAGAACGTCCAGGA
This sequence comes from Arthrobacter sp. K41, assembly GCF_059089645.1. Classification (NCBI taxonomy): domain Bacteria; kingdom Bacillati; phylum Actinomycetota; class Actinomycetes; order Micrococcales; family Micrococcaceae; genus Arthrobacter; species Arthrobacter sp. K41. Next base: position 11,275 of record NZ_JBNHEW010000009.1, on the reverse strand, counting down.
CACGGAGACCAGCAGCGGCGAGGCGGACAGCCGCATCAGCGCCAGGATGAAGCCCAGCACGAAGCCGAGGACGCCGGAGATCGCGGTCAGCTTCAGTGTCTCGATCAGCCCGCTGATGACGGACTGGGCGGTGAACCACTGCGCTACTACACCCCACTCCCAGCGGGGGTTGGTGGCAAGGGACCAGGCCACCGCGAGGACACCCAGGGCCACCACGGCGGTGCCCACCCAGCGCCACGGATGCTTGGCGGCCACCACCCGGTACGCCGAATAGTCGGTGGCCACCCGGGGCGCCCCGGCTTCCGGCGGGACCCCGCCCGCCCCGGAAGCAGCCGGCGCTGCAGCAATGGCATCCGGCGCCGGCCCGGCAGCCTGCTGTGCTGACTCTGCCGGCTGTGCTGACTGCGCCACCTTCGTTGCTGCTGAACTCATGCGCCACCCCGCTTCCATGGTTGGGCCGGAGCTGGTTGCCCCGGTTGCTGGCTGCAAATCTAGGTCTGGCCCGAAGCAGGCAGCAAGGCGGCAGGTTGCATAACTTCACCGGAGTTCGCACAGCGTCATGCGTCGGTTTTTTGCCTCTTTTGACGGGATGTGACGCGCAGTTAACGGGCGTGACCGGCTGCTCGACCGCCGTCGGAAACGCTGCCTAGCATGGCACTCCAGCCACCCCTACTGCCGCCACAGGAGCACCCATGCCAGCGCACATCCCGGCCGTCGTCTTCGTGGGCGGCGGACCCCGCACGGCCGGCGTCCTTGAACGGTTGGCCGCAAACCGTCCGGAGCTCTTCAGTGACGCGATGGAGATACACGTCGTGGAGCCGCATGTGCCCGGTTCCGGCCGTATCTGGCGCTACGACCAGCATCCGGGCCTCCTGCTGAATTCCACCGCGGCGGATATCACCATGTTCACGGACGCGTCCGTAGCCTGCGAAGGGCCGGCCGGCCCAGGACCAAGCCTGGCCGAATGGGCGGCGGGCGTGGTGGACGGGTCCATCACCGATGTTCCGGACTTTCCGCAGACCCTGCGGGAGCAGCTCCGGTCCCTCACCGGCGCCTCGTTCCCCACCCGCCAGCTGCAAAGCCAGTACCTGGAGTGGTTCTTCCGCCGCGCAGCCAGGTCCCTCGGCCGGGACGTCACAGTCCACCGGACCACGGCTGTAGCGGTCAGGCGAATAGGCTACAAAGCTTCCCCCGCCGATCCCGCCCCCGGCACCGTGGCCACGGGCAAGCACCTCGTCGAACTGGCGAATGGCCGGACGCTGCAGGCCGACATAGTGGTCACCGCGCTGGGCCACACCGATTCCCGTCCCGATGCCGCCTCCGAGGCCTGGGCCGACTTCGCCCGGCGGCACGGCGGCTTTCATGCGGCACCCAGTTACACCACCGACGTCGACTATTCCCCCATCGCTCCGGGGCAGGACGTCATCGTTTCCGGCATGGGCCTTGCCTTCGTCGACCTCCTGGTCCTTCTGATGGAGGGCCGCGGTGGACGGTTCGTTGAAACTCCCGACGGCGGTCTGCAGTACCGTGCGTCGGGCAGGGAACCGAAGCTGTGGGCAGGTTCGCGGCGGGGAGTGCCGTACCACTCCAAAATTTCCGCAACGCTCCGGGGGGACCCGCCCGGGCCGCTGCTCTTCCTGACCGCTGCGGCGGTGGCTGCCCTGCTGGAACGGCGAGGGGAGCTCGATTTCCGCCGGGACCTGTGGCCCCTGATCGCCAAGGAGGCCGGCTACGGCTACTACCGGGAACTGCTGACCGGCAACCCCGGCCTGGCCACCATGGCCTGGGAAGAGTTCGCGGCCCGCTACTCGGACCTGGACTGGTACAGCCCCGCCCGTGAAGAACTTGTGGCTGCAGCCATACCTGACTCCGCCCTCCACCTCGACCTCGAGCGGCTGGACCGGCCCTTCACCGGCCGCCGCTTCGCCGGGCACCAGGACGTGCAGGACGCGGTGGTGGAGTACATCGAGCATGATCTCGCCCTCCGGGACAGCCCCGACCACCCGGAAACCCTCGCCCTTTTCCTGGCATTGCTGCACGTGTACATGGAAGTGGGGCGGGTGGTTCCGCCGGAACGGCTCAACGCCCGCTCCCAGCAGGTGGTCCACGGCTGGTGGCACGGGTTCTTCAGCTTCGTGGATTCCGGACCGCCGCCCAACCGCCTCCGCCAGATGCTGGCACTGCACCGCGCCGGGCTCCTGCGGTTCCTCGGCCCGGACCTCCAAGTGGAAGCGGAGGAATCCACTGGCCTGTTCCATGCCGGCTCTCCACGGTCCGGGACCTTCGTGGCGGCGAAGGCATTAATCGAAGCCCGCCTCCCCTCCCCCACCGTGGCCCGCTCACTCAACCCGGTACTCGGTTCCTTGCACCGGACAGGCCTCGGCGCGGAACAGCAGCTGCTGACCGCCGACGGGATCCACTCCACAGGCAAGCTGCTCATCTCCAGCCGGCACGAACTGGTGAGCGCTGAGGGGACGCCGCAGCCTACGCTTTTCGGTGTGGGCCCCGGCACCTCCGGGTGGGGCGCGGGTGCCTTTGCCCGTCCCGGCACCAACGCCGCGCCGTTCCGCGAAAATGATGCTTTGGCCCGGAACATTCTCACTGCCGTCCGTGGCACCGCCGCACGGACCTCCGCCGTGATCTCCACAGAACCAGCCGCCGTCGGAAAGAACTGAACCGTGACCGCAGAAACCGGCCTCGTCCGCCAGCCCCTTGGTGCTGCCTCCCAGCCAGCCGATGCTGACCGCCAGCCCCTTGGTGCTGTCCGCCGGCCACTGGACGCGGCCGTGCTGACAGTCCTCAATCTCCCCATGCACGATCCGCGCGTCCGGCCACTGCTGGACGAACTCGCCGTCGAATACGACACCCGCTATGGGGACCTTTTCGGCAGGAGCGCGGCGGCGGAGGAACTGAACCGCTACCCGGCTGATGAATTCGAGGGACCGGGCGGTGCGCTCCTGGTGGTCCAGGAAAACGGCGAATCCATCGCGGGCGGCGCCTTCCGCCGCTACGACGCCAACACCGCCGAGCTCAAACGGATCTGGACCCACTCGGGCCACCGCCGCCGCGGACTGGCAAAACTGGTGATGGCCGAGCTGGAAACCCTGGCCGTCCGCCGCGGGTACACCAGGCTCTACCTCACTACCGGTCCCCGCCAGCCGGAGGCAAAGCACCTGTACCTCACCACCGGCTACCAGCCCCAGTTCGACCTGGACGCCGACCCGGAGACGCTGAAGTTCCTGGCGTTCACCAAAGAGCTGTCAAAGCTTCCGCCGAACTGACGTTTCGCACCCCACGTGCCGGGCGTGGCCGCCGCTAAGCTAGCGGCATGGCCAACAAAACCACAGCAGAGAAGCTTGCCACCATTCAGAAGGGGTACACGCTGGACGGGCCCGCCATCGAACTGGGGGCAGCGATCGTGGACGGTGAAGTCCACAAGGAGGCGCAGGTACGCCTGCCGCTGGCAATGATGAACCGGCACGGCCTGGTGGCAGGAGCCACCGGCACCGGCAAAACCGTCACGCTGCACATGATGGCCGAACAGCTCTCCGCCGCCGGTGTTCCGGTCTTCCTGGCTGATATCAAGGGCGATCTCTCCGGCCTGGCCACTGCAGCCGCCGGAAGCGAAAAACTCCTTGCCCGGACCGAAGGCATCGGCCAGGCGTGGCAGGGCAGGACGTTCCCCGTCGAGTTCCTGGCATTGGGCGGGGAAGGCAACGGCGTCCCGGTCAGGGCCACTGTCACGTCGTTTGGCCCCATCCTGCTCTCGCGGATCATGGAGCTGAACGACACGCAGGAATCCAGCCTGCAGCTCGTGTTCTATTTTGCCGATAAAAACGGCCTGGAGCTCATTGACCTGAAGGATCTCCGCGCGGTCATCCAATTCCTGACTTCCGCCGAGGGCAAGGACCAGCTCGCGGAGCTGGGCGGGTTGTCCAAGGCGACCGCGGGCGTGATCCTCCGCGAGCTGGTGAGCCTCGAGGCCCAGGGGCTGGAGAGGTTCTTCGGTGAACCGGAGTTCGATACCGCTGAGCTGCTGCGGACTGCCCGGGACGGTCGTGGAGTGGTGACATGCCTGGAACTGCCCGCCCTGCAGACCAAGCCCATGCTGTTTTCCACCTTCCTGATGTGGCTGCTGGCCGACCTGTTCGAGGACCTGCCCGAGGCCGGCGACCTGGACAAACCCAAACTGGTGTTCTTCCTTGACGAGGCGCATCTGCTCTTCAACGACGCTTCCAAGGCATTTCTTGAGGCCATCACCACCACTGTGCGGCTCATCCGTTCCAAGGGCGTCGGGATTTTCTTCGTCACCCAGACCCCCAAAGACGTGCCGGCCGAAGTCCTCGGCCAGCTCGCCAACCGGGTGCAGCATGCCCTCCGCGCGTTCACTCCGGAGGATGCGAAGGCGCTTAAAGCGACTGTATCCACGTTCCCCATGAGCGACTACAACCTCGAAGAGACGCTCACGTCGGCCGGAATCGGTGAGGCGGTGGTCACCGTGATGAACGAGAACGGCGCACCCACGCCCGTGGCCCTTACCCGGCTGCGCGCCCCGGAATCCGTGATGGGGCCAAGCGAGGAGGCCCTGGTCCGCAGCACCGTGGCCGGATCAGCGCTGCTGGGCAAGTATGGAACAGCGGTGGACAACCCCTCCGCCTACGAGAAGCTGTCGGGCAAAGCTACCGCTGCCACCGGCCCCGCCGCCGAGGGCCAACCGCCTGTTCCCGGCGGTGGCGGTGAGCGTAATGGCGGCCCGGGCAGCGAAACCCCCGGCGGTTACGACGTCGACGCCGAGGCACGGCGGATTGAAGAGGAAATTCTGGGCCGGCCAAGCAGCAGGCCCGCTCGCACCGGGCAAAGGCGCACCCGCATTGAAGCACCGCGGACCACCCGCCAGGAGCCGGAGGATGGAGGGATGGGTGACCTCGGGGGCATCCTCGGCGGGGCCCTGGGCGGCGGGCTGAAGAGCATGGCCCGGTCCATGGGAACCCAGCTGGGCCGCGAACTGCTCCGCGGCGTGTTCGGCACGTCGTCCCGGCGCCGCCGCTGACCAGGCGCCGCAGTGCGCTGACTCAACTGCCGCCGTCGGGCGCAGGGCAGGTAACGTATGGAACGTGCAGATGAGTCAAGCGTTGGTGAGGATAGCAGCCGGATGGCTGCTGGGCCTCATGCTTGCTGTGGCCGCCGCCATCGTTGCCGTCAACCTCGTGAACAACACCGTGGCCAGCCCCCAGCAGCCGGTCCGGGAGTATCTGGACGCGGTGCAGAGCGGCGACGGCGGCAAGGCGCTGGGACTCCTCCGGGCAACAGTGCCGCCCAGCAACGCTGCCATGCTCGACGGCACTGCCCTGCAGACCGCCACGTCCCGCTTTACGAACGTCAACATCGGAGACGCCGAGGAGCGCCCGGGCGGCCAGGTGATGGTGCCGATGGAATACACCATCGACGGCAGCCGGCTGCGCACGGAGTTCGCGCTGCAGAAGACTGGAACCGACTGGATCTTCTTCAACAACTGGGCCTTTGTTCCGTCCCGGCTGCCCACCGTTGATGTCACGGTGGTCAACTCAAGCGAGGCCACCGTGAACGGCGTGGACGTCAACATGCCCAACGGCCGGAACTCCTTCGCCGTTTTCTACCCCGGCGAATACGAGGCCACGGTGAACGGCGAATACTTTTCTGCGCCCCCAACCCGTGCCACGGTCACCGCCCGCGACGTCCCGGTGGCGCCACTGAACCTGCTGACGCAGGCCACTGACGGCCTGAAGACGGACGTGGCGGCCAAGGTTCGGGAATTCCTGGACGGCTGCGCGGCCCAGGCCGTCCAGGAGCAGAAGCTCCAGCCTGACTGCCCCTTCTACTACGCCAGCAACAACCGGGTCCAGGACGGCAGCATCAAATGGACCGTGACCGAATATCCCAACGTGGCCATCGAGCCCTTTGACGGGCGCTGGGTTGTGGCGCCCCTTGACGGCAAGGCCAAGGTGGAGGCGCTCCAGCAGAACCTGTTTACCGGCGCCTGGTACCCGCTGGATGAGGAAGTGGACTTCAGCTTCACTACCCGCCTGGACGTCGCCGGGGACACTATCAAGGTCACGCCGCTGCTCAGCTTCTAGGCCAGGCTCTGAAGCGGCCAGCCGCTACGTGCCGGACGTCATAAGGCTGCCGCCTGTGACGGGTGTGTCACTGGCGGCAGCCTATCTTTTTCTCTACGACGGCGGCGCGTCAGTCCAGGCCGCGCAGGTCCAGCACCAGCTCGGTGTCCCCGTCGCTTTGCAGCAGTACAGGGATGCCCCAGTCCTGCTGGTAAAGGTGGCAGGCTGCATGGTCAGGGATCTCGCCGTCCTCCGTTTCCGGACCGTCACAGGCCGCGGCACGGGCGGTGATGTGCAGGACGCCTTCGGGCACGTCTGCGGACAGCTCAAGGGTCCGGAGCAGCCCCACGGACGTTCCTCCGCCGGACACCAGAAGCTCGGGCGGAGTGGAAGAAATTTTCAGTTGCGTGGGATCGCCCCAGCGGTCATCCAGCTTCTGCCCGGTGGGGGCGGTGAAACGGACCGTCAGCTCCAGCGGGCCGGGTGCAACAGGGCTCTTGGGCCGATGGGTCTGGGACGCGCCCTCATCCACCTGCTGGGCTTCCTTAGGGATGGGGACGTACACCAGCTGGTGCTGGTTTGCCTCCACCACCACCAGCAGCGGCTCGGAACCTGCCGACTGCGTGTGGTCCACAATGACGTCCGAGGGCTCGAGCAGTCCGCGCGCCAGCGTGGTGACCGTTCCCGCAGCGAGGTCGTAGCGGCGGACGGCGCCGTTATAGGTATCGGCGATGGCCACTGAACCGTCCGGCAGCACCGTGACGCCGAGCGGATGCTGGAGCCGGGCTTCAACGGCAGCACCGTCCCGGAAGCCGAAGTCGAACAGGCCCTTGCCGACAGCGGACTCCACGGTGATGGCGCCGTCGTCGTCGATAACGAGCTTGCGGAGGGCGGACGTCTCGGAGTCGGCAACCCAGATGTTGCCGGCCGCGTCCTCGGCCAGGCCGGAGGGCTGGGCGAACCAGGCCTCGTGGGCCGGGCCGTCCAGCAGGCCTTCCAGGCCATTGCCGGCGGCGATGGCCACGGCACCGGTCAGCGGGTCGAAGCTGAAGATCTGGTGCGTTCCGGCCATGGCGATCACCACGGCGTTAAGCTTGCTGGACCAGACCAGGTCCCATGGCGAGCTCAGGGAGACCTCCAGCGGGTGTTCGCTGAGCCGGCCGGTGAATCCGGCGGCATCCTCGTCCACGCGGGCAGGGCCGGTTTCGAGCAGGCGCTGGATGCCGTTGCCGGCGAGGGTGGTCACCTTCCCGTCCTCGAGCGAAAGGCCGCGGAGCCTGTGGTTCACGGAGTCTGCAATTACGACGTCGTAACCTGCCTTGGCGGCCACGTCTTCAGGCAACAGGACCAGGCCCTGGGGCTCGTTGAACTGGGCCGTGGCAGTGTCGCCGGCGGCGGGTCCGTCAGCGAAGCCTTTGGTGCCGGAGCCGTAGGTGCCCAGAACGGTGTGGAAGTCGGTGCCCAGTTCAACCAGGCGGTGATGGCCTGTGTCGGTGACCAGCCAGGAACCCTGCACTGCGGCGCCTGCCGCGGCACCGCCGTCGGACGTTTCCCGCGACTCAGCCGAACCGCGCCCGGCGGGCAGGAAGAGCGCCTTGCCGGGGAAGCGGAGCGTGCCGGAGGTGGGCTCAGGGGCCACGTAGGGGCCGGAGCCGCGGTGCAGCGTCCCCTTGGCCTCGTGTTCGGCAATGAGCTCGGGGATCAGGACCGCGAGTCCGTCGGCGTGGCCTTCACCGGAGAGGTGCGCAACGATGTAGCCCTCGGGGTCGATGACCACCAGGGTGGGCCAGGCCCGCGCCGTGTAGGCCTTCCAGGTATCCAGCTCGGGATCGTCCAGGACGGGGTGGTGGATCTCGTAACGTTCGACGGCGGCGGCCAGCGCCACGGGATCCGCCTCGTGCTCGAATTTGGGCGAGTGGACACCCACCGTGACCAGGACGTCGGAGTACTGTTCCTCCAGCGGCCGCAGCTCGTCCAGGACGTGAAGGCAGTTGATGCAGCAGAAGGTCCAGAAGTCCAGCAGTACGATTTTGCCGCGAAGGGCTTCGAGGTCCAGCGACTTGCCGCCGGTGTTCAACCAGTTACGGCCCACCAGTTCGGAGGCCCGGACCCGAAGGTGGGTGCGTACGGTTTCGCTCATGAGCGTCCTTCCAGCTTGTTTCGTTCAGCCAGCTTGGCGTCGCGTTCAGCCAATTTGGCAAACATATCGTTGTAAGCGGTGAGATCGGCGTCGTTATTCCTGTCCGCCGCCCGGTCCACGCGTTTGGTCTCCCGCTGGTCGGACCGGGACCACATGATGGCCACACCGATGGCCACCAGAAGGGTGGGCACTTCGCCGATGCCCCAAGCCACGGCGCCGCCGGTCTGCTGATCCAGCAGCGCCGACTGCCCCCAGGCACGGCCGAGGTTGCCGAAATAGTCGGCGGCCAGCAGGTTGGTTCCGCCCATAATGGCCACGCCGAAGAAGGCGTGGAAGCCCATGGTGGCCAGGAGCAGCAGCAGCCGCATGGGGTACGGCGCCCGGCGCGGCAGCGGGTCGGAGCCAATCATGCTCAGGACGAAGATGTACCCGGTGAGCAGGAAGTGCACGATCATCAGTTCGTGGCCCACGTGCTCACGCATTGCGAACCCGAACAGGTCGGAGTAGTAGAACAGCACGATTGAACCGGCGAAGTTGGCGGCCGCGAAAAGCGGGTGCGTGACCACCTGGGAGAACTTGGAGTGCACGAACACCAGCAGCCATTCCCTGGGGCCGCGCGAACCGTCTCCGCGGGGAGGCAGGGCGCGCAGGGCGAGGGTCACGGGGGCGCCGAGGACCAGGAAGATGGGGGCCACCATGGTGAGTGCCATATGGTCCACCATGTGCGCGGAGAACAGGACACGGCCGTAGACCGACGGCGGGCCCGAGGTGATGTAGGTGAGCACCAGCAGGCCAATCACCCAGTTCACGGAACGGAACCACTGCCACTTGTCGCCCCGGCCGTTGATCCTGGCTACGCCCATGAAGTAGGAAACCAGCCCGAACAACGCCACTGCTATCCACAGCCAGTCCAGCCGCCACTCGGTGAGCCAGCGGACAGGCGTCAGCTCCGGCGGAAGTTCGTAGCCGGTGAGGATGAAAGCGGGTGAGGCGTCGGGTGCATACGTGGTGGACTGCGGAGGGGCAGATCGGCCCAGGGCCACGGCCACACCGGAGGTGGCCCCCATGACCAGGAATTCAGCCAGGACCAGCTGCCAGAGGACCCTCCGCGAGGACATGGTGGAGCCCTTGCGGCTCAGCTGCGGAATCACCCACTGACGGTGCATAAGGCCCACTCCACCCAGTACCAGCGTCGCGGCGGACTTGGCCAGGATCAGCTGGCCGTAAGAGGAACCGAAGAGGTCACCCCAGTTGGTAATCCGGATACTTGCATTGATGACACCGGAGGCGAAGACCAGCACGAAGGCGAAGCCGGCCAGCGAGGAGAACCTTTTGAGTGCCGCCTCGGTAATGTCGCCCGCAGCGCCTGCTTTGGGACCGGTCAGGATTCCGGAAAGGAGCGCCAGCATGATGATGCCGCCCACCCAGGTACTGACACCCACCAGGTGAAGGCCAAGGGAGTTGATGGCTCCTTCGTGGTCGGAGGAACTCGAGGAGTGCCCGATCAGGGCCGTGGGCACCAGACCGATGAGTGCCAGGATCAGGGTCAGGGCCAGCCCGCCCAGGGACCGGACGCCGAACAGGGCAGTAGTCACCACGGCGGCAATGATGGTGACGGCTAGCCAGGCCCGCCCCGTCTCAATGTCGGTCATGAAGTAGACCAGCGCCTGGGTGAATTCGGCGTCGCCTGAAATGCCCTGGCCGGCTACATCGGAATAGGTAAGCACCAGGACGGCAATGGCGGACAAGGTCCAGACGGCGCCGGCAACGGCTGCAACTGCAAGGGCGCGGGTGAAGGCGGGATGCTCTGCGTCTCCTGCGTCTGCCGCACGCTCCCGGCTGCGGAGCCCCAGGCTCCTGGGCAGGATGCCTACGGCGAAGATGAGGCCGCCGATGGCCGTAGCCACCGCCGCGTTGTGGACGGCCTTGCTGACGGGCAGGCCCCAGCGGACCAGGGCGCCTGGATCTGAGACCTCACGGGCAGCGGCCGCGCCGGAAAAGACGAGTGCCGCGACAAGTCCGAGGAAGAGTGCCGCCAGTCCTGCCAGCTGCCACGCCTTTGAGACGCCGAGGGCGCCGCCGGCTTGCCCAGAGGCTCCCCTATCGGGAGCTGTCTGGGTTGCTGTGGTTTGGGGTTTTGCGGCAGAAGGCACTTATCCATTGTCCGCTACCCTTGCCCGGGCCGCGAATCGGCTTAGAAGCCCAAAAGGGGCGGCAACCGGTGGTTGCCGCCCCTGGTCCACCCCGGTGTGATCCCGGGAGGAAGAAGCTCTACTTCTTGTTGGAGACCGCAGCCTTCAGCTTGGAGCCGGCGGTCAGCTTGACGCTGTGGCCGGCGGCGATCTGGATGGTCTCACCGGTCTGCGGGTTGCGGCCCGTGCGTGCTGCGCGGTCAGTGCGCTCGACGGCGAGCCAGCCCGGAATGGTGATCTTCTCGCCGGCGGCAACGGAAGTCTCGAAAACCTCGAACAGTGCGTCGAGGACGGAGTTGACGGCTGCCTGGCTGGTGCCGGCCTTGCCTGCTACCTCTGAAACAAGTTCACTACGGTTCTTAGCCATTGATGTCCTCCTGGACGGTCATGATTTTCTGGAGCCTGCACGCGGCGTGCGTACAAGCCACTGTTCGAAAACTTACCAGCTTGGGCCGTCCTGGTCCGCAAATTCCCCGTGTTTCCGCGACTTTTTGAGGTTAATCACCAGATTCTTGAGGGTTTTGAAGCTTTCCCGGCATCAAGCGCAGACCCTGCGGGGCTTCCCGAGGTCCCACCTCGTGTCCGCCTCTAGGTGCCGCCGGGCCGCCTGGAGCGCGGCGTGTTTTCTGCAGCCTTCCCGGCGACGCTCTCGCAGTTCCTGCAGCCTTCCGGGCGACGCTCTCTCAGTTCCTGCAGCCTTCCGGGCGACCCTCTCGCAGTTCCTTGCAGCGTCCCGGGCGACGCTTCCTTAGTTGCGGCGGGGCGGACCTTGTCGCCGGCCTTAGGTACGGCGCCGTGCTCGCCGGTGCTGGCCGGTGTGGTGTGGTGGTTAAAGCAGTGGGGCCCTGACG
>NZ_JBNHEW010000008.1:0-114045 GCF_059089645.1 Arthrobacter sp. K41 | reverse complement strand
GAAACGCCCGGTCCCATTCCGAACCCGGAAGCTAAGACCCACAGCGCCGATGGTACTGCACCCGGGAGGGTGTGGGAGAGTAGGTCACCGCCGGACAACCATTACCAGTAGGGCCCTGACAAAAGACGTCAGGGCCCCACTGCTTTAACCACCACACCACACCGGCCAGCACCGGCGAGCACGGCGCCGTACCTAAGGCCGGCGACAAGGTCCGCCCCGCCGCCGCAACTGAGGAAGCGATGTCCGGGACGCTGCAAGGAACTGCGAGAGCGTTGCCCGGAAGGCTGCAGGAACTGAGAGAGCGTCGCCCGGAAGGCTGCAGGAACTGCGAGAGCGTTGCCAGGAAGGCTGCAGGGACTGAGAGAGCGTCGCCCGGAAGGCTGTAGGGCGGGCTGACTGCCTTGGGGTCCGCCCGCCAACCAACGTCCTGACTCAGTACAACCAGCAGCCGCCAGGACGTTCGGAGCCCCAGAAAATCGTTGCGGGCGGCCCGGGGCGGTGGTTCCATGGTGGGCATGACAACCGCAGAGAGTTTTGTCCTGGCGATCGGGACCAAAAAGGGCCTCTGGTTGGCCACCAGCGGGGACAGGCGCCAATGGTCTTTCACCGGCCCGCACTTCCTGATGAGCGAGATTCCCAGCGTCGGGATCGACACCCGGGAGGGCCGCACCCGCATCATGGTCGGGGTCCGGAACGAGCACTGGGGGCCAACTGTTGCCCACTCCGATGACCTGGGCACCAGTTGGTCCGAACCGGAGCAGGGCGCCATCAGGTTCCCGGAGGACACCGGGGCGGCGCTGGAGCGGATCTGGCAGATTTACCCGGATGCCGAGTCCCGTCCGGGTGTGGTGTGGGCGGGAGCCGAGCCAATCTCCGTGTGGAAGTCCACCGATGGCGGCGAACACTTTGAACTGAACCGCGGCCTCTGGGACCACCCCCACCGGAACGCATGGGGTGCCGGCTACGGCGGTGCGGCCGCCCACTCCATTGTGGTCCACCCTGTCCGTGGAACCGTGCATATCGCCATGAGCACAGGCGGCGTTTACCGCTCGGTCGACGGCGGCACCTCCTGGGAGGCGCGGAACCGTGGAATCTCCGCCTACTTCATGCCGGACCCCAACCCTGAGTTCGGCCAGTGCGTGCACAAGATAGCAGCGGACGCCGCCGTCGACGGCCGCCTGTACGCCCAAAACCACCACGGTGTCTATCGCACGGATGACAACGCCGAGACGTGGAACTCCATCGCGGAGGGCCTGCCGGCGGACTTCGGATTCGTAATGCTGACCCACCCCCGCCGGGAAGGTACCGCCTGGGTTGTCCCGCTCAAGGCCGACGGCGAGCGTATCCCGCCCAACGGGGAACTGGCAGTGCACCGCACGGATGATGCCGGCGGGACGTGGAAGAGGCTCAGCAACGGGCTGCCAACAGGCGAATACAACAGCGTTCTCCGGGACGCTGCCTCGGTGGACACCGCGGAGCCGGCCGGTGTCTATTTCGGCACTCGTGGCGGCACGGTCTACGCCAGCGCGGACGAGGGGGAGACGTTCGCCGAGGTGGTGGCCCACCTGCCGGATGTGCTGTGTGTGCGGGCAGCCGTGGTTGCCGGTGCCTGAGATTACCGTGGTTCTTCCCAGCGTGCTGCAGCCCCTGGCCGGCGGGCAGTCCGTACTGACTGCGCCCGCCGCAGGGCCTGTAACGGTTGAAAACCTCCTGGACACCGCCACCGCCGGCTACCCTGTGCTCGCCAGGCGGCTCCGCGACGAGACCGGCGCCCTGCGGCGCTTCGTGAACATCTACGTGGACGGTGACGAGGTGCGGCGGCTGGAGGGCCTGGAGACGCGGGTGGCCCCGGGCCAGGAGGTGCTGATCATCCAGTCGGTGGCTGGCGGCTGAAACGCGGTTCGCGTGGAGCCTGCGCACGGGCAGCGGGCAGTCCTTCCTGACTACGCCCGCCGTGCCGAAGCTGCAGGCTCCACACAGGCAGTGGACGAAAGGTGCGTCAAGCGATCCGCCAGACGCTGCATTCGTCGGTGTTGATAGCCTTGCGGAGGCCGCTGATCCGGTCCAGGATCCACACCACGCCGATTCCGGGTGCTGTCTCCTGCACGCTGCCGCGGCGGATCACTACGTCATCGTAGGAAGGTCCCACCGAGAGGCGGGCTTCGATTTCGTCGCCGCGGCGGAGCTGGTCCAGCGCGCGGACTCTGGTTACATGGGCTGCTGCTTCCTTCAACATGGCGGGGCCTCCTGGCTGGAGCTGGTGCCGGCTCTTGCCTGCATTACCAAGTGTGGGCGGCCAATGTTGCGGCTTGGTTTCCTGACGGTTAGACGCCGGTTAGTTCTTGAAGCCGGTACTGTTTCCCAACCGCAAGCCGGGACAGTCGGGCCCTAAGGTGGTGCCATGGAGATCGTTGATGGGATCAGGACCGCCTTGCTGGGTGCGGCGGCAATAGCGCCGCTGGCTACGTTCGGCGTCGTGTTGGTGGCCTACCTGACGTACCGGCAAAGATCGCACGCGGACAGGCGCGACCAGTGGTGGAAGCGTGCGCAATGGGCCATTGACTCCGCACTGAATGACGCCGACCCGCAGCGACGGCTGGCCGGCCTGAAGGTGCTGGTGCAGCTCATCGGCAGCGATCTCGCCACTGCCGAGGATGCAGCGTTGATGAGTTCCCTGGCCGTTGGCATCCGCGACCAGGAGCAGGACGGCCGGCGCACTGTAACCGTACCCCCACCCGTGAGGGAGCGGATCCTGGCAGAAGCTGACCGCCTGTTGGCGGCGTCCTCAGCCCGCTGACCGCCATGACCGGCCTTTGGTACTTCCCGGCCGCTGCCGTCCCGCTGCCGTCCCGCCGCCGGATGCCTGCGCACTCAAGGTGCCAGCCGGTCGCCTTTCCGGTGGACCCGGAACCAGCGGTAACCGTACCGTCCCAGCTCAACCGTGAAGCCGCCGTCGGGCTCCAGAGGCACGTTGTCGCCGTCGAACAGGTCCAGCAGGATGGCATCCTGGAATGCCTGCTCCGGCCCGTCTTCCGGCCCGGCCTTGGCAGTGACTTTTACCGGTTCCTCGCCGAGGTTATGCAGGAGGACCAGGGTGCCGCCGTCGGAGCTGCAGGTGTGTGCGAAAACCGCGGGCTCCGGCTGGTCGATGATGGCGAATTTGCCCCAGCCCAGCTCAGGGGATTCGCGGTAGCGCAGGATCAGGGTGGCCATGAAGTTGAACAGGGAGCCGGGGTCGCGCTTTGCGTCGGCGGCGTTAACCCGTTCCGGGCCGTACTCCCCGCGGGCCAGCGGTGCCACCAGGTCTGATGCTTTGGCCGTGGAGAAACCGCCGTTGTCCGCGTCGCTCCACTGCATGGGGGTGCGCACCGCGGCGCGGCTCTTTTGCTGGAGGTCCTCGCCCATGCCGATCTCCTCGCCGTAGAACAGCACCGGGGTGCCGGGGAGGGAAAACATCAGTGAGTACACCATCCGAAGGCGCTCCGGGTCACCGCCCAGCATCGGGGGGAGGCGCCGGCGCAGCCCGCGGCCGTAGATCTGCATGTCCTCCTCCGGGCCGAAGGCGGCGAAAACCTCACCGCGTTCGCCGTCGCTGAGCTTGTCCAGGGTGAGTTCGTCATGGTTGCGCACGAACATGGCCCACTGGTTGTCGGGATGGAGCGCCGGGCGGCTGGTGAGCGTTTCTGCCAGTGGCCGGGCATCCTGCCGGGCCAGGGACAGGTAGAGGTGCTGCATGGTCATAAAGTCGAACTGCATATTCAGTTCGTTACCTTCCGGGCCGCCGAAGTACTCCAGCTGCTCTTTGTACGGCAGGTTCACCTCGCCCAGCAGCACCGCGCTCCCGTTCCGGCGGCTGACGAAACTCCGCAGCGCGGTGAGGTAGCCGTGGGGATCCAGGTTGGCCGCCTCCTCCTTGGGCTGGCCGCGGGTTTCCAGGAAGAACGGCACGGCGTCCAGCCGGAAGCCGTCCAGCCCAAGTTCGAGCCACAGGCCCATGGCCTTCGCGATCTGATTCCGCACCGCGGGGTTGGTGACATTCAGGTCCGGCTGGTGCTTGGCGAACATGTGCAGGTACCACTCCCCGGTGGCGTCATCCTGGGTCCACAGCGAGGTTTCCTCTCCAGGGAACACCACCTCGGCGGACGTGTCCGGGGGAGTGTCGCTGCGCCACACGTAGAAGTTCCGGTACGGGTTGTCGGTGGACTGCCGGGCCTGAACGAACCAGGGGTGCTGGTCCGAGGTGTGGTTGACCACGAAGTCCGCGATGACCCGCATGCCCCGGTCCTTGGCCGCGCGGATGAACTCCACCAGGTCCCCCATGGTGCCCAGCCGGGGGTCGACGCCGAAGAAATCGGTGACGTCGTAGCCGTCGTCCCGGTCCGGGGAGGGGTAGAACGGCATCAGCCAGATGCAGGTGACGCCCAGCGCAGCGAGGTAGTCCACGCGCTGGGTGAGGCCGGCGAAATCACCGGTGCCGTCGCCGTCATCGTCGAAGAACGTCTCCACGTCCAGGCAATAGACCACTGCGTTCTTCCACCAGAGGTCTGAGGTTTCGGCGATCCTCACGCCGGAGCGCCCGACGCCGGTTCGGCAGCGGAGGCGACCAGCTGGGGTTCGGCGGGGGTACCGGCAGTGATGCTGCCGGGAGTGCGGAGCTGCGGCAGGACCTCCCCGGCAAAGGCATCGATGAACCGTTCCTGTTCCTGTCCCACGAAGTGCAGGTAGAGCTCGTCGAACCCCAGGTCCGCGTAACCGGCCAACAGGTCCACGTGCCGGTCCAGGCTGGCTGAGATGTTGACCGTCTTGCGGACCTGTTCCTCTGTCACGTGTTCGCCCACGAGGTCGAAGTGTCCGGCCGTGGGCAGGTCCCAGGGGATGGGAGGATCGTAGGTGTTGGTGCGCCACTGATCGAGGGCAATGGCCGTTGCCTCGTCCTCGTTCGCGGCCCAGGACAGGTGGACCTGCAGGACAGCCTTGCCCTGTCCGCCGTTGTCCCGGTAGGCGGCGAGCACTTCCCGAAGCTTGTCAGCAGGCTGGTTCACGGTGACCAGCCCATCGGCCCAGCTGGCAGCCCGCCGGGCGGTGTCCGCGCTGACAGCGGGAGCAATGAGCGGCGGCGTATTTTCGGGAACATCCCAGATCCGCGCCTGCTCCACGGTAACCAGGCCGCGGTGGGTGACCTCCTCGCCGCGGTGCAGCCGCCGAATCACCTCAACACACTCCTCCAGCCGGCGCTGGCGGATGTCCTTTGCCGGCCATCCGTCACCGGTAATGTGTTCGTTCATGTTCTCGCCGCTGCCTGGTGCAAGCCAAAAGCGGTCCGGGAACATGCTGGCGAGGGTGGCCGAAGCATGCGCGGTGATGGCCGGGTGGTACCGCTGTCCGGGCGCCGTCACCACCCCAAAGCGGAGCTGTGTGGTGGCCAGCGCCGCACCCAGCCATGACCAGGCGAACCCCGAGTGTCCCTGCCGGGCGGACCACGGCTCAATGTGGTCCGAGCACATGGCGGCGTCAAAGCCCGCCCGTTCGGCGTGCTGGACGTCCTTAAGCAGCTGGCCGGGACTGATCTGTTCGTGGGAGGCATGGAAGCCGACAGTAACCATCCGTTAACCTCTACCGTCACGGACGGTGCTGTGTCGAGGATTTTCTTGGCGGCGCCGCCGGGGACCGGGGGCGTGCCAGGTGCACGTTACTTGTCGGATAAGTTTGTAACTTGTAGTACTGCGCTCCCCGAAACTCCTGCGCAGGCGGCGGAACTGGAAGGAAGTACCACTCGTGGGCGGTGTGCTGATCGGGTTGGCGGTGATCGGCGTCGTCATCGCGGTGGGATACATCGCCGCACGGTGCGGGCTGGGCGGTGAGCCGACCGTTTCGGCGCTGACCAAAACCGCGTTCTTCATCACCAACCCCGTGCTGCTGTTCACAGTGGTACTGGAATCCGATGTCACCACCATCTTTTCCGCGTACGTTCCGCTGGCGCTGGTCACTGCCCTCTTCACCGCACTGCTGTACATCCTGGCCAGCCGGCTGTGGTTCCGCCGCCCGCTCGCGGAAACGGCCATCGGCGCCATGGCCAGCTCTTACGTCAACGCCAACAACATCGGCATCCCCATCACCCTGTACGCCTTGGGCGACGCAACGCCGGTGGCCCCGGTCCTGCTGGTCCAACTGCTCCTGCTGGCACCGCTGGTCCTCACCCTCCTGGACCTGTCGGCGGCGGGCCGGTTTTCCCCGAAGCTGATGCTCACGCAACCCTTCCGGAATCCCATGATCATCGCGACCCTCCTGGGTGTGGTCCTGGCAGCGTTCGACGTCGAACTGCCCGAACCCGTGATGGCGCCATTGACACTCCTGGGCGGTGCCGCCGTTCCGGTGGTGCTGCTGGCTTTCGGCATGTCCCTGCACGGCAGCCGGATGCTGGGCAGCGGCGGGCACACGGCGGAGATCCTTACTGCCACCGCGCTGAAGTCCGCGGTGATGCCCGCAGTAGCCTTCGTCGTCGGGCGCTTCCTGTTCAATCTGGACCAGCACATGCTCCTGGGTGTGGTGCTGATGGCGGCCCTGCCGCCGGCCCAAAATGTCTTCCTGTTCGCCAGCAAGTACGGGAGGGGAGTTGCGGTGGCCCGGGAAAGCATCCTCATTTCGACGGCCGCGGCCGCCCCGGTGCTGGTCCTGATCGTGTGGTTGCTCGCGGGATAAGCAACCCCTGCAACCCGGGCTCCGTGACCCCTGCAACCCGCCTGGGGTTCCACGAGCGGCTGTCTCCGGGCAAGAATGGGCACATGGAACTTCCCGTGATGCCGCCCGTCCCGCCCATGCTCGCCAAGGCCGTCAGCGGCGTCCCGGAAGGGGACCTCAGCTATGAGCCAAAGTGGGACGGCTTCCGGTCCATCATCTTCCGTGACGGCGACGAGGTGGAGATCGGCAGCCGCAATGAAAAGCCCATGACCCGCTACTTTCCCGAACTCGCGGAGGCGCTGAAGGAGAACCTCCCTGAGCGCTGCGTGGTGGATGGCGAGATCATCCTGATTGGCTCCTCCGGTGACCGCCTCGATTTCGATGCTCTCCAGCAGCGCATCCACCCGGCGGCCAGCCGGGTGAAGCTGCTCGCTGCGCAGACGCCCGCCTCGTTCGTTGCCTTTGATCTGCTGTCCCTGGGTGATGACGATTACACGGGCAAACCTTTCACCGAGCGGCGGGCGGCGCTTGAAAAGGCGCTGGCGGCCAGCAGGGCCCCGGTGCATCTCACCGCCGCCACCACGGACAAGGCCACGGCGGAACAGTGGTTCGAACAGTTCGAGGGCGCGGGCCTGGACGGCATTGTTGCCAAGCGCCTGGACGGGCGGTATGAGCCGGACAAGCGGGTGATGTTCAAAATTAAGCACGAGCGCACCGCCGACTGCGTGGTTGCAGGGTACCGGCTGCACAAGAGCGGACCGGACGCCATCGGCTCGCTGCTGCTCGGCCTGTACAAGGACGACGGCGCCCTGGCCAGCGTGGGCGTGATCGGCGCCCTCCCCATGAAGCGCCGGCAGGAGCTGTACGAACAGCTCCAGCCGCTGGTCACCGGCTTCGACGGCCACCCCTGGGCCTGGGGAAAGCAGGAGGAAGGGGAGCGGACCCCGCGGAACGCCGAAGGGAGCCGCTGGAGCGCCGGGAAGGACCTCTCCTTTGTGCCGCTGCGCCCGGAACTGGTGGTGGAGGTCCGGTACGACCACATGGAGGGGGACCGTTTCCGGCACACCGCCCAGTTCAACCGCTGGCGGCCGGACCGGGACCCGGATTCGTGCACCTACGCGCAGCTGGAGGAGCCTGTCAGCTTTGACCTGGCGTCTGTGTTGGAGACCGGCCGGCCTTAGTTGGGCTTCGCACCGTCCAGGACACTCCACAGCCCGTCCGCGCGGCAGGGGATCGAGGCCTCCACCAGCGCCTGGCTGTGCTGGTGCTGCGGCGCGGCGAAGAAGTCCTTGGTTTCCGCCACCTCAACCACCCGGCCCTCAAGCAGAACAGCTACGCGGTCGCACATGTACCGCACCACGTCCATATCGTGCGAGATGACGATCAGGGACAGGTTGCGCTCACGCTGGAGCCGCAGCAGCAGGTTGAGGATGGTGCGCTGTGTGAGGGCGTCAAGTGCCGAGGTGGCTTCATCACAGATCAGGACCTGCGGCTCCAGCAGCAGGGCCCTTGCGATGGTGGCACGCTGCAGTTGGCCGCCTGAGCACTGGCCGGGGCGCTTGTCCAGCAAGGCCGCATCCAGCTCCACCTCAGCCATCACGGCGGTTATCCGCTGGTCCTGCTGTTCCGGCGACAAGCCGTGGCGTGTGTGCAGCGGGGCCTGGAGGCTGGTGCGGAGCGTCATCCGCGGGTCAAACGCGCCGTGCGGTTCCTGGAACACCAGCTGCACGGCCGTGGCCTCGTGAGGTCCGGCAGCATCGAGCTGCCGGGTGATGGTTCCCGTGCTGGCGGTCTCGAGGCCCACAATGGCCTTGGCCAGGGTGCTCTTGCCGGAGCCTGACTGGCCCAGCACGCCCAGGATTTCCCCGCGCCGAAGGGTCA
The DNA here is from genome assembly GCF_059089645.1 of Arthrobacter sp. K41. Taxonomy (NCBI): domain Bacteria; kingdom Bacillati; phylum Actinomycetota; class Actinomycetes; order Micrococcales; family Micrococcaceae; genus Arthrobacter; species Arthrobacter sp. K41. The sequence goes on along the minus strand of NZ_JBNHEW010000008.1, from coordinate 105,486 downwards.
GTGACACGTCCTGCAGCGCCGCGTGGCCCAGCTTCCGCCGCGACCCGAAGTGCTTGCCCACGCCGCTGAGCACCAGGACTTCACGTTCCCTGGACGGCGGACGACGGCGGGACTCCGGCGCAAGGCGTGCGGCGGCCAGCAGCTCACGGGTATAGGCGGTTTCGGGCCGGGTGAGGAGGGCGCCGGCGGGGCCGGCTTCCACAATGCTGCCCGAGTTCATCACGAGCACGCGGTCGGCAAATGCGGCAACGGAGGCGATGTTGTGGGTGATGTAGAGGATGCCCAAACCGCGTTCCCGGCGTTCCCTGTCCAGCAGCTGCAGGATCTGGCGCTCCAGCACCTTGTCCAGCGCCGACGTCGGCTCATCCGCCAGCAGCATGCCGGGCTGCCCGGCCAGCGCCAGTGCGGTCATGGCCCGCTGTGCCATGCCTCCGGAGAGCTGGTGCGGATAGGCCCGAATGCCCTTGCCGGGATCGGCAAAGCCCACCTCCTCGAGCAGTTCCAGCGCCTTGCTGCGCGCCTTCGCTCCCCGCAGCTTGGCATGCAGGCGCAGCGGTTCCTTGAGGTGCTGCTCAATGGTCCGGTTCGGGTTGAACATGCGCTTGGGCTGCTGGAACAGCATCCCCAACCGTCCGCCGCGCACCGAGTTGAGTTCCTGTTCGGACGCACGGGTCAGGTCCAGGTCGCCGAGCCTGATGGAACCATCGGCAATGCCAAGGCTGGGTGGCAGCAGCTGGAGGCAGGACATCGCGGTCAGCGTCTTTCCGGATCCGGAACTGCCCACGAGCGCCACGAACTCACCGGGATGAACGGACAGCGAGACACCGGACAGCAGGAGCTTGCCGGACGTCCCGCCGTCGGACTCCTTGTGGCCCACCGCCAGGTTCTCCAGGACCAGGCGGGTGTTCATGAAGCTGCCTTTTCCAAAGTTTGCGGCATCAGCAGCGGCGCCGCGGCCATGTGGGCGGCCCGCTGGCCGAGCAGTGTCACGCACAGGGCCACAGTGAAGATGACCAGGCCGGGGGCGAGGATACCCAGCGGTGCACGGTCCGCGAATGGCTGTGCCGCAGCCAGCATGGAACCCCAGTCCGACTGCGGCGGCTGCACGCCCAGGCCCAGGTAGGACAGCGCCCCCACGCTGATGAGCAGGTGCCCGAACCGCAGCGTCGCCTGCCCGAGGATCGGCGCCGCAAGGTGGGGCAGGACGTGCCGGAAGATAATAAACCGCGGCGTGCAGCCCACCACGCGCGCGGCGTCCACGAAACCCCGGGCCGAGACGTCGTACGCCAGGGTGCGGGCAAGCCGGGCGAAGGGAGTCCACCCGGTGACCACAAGCGCGAGCAGCAGCGGCCCGAAGCCTGTGCCAAGCGCCGCCACGATGAACAGCGCCACCACCATTTCCGGCAGGGCGAGCAGGACGTCGTTGGTGCGGGTCAGGAACTCATCCACCCAGCCGCGCCGCCTGGCGCTGATGATGCCGATGGCCACACCCAGCAGGCACGTCAGCAGCGTAGCCAGAGCCGCCACGGACATGGAGAAGCGGCCACCCTCCAGGATCCGGCTGAGGGTGTCACGGCCCAGGTTGTCCGTCCCCAGCCAGTGCCCGGGAGAGGGCGGCGCCAGGCGTTCGGCCAGGTTCTGTTCCGCCGGCGGGTAGGGCGAGATCCACGGTGCCAGGAGCACCGCCAGCACGATCAGGGCCAGCACGGCCGCGGCCAGGGTGGTCACGTTCAGCCATTTACGCAAGGGAGGCCCCCACGGTGCGGCTGAGGAAGCGGTGCACGAAGTCCGCCAGTGTGGTCACGCCAACGGCAAGGGCCACCACTACCACCACGCCGCCCTGGGCAAGCGGGATGTCGCTGTTGACCACGGCGTCAAAGAGCAGCCTGCCCATGCCGGGCACGGCGAAAATGACCTCCACGATGACCGATCCGCCCAACAGGCCCGCGAACCATACGGCGAACAGGGTGGACAGCGGTACCAGTCCGTTCGGCACCACGTGGCGGAGGATGGCCTGGCCCTGGCTCAGGCCGCGTGCCCGGGCTGCTGGCACGTGCTCGGCGGCAGCGGCGTCAATGATGCCGGCCCGGACAGCCGAAGTGAAAAAACTGATGGGCCGCAGGGCCAGGGTCAGGGCGGGCAGGACAGCGGACGAAAGATCGTTCCAGCCCGCCGTGGGCAGCACGGCCAACTTCAGGGCGAAGACCAGCACCAGCACGGGCGCCACCCAGTACTCCGGCATGGCGATCAGGGCCTGGGTGACCGCGGTAATGGCCTTGTCCGCGGCGCTTCCCGGCCGCAGCCCGGCAATGATTCCCAGCGGCAGCGATACCGCCACGGCCAGGACCAGCGCCATGGTGACCAGGCTGAGCGTGACCGAAAGCGCCGGAAGCACCTGCTCCGCCACAGGGGTGCGGCTGACAAAAGACAGCCCCATATCCCCGCTGAAGAAGTCCCCCAGCCAACGGAAGTACTGGACGGCCAGGGGATCGTTCAGGCCGAGGCTCTCGCTGAGGCCCTGCACCGCTGACTCGTCCACGGCGTCCCCCGCCACCCTGGAGCGGATGATCTTCCGCACGGGGTCACCGGGGGTGAAGTACGGGATCAGGAAGACCGCGAAAGAGGACACCACAACGGCGGCCACCAGCGTGGCCGTCCGTTTAGTGATGAACTGCAGCATTCGCGGGGGATTCGGGGAGTTGGACTAGGACGCGGCCTTGGCCGTTTTCGCCGTCAGGACGTAGCGGGACAGCGGGTCCTGGACGTAGGAGAGGACGTTGGTGCGGATCGCGTCGGTTGCCTGTTCGTTCACGAGCCAGGCGTTGACGGCTTTGTCCTGGAGAATCCGGCCTGCCTCCGCGTACAGCTTGTAGCGCTCGTTCGTGTCAATGGTGGTGGCGGCTTCGGCGATGATCCGGTCGTACTCGGGATCGCAGAAGTGGCTCAGGTTGTAGGTGCCCTTGCAGGTGTAGTCCGCGGTGAGGAAGCCGATGGGATCGGCGATGTCGATCAGCCGGTTCCGCTGGCTGAGCAGCATGTCGTAGTTGCCGGCCAGGACATCCGGCTCCGCCGAGGCGTATTCCTTGGACGTAATGGTCACCGGGATGCCGATGTTCTTCAGGTTTTCCTGCACGACGGCGGCAACGTCCGCGAACTCCGCGCGCTCCACGATGGCGATGATCTCCAACGGGCGGTCCGCGGTGTAGCCGGCGCCGGCCAGCAGGCTGCGGGCTTCCTCAACGTTCTGCTGCTGCTTGTCCTGTTTCTCGCCGGCCCAGGGTTCGGACGGGGCAAAGGGTCCGGTGGCCGGGAGGGCGGCACCTTCGTAGACGCTGGCAGCCAGGGCATCAAGGTCCAGCGCGTCGCGGATCGCCTTGCGGACGTCAACCTTGTCCAGCGGTGCACGGCCGTTGTTCATGTAGAGCGTGGCAGTGCGGGGGGAATCGGCACCCAGCACGGAGACGCCGTCGTCTGCCTTCAGCGCCGCCAGGCTGGCGACGGGGATGGACAGCGAGATGTCTGCCTCGCCGGTCTGCACCTGGGCGGCGCGGGTGGCGCCGTTGGTGATGAAGCGGATTTCTGCGCCGGCGAGCTGTACGTCGCCGCCCCAGTAGTTCTCGTTGCGGTCCAGGGTCAGGGACTGCTTGGCTTTCTCGGACACGGGGGTGAAGGGGCCGGTGCAGTGGCCGAACGGGTCCAGGCCTTCAGGCTTGTAGGCAGCCGGCGCGAGGATTCCTGTGTTGACGCTGGCCAGCCGGTACGGCACAAGCGGGTTCTCCGCGGGCGTGCTGACGCGGACGATCTGCGCATCCACCGCCGTGACACTGCTGATCATGGTGCGGTTGAAGGCGCGGGCGGGGACCTTTGCATCGAGCACGTGGTTGAGTGCCGACACCACCGACTCGGCGGTGAGATCGGTGCCGTCCTGGAACTTGACGCCCTGGCGGATGCTGAAGTCCCAGTCCAGGGGCGAGCTCTGCTTCCACTCCGTTGCCAGCGAGGGGAGGACCTTGCCCTCGGCCTGGTTGAAGGTGGTCAGCGTCTCCAGGCAGCCTGACAGGGACAGGATGTAGGCGGCGTCGGATTCGACGGCCCAGTTCGCTACCGGCGCGCGGAAGTTGTCGACGACGATCCGCTGGCTGGTGTCCGCCGCTGCCGAGGGCTGTGGGGCCTGAGTCTGGGTGCCGCTGAACCCGCAGCCGGTGAGGGCGAGGGCAGCCGCCGCGGCCATCAGGACGCGGGGACGGAGGTAGGAACGCACAGAAAACCGCCTTGAAAGGTTGCCGTGGGGAAGGCAGAAATAAAAAAGGGGACGACTTAGGGTAGCCTTCCCTTCCGGTAAAGCGTGAATTCATGAAGCGGCTGCTCAGTGCCGGACGCGATTGGTGGAGCTGCCCCCGCCCTCCCCGGGATCCACTGGGGCTGCGCTGGGGCCAGGCCGCCGGGTAACTGTTTGCCATCCAAGCCCGCGGACCTACTCCCGCGACAGCGCGTGCGGGCCATAGACTCTAGCCAACTACGTGCAGCAGCGCCGCTCCGCGAAGCCGACTGGATCCAGAACCAGGGAGTACAGCAGGGCAGGGCGGCGCTCCCGTACTCGTGCAGCGAGGGGAGTCGGCGGGTGAAACTGGGCATACCGCGGGAACGCCGTGAAGGTGAACGGCGGGTGGCCGCCACACCGGAAACGGTGAAGCAACTGACCGCGTTGGGCGTGGAGGTACTCCTTGAGGCAGGCGCGGGTGCAGCTGCCGGTCATCCCGACGCCGACTACGACCATGCTGGAGCACGCATCGTCCCGGCACTCGACGGAACCCAGTTGGATGTCCTCACACACGTACGCCCGCTCGATCCGCAAACGGCGGGGTCCCTGAAAAGGGGCGCCGTGACAGTGGGGCTGGCATCGCCGTCGTCCGAACTGCCTACCGTCGAGGCACTCGCACAAGCCGGCGTCACGTCCTTCGCCCTTGAACTGGTGCCCCGCATCTCCAGGGCCCAGTCCATGGACGCCCTCAGCTCGCAGGCACTGGTGGCCGGCTACCGCTGCGTTCTGGAGGCGGCCATCAGGCTGCCCCGGTTCTTTCCGCTGTACATGACCGCCGCCGGCACCGTCCCACCCGCCCGCGTGCTGGTTTTGGGGGCGGGCGTCGCCGGACTTCAGGCCATCGGCACCGCGAAACGGCTCGGCGCCCGGGTCTTCGCCAACGACATCCGGCCAGCCTCCGCAGACGAGGTTGCCTCCATGGGCGGCACGTTCATCCGGCTGGACCTTGAGACAGCTGAGGCGGCAGGAGGATACGCGCGCCAGCTCAGTTCCGACGCCGGCACCCGCCAACGGCAGCTGCTCGCCCCGCATGTGGCGCAGGCTGACGTTTTGATTACCACCGCGGCCGTCCCCGGAAGGCGGGCCCCGCTTCTGGTCACCACCGAGATGGTGCAGGGAATGCGGCCGGGGTCGGTCGTCGTCGACCTCGCTGCCGAGTCCGGCGGCAACGTGGAGGCGGTGGTGCCGGGCCAGGACATTCCCGTCCCGACGGCCGACGGTTCCGGCCATGTGACCCTGGTGGGCCTGAAGGACGCGCCCTCCGCAATGGCGTCCGACGCCTCACGCCTGTATGCGAAAAACGTGGCCAACCTGCTGGCCCTCATCATCCGGGACGGCTCCCTGGCCCCCGATTTCGACGACGAAGTGCTCGCCGGAGCCTGCCTCACCCACGACGGCGCGGTGCGGCACCAGCCCACGGCGGAATTGCTCGCTGCCAGGGCCGGCACACGGCGGGAAGAGGTGCTCTGATGGACGGGATGAGCCTGCTGACCATCACGGTCCTGGCGGTATTTGTGGGCTTCGAGGTGGTATCGAAGGTCTCCAGCACCTTGCACACGCCGCTGATGTCCGGCGCCAACGCCATCCACGGAATCATCCTCGTGGGCGCCATCATTGTGGCCGGGCAGGCAACGGACCCCTGGATGCTCGCGGTGGCGCTCCTCGCCGTCGTCCTGGCCACCGCGAACCTGGTGGGCGGATTTGTGGTGACCGACCGCATGCTGCACATGTTCCACGCGAGGAAAGAGGTGGGGCGCAAGGACTCCGGCGCCGCGGCAATCAGGAAGGACGGCAGATGACCCTCCTCGACCCGGTCTCGACCTCGCTCCTGTACCTGGCCGCCGCCGTCTTCTTCATCCTGGCCCTGCGCGGCCTCAGTTCCCCGAGGACCGCCCGCCGGGGCAACCTGATCGGAGCGCTGGGAGCCCTGATCGCCGTCGTCACCGTGTTCCTGTCCTCGCGGCTGGAGAACATCCCGTGGATCCTCGCCGCAATTGCCGTTGGCTCGGCCGTAGCCGCCCCGGTGGCGCGCCGGGTCAAAATGACCCAAATGCCTCAGCTGGTGGCGCTCTTCAACGGCGTGGGCGGCGGCGCCGCGGCGTTGGTGGCACTCCTGGAACTCAGACATGCGGACAACCCCTGGGTCCGCCTGGCCATCGTGTTCACTCTCCTGGTGGGGGCCGTTTCCTTCGCCGGATCCGGAGTTACCTTCGCAAAGCTGCAGGAGTTGATGACCACCCGGCCCGTGGTGTTCCGGGGCCTTCCGGTAGTGATGGCTGCCGTGCTGCTCGCAGCAGTGGCAGCCGGCGTGGGCGTCATCTTTACCGGCTCCGCTGCGCTCGCGGTGCTGCTCCTGGTCCTGGGACTCGCCGCGGGGATCCTCCTGGTGCTGCCTGTGGGCGGCGCCGACGTCCCGATCGTCATCTCGCTGCTGAACGCCTTCACCGGCCTGGCCGTGGCCGCCTCCGGCGTGGTCCTCGGCAACGTGCTGCTTGTGGTGGCAGGCACCCTGGTGGGAGCGTCCGGCACAATCCTTACCCGGGCCATGGCAGCGGCAATGGGCCGCAGCGTCGCCGGCATCCTCTTCGGCGCCTTCAAGGGGCGTTCGACGGCGGGATCCACCGCCGTGAGTGAGCGTCCGGTGCGCTCCTCCAGCCCCGAGGACGTGGCCGTGCTGCTGGGCTACGCGCAGCGGGTGATCATCGTGCCCGGTTACGGCCTGGCAGTGGCGCAGGGCCAGCACACCGCTGCCGAGCTGGCACAGGCGCTGGAAGCCCGCGGCATCGATGTCGACTTTGCCATCCACCCGGTTGCCGGCCGGATGCCGGGGCATATGAACGTCCTTCTGGCGGAAGCCAACGTGCCCTACGAATCGCTCAAGGAAATGGGTGAAATCAACCCGCAGTTCAAAACCGCGGACGTGGCACTGGTGGTGGGCGCCAACGACGTGGTTAATCCTGCTGCCAAGACGTCCTCCGGGTCACCGATCTACGGCATGCCCATCCTGGAGGTGGCGGACGCACGTCAGGTGGTGTTCCTGAAACGGTCCATGCGGCCGGGTTTTGCCGGGATCGAAAACGACCTGCTTTACGAGCCCCAGACATCCCTGCTCTTCGGCGACGCCAAGGACTCCCTGGCCCAGGTTCTCGGAGCAGTAAAAACGCTTTAGCCGCCTTACTGCTGACCCGCCCTCGGCGGGCAGGCTACTCTTCTTTCAGGAGCAACCTTTCCATTCGCCACCAGAGGACGCCATGACTGCCACCCCCACTGCCCCCCAGCGCGCAGCCATCATCATCAATCCCGCCAAGACGGTGGATATCGACGTGCGTGAACTGGCAGCCAAGCACAGCGCCGAGAACGGCTGGGGCGAAACACTGTGGTTCGAGACCACCAAGGAGGACCCCGGCGTCGGCCAGGCCAAGGAAGCCCTCGCGCAGGGGGCAGACATCGTTATCGCCGGCGGCGGCGACGGCACAGTCCGCTGCGTGGCCGAAGTCCTCTCCGGGGGCAACATTCCCATGGGCCTGCTTCCCCTGGGTACGGGCAACCTCCTGGCCCGCAACCTTGGCATGGATGTAACTGACTACGACGGCGCCATGGCCGGCGCGTTCGCCGGGACTGAGCGTAAGATCGATGTGGTCCGCGCCCGCCGCAGCGATCCCGAGAAGGAGCAGCTCTTCCTGGTGATGGCGGGCGTTGGCTACGACGCCACCATCATGGCTGACACCGACGAGGAGCTTAAGCACAAAGTGGGCTGGTTGGCCTACGTGGACGCCGGCATCCGCAACCTGCCGGGCAAACCGGTCAAAGCAACCATCGTGATTGATGGAAAGACCGCTGTCCGCCGCGGCGTCCGCAGCGTGATGGTGGGCAACTGCGGCAAGGTCCAGGGCGGCCTGGAGATTTTCCCCGAGGCCAAGATGGATGATGGCCTGTTGGACGTTGCGGTGCTCGCCCCCCACCATGGCCGGCTGGGCTGGCTCTCCGTTCTCGTGGGAATGATCGGCAAGGGCCGGGGCAAAGACACCGCCGTGGAGTATTACCAGGGCAAGACCGTGGAAATCACCCTTGAACACAAGGACGATTACCAGCTCGACGGCGACCACGAGGGCGAGGGCAAGCACGTCCTGATGACCATGGACCCGGGCGCCCTGACTATCCGGATGTAACTCCCCAACTGACTCGCATTTATTGTCGTTTTGGAGCTTCAAAACGACAATAAATGCGAGTCAGTTGAGTGCGGTGCTCTGTTCCAGGCACGGCCTGGCCTACCTTGCCGAGGCCTGCACCGGCTGGCGGGCACTGTTTCCCAGCACGCCGCGTCCTGGACATACGACGGCGGGTGAGTGCCGCTGCGGCGGCAGGCCGCCGTCGGGCGGGTAAGGAAAGCAGTGGCAAAAGGCGCCTTAGGGCACCAGCAGCCGCCGGATGGCCGCGGCGATGGCGGCCGGGTCAGGCTGTTCGTCCCGCCTGACGGTCAGCAGGTGGAGCAGCACGCCGTCACCGTAGTCGGCCACATCCCGCGCCCGTGCGCGCGCATCCGGCACTCCCAGGGCGGCAAGGGCCTGCTCGAGGCCCCCCACCAGCCTGAAGTGCCCCGGGGTCACCGCCTCGGGCCTGTCCAGGGAGACGGCCAACCGGACGCGGGTCAGGCCCGCTTGCTGTCCGGCAAGCGCCAGCACCAGGGCGGCCAGCTGATCGGCCAGCTCCTCAATGTTCTGCGGGGGACCGGCTGGCCCCTGGTCCTGCAGGAGTGCGGCGTCCCGTTGTTCCAGGCGGTCCAGCACTGCTTCGACGAGGGCGCTGCGGTTCCGGTAATAGTTGGACGTCGTTCCTTCGGGGAGCTGCGCCGCGCCGTCGACAGCCCGGTGGGTCAGGCCCTTCATGCCTTTGTCCGCCACGACGGCCAGGGCAGCGTCCATCAGTTCGGTGCGGCGGTCGGGCATGGGGCCAGTGTATTGCCCCTTTCCTGCCACTACAAAAGTAGTAAAATTGACGCATGGAAAAGATCTCGATCATGGGCGGAGGAATTGCCGGGCTTGCACTGGCCGCCTGCCTGGATCAAACCAAGTTCCAGGTGAGCGTCTACGAGAAGCGGCCGGAACTGCCCACTGTTGGCACCGCCCTGGGAATGTGGCCAGACGCCCAACGCGCCCTGGCGCGGATCGGGGTGCTGGAGGAGGCGCGGGCCGCCAGTCCGGTGATCGGCAGCGGATCTGTACGCAATGCCGCAGGTGAACCCTGGATTACCGTGAACGGCGGGGAGATGTTTGCGATCGCCCGGCTAGACCTGGTGCGGCTGCTTGATGCTGCCGTGCCCGGAACTGTCCGAAGGATTACCGCCAATGTCAAGGGGCCCCCGGGTGAAGGCGGCCTGGTTGTAGGCGCTGACGGCGTGCACAGCATGGTCCGCCGCGAGGTTTGGGGCGCAGGCACCGCTGCGAGGCTCACCCCGTACCTTGCGCTGCGCGGGACTCTTCCCTTCCCGGTTGCTCCGGATGAGGTGGGCGAGTACTGGGGCCGCGGAGACCTTTTCGGGATGGCGGCCGCGCGCGCCGGCATGTTCTGGTACGCCAGTTACCGGTCCGGACTTGGTCCCTACGGCATCGAGGTGGAACCGGTTTTGGCGGGGGCACGTGAACGCTACGCCGGTCACGCGCCGGCCATCAGGCGGGTGCTGGGCGCGGCCACTCCGGAAGCCTGTCTGGTGCAGCGGATTTGGACTGCTCCGCGTCTTCCGTCCTTCGCCCGTGGCCGGACCGTGCTCATCGGCGACGCCGCCCATGCCATGCTGCCCACCCTCGGCCGTGGTGCCTGCGAATCGCTGGTGGACGCCGTGACACTGGCCAACCTCCTCAATACGCTCCACGAGGACCAGGCGCTTCGAGCCTACGACCGGCAGCGGCGGCTGAGGACACGTGGCCTGAGTGTGGCCTCCGCCGCGCTCGGGCGCGTTGCGCTTGCCGAAGGGGCCCAGCCCCTGCGTGACCGCCTGCTCAACCTGGCCCGGCTGCGGCAGGCCGGCACCGCCGTCGCCAGTCGTTCCGGCAGCTGATCAGACCTACGCCTGCAGCAGAAGGGTGACCGCCCCGGCCCCCGCACTGCTAGGCCATGGCGGTGTGGGCCGCACTGCGGGCATCAATGCTTTTGGCGTAGCAGTAGGAGTGCGCCACCCCCACGTAGGCGCCGAAATTGGGCACGGGCTCAAAGCCGGAATTTTCGTAGAAGTTCCGTCCGTCGGGCTGGGCGGATCCCGCCTCCGCCTTGATGCGCGTGATCCCCTGTTTGTGCGCTTCGGCTTCCAGGGCGGCGAGGATGGAGCTGGCCACTCCTGATCCCCGGGTATAGGGGAGAACGTACAGGCGTTTGATTTCGGCTGTCCTGTCATCCAGGAGCCGCAAGCCGCCGCACCCTACTGGCTGGCCGGACCCTTTGTCATACGCCACGAGGAACACGGCGCAATCAGCGTCCGACGGCGGAGTGCCGGGTTCGTGGTCAGGGGAACCAAAGCGGGCGTCAAGTTCAGCCTGCTGTGCCCGGCGCAGATCAGCGCCCACGGGATGGGCCCAGGCAACCTGCCGGATGTTCAGGCGCGGGTTGGTTTGCATGTCTGCCTCGTTTCGCCGAAGGGATATGCGAAACAAGACTAGAAGTGTGCAGTTACGCTGATGTTTCTTCTGCGTAAGCGCCGGGATAACCCCGCGCATGCATTCTGCTTGGTTGCCTAGATACATGCTGGTCTAGAATGTTTCCATGCGTTCAATGGGAAATGAGGGCTCTGGCTATTGGTACGGGCCGGACGGCCAGTTGGATTACAGTGCCGCCGTGTTGAAGTCCCTGCGGGATTACCGGGCTGCTGAAACCAACGTCCGGCGGACTACCCGCGATTCCATGGGAATGGGTGAAACAGACATCCTCGCCCTGCGGTACCTCCTGCGCATGCAGGCCTCCGGCAAGGCCACGGCCCCCAAGGACTTGAGCCAGTTCCTCCGTATCACCAGCGCTTCCACCACTTCGTTGATCGACCGCCTGGTGGCAAGCGGACATGTGCGGCGTGAAGCCCACCCAACCGACCGCCGCTCGGTGGTGGTGGTCCCAACAGCGGAATCGGACAAGGAGGTCCGGGTCACCCTGGGGGCTATGCACCGGCGGATGATGGCCGTTGCGGAAGGGCTAAGTGCTGACGAGGCGCAGGTTGTGATCGGATTCCTGCAACGCATGACCGACGCCTTGGCGGACCTCGGTGAAGAAAGTGAACAAAGTAGTTAGCTGGACTAGCTAGCTTGGCTAGTAATATGTATGCTTACGATCAGTCCTGAAAATCCCCTGGCTGGAGTCGTGAGTGTGTTGGTAATTTTCACTGGGCTAGGTGCCCTGGTCGCCCCGGCCAAGATGGCTGTGCAGCACGAAGAGTATGAGGAAGGCGGCTGGGACGGCGCCGCCGTTCATTGCGGCTCCGCGATGGACCTTGTGACGCCGGCTGTAGGTCCTGCCGACGTCGGCTACTCCTTCGAGCCGGACGCTGCCGGCCCCGTTCAGCTTCCTCCGGTGTGGCGGTGCGGCTGCGGGTTTCAGCTCGACGCCTGGTTCTACTCGCCGTACGCTTCGCAGGGCCAGGTTGCGGGTCCGGGAGCAGTGCACAGCCCGGTTCTCTCGGCGTGACGTGCGTCGCTGCAGCGCGGCAGCAGAACGCTGCCCCCATGCTTTCCGTGGAAACCGTGAGTGGGCGCTACGAGCTCAAAGAGCGTTTGGGACGGGGTTCACTAGCGGAGGTGTACCGCGCCGTCGACCGTGACAATGGCCCGGATGTGGCGGTCAAGGTTGCTGTTGGCACCTCGGAAAAGCACTTCGAGCGGATCCGCAATGAAGCCCAGTTTCTGGCAGCACTGGACCACCCCTCCATCATCAGGTTCATCGCCAAGTCCGTCATGCCCGGTACCACGCCCCTCGCGGGCCGTCCTTTCCTGGTTGAAGAGCTGGCCCTCGGTGCGAGCCTTGCCGAGGCATCCCGCGCCGGCTTGCCGGACGCCGTCAACGTAGCCGCCTGGGCACGCGGCCTCTTCGGAGCGTTGGCCCACCTGCATGAGCAGGGGCTCGTCCACCGGGACATCAAACCCGCGAACCTCATGCTCAGCGGTCTGCGGAGAAGTCCGGTCCGCATCATCGACTTCGGCATAGTGGCCGCTGCCGGAGCGGCTCCCGAGCCAGGCATCTCCTCGGGAACAGTTCACTACATGAGCCCGGAGCAGGCTGCAGGCGGACCTGCGCGTACCTCCTGGGACGTTTACGCCATGGGCCTTGTCCTGCTGGAACTCCTCACGGGCACCAAAGCCTTTCCCGGAACGGCCATTGAATCCCTGGTAGCCAGGACCCTTAGGAGCCCGGAAATACCCGACTCGCTCGGGCCCGTATGGTGCTCCTTCCTTCGCGCGCTTACCGCAATGGACGGTGACGCACGGCCGACGGCGGCTGATGCGGCCGTTATGGCGGCGGGGCTTATCCCCCCGGCCGCCGCCGGCCAGTCCAACGGCACGTGCCGAAGTATGGCGGTGTTCCCGGCACGCCGGATCAGGCAGCTGGTTTAGGGCTCCGCCAGGTTCCGTCCCATGGGGTCCTCCGCAGTGGGATCGGCAAGGGCAAGTCCGCCCACCGGGCTGCCGTCCCAGTGGATCAACCGCCAACCGCTGTCCGGGTCACCATTCAGCGCCACAATTCCGGTGTTGGCCAGCACATGCTTGGCCGCGAACTCGTGGTCCGCGTCCTGAGCCCTGCGGCCGGCCCAGGTGCGGATCGCGGCGCCGTGGCTGACGACTGCTGCCGTGGCCTGCTCCCCGGATGTGCGTTCAAGGACGCGGGCGATGGCGGCATCAAAGCGCTCAAAGAATGCATGGCCGTCGGGCCCGGCGGGCATGCGCCGGTCCAGGTCGCCCGCGGCCCAGGAGATTACCGTCCCCATGTACCGCTTGTGCGACTCGTGGTCCGTCAGTTTCTCCAGCGAGCCGGCTTCTATCTCGTGGAGTCCATCCAGCACCTGGACGTCGAGGCTGTGCAGCCGGCCCAGCGGTGCTGCGGTGATCTGCGTCCGAACCAGGGTGGAGGCATATAGCGCGTCGATCGGCTCGTTGGCCAGCGAACGGGCCAAGGCTTCCGCCTGCCGCTCACCCAGTTCGGTTAAGCCGGGACCCGGGTGGGCGGTGTCCAGTTGGCCGAGCACATTCCCCGGGGTTTGTCCGTGGCGGATCAAGAGCAACCTCATGCTTCCAGTTTCGCACTAGGAAGCATGCCGCCCCGCCCGCCCCGTCCCAGGGAAGGCGGGCCGAAAGGCGCCGGGCATGTAGCAGCCCGGCGCCGCCGTCGAGCGTTACTTCAGGTGGTCCACCAGCTGGTCCGCGATGCCGGTGTACTTGCCCGGGGTCAGCGCCAGGAGGCGTGCTTCGGCTTCGGGTGAAAGGCCCAGGCTTTGAACGAATTCCTGCATGCGGGCAGCGTCCACCCGCTGTCCGCGGGTGAGGTCCTTGAGTCGCTCGTAAGGGTTCTCCATGCCTTCGACGCCGGCAATCGCCTCGGCGCGCATGACCATCTGGATCGCTTCGCCCAGAACTTCCCAGTTGGTGTCCAGGTCCCCAGCGAGAACATCCTCGGCAACATCCAGGCGCTCGAGGCCCTTGGCCACGTTGGAAATCGCCAGCAGGGAGTGGCCGAACGCCACCCCGATGTTCCGCTGGCTCGAGGAGTCGGTGAGGTCGCGCTGCCACCGGGAGGTAACCAGGGTGGAACCCAGGACGTCCAGCAGCCCGGACGAAATCTCAAGGTTGGCTTCGGCATTTTCGAAACGGATGGGGTTGACCTTGTGCGGCATGGTGGACGATCCCGTGGCCCCGGCCACCGGGATCTGGGCGAAGTAGCCGATGGAGATGTAGCTCCAGATGTCCGTGCAGACGTTGTGCAGGATGCGGTTGAAGCGCGCGACGTCGGCGTACAGTTCGGCCTGCCAGTCGTGGCTTTCGATCTGCGTGGTCAGCGGATTCCAGGTCAGTCTCAGGGCCTCCACGAAGGATTTGGACACCTGCTGCCAGTCAGCGCCGGGGACGGAGGCAACGTGGGCGGCGTAAGTGCCGGTGGCGCCGTTGATTTTCCCCAGGTACTCGGTCTTTTCGATCCGGTCCAGCTGCCGGGTCAGGCGGTGCGCAATGACCGCAAGTTCCTTGCCGAGCGTCGTAGGGGTGGCGGGCTGGCCGTGGGTGCGGGACAGCATGGGGACGGCCCGGTTGTCCTGCGCCATCCTGCTGATCTGGGCCACCAGCGCACGCGCTGCCGGGAGCCACACGTCTTCCACAGCGCCCTTGACACCGAGCGCGTAGGAAAGGTTGTTGATGTCCTCGGAGGTGCAGCCGAAGTGCACCATGGCCGTGAGGTGCCCGATGCCGATGGCCGGGAGGCGGCGGCCGATGTAGTACTCCACAGCCTTCACGTCGTGGACTGTTACCGCTTCGATGTCAGCCAGTTCCGTCACTGAGTTGGCGTCGAACCCGGTGACAATGGCCCGGAGCTGCTCCTGCTGCTGGGCTGTCAGTGGTCCCGCGCCGGGAAGGACATTGTTGCTGGTCAGGTGGATGAGCCATTCAACTTCCACTGCCACCCGGTCGCGGTTGAGCGCAGCTTCCGACAGGTAGTCCACCAGCGGGGCGACGGCGGACTGGTAGCGGCCGTCCAGCGGGCCGAGCGCGATTTTTTCCGGGGACGCGGCGAGGGCCAGGCGTCCTGAGGGCGTACGGGTGTCAGCTGTGGCGGCAGTTTCAGGCATGTGCTGATTCTTTCATGAACTCCCGCGGCGGCTTTAGCCCTTCGCGGGACGTTACTTGTCCACATACACGACGGCGGTGGTTGGGCAGGCCGGTTGCCCTCCGTAGCGTTCATTCCAGGCAGGGCCTGCCGCGGGAGCCGCGGTGTTGCAGGCGGGAGAGGTAAGAGCCATGGGCGGTCAATTGGCAGGGGCGGAGCTGCAGCAGGACATGCTCCGTGCTGCACAGGTGGAGCAGTTGGCTGTCCGCGTCGCCTCCTGCATCGGCCGCGCAGAAGAGGTGCTTGCCGGGTTCAGGGAGATCCAGCTGCTGGAATGGGAGTCTCCGGCCGGCCGTGCTTACCGCGATACCGTGTCGCTGCAGTCCACTGCCCTGCGGCGTGCGCTTGAAGCGCTGGTTGAGGCAAAGGCTGCTGTGGAGCGGCACGCCCGCGAGACATTTACCGCTGGCTGCACCTATTTGGGCAGCCCCTGATGGCCGAGGCAACACCGTCCAGCACTGGGTCCATCAAGGTTTTCAGCCCGCCCGATGACGGAGCCCTTTCCATTCGCGGCGGCGTGAGCGGAATAACTTTCCAGCTGGAGGAACTGGCGGCGGGCGCGAAGAAGCTGGATGAACTGGCGTGCACACTCTCCGATTTGGAGATTGAAGTCCGCCGGATATGGGAGGAACTCGTGCCTTTCCAGGACTTGCCGCGGTGGTCCGGCACGCAGGCTCTTAGCGTGGTGGGTGAGTCCGGGCGGACTATCCAGGCAGTGCGCGCCGGGCTGCAGCACATCAGCGGCGAGGTCCGGGCGTGCAAACAGGAGTACGAAGTGGCGGAGTGGCTTGCCGGCACTGCAAGATACCTCGGCATAGTCAGCCCGCAGGACGTCCACGCGTCCCTGGCGCATATGGCCTCCACCCGGGCCGTTGACAGCAAGACGGCAGAAACCATGGTGGCCGGCCTTGGTCTCGAGGCCGCCGATGTGAAGCGGCGGGTCAAGGAGGATCCCGGGGTCTGGGGTGGCTTGGAGCAGGGAGGCATCTTCGGCCGCCCTTTGGCCATGCACCAGGAGGAGACAGTTCAGGTGGACCTGGACCCGTCCCCGGCCGGCCTGCTGGAGCGTATCCGGCTTATAGATGCTCGTGGTGCGGGGTTTATCGAGGTCATCGAAGTCCCCAGCGGAGGGGAGAAGGCTTACGTGCTCGTTGTTCCCGGCACCCAGCCTGCTGGTTCCGGTGCCGGTGGTAAGAACCCGTTTGATGAAGCTGGAATAGTGGAAGCCTTGGTTTACAGCTCCGATGATTTGAGCGCTGCGGCGGTTGCAGCTCTGCAGGCGGCGGGCGCCGAGCAGGGAGCCGCCGTGGTGGCCGTTGGATACAGCCAAGGCGGTATCCATGCCATGAACATGGCCGCCGATCCGCATTTCCTCCGAAACTACGACCTCCGGTATGTGCTCACGGCCGGTTCCCCGGTCGCCGGCATCAACGCCGCGGAGGGAGTGCAGTCGCTGCACCTGGAGCATCGCACAGATTGGGTGCCGGGATCAGACGGGTCACCAAATCCGGACTCAAGGGACCAGGTGACGGTTTCCTTGGGGAACGCGCCGAGGGCCGCAGAAGGAGAAGGGGGCCTCGGGCCGGGCCACACCCTCAGTACCTACCAGGACGGCGCCCGGCTGGTGTCCGCCAGCAACGACCCCTCACTGGTGGGATCCACTGCCGCGTTGGGCGCTGTGCTCGGAGCGGGTGGCGCGGCCACCGCTACCCGCTTTTCCCTGACCCGGACCAAGGCCCCCGCTCCAAAATCCCACGCGACAGACAACCGCACCGAGGGGCGCGGGTATGGCGGACGGTAGCCATGGCCGCCGGCGAAGTCTCTCAGGCAGCAGGTTTGCGAGCGGGAGCAGCACTACTATTGCCCAGCTACCGCCGTGCTCCGGTAATCCGGCCGGCAACCAGGGACGTCAGCGTGATGATGATCGCCGCCAGGATGGCAGTCCAAAAGAAGGAATCAATCGTGAAGCGCACCGGCGTATAGGTGCTGATCCATGATGTCAGGTAGAGCATCGCGGCATTGATGACGATAGTAAACAGGCCAAGGGTCAGGATGGTTATTGGCAGGGCGAGGAGGCTCACCAGCGGGCGGACCAAGGCGTTGACCAGACCGAAGATGACACCGATGAACAAGTAGCCGAGGACGGTGCCGATCGTGTCACTTCCCTGCGTAACCCCGGTTTCGGCCACTGCATCAGCGGCTGCGGAGCTGGAGATCTCCAGCCCTGGCAGTATCCAACCCGCCACCCAAAGGGCAAGGGCGTTAATCAGTACCCGGGCAATCAGTCGCATGGGCTAATGGTTGCATATGCCCCTGATGGTCTGCCGTTCAACCGCTGCATTTGTTGGCCGGGCTCCTGCATCGGAGCCCGTCCGCCGAAAGTGGCTCCTCGAAAAGTGCGTGCCGGAAAATCAGCCGATCGCAAACCCACCTCCAGCAGGCCGCAGCTCGATCCGGGGCTGGCAAAAGAGTTCACACCGGAGGCGTACCTCCATGGTGCCGCCAGCGTGGGAACACCGCCTACTTCCCCTGGCTGGAGAAGTAGGCTGGTCTGCATGACGTCATCAGAGACCCTTGCAGGGGGCATCCAGCCGCGCCCTGTGGTGGCAAAGCTGCCCCGCTATGCGGCCGGCAAGCCGCCCGCCGCAGTTGACGGACTGGCCAGTTACAAGCTGTCCTCAAACGAAAACCCCTTGCCCCCGCTGCCCGCGGTGGTTGAGGCAGTCGCCGGGCAGACAGACTTCAACCGCTACCCAGATCCGCTGAGCAGCCGGCTTCGCACCGAACTCGCCGCTTTCCTCGATGTTCCTGCTGAGGATATCGTCACGGGAGCCGGCAGTCTGGGCGCACTGAACCAGCTGCTGGCGGCATTCGCGGGGCGGAACGACGACGGCAAACCCGATGAAGTCATTTACGCGTGGCGTTCCTTTGAGGCATACCCCATCAGTGTTGGCCTCTCAGGAGCCGAAGGTGTCCCTGTTCCCCTGGCTGCCGGGGGCCGGCACGACCTCGCGGCCATGGCAGCGGCAGTAACAGCCCGCACCAAACTGATCCTCCTCTGCACACCGAACAATCCCACCGGCCCCGCCCTTCGAGCTGCCGAGACCGAGGCCTTCATCCGTTCCGTCCCGTCAGGCGTGGTGGTAGTGATTGACGAGGCCTACCAGGAATTCGTGCGGGACCCGGAGGCGGTGGATGGGATCGCGCTCTACCGCAAATACCCCAATGTTGTAGTGCTGCGCACATTCTCAAAGGCCCACGGACTGGCCGGCCTGCGGGTTGGCTACAGCATTTCCAATTCCGGGCTGACCCAACACCTGCGGGTGGCTGCCACACCCTTTGCGGTGTCGCAAATAGCCGAAACTGCTGCAATTGTGTCCCTGCAAAATTATCCCCAGATTGTAGAAAGGGTACAAAGGCTTGTGGACGAACGGGAGCGCGTCACGGCCGGACTGAGGAATCTGGGCTGGGCCGTACCCGACGCTCAGGGCAACTTCGTGTGGTTGGATCTGGGCGCAGACAGTGCCGGGTTTGCGGAACTGGCGGGGGCGCGGGCCCTGTCCGTCAGGGCGTTCCCCGGGGAAGGGGTCCGGGTAAGCATTGGCGAGGCCGAAGCGAATACGCGTTTCCTCGAGCTGTGTGCGAACTATACAAAGGCCCCACACCGTTCCTAGCACTTAACAAGTAGGCCCGCACTTACCTACTGAAGATAAAGTTAGGATCAATAAGCCATTGTATATGCCTTAGCAGGAATCTATTCCTTTTGCGGCATATATCCCAGCGACATTGCATTGCATCCGCATGCGGCAAGCAAGGAGACGGTATGGGCGCACATCTGCCTGCCACCGAGTTCGACGGAACAGCTGTAGACGACCAACGCGAAGCTGATGCCGAAGCCGTTATGGGCGAACCTCCGGCACAGATGGTCCAGCTCCTGGCGCCGGATGGAAAGCTCGGTTTCGATCCCGTTTTCTCCGGTTACGCAGAAAAGATCACGCCGGAGAAGCTTCGCGGGCTCTACGCGGACATGGCCGCAATTCGCCGGTTCGACGTCGAAGCCACCGCCCTGCAGCGCCAGGGACAGCTCGCGCTGTGGGTCCCACTGACCGGCCAGGAAGCTGCCCAAATCGGATCGGGCCGCGCCAGCCAGCCGCAGGACTACATCTTTCCCACTTACAGGGAGCACGGCGTCGCGCTGACACGCAATGTGGACCTGGCCGAACTCCTGCGCCAGTTCCGCGGCGTGTCCAACGGTGGCTGGAACCCGAAGGACACCAACTTCCACCTCTACACACTGGTCCTGGCGGCCCAGACGCTCCATGCCGTGGGCTACGCCATGGGCATCCAGCGGGACCAGAAGTTGGCCGCTTCCAGTACTGCCGGCTCCCCGACCGCCGGCTCGGGCGCCGCAGCGGCCGCGCCGGATGCTGCAGTGATCGCCTACTTCGGGGACGGCGCCAGCTCCGAGGGCGACGTCCATGAATCCATGGTCTTCGCCTCCTCCTACAGCGCCCCCGTGGTGTTTTTCTGCCAGAACAACCACTGGGCCATCTCCGTCCCCACCAACGTGCAGACGCGGGTGCCGCTGTCCAACCGGGCCAAGGGCTACGGCTTCCCTGGTATCCGGGTGGACGGCAACGACGTCATCGCCGTGCACGCGGTTACGGAGTGGGCATTGGAGCACGCCCGCCAGGGCAAGGGCCCCGTCCTGATCGAAGCCTTCACCTACAGGGTGGGTGCGCACACGACGGCCGATGATCCCACCAAGTACCGCGAGTCGGCGGAGGAGGATGCCTGGCGGGCGAAGGATCCGCTGGCCCGGCTGGAGAAATACTTGCGCTCGGAAGGCCTGGCTGACGAAGCATTCTTCGCCAAGGTCAAGGCCGACGGCGACGAACTCGCAGCCTACGTCCGGCGCACGACCCATGACCTTGAAACTCCCGATATCCGGTCCGCTTTCGCCAACACCTACGTGGAAGCCCACCCCCTGGTGGCAGAAGAACTGGCCTGGTTCGAGGAGTACTCGGCGGGCTTTGCGGGCGAAGAGCCGGCAGAAGAACTGCAGGCAGCAACGCCGGCGTCCCAAAAGGCAGGCCACTGATGACCACCATGACCATCGCCAAGGCGATCAACGAGGGCCTCCGGGCAGCACTGTCAGACAACCCCAAGTCGCTGCTCATGGGCGAAGACATCGGCGCCCTGGGCGGTGTCTACCGGGTGACGGACGGGCTCATCGCCGAGTTCGGCCCGGACCGCGTGGTGGACACCCCGCTCGCCGAATCAGGCATCATCGGCACCGCGATCGGCTTGGCCTTGCGCGGCTACACCCCGGTCTGTGAAATCCAGTTCGACGGGTTCGTCTTCCCCGGCTTCAACCAGATCACCACCCAGCTGGCCAAGATGCACGCGCGCAGCAACGGCAACCTCACGGTGCCGGTGGTCATCCGGATCCCCTACGGCGGCGGCATCGGCTCCGTAGAGCACCATTCCGAGTCTCCCGAAGCGCTCTTCGCCCACACGGCAGGCCTCCGGATCATCACCCCGTCCAACCCGCACGACGCCTACTGGATGATCCAGCAGGCCGTGGACTGCCAGGACCCGGTGATCGTCTTCGAGCCCAAGCGCCGCTACTGGCTCAAGGGCGAAGTGGACACCGAAGCGCCGGGCCACGCCGCGGACCCGTTCAAGGCCCACGTCCTCCGTGAAGGCGCCGACGCCACCGTCGTCGCCTACGGGCCACTGGTACCGGTGGCCCTGGCCGCCGCCAACGCCGCGGAGGAGGACGGACGCAGCGTCGAGGTCATTGACCTGCGCTCCATCTCACCCTTGGACTTCGACACCGTCACCGCCTCGGTACAGAAGACCGGGCGCCTGATCGTCGCCCACGAGGCACCCACGTTCGGCGGCATTGGCGGCGAAATCGCCGCCCGGATCAGCGAGCGGGCCTTCCATTCCCTGGAGGCGCCGGTGATCCGTGTGGGAGGCTTCCACATGCCCTATCCCGTGGCCAAGGTGGAGGAAGACTACCTTCCGGACATCGACCGCATCCTCGAGGCGCTGGACCGCGCCCTCTCCTACTGAGGACACTATGACTCTGAACAAGTTCAACCTGCCCGACGTCGGCGAAGGCCTCACCGAGGCCGAAATCGTCTCCTGGAAGGTCAAGGCCGGCGACGCCGTCGCCATCAATGACGTCCTGTGTGAGATCGAAACCGCCAAGTCCATCGTGGAACTGCCTTCCCCCTTTGCCGGGACCGTCACGGAACTGCTGGTGCCTGAAGGGGTGACCATCGACGTCGGCACGGCCATCATCAGCGTCAGTGATGACGTCGCGGGCGACCCCACACCGGCCGACGCGCGGGCACCCGAGACACCCGTGCAGCCGCTGTACGGCAAGCTCCCCGCTGAGGACGCAACGTCCGACGCCGGCACAACAGACAGTGCCCCGGCTGGAGAAAGTGCCCTAACCGGCGGCCCGCTGGTGGGCTCGGGTCCCAAGGCCGACGCCGTCAAACGCCGCCCGCGGAAGGCCGCAGCTGCCTCGGGCTCTCAGGTGAGCGGGCCCGCCGCCGCCCGCGCCGCGGCTTCCACCCTGGAGCCTGTGCAGCCGCATTCTGCGGCCGAGGTGGTGGAGGCTGCCGGGACCCAGTCCGCCGAGCCGGTGGACAGCCGGCCGACTTTCGGCGGCGCCATCACCGGGCTGGTCAACAAGGTCCTGGCCAAGCCGCCGGTCCGCAAGATCGCACGGGACCTGGGCATCGATCTGGCTGACGTGGTGGCCACCGGCCTGCGCGGCGAGGTGACGCGCGAGGACCTGGTCAGCTACCAGGCCCAGCGGGACGCCGAGCTGGACAAGGCGGACGGCTTCTGGGGCAAGGCAGGAAAACCGCAGGACCAGCGGGTTGAGCGGATTCCGGTCAAGGGGGTCCGCAAGGCCACGGCAAAGGCGATGGTGGACTCGGCTTTTTCGGCACCCCATGTCAGCATCTTCGTGGATGTGGACGCCAGCCGCACCATGGAGTTCGTTAAACGGCTCAAGTCCTCACGCGACTTTGAGGGGATCCGTGTATCGCCGCTGCTTATCCTCGCCAAGGCCGTGATCTGGGCGGCCGCCCGCAACCCGAGCGTCAACGCCACGTGGGTGGACAACGGCGAGGGCGCTGCGGAGATCCAGGTCAAGCACTACATGAATCTGGGAATTGCGGCGGCAACCCCCCGCGGCTTGATGGTCCCGAACATCAAGAACGCCCAGGACCTGTCCCTGAAGGAACTGGCGCTGGCCCTGAACAACCTCGCCACCACTGCCAGGGCCGGAAAGACGCAGCCTGCCGAGATGCAGGGCGGAACCTTGACCATCACCAACATCGGGGCCTTGGGCATCGACACGGGTACCCCCATCATCAACCCCGGCGAGGTGGCAATTGTTGCCTTTGGAACGATCAAGCAGAAGCCTTGGGTCTTGGACGGCGAGGTGATCCCCCGATGGATCACTACGCTGGGCGGTTCCTTTGACCACCGCGTGGTGGACGGTGACCTGTCGGCCCGTTTCATGGCCGACGTCGCCGCCATCCTGGAGGAACCCGCGCTGCTGCTGGACTAGGAAAACTGACAGCAGTGGTAATGGGTGCAGGGGCTGTCCGTGCCAAAAACAGGACAGCCAGGTGGATCACTGAGGTGTTCCAGCCGCCAGTGGTGGTGAGCGTGCAGCTGTTGTTCAGCCCGATGGCCCAGGCCGGCTTTCCCGGAACCATGGCCTATGGGGCGCTGGCAGCCTTGTTCGTCTGCGTGATCCCGCTGTTGCTGCTGCTTGTCCTGGTGAAGCGCGGTAAAGTCACCGACCATCACGTCAGCGACCGCAAACAGCGCGCACCCGTCCTGCTGATGGCGCTGGCTTCCATTGTGGCCGGCCTGCTGGTGCTGGCGGCGGTGGGGGCGCCGCAGAGCGTGGTCGCCATGGTCCTGGCGGTGGTGGGGGGAGTTGTGGTCCTGGCGGGGGTCAGCCCGTTCTGGAAGATCAGCGGGCACGCTGCGGCCATATCCTCGTCAGCGGTGATTGGCGTCCTGATGCTCGGCGCGGCGTGGCTTCCGTTGCTGCTGCTCATCCCCGCTGTCGGCTGGTCGCGGGTGGTGCTGCGCGCCCACACGGTGGCCCAGGTGGTTGCCGGCTCATTGTTCGGCGGTGTGGTGATGGCCGGTATCTGGTGGCTTCTGCAGGGTTGGATGGTGCCTTGGCCGGGAGCCCTCCTTTAGTGGACCGTGTAGGCCGAGAGCATCTCAACGGTGGATGGATCCGCCATGGTGCCCAGGGCAACGGCCGCTGAGATCATCAATGCGCCCATCCCGGCAGCCACGGCCCCGCACACGGTCAGGATCTTCCAGTCCTCACGCAGCACGCTGCCCACCGAAGCGGGAAGTTCGAGGCCTGGAGCAATGAGGTTCGGTGCGCTGTCCACGGTTCCATCGTCCAGCAGCGCTACAACCCTGCCGCTGCTGCGGTCTATGCGCATGGAACAGATGTGGTTTCCGTGGCGGGCCAGGAGGATGTCGTGCCCTACGAGCTGGCGGCGCTGGAGAGTTATCAATGAAGCCCCTTGAAGATGGTGAATGGCGGATGACCGCACCATTGAGGGCTTAACCAATTTTATCCGGGGCTTCAGCTTCAAAACCCTGTTTTCAGGGTGAGAACGGACACCACGGGGCGGGATGCTGCCGCACCGTGGTGTCCAGCCGCTAGTCGGCGTCGTAGGTGTTGGCGATGTACACGTCGCAGGGAGCGTTGTGGGCCACGCTGTTGGCAACGCTGCCCAGGACCCGCCCAATGCCCTGCATCCTGCGGTTCCCCACCACGATGATTCTGGCCTCCATCCGGATGGCCTCCTTGATGAGGGCATCTGCGGGGCGGCCGCGGGCTGCTGAGTAGGTCACTTTGATGTCCCGGCCGAGGGAGTCGGCGACGGTGCGGGCCACATGCTCGGCAGCATCGGCGTCGGAGACAATCCACTGGTCGCTGCCACTGCCGAAGACCTCGGTGCGGTCGCTGTCGAAAGCTGACACCACGTGCAGCGAGGCGCCGAGTGCTGCGGCGAGGTCCCGGGCGGACTCTGCTGCCTTCTTGGCCGTACCGCTGCCGTCAACGCCTACAACGATGATTCCGCTCATGTGCTGCTCCTTTGCTTGGTGATGAGGGCTTAAGCCAGTGAGCCCAAGGCTACCGTCCTGCAATGGCTTCCCGCAGTACCGGCGCCAGGCGCCGCACGCCTTCGGTGATGGATTCCGGCGGCACGGCGCTGTACGCCAGGCGCAGCTTGTTGGACGGCTCGTCCGACGGCGTGAAGGCGGCACCGGGGATGAACACCACTCCGGCGTCGATCGCCTTTTGCAGCAGCGGGTAGGTGTCCACGCCCTCCGGCAGCGTCACCCAAACAAAAAATCCGCCTTCCGGACTGGTCCAGCTGGTTCCGGCGGGCATGTACATCTCGAGCGATGCCAGCATTGCCCGGCACCGCGCCGCATACAGGCCGCGGTAGGTTTCGATCTGGCCGCGCCAGTCGAAGTCGCGCAGGTAGGCGGACACCAGCATCTGGTTAAGCGCCGGCGGGCAGAGGGTGACAGCTTCTGCGGCCAGGTAGTACCGGCGCTGCAGGTGCTCGGGCACGAGGGCCCAGCCGATGCGAAGGCCGGGGGCGAAGATCTTTGAAAAGGAGCCCATGTAAATGACGTCGGCGGCATTGCCGGCGCGCAGCGGGGCCAGCGGCTCGCCGTCGAACCTCAGGAGTCCGTATGGGTTGTCCTCAAGGACCAGTATATTCGCCTTACGGCATATGTCTACGACCTGCTGCCGCCGCTCCCGGGCCAAAGTGATGCCGGAGGGGTTGTTGAAGTTCGGAATGGTGTAGAGGAATTTCACGCTTTTGCCCGCGAGCTGCAGGGCGGCGATTTTTGCCTCAAGAAGATCCGGAACGAGGCCGTCTCCGTCCATCTCCACAGTTTCCACCTGAACCTGGTATGCCTCGAACGTGTTGAGCGCGCCCACGTAGGTGGGGTCCTCAACCAGCACCACGTCCCCCGGATTGCAGAAAACCTTGGTAGCGACGTCCTGGGCCGACTGTGACCCTGCGGTGATAACAACATTCCGCGGCAGGGCGTCCAGGATGCCCTCCGCCGCCATCACCTCACAGATCTGAGCGCGAAGTTCCTCTGTTCCCTGGCCGCTGCCATACTGCAGGGCCGTGAGGCCGTCTTCCGCAATGATCGCCGCCGCTGTGGCCGCGAGCCGTTCGAGAGGGAGGGACTGAAGGTAGGGGCTTCCGCCGGCAAGGGAAACCAGTCCGGGGCGCAGTGAGATGTCGAAGACATCCCTGACTGCTGACTGGCGGATGTTTGCTGCACGCTCTGAGAAGAGTTCCTCGTGGCGGTGGGCGGACGTTGCCGCCCGTTCGATGGCATCAATGGCTTCGGCAGGCAGCGTCTGCGCTGCGGCGTCGAGTGTCTCGTGGCTCACACAGACAGGATACAGCCGGATGTTGCTGAGGAGGCAACATCTGTTGAGGCAGAACCCGCACGAGGTGTAAGCGCCGGGCTGGTCAGTCCAGGCGGAGAGCCTCGGCCAGGCTGCGCCCGTTGACGTAGATTTCCGCCCGGATCGCCCCCACTGCCGCTACCGCAGTCTGTGTCAGCTGTGCTTCCACACGCGGAAGATCACAGGCACCTCCCATGCTGAGCGTGCCGGCAAGATAGACGGTCACGGTGGTGCCGTCAAAGCTTCCCGACAGAAACTTCAGGTCCGAATTAAGGAGTGCGTTATAGACCTCCGGCGGTACTCCGGGCTGTTCCGCGGCCTCCTGTACGTCCAGCAGCGCGCCCACTGCAGCAGCAAGGGTGTCTTCGCCGCCGGAACTGGAGTGGGATAACCCCACCAGGCTGTCATTGCAGCCGAACCGCACGCCATTGCTGCCGCCGTCGTCCAGGAGCACGTAGTAGGCAGTCACCGTCTGCAGCCCTCCCGCCTTGCCGGACGGAGGTGGTGCGGAAGGAAGGGGGTCCTCAGGGGCGGTTTCTTCGGGCGCGGGTGATGCTGGGGACGTGACGGCCGGCGGCGTTCCTGCAGGGGCTGCCGGGGCTCCGCCCTGGGTTTCCGGGGCGGGGGAAGGAACAGCTGTTTCCACGGGCGGCGGAACCTGTGGCTGGGGAACGGGGACAGCGGGTGTGGTTGCCGGAGCGGGGGTGACAGCGGCATCAATCGGGGGCAGCGGGGAGGGCGCCGCTCCCGGAGGGGGCACCGGGACGCAGGCGGCGGCCCACAGCGGAACCGCCAGGGCAACTGCCGCCATCACAGCGCGCACCCCCGCCGTCCGCGTTCGAGCAATCGGCCCTTTTGCCATCCCTGCACCGCAATCCCGTTCGGGTTCGTCCGTGGGTTAACGTTACGGCCGGCCCGTCAGGCAGGAAATGTCCCTGAGGTACCGGTTGGGATAAGAGTTGGTCACGGCATATCAGGCAGGACGCCTGATATGCGAGTCATGATCCGGGGCGGCCCGGCCACTCCTTGCCTGCCCAGGGGTCGTAGTCCGCTATGAGTTCCTCCTGTCCAGGGCGTTCAGTCTCGGGGACATGCTGCAGGTTCACCCGCACGCGGTACCAGAGCGAGCTCGATCCGCGCATGCCGTCCACTAGCACATCGGCGGGGTGCAGGGCTGGGATGACGTCTGCATGCCGGGACTTCCATTCATCGAGGGCCGCGAGTGCTTCGGGTTTGGTCTTAGTGCGGGCTACTTCGATGAGCGGCATTGCTGACAGCCGCCGCCCGGAGCCGTCACCACTGCGCGGCGCCTTCTCCGCGGGGCCCAGCTCTGCTGCCAGTGCGAGGAGGCCATCGAGTCGGCCCACCGCCTGGTCGATGCCGGAATGCGGGTCACCCAGGTCAGCGAAGCGCGCCGGCACCGTGCGTACCGTGAACTGGTCGGGACGGGCCGAGCGCACCTCGTCCCACACAAGCGGCGTCGAGACCCGGGCATCGGGCAGCGCGCGGACCGAATAGGCCGAGGCCACGGTTCTGTCCTTGGCGTTTTGGTTGAAGTCGACGAATACACTTTCGCCGCGCTCCTCCTTCCACCACCGCGCAGTGGCAAGGCCGGGGGCCCGGTTCTCCACTTCACGCGCGAGAGTCTCGGCGGCCAGCCGCACGTCACGGTAGGACCATCGCGGAGCGATGCGCACCAGGATGTGAAGCCCACGTGAGCCGCTTGTCTTCGGCCAGCCAACCAGCCCGACGTCGTCGAGCACCTCCCGCGCTATGTAGGCAACATCCACAATCTTGGACCAGTCCACCCCGGGCATCGGATCGAGGTCAACCCGCAGCTCATCAGGGTGCTCCAGGTCCTCTGCCCGCACCGGATGGGGGTTGAGGTCCAGGCAGCCAAGGTTCACCACCCATGCCAGGCCCGCGGCATCCCTGATGACGGCCTCCTCTGCTGAGGTGCCGGAGGCGTAGTGCAGTATGGCGGTATCTATAAAATCAGGATGGTTCTCAGGCACCCGCTTCTGGAAGAACGGCCCGGCGTCAATGCCCTTCGGGAAACGCTTGAGCACCATGGGCCGCCCGCCCGCGCCCCGCAACGCACCATCCGCCACCGTGAGGTAGTAGCGCACCAGGTCCAGCTTCGTCAGCCCGGGCTCGGGGAACACGATTTTGTCCGGGCTTGAGATGCGCACGTCTTCGCCGTTGATGTCGAGGATCTCGGCCGGGGTCTTCGAGGGCGTCATTCCGTCACGCTAGCAACGATCGAAAGCCGCAGCCAGAGCAGGCGCAGTCCTGGCGGAAGGGACGACGCTGCTTGATAAAGCAGCATGCCCGGTACGAAGTTCCGTACCGGGCCCGCGGCAGCTTGATTATGCGGCAGGCTGGGCAGCTGCGAGGGCATCGAATACGCCCTTGATCTGCTCAACGACCTCGGCGTCGTCCTTCGGGTGGAGTTCAGCGAAGCGGACCATGGATCCGGGCACTGCGAGCTTGACGTCCTCGAGGATTTGGGCGCCGGCGATTCCTGCTGCCTTCCGCGCCTCGTCCTGGGCCCAGACACCGCCGTACTGACCGAAGGCAGTGCCGACGACGGCGGTGGGCTTGCCGGCGAGGGCGCCCGCGCCGAAGGGGCGGGACAGCCAGTCGATGGCATTCTTCAGGGCTGCAGGAACGGTGCCGTTGTGCTCGGGCGTGACCAGGAGGAGTGTGTCGGCGTCGTTGGCTGCAGCGCGCAGGGCGGCAGCGGCTGCGGGAACCTGGCCTTCGACGTCGATGTCCTCGTTGTAGAAGGGAATGTTTCCCAGGTTTTCGTGGATGACAACGTCCATCTGCTCCGGCGCATTCAGCTGGATTGCTTCGGCCAGCTTCTGGTTGGTGGATTCAGCGCGGAGGCTGCCGACGAGGGTAAGTACAGTGCTCTTGGTCATGGGAACTCCTGGGTAGGGGAGGCGGGAGGGGACCGCCAACCGGTGACAACTGAGGCTCTTTACGCCTTCACCCAATCTAAACGGACTACGGTCCGTTTCTTATTCCCGGGGTCTAGAATATTGACTGTGACCTTCATCCCAATGCATCCCCCCGCATCCACCGGCGAGGCGGTGGAACGCAGCGATGCCGCGCGGAACCGGGAGCGCTTGCTGAAGGCGGCCCGCGACCTGATTGGGCAGTGCGGGGCAGAGGGGCTCACCATGGACCGGCTCGCCGAGCACGCCGGGGTGGGCAAAGGTACTGTTTTTCGCCGTTTTGGCAGCAGGGCCGGACTCATGCTCACCCTTTTAAGCGAGTCCGAGGCTGCCTTCCAGGCGCGCTTTATGTTCGGCCCTCCACCTCTGGGCCCGGGCGCCCCGGGACTGGAACGCCTCGTTGCCTTCGGCACTGAACGCATTGCCTACATCATGGAGTTTGGTGATCTGGCCCTTGCCGCAGAGAACGCCTCGCGGGGCCGCAGTGAAGTTCCCGCTGCTGTCCTTTGGTACCGCCACATCGAACTGCTCCTCGCCCAGGAGGGCTTCACGGCTGACCCTTGGCTAATGGCGCGTGCCCTCGGGGCCACGTTGGCTCCAGAGCGGCTATTGAACCTGGTCCGGGTGCATGGAGTGGCAGAAAGCCGGCTTAGTGACTCTTGGAAGGAGCTTGTTACACGCGTTGTCACCGCCGCGTAGGTTACGTCGATCGGTTTCCTGGCTTACGGTCAAACTGATTTTACAAAAATATTCATAACGATCTGATACGCGTGGGTGGGTTTAGCCATCAGGCGTCCATTTCGGGCGCCGCCTTGTGATAGTTTCCTCTGGAATGTGACCCGCGACATAGTCCACAAGGGCAGGGCCTGCAAGGCTGCGGGAGTCAGTTATCCGCTGGCAGAGGACCCGGTGAAGCGGCACAACCCCCGCCGACCCGGGGAGAACGGAAGGATCCAGCACGTGATTGTTGAATTGCCTAACAGCCTGGCCAGCCTGCCCACACCGCGGGCCCTTATCGTCCAGCTGCCGGCGGCGAAGCAAAACTAGGCCATGCTCAGGTACCTCGCGAAGCGCGGCATCACGTACGTTTTTATGATCTTCCTGACCACCTCGGCCGGTTACTTCCTGGCGGTCAGTTCCCTCAAGCCCGCGCTGCTTGAACAGGAACGCATTCCCCGCCCCACCCCGGAACAGGTGGCGAACTCGATGCGGCTCAAGGGCCTGGACCCGGACCTGAGCCCGTGGGAACGCTACGTGGAATGGCTCACGGCCATTGTCACCCGATGGGACTGGGGCCGCAGCCCCAACGGGGCCTTCATCAACGCCGAGTTCGGGGACCGGGTGTGGATTTCCACCCGGCTCTTCCTGGCCTCCATCATCCTGACGCTCGTCATCGGTGTGGCACTCGGGGTTTATTCGGCAGCGCGGCAGTACAAGTTCCAGGACCGAGCCATCACGTCCTACAGCTACCTCGCCTATATTGTGCCTGCCCCGATTGCGTACTTCCTGGTGCAGCTTGGTGCCATCAGCATCAATGAGACGGTGGGGGAGCGCATCTTCTTTGTCACCGGAATTTCCACGCCCGGAGTGGAGCCCGGCTGGGCGCAGTTTGTGGACATGCTGGCGCACTACGCTGTTCCAACCGTTGCCATCACGCTGGTGGGCTGGGGTTCCTACCAGATCGCACAGCGGCAGTACCTCCTGGACAACGTCAACGCGGACTTTGTCCGAACCGCGCGGGCCAAGGGGCTCACCCGCAACCAGGCGATTTCCCGGCACGCACTGCGGGTCTCGTTCATTCCGGTGGCCCAGAGCATTGCCTTCACCATCCCGGCCATTTTTGCCGGCGGCTTCTTCGCGGAGAAGATCTTTGCCTGGCCCGGTGTGGGTTCGTGGAGCATCGACGCCATTTCGCTGCAGGACGTCAATGCCGCCACTGCCACGCTGGCCTACGGTTCCGTAATTTTCGCCCTGGGGGCCATTTTGGCTGATTTCGCCACCACCCTCGTTGACCCGAGAGTGCGGGTGCAGTAGCCATGACCAACCTCAATGCCGTCGATCCGGCGGCCGTTGCGCAGGACGCGCACCTGGAAAACGCCGACGCCATCATCGGCAAGAACACCATTATTTTCCGCCGCTTCATGCGCAATAGGACAGCCGTCGCGGGCCTGGCCATCTTCCTGGCCCTCACCGTCTTCTCCTTCGTCGGTGGCTTCTTAACCCAGTGGGACAAGGAAACCATCGACCCGTTCAACATCGGCATGCCTCCCTCCGCCGAGCACTACCTGGGAACGTCCCAGGCGGGCATCGACCTTTACGCCATGACAGTGGAAGGCACCAGGATCTCCATCCTGATCGGCCTGATCGTGGGTCTGGTCTCCGTCCTCATTGCCGCGGTCTACGGCTGCACCATGGCTTACTTCGGCGGCAAGGTGGACAAGGTGATGCTCTTCATCCTTGAAGCGCTCATCATGATGCCGGCGCTGCTGGTGGTGGCGGTGGCCACCAGCGGCGGAGGTGAGGGCTTGAAGCGGGACCTGCCCTCATGGCTGTTGCTGATCATCGTGCTGCTGGTCTTCAGCTGGATGGGCACGGCCAGGCTGATCCGGTCGCTGTCTATGTCCCTCATGCAGCGGGACTACGTCAAGGCCGCCCAGTACATGGGCGTTCCGCCGCGCCGGATCGTCTGGCGGCACCTGGTGCCCAACATCGGGTCCCTGCTGGTCCTGGACATCACCCGCGGCGTTACCGGGGCCATCCTTGCGGAAGTCGCGTTCTCCTTCATCGGCATCGGCATCAAGGTTCCGGACGTCAGCCTGGGTGTCCTCATTGGCGGCGCCACCTCGCAGGTGCAGACCTTCCCCTGGATGTTCTGGGTGCCGTTGACCGTGATGTTCCTGCTCACGGGGTCGCTCGCCATGATGAATGACGGCCTGCGTGACGCCTTCGACCCCAGCTCCAGCTCCAGTGGAAGCGCCAAAAGACAGCGTGCCCTGAAAACCCGAGTCAAGGGGAAGTCCTCATGAGCAGCGAAATTGCCGCCGGGCCCGCCGGGCAGCCCCAGCCAACAGCGGAGCGGCTGCACGTCCAAGGCCTGCACGCCCCCACGGACGCAATCCTGTCCGTGCGGGACCTGAACGTCCGCTTCAACACCGAGAACGGCGTAGTCCACGCCGTCCGGGGAGTCGACTTCGACCTCCTGCCCGGGAAGACACTGGGCATTGTGGGTGAATCCGGCTCGGGCAAGTCCGTCACGTCACTGGCCATCATGGGCCTCCTTCCCGCCACGGCCGATATCTCCGGATCCGTCCGGCTCAAGGGCAAGGAATTGCTGGGCCTTAGCGACAAAGCCATGTGCGCGTACCGCGGCAACGAACTGGCCATGGTCTTCCAGGATCCTCTGTCATCCCTGACACCGGTCTATACCGTGGGTACCCAAATCGTGGAAGCACTCTCCATCCACAACCCCGCCATGAGCAAGCAGGCAAAAGAAGCCCGCGCCGTCGAGCTTTTGGCCATGGTCGGCATCCCCAGCCCCAAGGACAGGCTGAAGGCCTTCCCGCATGAATTCTCCGGCGGCATGCGCCAGCGCGTCATGATCGCCATCGCGATCGCCAACAACCCGCGGGTACTCATCGCTGACGAGCCGACGACGGCACTGGACGTTACCATCCAGGCCCAGGTGCTGGAGGTGCTGCATACCGCGCAGGAGGAGACCGGTGCCGCCGTCGTCATGATCACCCACGACCTGGGCGTGGTGGCCGGCATGGCAGACGACATCATGGTGATGTACGCCGGCAAGCCTGTGGAGACAGGGGCGGTGGATGACATCTACTACAATCCGCGGATGCCCTACACCATGGGCCTGCTCGGCGCCGTGCCGCGCGTTGACGTTGCGGAGAAGTCATCGCTGGTTCCCATCGAGGGCATGCCGCCCAACCTGATCCACACGCCCACC
Organism: Arthrobacter sp. K41; assembly: GCF_059089645.1. Taxonomy (NCBI): domain Bacteria; kingdom Bacillati; phylum Actinomycetota; class Actinomycetes; order Micrococcales; family Micrococcaceae; genus Arthrobacter; species Arthrobacter sp. K41. Next base: position 72,883 of record NZ_JBNHEW010000008.1, on the reverse strand, counting down.
GGCTGTTCGTTTGCGCCCCGCTGCCCGCTGGCCTCCGAGGCCTGCCTGGACGGCGAACCTGCGCTGGCACAAGTACCGGGAAGCGCCCTTCACCGCGCCGCCTGCATCAAATCCGGGGCCCTGGGCGGTGACGTGGACGTCCGCGACGTCTTTTCCGCTCCGCCGGTGCCGGTGTCCCGCTTTGATGCCATTCCCCGCGGGGAGCGCACAGCTGTCCTGGAGCTCAAGGACGTGCGCAAACACTTCCCGTTGACTAGAGGCGCACTGCTCAAGCGCAGGATCGGCACCGTCAAGGCCGTGGACGGGGTCAGCTTCGACATCCGCGAGGGTGAGTGCTTTTCGATCGTGGGAGAGTCCGGTTCCGGAAAAACCACCACCCTGCTGGAAATCATGGAGTTCCACAAGGACCAGGACGGCGAGGTGGTGATCGGCGGCATCAGCAACAAGAAAGCAGCCGATGCCAGGGCCAAAACGGCAATGCGCCGCGAACTCCAGATGGTCTTCCAGGACCCCACCGGTGCACTGGATCCGCGGTTCACGGTGTATGAGGTGCTCGCTGAGCCGCTGCAGAACGCCGGCATGGACAAGCAGGCCATCAAGAAGCGCATTATGGAACTCATGCAGCTGGTGGGCCTGCAGCCGGACCACGTCAACCGCTTCCCCAACCAGTTTTCGGGCGGACAGCGCCAGCGCGTGGGCATTGCCCGCGCCCTTGCCGTAAACCCGAGACTCGTGGTTTTGGACGAACCCGTCTCCGCCCTTGACGTTTCCGTTCAGGCAGGGGTCATCAACCTCCTGGACAAGCTCCGTGCTGAGCTGGGCCTTAGCTACCTGATGGTGGCGCACGACCTCTCCGTGGTCCGGCATATCTCCAACCGTGTGGCGGTGATGTACCTGGGCAAGATCGTGGAGATCGGGGAAGTGGACCGCGTGTTCGATAACCCCCGCCACCCCTACACCCGTGCCCTGCTCTCGGCTATCCCGGTGCCGGACCCGCAGGTGGAGCGGACGCGGGAGCGCATCATCCTGCGGGGCGACCTGCCCTCACCGCTGGATGCTCCCAAAGGCTGCAACTTCGCCACCCGGTGCCCCGTGTTCGCGGCCCTGCCGCCGGCCAAGCAGGAAAAGTGCCTCACCCTGGAGCCTTCGCTGGAACCCGTGGTTCACTCAGCAGCGGCCCAGGCCCTGTCCGCGCATCCGCTGCCGGATCTTGATCAGCGCTTCGCCTGCTTCTTCCCGGACGGGGAACTGGACGAGGACATGCTGGTAGTCCATGACTCGGCGGACCACCATGCACCCTAAGTTTTTTCGACCCATCACCAGCATCACACTCGCATCAATGAAGGGGAACACCATGAGGAATCTGAACAAGATCGGCGGGGCGGCGGCTATCGCCGCTGCGCTGGCGCTGACTGCCTGCGGCGGCGGCGGCGGTGGCGGCGGGGCTACCGGGCCGGAAACGGCAAAGGGCCAGGAGGCAGGCAGCGACCTGTCCAAGCTCATCAGCATCAACGAAAAGCCCGCTGCAGATCTTGAACAGGGCGGCAAGGTCACCCTTCCGCTGGGCAACATCGGCCCGGACTTCAATGGCTTCTCCAACAACGGCAACAGCGCGGACACCTCCGCGCTGATGGCCCCCATCAATCCTGTTGGCGTCTCTGGCGGCGGCATCGGTGGCTGCTGGAAGGTGAACTTCGAAGGCAAGGCAACGCCCAACAAGGACTTCTGCGAGGAGGTTAAGAACGAAGTCAAGGATGGCAAACAGACCATCACCATCAAGGTCAACGAAAAGGCCACCTACAACGACGGCACCCCCATCGATGTCAAGGCTTTCCAGAACACCTGGAACATCCTGAAGAGCCCGGATGCCGGTTACGACATCGTCACGTCTGGCTCGTACGAATTTGTGGAATCTGTCGAGGCAGGAAGCAGCGACAAGGAAGTCATCGTCAAGACCAGCCAGCCGGTGTATCCGCTGGAGGACCTGTTCTTTGGCCTGATCCACCCCGCCGTGAACAGCCCCCAAATCTTCAATGAGGGCTTCAACGGTGAAATGCACTCGGAGTGGATGGCCGGCCCGTTCAAGGTGGACCAGTACGACACAGCAGCCAAGACGGTAAGCCTGGTGCCCAACGAAAAGTGGTGGGGCAACAAGCCGGTCCTGGAAACCGTCGTCTTCCGCCAGCTGGAAACCAGCGCGCAGATCGCCGCTTTCAAGAACGGCGAGATCGACGGCGTGTCCGCCAACACGGTGTCCCTGTACAAGCAGTTGGAAGGCACCAAGGACTCTGAGGTCCGCCGTGGCCAGCGCCTGTTTGCGGGCGGCCTGAACCTGAACGCCCAGCGCATCACCGACGTAGCTGTCCGCAAGGCAATTTTCGCCGCCGTCGATCGTGAGGCCCTCCGCAAGGTGCGGTTCAACGGCCTGAATTGGGAGGAGCCCAGCTCAGGGTCCATGATGCTGTTGCCCTTCTCCGAGTACTACCAGGACAACTACCCCGTCAAGGAAACCGGTCCGGACGCTGCCAAGAAGGTACTGACGGACGCCGGTTACACGGCGAACGCCAACGGCATTATGGAAAAGGACGGCAAGCCGGCTGCCTTCAAGATCAGCAACTTCGGTGACGACCCGACCACCCTGGCGGTTGCCCAGACCCTGCAGAAGCAGCTCCAGGCCGGCGGCATGGATGTCGGCATCGACCAGCGCGCGTCGGCCGACTTCGGCAAGGTCCTTGGCTCGCGTGAGTTCGACTTGAGCATCTCTGGCTACACCGTCGGCGCGGACGCCACGTCCGCAGTCAAGCAGTACTACGATTCAGCGGTCAACGAGAACGGCCTTGGTGACGCCGAGCTGGACAAGAAGATCGCCGACCTCGCCTCCATCGAGGACAACACCGAGCGGAACAAGGCTGCCATGGAAGTTGAAAAGGAGCACATGGAGAAGTACTACTCCATGGGCGTGGTATTCAATGGCCCGCAGATCTCGTTCGTCCGCACCGGCCTGGCCAACTACGGCCCGTCCCTTTTCCAGAGCCTGTCCCAGGTTCCGGACTGGACCACCCTCGGCTGGGAAAAGAAGTAACAACCCGCGGCTGGAAGACAAATCCACTATAGGCAGTACGGCAAGGCCGGCACCTCCTGAAACATCAGGGATGCCGGCCTTCGCCGTTTCTCATACGCTCTCCCACTTAACGCGGGTTTTCCTGCGGCGCTCTCCCACTTAACGCGGCTTTTCCTCCCACGCTCTCCCACTTAACGCAAGTTTCCCTGCGGCGCTCTCTCACCTTTGACGCGCGAGGTCCTGCCGACGGTGCGCGGGGGTACCGTAGCCCTATGACTGACTCCGCCGCTCCACGCACCATTCGCACCGCCGTCGTCGGCTACGGCCTGTCCGGAAGCGTCTTCCATGCGCCCTTGATCGCGGCGGACCGCAGCTACTCGCTGGATGTCATCGCCACGTCCAACCCGGACCGGCAGAAGGCAGCCACGGCCCGCTACCCCGGCGTGAGGACAGTGCACGACGGCGCCGCTGTCCTCGCGCGCGCGGCTGACCTTGACCTGGTGGTGCTTGGCACCCCGCCGGCTACGCATTACCCGCTGGCGAAGGCGGCACTTGAGGCCGGGCTGGACGTGGTGGTGGACAAACCCTTCACGGTAACCAGCGGCGAAGGGCAGGAGCTTATTGCCCTCGCCCAGGAACTGGGCCGGGCGCTGACGGTGTTCCAAAACCGGCGGTGGGACGGAGACTTCCTGACGCTCCAAAAACTTCTGGCAGTGCAGGCACTTGGAAAGGTGAGCCGCTTCGAATCGCGGTTCGAGCGCTGGTCCCCCGCCATAACCAAGACCTGGAAGGCCCACGCAACCGCTGCGGATGGCGGGGGAGTCCTGTTCGATCTCGGCAGCCACCTGATTGATCAGGCGCTCCTGCTGTTCGGCCCCGCCACTGTGGTCCATGCCGAGCTGAAAGCCCGGCGCGCGGATGAACGGGCCGACGACGACGTGTTCCTGGTGCTGCGGCACCACTCGGGGGTTCTGAGCCACCTCACCATGAACATGCTCTGTGCCCAGCAGGGACCCAGGTTCCGCGTCCTCGGCTCTGTAGGTGCCTTCACCAAGAACGGGGTGGACCCGCAGGAACCTTACATCGCCGCGGGCGGCAGTCCCCTCGACGCAGAGTACGGCGAGGAAGCGCCCGAGTGGGCGGGCCTCCTGGGCCGTGACGGCCACCTGGATGCCCTGCCCACCGAACGCGGCGCCTACCCGGAGTTCTACCGGCTGCTGGCGGACAAAATCCTGGACGGAGGAGCAAAGTCGCCCCTGCCCCTGCCAGTCGACCCAGCAGGACCAGTAGAGGTCCTCAAGTTAATAGAACAAGCAAGGGAACTGTCTGCGGCCCGAAGCTAACCACCAGCACGCAGAGGATGTGTGCCATTCCGCACAGCGGAACTTGAACTTACGCCGAGACCAGTTCGTGCCAATCCGCTACGAGCGGCAGGTCGTGTGCCTCGGAGACGGAGTGGTGGGCGACGTGGCCGGCGGCGATGTTCAGGCCGGCTGCGAGGGCGGGGTCGCGGTCGAACGCGGCCTTGACGCCGAGGTTGGCCAGCGAGACGGCGTAGCGCAGGGTCACGTTGGTCAGTGCGTAGGTGGATGTGTTGGGCACAGCGCCAGGCATGTTGGCCACGCAGTAGAAGATCGTGTTGTGGACCTTATAGGTGGGCTCCTGGTGCGTGGTGGGGCGGGTGTCCTCGAAGCAGCCGCCCTGGTCCACGGCGATGTCCACGAGAACCGAGCCGGGCTTCATGCGGGCAACGAGGTCGTTGGTTACCAGCTTGGGGGCCTTGGCGCCCGGGATCAGGACGGAGCCGATCACCAGGTCCGCGTCCACTACGGACTTTTCAATTTCGTACTTGTTGGACGCAACGGTCTTCAGCCGCCCCTGGTACTGGGCGTCCAGTTCGCGCAGGCGGTTGATGTTGATGTCGAGGATGGTGACGTCGGCGCCGAGGCCCAGCCCCATGGCGGCGGCGTTGGTTCCCGCAACTCCGGCACCCAGGACAACCACCTTGGCGGGCCGGACGCCCGGGACTCCGCCGAGCAGCACGCCTTTGCCACCGGCGGGGGCCATAAGGGAAGCGGCACCCACTTGCACTGAGAGCCGGCCGGCTACCTCGGACATCGGGGCCAGCAACGGAAGGGTGCGGCCTTCCTGAACGGTTTCGTAGGCGATGGCGGTGACGCCCGAGTTGATGAGTTCGCGGGTGAGCTCGGGCTCGGCGGCGAGGTGGAGGTAGGTGAAGAGGATCAGGCCCTTGCGGAAGCGGGAGTATTCGGCCTTGATCGGTTCTTTGACCTTCATAACCATGTCCGCGCGGGCCCAGACGTCATTGGCGTCGTTGACGATTTCGGCGCCGGCAATGGCGTACTCCTCGTCGGTGATGCCCGAGCCGAGTCCTGCCCCGCGCTCCACCAGCACCGTGTGGCCGTGGGTGCGGAACTCGTGGACACCGGCAGCAGTGATGGCCACCCGGAATTCGTTGTTCTTGATTTCTTTGGGGACACCGATGATCATCGTGGGCTCCAGGTTCTCGGCCGGTAGGCCGGAAAGTGCGGAAGGATTCTGTGCTTCCACGATAAGTCCGCTTTGTGAGCCAACCGACATAGTTTTCTCCGAGGGCTGGCAGAAAAACCCTGCCATTCTGCGGAATCTTGCTTGCTGCGCTCGACATTTGTCCAACTGCGAAGCGTCAAGTGTCGCCTCTTGTCCGTTCAGTCACCGCGCCCCAAAAGCAGTAATGTTGGCGCATGCAGCAGGGCGTGGAGCAACTGGTTGAACAAGTGGCGCAGAAGCTGGGCCGCGGCCTGTCCCTGGAGGACCTCGACGGCGTACTGCTGGCTTACAGCTCCAACCAGTCCCATGCCGACCGCGTGCGCGTGAACTTCCTGCTCAGCAAGAAGGTGCCGGCGGACGTCAGCGCCTGGCAGCTGTCCCACGGCATTGCCACGGCAGTGCGGCCGGTGGTGGTTCCCGCGAACCCGCACTTGGGCATGCTGGGCCGCGTTTGCGTTCCTCTGATGGTCCGGGGGTTCCGCGTGGGCTACCTCTGGGTGCAGCAGGACTCGGCGGAGGAAAATCCGACGGCGATCCTCACCCAGCTGCCTGCAGTCGCCCACGAGCTGGAAACCCTGTCAGGGCTGCTGCTTGACTCGAACACAGCCGAGTCCGAGTTCCGGCGGGGCCGTGAGCGTGAGTTCCTGGCTGCGTGTGCCGGGGAAGCGAACGCGGTGGCGGCAGTGGCAGGGTGGAAGGAGGTCCAGGGCCGCGGACCGTGGCAGATGGTCACAGTACTCGACGCCGACGGATGGGCGGGCGGACCAGACCCCATCGCCTCGACCCTGATTCACCGTTCAGCTGCGCTGCAGGCCACCATCGGCGTGGATGCAGCCCTCTTCAGCGCCGGAACGGAAACCCACTCGGTGGTGCTGTTCCGTGAGTCGTTGGGCCGGGCCAACCATGCGCAGGTCCTGGTGCACTACCAGCTGGAGCTGGCCAAGCGCTCCGGCCGGCCCGTGCACCGCGTCATCCTGGGGCTCAGCGAAGGGTTTGCGAGGCCGCGGGAACTTGCCGAGGCCTACCGGCAATCAATAGTGGCTGCCCAGGCCGCTGCCGTGGATCCGCAGCTTGGGGAACTGGTGGACTGCAGGTCTACCGGCGTTTATCAGTTGCTGGCGTCTGCCGGGGGAGGGGCAAGTGCTTGGGCTGACTCCGGTTCCGTGTACTTCCGCCTGCTCGAGGACCACGACCGCAACGGCGAGCTGATTCCGGTCCTGGAACTGCTGTACGACAACGACGGCTCCGTCCAGGACGTGGCCGAAAAACTCCACCTGCACCGCAGCAGCATCTACAACCGGCTGGGCCGGATCCGGCAACTGCTGGGCGTGGATCCGCTGAAGGGACTGCCACGACTGGAACTGCACGCAGCCCTAAAGATGCGCCGCTGGGTTCTCCGGCCCCGGATCTAGCTGGAATCAGCCGTTGCCGGCTGCCTGTTCCGCAGCGGCCTTTTTCTGCCTGTCCTTCTTCTGCCCCTCCAGCCACGCCATGATGGCCGCCAGAGGAATCCGCCGGTGACTGCCGCGGTACTCCACGGGGATCTCTCCGCGGTCCGTCATGTTGCGGAGATAGGTGTGCGAGATTCCCGCCAGTTCTGCAGCCTTGGAGGTGGTCAACATTTCCTCTACGCTGCTCACGGTCACCGCTTCACCCCGGCTGAACCGCTGCAGGAGGTCGACGACGGCGTCCCTCGCCAGGGGCGGCAGGCGGTGGACAGTGCCGTCCACGAAAACGGTGATGTCGTCGCTGCCTGCCAAAGCCTGCTGGAGCTTCACAGCCTCCTCCGGCGGAAGGGCGCCGGCCATTCTCGGAGCAATCAGTGCCATGGACCCAGCCTACCGGTGCGCTCCGGCCTCCCGGTGGGCCGGGCGCTCCGGCTGTATGCTCGCTGGATGGCATTATCTGGTGGCCGGGACGTTGAATCCGGCGGTTTGCAGGGAAGGCTTTACTCCTCCGTCCATGAGGCGGGGAATGGAGCGCGGCCAACCTTCGTGTTGCTGCACGGCATCGGCGTCTCACACCGCTACCTCGCCCGGCTGCATCAGGAGCTGGCAGAGGAAGCCGACGTCTACTCCTTTGATCTTCCCGGCTTCGGAAAGTCCTCGAACCCAGGTCGCCAGCTCCAGGTTGAGGAGTACGCGGCGTTCGTGAGCGCCGTCCTGGCGGAAGCTGGAGTTCACACGTACGTGCCGGTGGGGCATTCCATGGGCACGCAGTTCGCAGTGCAACTGGCGCGGCAGGAACCTGAGCGCGTGGCCGGCATTGTGCTGATGGGTCCGGTGGTGGAAACCAGCAGGAAGTCGGTTGCCCGGCAGGCAATGGCGCTGACCCGCGACGCGATGTTCAGGGAGTCCCTGACCTCCAACGCCATTGTATTTGGCGACTACCTTCGGGCCGGCCTTCGCTGGTACCTCACGGAGCTGGCGGTGATGATGGCGTACCCAATGGAGGAACGGGTGGCCGGGGTGACCCAACCGGTGTTGGTGCTCCGCGGCACCAAGGACCCCATAGCCCGCCGGCCCTGGTGCGCACACCTGGCAGAGGTTGCACCCCAGGGAACGATGGCCGAAATCCTCGGCCAGGGCCACGTCTTCCAGCACACGGCACCGGAAACCGCGGCCCAGGCCATCAGCGGTTGGGTCCGGGCGGTGGACGGGTTCGGCGTAACGGCTTGACGGAAAACCCCCGCGGCCGCCGCAGGAGCAGGCGCGCGGGGGGCAGGCGTCAGAGGCCCAGTTCCTCCAGGACCGGCAGCTTTTCGCGCACCCACGCCCGCGCCTCGGTGGCGCTGGGGGCGGACAGTGCAAGCTTGGCCAGCTGCTGCGCTTCCTCCAGGGTGACGGTCTTGAGCACCGCGGCGACGGCGGCAATGGACCGGGCCGTCATGGACAGGGTGCTCACGCCCAGGCCGGTGAGGACGACGGCGAGGGCCGGGTCCGCGGCTGCCTCGCCGCACACGCCTACAGGTTTGTTGTTGCCCTCGGCACGTGATCCCTCCACAGTCAGCCCCACCAGCCGCAGGACAGCCGGCTGCCACGGGTTGTTGAGGTTCGCGAGCGGTCCGAGCTGGCGGTCCGCGGCCATGGCGTACTGGGTGAGGTCGTTGGTGCCCAGGCTGGCGAAGCCGACTTCGCGAAGGATTGCTTCGGCCGTCAGGGCTGCCGAGGGAACCTCAACCATCACGCCCGGGGTCTTGATGCCGGCGGAGACGCACATCGAGGCAAAGCGGGCAGCTTCTTCCGCCGTCGAAATCATGGGGGCCATGACCCACACATCCGCGTCGGACTGCTGTTCGGCCAGTGCGATGGCTTCCAACTGCCGGTCCAGGACGCCGGGCGTGGTGAAGTCTGTGCGGTAACCCCGTACGCCCAAGGCTGGATTGGGCTCAGTGGAGTCGGTCAGGAAGGGGAGCGGTTTGTCGGCGCCGGCGTCGAGCGTGCGCAGGACCACCTTGTTGCCCGGGAAGGCGTCGAAAACACTCTTGTAGGCAGCGGCCTGCTCTTCCACGGAGGGTTCGGTGTCCCGCTCCAGGAAGCAGAACTCCGTGCGGAAGAGGCCTACACCCTGGGCGCCGAGTTTTGCCGCGGCCTGGGCATCCTTGCCGCCGCCCACGTTCGCGAGCAGCGGCACCAGGTGGCCGTCCGCCGTCGCGCCCGTTCCGCTGAACTCGGCCAGCAGGGAGGCCGTTGCCGCCCACGCCTCCGCTGATGCCCGCAGGGACTCATCGGGCTCGGTGGTGATGCTGCCGGCGGCGCCGTCCACGTACACTTCGGTGCCGTCCGGAAGTTCATCGACGCCGACGGCGGCAACGACGGCCGGAAGGCCCAGGGAGCGGGCGATGATGGCGGTGTGGGACTGGGGGCCGCCGCCCGAGGTGACGAGGGCCAGGACCTTGTTGGGGTCCAGGGTGGCGGTGTCGGCCGGTGCCAGGTCCTCCGCGACCAGGACAAAGGGGGTGCCGGACGCAGGGATGCCGGGGGCAGGAACACCGCGAAGTTCGGCGACGATGCGGGCGCGGACGTCCAGGACGTCGGTGGCACGCTCGGCCATGTAGCCGCCGAGGTTGAGCAGCATTTCCGAGACGGAGGAACCGGACTCCCAGATGGCACGCTCGCCGGAGACGCCCCGGGCGATGAGCTTGGCGGCACCTTTGATGAGCATCGTGTCCTTGGCCATCAACGCCGTGGCTTCAAGGACGGCCTTGCCGTCACCGGTGGCGTGGGCGGCCCGTGCCTTGAGTTCGTCGTGCACGGCCTGGGACGCCGCCTTCAGGGCTGCTGTGGCTTCCTCCGCAGTGGTATCCGGCGCCAGTTGCTCACCGGCCGGAGGTTCGCTGATGGGCTTAGGCATCTGCCGTACGGTGCCGATAACGCGGCCTGGACTGACGCCTACTCCTGGGAAGTTCTGCACTGAAGGTCCTCATTCTCTGCCGGTTTGCCAGGCCCCGCCGATACGTCCGGCGCCATGCCGTTCCGCCGGAGGACTGCTACGTCCGGAAGCGGTAAACGTGCCTGAAAAAATTGTATGTGATTCAGTTCATATAGCAATGCTATAGGTGCTAGGGTAGCGGTTATGAGTTTGGATGGCCAGCTTCCCCCCAAAATGCGGCTGCTCCGTGCCGCGGCGGAATTGCTGGCAAACTCTGCGGGAGCCCCGGTCTCCACTCGCCAGATCACCCAGCTGGCAGGGGTAAGCGCTCCCACGCTGTACCACCACTTCGGTGACAAGGAAGGTCTGTTCGACGCCGTCGTCGCCGCAGGGTTTGAAGAGTATGTTGCAGGCGAAAGGGATTTCGCCCCCTCCGGACATCCGCTCGAGGACATCCGGAGAATGTGGGACAACCATGTCCAGTTCGGGCTGAACCAGCCGGAGCTGTACCTGGTGATGTTCGGCAACATCCGACCGGAGAGCCGCCCCGTCATCGTTGCCGATGCCGAGGCGCTGATGGAGGAGATGCTGAACAAGGCAGCGGTGGCGGGCCAGCTGAACGTCCAGCCCCGGGAAGCGGCCAGGTCCATCCTGGCGGCCAACGTGGGCGTGACGCTGATGCTGATTGCGGAACCCGCCGCTGACCGGAACCTCGAACTGTCCACCATGACCCGGGACGCCATGATTTTTGCGGTGTCCGCCGAGCCCTCCGGCGCGGCTCCGGGCGATACCGGGAAATCCTCGGTGGTGGTGGCAGCGATTGCCCTGAATGCCGCACTTCAGGCCTCGCACTCGGACCAGCTCTCCAGCTCGGAACTCAAGCTCTTCCTGGAATGGCTGCACCGCATCTCCACCGGCCCTGCCGGCTGAGAAGCGCCACCCAGTTCCACCAGCACGTCGTCGTAATCATCGGACCATCCTGCGAAGCAGCGGGAATGACGGTTAGGAAATCACATGGCAACAGAGACAGTTGCAAAACCCCGCACCAGTGCGCGGGTACACGTCCAGAAGTTCGGGACGTTCCTGTCCGGAATGATCATGCCCAACATCGGCGCCTTCATCGCCTGGGGCATCATCACAGCCCTCTTCATTGAAAAGGGCTGGCTGCCTGTTCCGGAGCTCGGTGGGTGGGGAAACAACGCCGAGGGCGTGAAAAACCTCGGCCTCGTGGGCCCAATGATCACGTACCTGCTGCCACTCCTGATCGCCTACACCGGCGGCAGGATGGTCTACGACGTCCGCGGCGGCGTCGTGGGCGCTATTGGAGCCATGGGCGTGATTGTGGGTGCCGGCATCCCCATGTTCATCGGCGCCATGATCATGGGCCCGCTGGGCGGCTGGACCATGAAAAAGATCGATTCGATCTGGGACGGCAAGATCCGCCCTGGCTTCGAAATGCTGGTCAACAACTTCTCCGCCGGGATTTGGGGCGCGCTGCTGGCCCTGGTCGGCTTCTACGCGGTTGCGCCGGTGGTCCAGGCCTTCAGCACCGGAGCCGGAAATGTGGTCCAGTTCCTGGTGGACAACGGCCTGCTGCCGCTCACCAGCATCTTCATCGAGCCGGCCAAGGTCCTCTTCCTTAACAACGCCATCAACCACGGCGTTCTGACCCCGCTGGGCGTCCAGCAGTCGCTGGAGCAGGGCAAGTCCATCCTGTTCCTGCTGGAGGCAAACCCCGGCCCCGGCCTGGGCATCCTGCTGGCCTACATGTTCTTCGGCCGCGGCGCCGCCAAGGCCTCCGCTCCCGGTGCCGCCATCATCCATTTCCTCGGCGGCATCCACGAGATCTACTTCCCGTACGTCCTGATGCGTCCGCTGCTTATCCTCGCCGCCATCGCCGGCGGCATGACGGGCATTGCCACGCTGGCCATCACGGGCTCCGGCTTGGTTGCCCCCGCAGCACCCGGTTCCATCTTCGCGGTGCTCGCCCAAACCTCCCGCGACAGCTACCTGGGCGTCATCCTGGCGGTCCTGCTGGCCACGGCGGCGTCCTTCCTGGTGGCCTCGGTGATCATGAAGACCACCAAGCACAGCGACGAAGGCGACCTGAACGCCGCCACCTCCAGGATGGAGCAGATGAAGGGCAAGAAGAGCTCGGTTGCCTCCACTCTGGCGGGCGCCGGCGCAAGTGCTGCCACAGGCGGCGGGGTTGGCGTCCTGGCAGGTCCGGTCCAGAACATCGTGTTCGCGTGCGACGCCGGCATGGGCTCGAGTGCCATGGGCGCCTCGGTGCTGCGCAACAAGATAAAGGCTGCCGGCTTCCCGGACGTCAAGGTCACCAACGCCTCCATCGCCAACCTCAAGGATGACTATGACGTTGTGATCACCCACCAGGACCTGACGGAGCGCGCCAAACCGGCGACGTCCAGCGCAGTCCACTTTTCCGTGGACAACTTCATGAGCAGCCCGCGTTACGACGAAATCGTTGAGCTGGTCAGGGAGAGCAACACTGAGGGGTCCGTGGCAACGGAAGGTCCGGACGCCGGTGCGGGAACGCCCGGCGGGGCCTCCGCAACGGGACCGGCAAGCGGATCAGCAGCGGGTGCAGCAACCGGAGCGGCCGCCGCCGGGACCGCCGCCGGAGCATCCGCTACCAAAGTCCCAGCCCACGGAACGTCCGAAATCCTGGCCCGCGAGAGCGTAGTGCTCCGCGGATCAGCCACCACCCGTGACGCCGCCATTGACGAAGCCGGCCGGCTCCTGCTGGCCCGCGGTGCGGTGGATGAGGACTATGTGCGGGCCATGCACGAGCGCGAGCAGTCCGTGTCCACCTACATGGGCAGCTTCCTGGCCATCCCGCACGGCACCAACGCCGCGAAGGACCACATCCGGAAGTCTGCGGTGTCCGTGATCCGGTATCCCGAAGGCATTGACTGGAACGGCAAGCAGGTCAAGTTCGTGGTGGGCGTCGCCGGTATCAACAACGAGCACCTGCACATCCTGTCCTCCATCGCGAAGGTCTTTACCAACAAGGAACAGGTGGCCCGGCTGGAGGCCGCCACGTCCGAGGACGAGGTCCTGGAGCTCTTCGGAAAGGTCAACGCATAGTGAAGGCTGTACATTTCGGGGCCGGAAACATCGGGCGCGGCTTTGTGGGACTCCTCCTGCATGACGCAGGTTACGAGGTGGTGTTCGCCGACGTCGCCGAGGAACTCATCAACCAGCTCGCCAAGGCGGACAGCTACGCCGTCCACGAGGTGGGGGAGGAGCCCACCAAGCGGCTGGTGAGCAACTTCCGGGCATTGAATTCCAACACCCAGGAAGCGGAGCTCATCGCCGAAATCGCGACGGCGGACATCGTCACTACGGCAGTGGGGCCGCACGTCCTGAAGTTCGTGGCACCGGTCATCGCCAGGGGCATCGCCGCGAGGGATGCCGGGCTGGCCCCCCTGCAGGTCATGGCCTGCGAGAACGCCATTAACGCCACCGATATCCTGGCCGAGGAGGTGGCCTCCCGTCCGGAGGCCGCCGCCGGCGCCCTGGAAGGACGTGCGGTCTTCGCCAACACGGCCGTGGACCGCATCGTCCCCAACCAGGAGGCCGGGCAGGGCCTGGACGTCACCGTGGAGACGTTCTATGAATGGGTCATTGACCGGACTGCTTTTGCCGGTGCCGCCCCGGCGATTCCGGGCGCCACGTTCGTGGATGAGCTCGCGCCCTACATCGAGCGGAAGCTGTTTACGGTGAACACCGGCCACGCGTCGGCCGCCTACTTCGGTTTCGAGGCCGGCCTGGAGAAAATCTCAGACGCCATGGCGGACCAGGACGTGGCCGAGGACGTCCGGGCGGTCCTGGAAGAAACCAAGCAACTCCTGGTGGCAAAGCACGGCTTCAACAACAACGAACAGGAGGCCTATGTCCAGAAAATCCTGGGGCGGTTCTCCAATCCGCACCTGCCGGACACGGTAAACCGGGTAGGCCGGGCCCCGCTGCGGAAGCTGAGCCGGCACGAACGCTTCATCGGCCCTGCCGCCGAACTGGCTGAGCGGGGTGTGGTGCCGGAAGCATTACTTGGCGCCATTGCCGCTGCGCTCCGCTTCAACGATCCCGCAGATTCCGAAGCAACAGAGCTGGCCGGCATTCTTGCCTCGGCCAGCCCGGCAGAGGCAACCGGGCGGATCACCGGACTGGAACCCGGGCACCCGCTGTTCAATGCCGTCTCCACCCTGGTGGAGGAACGGCAGGCGGAGGTCGCCCGGACCCCCGCCTGACCCTCTCTCACTTCCTGCGGCTTTTTCGGAAACCCTAGCGCAGGTTCTGCCGCTTTCCGGCGGTCCTTCTGCAGTCACGACGCCGGCACTCACCCGAGTGCCGGCGTCGTTCGTGTGATCTCGCTCACTTATAACCCGCAGCGGCGGCCGTCGTTTTGAAGTTAGCCTTCCCTTACTTATAGGCTCTGGGATTATTAGGCAACGAAGTTGTGACGTATTAGCCGAGCGGAGAAGATCGTGAAGAAGAAGCTGTCGAGCTACCTGGGGGCACTGGCGGCGGGAGCGGCACTTTTGACCGTCACCGCTTGCGGAGGAAGCGCGACGGCGACCCCCGCGAAGGAAGCGGCCACCATCACGGTGGAGCACGCCCAGGGCAGCACCGCCAACGTGCCCGTGAACCCGGAGAAGGTCTTCACCTTCGACCTTGGCATCCTGGACACCCTGGACGCGCTGGGCGTTGAACCGGCAGGCGTACCTGAGGCCGCTTACCCCGAAGCATTGTCCAAGTACTCGGATGCGAAGTACACCAAGATCGGGTCCCTGAAGGAGCCCGACTTCGAGGCCGTCAGCGCCGGGGACCCGGACCTCATCATCATCTCCGGCCGGACCGCCGGGGCCTATGAGGAACTGAGCAAGATCGCTCCCACCATCGACCTGTCCGTTGATGCGGCCCAGCCGCTGGAGAGCTTCAAGGGTCAGGCGCAAAAACTCGGGACCATCTTCGACAAATCCTCGGAAGTGGAAGAAAAGCTGGCCGCAGTGGACGCCACCATTACCGAGACCAAAGCAAAGGCCTCCAATGCCGGCAAGGGCCTGATCGTCCTGACCTCCGGCGGTGAGGTGACGGCCTATGGCGCAGGTTCGCGGTTCGGCATCATCCACGACGTCCTGGGCGTGCCCACCGCCGCTGACGTGAAGGTTGAGGGCAGCCACGGCGAGGCCATCTCCTTCGAGTACATCAAGCAGGCAAACCCGGACATCCTTTACGTGATCAACCGCGACACCGCGGTAGGCACCGAAGGCGCCACAGCCAACCCCATCCTGGACAACGAACTGGTCCAGTCAACGAATGCCGCCAAGAACAACAAGGTCGTCAGCCTTGACCCCGCCGGCTGGTACATCGTGGGCTACGGGCTGAACAACGTCAAGGCCATGGTGGATGCCGTCGCCGACTCTGTTGCTTAGCGCCCGCTTCCGAAGCTTGAACCGCCAATGACCGCCACCGCCGTGCGCCCCCTGGCGCCGGCACGCCACAGCCAGGCCCGCCACAGTGCAGGCCTGGCTGCGGCTGTTGTTGCCGTCCTTGCGCTCGCCGTTGCCAGCATGTTCGTGGGCGTCAGCGACGTTTCGCTTCCCGCCTTGCTGGCCGGGGACGCAGCCACGGTCGAAATCTTCTGGATATCCCGGGTTCCACGCACTCTCGCAGTGCTGCTCGCCGGGATGGCGGTGGCTGTCGCCGGGCTAATCATGCAGCTCATGGCCCGGAACCGTTTTGTGGAGCCCTCCACGGTGGGAACGGTTGAGTCTGCCACCCTGGGGATCCTGGTGGTCACCGTCTTCGCCCCCCAGGCCCCGGTGCTGGTGAAGATGCTGGTAGCCAGTGCCTTCGCGTTGCTGGGGACCGCGCTCTTCCTGGCCATCCTGCGGCGGCTGCCCGCCCGCAACACCCTGCTCATCCCGCTGGTGGGCATCATGCTGGGCGGTGTCATCGCCGCCGTCACCACATTTTTCGCCTACCGTTACGATCTGCTGCAGACCCTGAGCAACTGGATGATCGGCGACTTCTCCGGCGTCCTTCGGGGCCGGTACGAGCTGCTGTGGATCGTCGCCGTCCTGATGCTGCTGGGCCTGCTCGCCGCTGACCGCTTCACCGTGGCCGGCATGGGCCAGGACTTCACCACCAACCTCGGCCTGAACTACGGCCGGACCATGCGGCTGGGGCTGATCATCGTTTCGCTGATCTCCGCGGTTGTGGTGACCACCGTAGGCGCCGTTCCTTTCCTGGGCCTGGTAGTGCCGAATATGGTGTCCCTCATCTTCGGCGACAACCTTCGCCGCGCCGTGCCGTGGACTGCCCTGTTCGGGGCCGCGTTCGTGCTGGTCTGCGACATTATCGGCCGGACCATCCGTTACCCCTACGAGGTTCCCGTGGGAATGGTGATGTCCGTGCTGGGCGCTGTTCTCTTCCTCGCCCTGATTTTGAGGAAACGCAATGCCTGAGAGCACAACACTGCTGCCGCCGGACAAGGGGACGGGCGTCACGAGTCCGACGGCGGGAGGGCCGCGCGGGCTCCTGGCCGGCGTCCGCAGGGCCTCACCGCGTGTGGTCCTGGGCGTCCTGCTAGTGGCCGCTGCCGCCGTCGTCTGCCTGTTCCTGTTCTTCGAACTCAAGGGCAACGTGGGCTACATCCTGCCCCGCCGCGCCACCAAGGTTGCCGCCATGCTGCTGGTGGCCGTCGCAGTGGGCGTGTCAACGCTGCTATTCCAGACCGTCACCGCCAACCGTATCCTGACGCCGTCCATCATGGGCTTCGATGCGCTGTACATCCTGGTGCAGACGGCGTTGGCGTTCACCCTGGGGGCCGCGGCGGTGGTGGCCGCCCCGCCCACGATGCAGTTCGGCGCCGAAGTGCTGCTGATGGTGGCGTTCAGTGCGCTGCTGTACCGCTGGATGTTCACCGGCGCCACCCGCTCCCTCCACCTGCTCCTGCTGGTTGGCGTCATTCTCGGCAGCCTGTTCCGCGGCCTGTCCTCGCTATTGCAGCGGCTGATGGAGCCCAGCGAGTTCATCATCCTCCAGGACCTGTTCTTCGCAAATTTCAACAACGTCGATCCCGCGCTGCTGGGCGTCTCGGCGGTCATCGTTGCCGCTGTTTGCACCTTTGTTTGGCGTGCCCGCCACACCCTGGACGTCCTGGCGCTGGGCCGGGACGTTGCCATCAACGTGGGGGTGAACCACCGGAAGGTGGTGATGCGGGTCCTGCTGGGCTGCTCGCTGCTGGTGGCAGTGTCTACCGCGCTGGTGGGGCCCGTGACGTTCTTCGGGCTGCTGGTGGTGAGCCTGGGCTACCAGCTGTGCCGCGGTTTCAGCCATGCCTGGCTGCTGCCCATTGTGGTGCTGATCGGGGCCGTCGCCCTGGTAGGCGGGCAACTGCTCCTGGAGCAGGTCTTTGGCTTCAGCACCGCCCTGAGCGTGGTTATCGAGTTCGCCGGCGGCATCCTGTTCCTCTACCTCCTCCTGAAAGGGGCCCTTCGATGACCATCGCGGTCAGCAACGTCTCCAAGAGCTACGGCGGCCAGGCTGTCCTGGATGACGTCAGCTGCGTGATCCCGCAGGGCGGCATCACCTCCATCATCGGTCCCAACGGGGCTGGGAAATCCACCCTGCTCTCGCTGATCAGCAGGCTGCAGCCGCTCGAGGCAGGTGCTGTTTCGGTGGCCGGGCTGGACGTCGCCTCCACGGACAGCCGGGAACTGGCCAGGACCATGGCCATTCTGCGCCAGGAAAACCATCTGACCATGCGGCTCACGGTCCGGGACCTCGTGGCTTTTGGCCGGTTCCCCCACTCAGGGGGACGGCCCACAGTAAAGGACCTTGCCAAGGTGGAGGAGGCCATTGCGCACCTGGACCTGACCCCCATGGCGGACAAGTTCGTGGACGAACTTTCCGGCGGCCAGCGCCAGCGGGCCTTTATCGCCATGGTGCTGGCCCAGGACACCCAGTACCTGCTCCTGGATGAGCCGCTGAACAACCTGGACATGAAGCACTCTGTAGAGATGATGCGGCTGCTGCGCCGGCTGGCTGACGAGTTCGGGAAGACCATCGTCCTGGTGGTCCATGACATCAACTTCGCGTCCTGCTACTCGGACACCATCCTGGCCATGAAGAACGGCCGCCTGGTCCATCAGGGCAGCCCCCGGCAGATCATGCAGCAGGCCATGCTCCGCGACGTGTACGACATCGACATCCGCATCGAGGACATTGACGGCAACCGGATCGGCGTCTACTTCGCCTGACCGGGAGCGCACAAACCCTCCTTCACAGGCTGTGAAGGAGGGTTTGCTGTTTAGCGACGGTAAGTGAGAGAGCGTCCGAGGAAAACGCCCGTTAACTGATAGAGCGTTGCTAGCCCTTCCTGGAGCCCTTCGCCACAAACAGCGTCTCAGCCTGCTCCAGGGACATGCCGTTGGTCTCCGGCACCTTGAACATCACAAAGAAGAACGACGCCGCGGCGAACAGCGCATAAATGGCGTACGTCAGCGGCAACGAACCAGCGGCCATGACCGGGAAGCTGAGCGTGATCGCAAAGTTGGCCACCCACTGTGCGGCGGCAGCCAGGCCAAGGGCGCGGGCGCGGATCCGGGACGGGAAGATTTCGCCAAGGAGGACCCACACCAGCGGACCCCAGGATGCCCCGAAGCTGACCACAAAAACGTTCGCGGCCACCAGGGCCACGGGGCCCCAGGCGCCGGGGAGGGAAATGTCAGACCCGGAACCAACCGCCGAGGAAAACGCCAGGGCCATAGCGCCGAGGGACACGGCCATACCCACTGAGCCTGTCAGCAGGATGGGGCGCCGGCCGATGCGGTCCACCAGCGCAATGGCCACAAGGGTAACCAGGATATTGGTGATGGAGGTGGCCACCGAGATGGTGAGCGAGTCCTTTTCCTGGAATCCCACCGCCTTCCACAAGGTGGTGGAGTAGTAAAAGATCACGTTGATGCCCACGAACTGCTGCAGGACGGACAGGATGATGCCCACCCACACAACCGCCTGCAGGCCGAAGGTCCTGCCGCGCAGCGAACCCTTCTGGCCGGCCAGCTTGTCCTCTTCAATGGCTTCGCGGATCTCGCGGATGTGCCGGTCGGTGTCCTCCGACGGAGCGATGGAATCAAAGACTTTGCGCGCTTCATCTTCCTTGCCCAGGAACACCAGGAACCGGGGCGATTCGGGTAGGGTGTAGGCCACCCAGCCGTAGACCACTGCGGGCAGCGCGGCGGCCAGGAACATCCAGCGCCACGCCTCGATGCCCAGCCAGAAGGCCTGGTCGGCGCCGCCGGCGCTGGTGGCGAAGAGCGCGTCGGACAACAGGGCGGCGAAGATGCCCGTAGTGATGGCAAGCTGCTGCAGGGAGGCGAGCCGGCCGCGGACCTTGCGGGGGGAGATCTCGGAGATGTACGCGGGGGCAATCACCGAGGCCAGTCCAATCCCCAGCCCGCCCACCAGGCGCCAAAAGATCAGGTCCCAAACACTGAAGGCAAAGCCGGTGCCGATCGCGCTGACCAGGAAGAGCAGCGCGCCCAGCTTCATGGCGGGCATTCTGCCGTAGCGGTCGGCCACTTTCCCCGCCAGGTACGCGCCGGCTGCACAGCCCAGCAGGGCGATGGCCACGGCAAAGCCCGTCACAGCTTCGGACAGCGCGAACTCGTCCTTCATGGCATCAACAGCGCCGTTAACCACCGACGAGTCGAAGCCGAACAGGAATCCGCCCACCGCACCTGCAAGCGCCAGCCAGATCACCCGCCGCGGTATCTGGGCGGTTGTCTGCTCCTGGGCAGTGGGCATGGTTCTCCCTTGGTTCTGGGGTTTGGTGGCTGCGGTGCGGACGTCGTCGGCTGCGGAACCGGCCCCTGGCCGGCGCACACGCGATTCACAGTGTTCCACGCGGCCGCGGACTGTTCCAATTGAGGTGGTGACGGACCCCCGGCTGCCCTGGGGACAGAAAGGGACGACGACGGCGGGAAGGGCCCGCCGTCGTCGTCCCAGGTGAGGGAGACGGAAAGGTCAGTGCACCACGGCCTGCTCCTGCGGAGCCGCCTTGGGGTCCGTCAGTTTCTTGTTGGGGAGGGCGAAGCTGATCAGGAACGCGATTCCGGTGAGCACGGCTGCGGTGAGCATGACGGCATCAATTGCGTAGGCAAAACCCTCCGTAATGGGCCGGGTCAGCGTGCTGTCTGCCGTGTGGAGCCAGCTGGTGTCGTTGAGGGAATCATTGGAGGCCCCGTTGCGGAAGAACTCGTACAGCTTGGCGTTGGCGGGGTCCGCGGCCACTGCGGGGTCCTGAAGGACGGCCTGGTAGTCGGCATTTCCCATGGCGGTTTTCATGGTGTCCGCGATCCGTCCGGCGGCCAGGCTGAACAGCATGGAGATGAACACCGCCGTGCCCACCGCGCCTCCCATGGAGCGGAAGAAGGCGGCGGAAGAGGTGCCAACGCCCATGTCCCGGCGCGGCACGGACACCTGCATGGCCAGGGTGAGCGGCTGCATGCAGAAGCCCAGGCCCATGCCGAAGAACACCGCGATCAGTCCGGGAACCCACAAGCCGGTGTCCACGCCCAGGGACAGGCCCATCACCACGGCAGCGGCAGTGAGGATCGCGGTGCCCATAATCGGAAAGATCCGGTAGGTGCCGGAGGAGGAGATGGTGCGGCCGGCCGTGATGGAGCCGCTCAGGATGCCGACGGTGAAGGTGATCATCATCAGGCCGGCTTCCGTGGGAGTAAGGCCCTTAACCAGCTGCAGGTACATCGGGAGCATGGCGATGGCACCGAACATGCCGATGCCGATGATGAAGTTCAGCAGCGAGGACAGCCCGAAGGTGGCGTTCCGGAAGAGCCGGAGCGGGATCAGCGCGTAGTCCCCGGCGCGCTTTTCGGCGAGCAGGAACCAGACGATTCCTACTGCTCCCAGCCCGTAGCAAAGGAAGGAGTTCAGGGATGCCCAGCCCCAGCTGCGGCCTTGTTCCGCCACCAGCAGCAGCGGCACGATGGCCAGGGTGATGGCTGCCGCGCCCCAATAGTCGATCTTCTGCTTTACGTGCTTGGCCGGCAGGTGCAGGAACAGGAACACCACAGCCAGCGCGGCCAGGCCAATGGGCAGGTTGATGAGGAACACCCAGCGCCAGCCGTCGAAGCCGAGGATGGTGGCGGATCCTGCGAACGCGCCGCCCACTACCGGT
The DNA here is from genome assembly GCF_059089645.1 of Arthrobacter sp. K41. Classification (NCBI taxonomy): domain Bacteria; kingdom Bacillati; phylum Actinomycetota; class Actinomycetes; order Micrococcales; family Micrococcaceae; genus Arthrobacter; species Arthrobacter sp. K41. The sequence goes on along the minus strand of NZ_JBNHEW010000008.1, from coordinate 51,671 downwards.
CCCAGCACCGACGAGACGCCGAACACGGACATGAAGTAGCCCTGGTACTTGGCCCGGTCCTTGAGGGACACGATGTCGCCGATGATGGTCAGCGCCAGCGCCAGCAAACCGCCCGCGCCCAGGCCCTGGACACCCCGGGCCAGGGCAAGTTCGGTCATGGAGTGGACCGAGCCGGCATACAGGCTGCCCGCCAGGAAGATCACGATGGCGGCCAGGTACAGCGGCCGGCGGCCGAAGATGTCACTCAGCTTGCCGTACAGCGGTGTGCTGACCGTAGACGTGATGAGGTAGGCCGTGGTGGCCCAGGCCTGAAGCGACAGCCCGCCAAGGTCATTGGCGATGGTGTAGATGGACGTGGAGACGATGGTCTGGTCCAGCGATGCCAGGAACATGCCCAGCATCAGGCCCACCATTACGGTGACAATCTGGCGCTGCGTCAGGGTTTCTCCTGCGGCGCGGTTGGCATTGGGTGTGGACATGGATGCTCCAGGGAAGGGAAAAAACGATAGTTGCTTTCAGTAACTATCGCACGCCCCGGCGTATTCCCCGCGGCGGTACGCTTTCCTTCCCCTCCCTGGCATGCGGCTCAACGCTCCACGAGGATCCCGTCCGGGTCGCACCAGATCCTTGCCCCGGTACGGATGGTCACGCCGTCGATCTCCACATCCACGTCGACTTCGCCGGCGCCGGCCTTGGCGCTCTTGCGCGGGTTGCTGCCCAGTGCCTTCACGCCCAGGTCAAGCCGGCCGATAGCCTCGCGGTCCCGGATCGCACCATTGATGACGACGCCGGCCCAGCCGTTCGCCACGGCGCTTTCGGCAATCATGTCCCCCATCAGGGCAGTCGCCAGCGAACCGCCACCGTCCACCACCAGCACGCTGCCGTTGCCCGGGGTGGCCAAGGTGGACTTCACCAGGGCGTTGTCCTGGAAGCAGCGGATGGTCCGTGCCTTTCCGCTGAAGTGGGAACGGCCACCCAGGGACTGGAACTGCAGCGACACCGAGGCGAGATCGTCGCCGCGTTCGTCGTAGAGGTCTGCAGTGTTGACGGCGGGAGCCGCCTCGTTAGGGCTGGTCGCTGCGCTCATGTAGTTCTCCTCGGTGTTTCGGCTGCCGCCATATGTGCCCGTGCTGTCCGTGGGCGCAGCGGCGCGGTAACGCCCACGATAGTCTGATTCCGTCGTCAATCAGCCGTAGCCCGGGGAGCGAATCATGAGCCTGTCCGATACTCCCGCCCCCTTGGACCGGGGAGCCGTTCCGGAAGGTCCGGCGGCAGCCCTCGCCGAACCGACACGACGCGTCACTGCCCGGTGGGTCACCGGGCTTGTCCTGGTCAACGTGGGCATTAACGCGGCCTTTTTTGGCCCCATCAACGTGTTCCTTGGGCAGCAGGCCATCGGGATTGACGAGGACAGCAAGGAAGCGATCCTGTCCCTCGTGTTGGGTTGCGGCGCTGCAGTGTCCCTGGTGGCCAACCCTTTGTTTGGCGCTTTCTCGGACCGGACAACCTCCCGATTTGGCCGCCGGTCTCCCTGGGTGCTCGCCGGCGCAATCCTGGCTACGGCTGCACTCCTGGCGCTCTCGGGCGCCACGACCGTTGCCCTTATGGTGCTGTTCTGGTGCCTGGTGCAGCTGGGGGCCAACGCGGCCTACGCGGCGATCACTGCCGCAGTCCCGGACCGCGTACCGGTGCTGCAGCGCGGTGGAGTGGGTGGGTTGGCCGCTATGGGCCAAACGCTGGGGATCCTGATCGGCGCAGTTTTTGGCGCCGTCGTCAGCGGCAACTACATGGTGGGCTACGCATTGTGCGCCGGGGCGCTGATGGTCTCCGTGCTGCCTTATCTCTTCCACCCCAACGATCCCCAGCTGCCGCTGGACCACCGCCCGCCTTTCGCCTGGGTCAGCTTTGTCCGGAGCTTCTGGATCAGCCCCGTCCGCTACCCGGACTTCGCCTGGGCCTGGCTCACCCGCTTCCTTGTTAACGTGTGCAACCAATTGACCATTGTGTACCTGCTCTTTTTCCTTCGGGACGTCCTCAAACATGAGGACCCGGCCCTGGGAGTCCTGACCCTGACCGGCATTTACGCGCTGATGGTCATGATCTCCGCGGTGGTGGCGGGGCGGTGGAGCGACCGGGTGGGCCGGCGGAAGCCTTTCGTGATCGGGTCCTCTGCAGTCATTGCCGCGGCGGGGCTGACACTGGCCTTCTTCCCCGTTTGGACGGGCGCACTTGTTGGAGCCGCCATCCTGGGCGTGGGGTTCGGAGCCTATCTTGCTGTTGACCTCGCGCTGCTGACCCAGGTCCTGCCCATGGCTGCGGACCGGGGCAAGGATATGGGCATCATCAACGTGGCGAGCTCGCTTCCCCAGGTGTTCGCGTCCCTGCTCGCGTTCCTCGCTGTGACGTACTTCGGCGGGTACCTCACGTTGTTCATCACGGCAGCAGTCATTGGCCTGCTGGGTGCGGTGTTCGTGGTGAAGATCAAGGGCGTCCGGTGACCCTGCCGAGGGGCCGGAACTAAGCCACCTGACGAATTCCGCCACATGGCGGTGCCGTATAGTTGAACCGGATTTGCAGGCGGTCCGGGATGAAGACGCTCCCGGCTGCAGCACCGTCGAACACAACCCGGAAAACAGATGCCTGAGACCTTTCCAGACCATCCGCCAATGGCCGCCATACCCTCCGCTCCCCGCCAGCGGCTCCGTTATGCGCGCATCCTCGAGGCCGCCGGCGGCTATGCCAGGAAGGGCCTGGACGCAGTGGAGCTGCCCGAGGTGGCGGCCAAGGCTGATGTGCCCCTGGGGACGCTGTACCGCTACTTCCCCACCAGCACGCACCTGATGCTCGCGCTCTACCGCCAGCAGCTCGGGGAATTGCAGATTGCCGGGCGCACCACCGCGTCGCGCTTCCGGGGCAGGGCGCTGGGCGGGTTGCTGATGGAGATGTTCCATATGCGCGTTATGCAGCCCGCCGTCGAGCAGTGCCTGAGCCGCGGGATCTATCTTCCCGACGGAGACACTACCGCGCTCCTGCGCGACATCGATGCGCTGAGCGAGAAGCTGGTAGCCAATGCCTCCGGAGACGCAACCGCTGCCCGGGTGCTCCTGCTGACCGTCACTGGTCTGGTCCAGTCCGTCCGCAACCGCCGCCTTTCCCTCTTCGAGGCGGAGGAAGACCTTAAAAAGGCCTGCGCACGGCTCGCGCCAGCCACCGAAGGCAGCTACACACTTCACCGAAGCGCGTAACCGGTCTAGACCATCAAGCGCATAAATCGCACTTATTTCCGCGACGCGGATCACGAGGGGAGGTGGAAAACCGTTTTGGCAGGCTGCATGTTTGTCAAAACGGGCAGCAGGCGTCCGCTTCGCTGCCTACCATGGTCCACAACGGAGCGGCTGGGCCACCACCGAAGCTCCCAAGGACCCGCCACCCCAGGGTTTTCCGCCGCACCACCTTCGACTCGTGCCTGTTCGGGTATGAGCCCCTTGTGCCGTGTGCCCACGGCGAGTACCAGGAGACAACGACGTGTCCATTGACGCAATTGCAGCCACTGATATTTCCGCAGCCACCGCGCTGAGCGAAGCCGAGATCTTCGACGCCCACCAGGGCGGCAAGCTCTCCATCGCCAGCACGGTGCCGCTGTCCAACAAGCGCGACCTGTCCATCGCCTACACCCCTGGCGTGGCTGAAGTCAGCCGCGCCATCCACAAGCAGCCTGAGCTTGCCCGCACCCTGACCTGGGCCGAGCGTCTGGTGGTCGTGGTCAGCGACGGCACTGCGGTCCTGGGCCTGGGCAACATCGGGGCCAGCGCCTCCCTGCCCGTGATGGAGGGCAAGTCGGCCCTGTTCAAGACCTTCGGCGACCTTGACTCCATTCCGTTGGTGCTCAACACCACGGACGTGGATGAAATCGTTGAGACCCTGGTGCGCCTGCGCCCCAGCTTCGGCGCCGTCAACCTCGAGGACATCGCCGCTCCACGCTGCTTCGAGCTTGAGGAAAAGCTTATTGAAGCCCTGGACTGCCCCGTTATGCACGATGACCAGCACGGCACCGCCGTGGTTGCCCTTGCAGCGCTGACCAACGCAGCAAAGGTGACCGGCCGCCAGCTGGAGAGCCTGCGCGTGGTGGTTTCCGGTGCCGGTGCCGCCGGCATCGCCGTCGCCGAAATCCTGCTCGCCGCCGGCATCACCGACGTGGTCCTCCTCGACTCCCGCGGCATCATCGACAGCGCCCGTACCGACCTTGCTGCGGACCAGGCCAGCAAAAAGGCCGACATCGCCGGCCGCAGCAACCCCCGCGCCCTGGCAGGCGGCCCTGCCGAGGCGCTGGCCGGTGCCGACGTCTTTATCGGTGTCTCCTCCTCGAAACTGGACGAGGAACACCTGGCCCTGATGAACCAGGACGCCATCGTGTTCGCCCTCTCCAACCCGGACCCCGAGGTCCTGCCCGAGGTTGCAGTGAAGTATGCCGCCGTGGTGGCCACCGGCCGCAGTGACTTCCCGAACCAGATCAACAACGTGCTGGCCTTCCCGGGCATCTTCCGCGGCGCCTTGGACGCAGGTGCCCGGCGGATCACCCCCGCGATGAAGCTTGCCGCCGCCAACGCCATCGCTGACCTCGCGGCGGAGGACCTCGCGGCCGACTACATTGTGCCCAGTCCGCTGGACCATCGGGTTGCTCCGGCTGTCACCGCGGCCGTTGCCGCAGCGGTGGAAGCAAAGTAGCAGCACACCGCTTTCCTGAAATTACGACGGCGGTGCCTCCCCTGCGCGGGTGGCACCGCCGTCGGGGGTTATCCGGGCCGAACCATAGACTGGGGACCATGAACTCGGAAACCGTGGTGACCGTCCTGTGCGGCCTGGCAATTCTTGTAGGCGTGGCAGGCACCGTGATCCCGGTGCTTCCGGGCAGCATCCTGATCGGCGCCAGTCTGTTGGCGTGGGCCATCTGGGGCGGAGCCGGCACCGCAGGGTGGGTGGTGTTCGCGATTGCCATGCTGTTTGTGGTTGCGGGCATGGCCGCCGGCGCCGTCCTCACGGGCAGGAAGCTCAAGGAACACGCCATCCCCAGCAGAAGCATTGCGGCCGCCCTGGTTACGGGCGTAGTGGGCATGTTCATTATTCCCGTGGTGGGGCTCTTCGTCGGATTTGCGGCCGGCCTGCTGCTGAGCGAATTCCTCCGCACCCGCAACATCGGTACAGCGACGACTTCGAGCTGGGCAGCCCTCAAAGCCACCGGGCTGGGCATGCTCGCCGAGTTCGGCCTGGCATGCCTCGCGGCCAGCACCTGGGTGATCGGTGTGTGGGTCGCGGCCGCGAACGGCTGAGCCCTTGCGGCCTCAAACGGCAGGGCGTAGAACGGCACCATGACTGAGCAACGTTCGGCGCAGGAGCAGGTGTCCGCCTGGATGGAGAAGTACCAAACCGCATGGACCAGCAACAGGCCCGAGGACATCCGTGCGCTCTTCACCGCGGACGCAAGGTATGAGACGCGGCCCCATGACCCCGCGGCATGGCAGGGGCTGGACAGAATCATTGAAGGGTGGCTCGCCGCCCGCGATGAGCCCGGGGACTGGAGCTTCAGCTGGGAGCTGCTGGGCGCGGACGGCGACACCGTTTTTATCCAGGGCGTTACCACCTATTCCGGCGGCCGACCTACCTATGACAACCTCTGGGTACTCCAGCTGGACGGCTCCGGCAGGGCATCGGCCTTCACGGAATGGTTTATGGAACGGCCATGAGCTAGAGGCCCAGCCCTCCCAGCTTGTCCCCGAGGCCGCCAGGGAGTTTCCCCAGCAGATCTGCGGGGTTGATGCCCAGCTTGGACAGGATTCCGGCATGCTGGTCCGTGTCCACCTGGTCCGGCAGCTCCGAGTCGGCCTGGGCGGCCTTGTCATGGTCCCCCTGGTTTCGAAGGAGCTCGAGGATCTGGGATTTGTCGATTTGCACTGTGCTCTCCTTATTGACGGCGGAACTGCTAAGGGTGCTTACCAGCCTTGCGGAAATTCCCAGCCGGAACAAGTACCGGCCGCCGCGCGGCCCGGCCACGGGCCACCCGGGAGCAACCGCTCCGCACTGCTGGAAGTCGCGGCTAGCATGGAAAGATGATGCCCGGGGACCCTCCACCGATCTATTGGGACAGCAGAGACCTCACACCGTTCGGCCAGCCCCAGCTGCGGACGCCAGTCCATGAGCTCGCCGGGGGAGTGGGCGGCCTGCTCACCGGTGTGCTCGGCGGACGCCACCCGGCCCTGCTGTCAGTGGACGGTGAAATCCCACGGCTCAAACGGATGCTGCCAAAGCCCGCCAAGGCCGTACACGAGGCAGTCTTCGCCAGCCGCCATCCCGAACAGCTGATCACCCTGGCACGGGCTTATCCCGGATGGGCCGGGCTCTGCTACCTCATGGCCGGACTGCTGGTCTACAAGCAGGGCGGCTACCTTCGAGCGTCGGAACTTCTCCAGCGCGGGCTTACCACCAGGAATGAAGACGAAGCCAACCGTTATTCCTCCACCTACCTCACCAGGATCGTCACCCAAATCGAACTGGCCGAACGGGTGGAAATCCCCATCCTGTTCAGCGAGGAGTCGGTGTTCCTCGCACTGGCACATTCGTTGCGGGAGACGGGGCGCACGGAGGCAGCGTTGGACGCCCTAAGCGGGCTGCCGCCGTCGCTCCCCATGGCCTTGGCGCGCTGTTCGCTGGCGCTGACCCTCGGCCGGAGCCGCACAGTGATCGACTGGACCGATGGCCTGCTCAACGCGGACGATCTTTCTGCCGCCCTGTTGCTCGTGCGGGCGCGGGCGCTGCGGCGGGAGGGCCGGCTGGAGGCGGCGAACCAGGCCCTGGCCGAGGTCCTGCGGCGGCGGAAGACGCACCTGACCCTGCGGAACGACGCCCTGACGGACCGTGCGCTCCTGCTTCTTGACTCCAGCCGGAGATCGCTCAACCCCCGGGACTGGGGGCGGCGGCGCGAGGACCCGGTGCCGCAGCGGGAAATCGCCGGACCGGTTCCCATCCGCAAAGACGAGGAAATGCGCCGCATCTGGGAACAGGACTGGAAACAGCTCAGCGACGACTAGTTAGGCACCGTCACCCAGGGCCCCGCCAAGGAGCGGCAGGAGCTGTTCTCCGAGCAGTACCGCCGCCAGCACCACCATGATCACACCGCTGGCCAGGGTCACCGTCCGGGCAGCACCCGGCCGGCTTTGCAGCAGGGTGCGGGACAACAGGGCGACGGCGGTGTATACGAGCCCCGCAAGCAGTACGAACGTCATGCCGAGCAGGCCCGACTGGACCGGGATGGGCAGGGGCGCCTCTGCGCTGACAAACTGCGGAACGAGGGCCACATAGAAAAGCAGGCCCTTGGGGTTGATGCCGCTGGTTCCCATGCCCTGGAGGAAGGAGCGAAGCCGCGTATGTCCGTCGCTGCCGGTGCCGGCCGAAAAGCTGGCCCCGCGCCAGGAGCGAAGGGTGCTCACCCCGAGCCACAGCAGGTAGCCGGCGCCGGCAAGGGTGATCCAGCCAAGGACCCCGGGCATCCCCGTGAGCAGGGCAGCAAGGCCGGCCACCAGCAGGACCGTGTGGAGGACATATCCGCCGCACAGCCCTGCCACCGCCGGCACGAAGCTGCGCTGCCTCAGACCTGCGGCGATGGAGTACGCCCAGTCCACCCCTGGCGTGCAGGCCAACGCTGCAGCCACCAGCACAAAAGCCAAGAACAGCTCCGGATTCATCGTTTCTCCTGCCAGGTGGGGTGTCAGGAGAAACCCTAGATACTTTCCGTCCGGAAGTGCTGTCCTTTCTCGCCCGAGCTGCTGCTCCAGCGGTAAGATTCTTGCGTGATTGACCATATTGACAGAAATATTTTGCGCCACCTTAAAGAGGATGGCAGGATGACTGCCACGGCGCTCGCCGGGAAGGTTGGCTTGACCGTCGCTCCCTGCCATCGGCGGCTGCGGGATCTGGAACGTTCGGGCGTGATTCGGGGCTACCGGGCGGACATTGATCCATCGGCTGTTGGCTTGGGATTCGAGGCGATTGTGTTCGTCACCCTTCGGCAGGTGGACCGTTCCACCATGGAGGTTTTCGAAAACCGTGTCGCGGACAATCCCAATGTCGTGGAGGCCCAGCGGCTCTTCGGATCGCCCGACTACCTGCTGAAGGTTATCGCCGAGGATCTGCCCGCCTACCAGCGCTTCTATGATGCCGAACTGACGTCCCTGCCCGGGGTTGAGCGGCTGACGTCCACCCTTGTCATGAAAAACCTCAAGTCCAACGCGGGGCCCCCGGTTTAGCTGTCAATCGTTGAGCAGGCCGGTGGTGCGGTAGGGGATGACTTCACGGAGGAACATGCTGGTGGAAGTCCGTACGATGCCCGGGCACAACCTGATTTCCTCCGAAACGCGGTAGAGGTCGTCTGGGCTGGCGGCTACTACGCGAATCAGCAGGTCCGTGTCCCCGGCCGGCGCGTGGCACTCAAGTACCTCTGGGATTTTGCGGAGCGCGGCAATGGCCTCGTTGAGGTGGCTCTGGTCCAGTTCCGCGCTGACCGAAGCAGCGACTCCTCGGCCCAGTGCGGCGGGAAGAACCCTGCTGCTGTTCGGGCGCAGCGCTCCGGACGCCGTCATCCGTTCCAGCCTGGTCTGCACGGTTCCGCGGGCCAGGCCCAGCCGCTGGGCCAGCACCATAACGGGAACACGCGGGTCTTCGTCCAGGCCCTTCAGGATGCGCTTGTCCGTGGCGTCCAGTTCCTGCAATTTGATCAGTTCCTGCCGGTTCGGGCCTGACGCATTGATCAGACTGACCAAGTGGCGCGTTGCTTGTTGTTCCAACTGTAGGTTGTCTGCTCAAATGATGGCAATAAAGGCAAGAGCTACCGCTTGACCCCCACCGGCTTACAGGCTCCCGGCACACCACCCGGGTTCTGGACACCGCCTCCCGCAAGGAGGCCGCCGCTGATTGACACTTGTTCACACCATAGTCATTCTGCAAACACGGCAAGAGCCCCTGGGCTACCGGCGTCGGATTCCCGAAGTCACCGGTAGCTGAGGGGCTCTTGTGTTGTCCCGCGCATCGTTGCGGCGAATAGGGTTGACCCATGACCTCCGCAGGCCGCTTTGCCCCCAGCCCTTCCGGGGAACTTCACGTGGGGAATCTCCGGACAGCCGTACTCGCCTGGCTTTTTGCCCGTTCCACCGGCCGGAAGTTCCTGCTCCGCGTCGAGGACCTGGACCGCGCACGCGCCGGCGCGGAAGCGGAGCAGCTGCGGGACCTGGAGGCCATCGGCATCACCTGGGATGGCGATGTGGTGCGACAGACTGCCCGGAGCTCCCTTTACGCCCAGGCGATCGCGCGCCTGGAGTCGGCCGGCCTGACCTACGAGTGCTTCTGCACCCGGCGCGAAATCCAGGAGGCACCGTCCGCCCCGCACGCCCCGCAGGGTGCCTATCCGGGGACCTGCCGCAACCTTGACCCCGCCGAGCTGGAGTTCAAGCGCTCCACGCGGCCGGCCGCTGTCCGGCTGCGCGCCGATACATCCCGGTACACCGTGCACGACCTGCTCCACGGCACGTACACAGGCCTGGTGGACGACTTTGTGCTCCGCCGCAACGACGGCGTGACCGCCTACAACCTTGCCGTGGTGGTGGACGACGCCGAACAGGGTATCGACCAGGTGGTCCGTGGCGACGACCTGCTGCCGTCGACGCCACGGCAGGCCTTTCTCGCGTCGCTCCTGAATATTCCAGTTCCGGAATATGCGCATGTTCCGCTGGTGGTGAATGCCGACGGCGCCCGCCTGGCGAAGCGCGACGGTGCAGTGACATTGCTGGATCTGTCGGTGGCGGGATGCCCTGCCGCTGTAGTACGCGACCGGTTACTGGAATCGCTGGGACTGCCGGCCGGGCCTCTGGAGAAGGCCCTGGCAGCATTCGATCCCGCTGACGTCCCGAGGGAGCCCTGGGTATACAACGGCATCAAGCCTGCCGCGCACTGATTTCCGCCATCAGGGAGCCCGGTTGAGCCAACGGAGCCCGCTCAGCCTAGGCTTAGAACATGTCAGACCAGCAGGCCGCGGAGCAGAGCCCGGCGCCCAAATTCACGGTAGAGACTGCAAAGGTCCTTGCCGAGGTGGCCCACAACCGGCAAAAGGACAAACTGAAGCGTCCGTACCGTGAGCATGTCCTCGCCGTTGGTGACGCCCTCGCCGATTTCGACGAAGACATCAGGATCGCCGGATACCTGCACGATATCGCGGAGGACACTCCCATCACCCGCCAGGCGCTGCTGGATATGGGGGTCTCGGAGCGGGCCGTGGAGATCATTGAACGCGTTACCAACCGGCTCCACAGCAACCCGGACGATTATCAGGCCGGTATTCGGGAAATCGCCGAGGACCACGACGCAGCCTTGGTCAAGATTGCGGACAACGCGCACAACTCACTGCCTGAGAGGGTCAAGGCGCTGGCTGAGAAATGGCCGGACAAACCGCCCGTCACCAAGTACCGCGAGGCACGTCCTGTGCTGTATGCCGCCGTCGAGGTGGAGGAAGTACGGAAGATCCTGGCCCGGGTGAACCCGTGGCTGCTGCAGGAGTTGGACGACCAGCTGGATGAGGAAGACACCACCGATTACGAAAACCTGTCCTACGGGGAGCCGGATGGCGCGGGCGGGACGGCATTGGACGCTAGGACGGGCGGGGAACGGTAGTCTCCGCCTCCAGCTTCTCCAGGGCGTGATGCAGGCGGTCCGAGCCGCGTCGCTCGTCAACGACAATGGAAGCGCCAAGTGCAAGCACAATCACCAGCAGGCACACCGGGACCGACACTCCGGCCGCTGCCAGTCCCACCGCGGCCGCCAGCGCCATCAGGACCACGCCGGCCACGGTAATAACAGTCCTGTCCCGGCCAACCATGACGCTGTACAGCCAGGTCAGGGAGCCCTTGAACAGTCCCACCGGAACCGCAATGCTGGCTACGGCCACTGCGGCACTGACGTGTGCCTCATGGTCGATGTAGTAGGCGGCCACGTGCAGGCCTGCTCCCGTGGCCGCAATGGCGGCGAAGATGGGGATATGGCCGTAGCCGAAGAGGAACGACCGGTGCTGGCGCACGTGCAGCGCCCGGCCGGAGGGCAGCATGAAGTAGATCCACCACATGGCGAATGCCAGGGCTGTTCCGCCGAAGCCCACCAACGCCGCGTCCAGGCTCCAGCCGTGGTTGGCAACGATGGCGCGCAGGGTTTCGATGGCACCGATGAGGCATTCCCCCAAGGCGATGATGGCCAGCAACCCGTACCGCTCGGCAATATGGTGTGCGTGCCACGGCGTCCTGGCTTTCCGCTCGGCGGCATAGGGTGTCGCCATTTCCAGCGCCATCAAGGGCACAATCATGGCGAACGTGGTGGGAACATCGGCTTCGATGATCAGTACCGCAATCCATCCGAGCTGCACGAGCGCGAGGTACCGGGCGTAGCGCAGGCACGTCCCGCGGCGCGCGGGATCCTGCCGGGCTGCCCGCAGCCACTGGGAGACCAGGGCCAACCGCATGAGCACGTAGCCGCCCACAATCACCGCGTTATCAACGTGGTCCCCCTCCACCAGTGAATGGAACATCGGTTCAATTCCCATGGCGAGGATCAGGACTCCCACGATCTGGATCATGGTAACTACCCGGAAGATCCAGTCGTCGGTGTCGTAGGCGCTGGCGAACCAGGTGAAGTTGATCCAGGCCCAGTTCACGGCGAACATCGCGAAGAAGAAGCCCAGCAGGCCGGGGATGAAGTGCGCCTCCGCGATCTCATGCGCGAACTGGCTTCCCGCCACGCTGAAGGCAATGACGAAGGTCAGGTCGAAGAAGAGTTCAAGCGGCGTGGCGGCACGGTGCTTTTCATGCGGATCGCGGCCGCCCATCCGCGCCATGGCATGCCGAAGGGGATTGGAGGACATGAGTCAAAGATTACTGGCTTACACGCGGCCCAGTGCGTCGATGTCCTCCAGGAACTCCTGGTGCACTTCGGTGCTGACTGTGGTGCGGGTTTCGGAAATTGCGTCCAGGTAGTCCTGCGTGGAGGGCCCCTTCCGTACGGCATCACGGAGCGACGTGGTGCCGCCGGAAGCGGGACCGCCGTCGCCGTCCCTGCCGTAAACAACGTTTTCCAGCGCGCGCTGGGAGGCGCTGCGGGCGGCATACTCAATGTCGGCGGGGGAGAAGCCCGCGGTGCGCTCCACGAGCAGGTCCACGTCCACGGCGTCCACCACAAGTGCGGGGATGAAGCGTTGCCACATGGCTTCGCGGGCCTGCCGGTCGGGCAGCCCGATGGGGATGACGTAGTCAAAGCGGCCGTGCCGCAGGAAGGCGGAGTCCAGGGCGCGGATGAAGTTCGTGGCGCAGACCAGCAGCCGGCCGGGCTGTTCGCGGAAGGCCGGGATGATCTTGAGCAGCTCGTTTGTGACGCCCTGCAGGGGAGACGGCGGCTCCCCGGATCGCTGGGAAGCGATCTCCTCCACCTCGTCGATGAACACCACTGCATGCTCCAGCTCGGCGATTTCAAGGAAGGTTTCGCGGAGCGCGCCTGCCAGGCCCTGCGGGTCCGCGGCCAGCCGGGACGGGAACACTTCGACGAAGGGCCACTCGAGGCGGGAGGCGATGGCTTTGGCGAAGGTGGTTTTGCCGGTGCCGGGCGGGCCGAAGAGGACGACGGCGCGCGGTGGGACGACACCGAACTCGTCGGCGAGGTCGGCCTCGGCCAACGGAAGCACCAGGCGGCGCTCCAGCAGTTCCTTTTCCTTCCGCATGCCGGCCACGTTCTCCCACAGGTCCCGGGCCAGGACGCGGCCGCCCAGCTGGCCCAGCGCGCCGAGTTCCTGGCGCTGGACGGGGATGGTCCGCTCGAAGTAGCGCAGGTTTTTCTTCAACGCGAAGCCGCGGCTCAGGAAGGCCTCCACGCGGGTTTCGGATTCCGGCATCAGCGCGGAGAGCTTGTTAAGTCCGTGCGGTGCCATGCGGTTCTCGACGGCGGCGAGCAGCGAGGTGCCGATGCCGCGGCCGCGGTATTCGGGGAGGGTGGCGAGGAAAACGATCCAGCCCTGGTCGTGCGCGGCGCGTCCGACGGCGGCGCCCACCACCTGGTCACCCTGCACCGCCACCACGGCGTGGTCCTTCTCGCACGAGGCCAGGACTTCGGAGAGTGCGTACACCGGTTCGACATTGTGGGACTTGAGGGTTTCCCAGAGGTGCAGGATCCCGTCGAGGTCCGCTGAGTGGAAGTCCCTGATCCGCCAGTTGGTCATACCGTCTCCCGGTGTGGTTCGTCGTTGAACTGCTGAGTGCACGCACGCCACCCTTACCCGGCGCGGGCACCAAGTGGCACTCAGCTGAGCATAGGAGATCGGCTTCCAACCGGGAGATGCGGGAGCGTTGCGTTACGCCGCGGGCTCGGGTCCTACAGCTTCGCAGCCTTCTTGTCCTTGGAGCCACGCCAGAGATGGTGGGGGCGATGGCTGCCGTCGGCGTGCACTACCAGGACCGGGCAGGCAGCGTGTGAGACGCACGCGGAGCTGACAGAGCCAAGGTGCATGCCAATGAAGCCGCCGTGCCCGCGGCGGCCCACCACCAGCATGGCGGCGTCCGTGCCGGCTTCGACGAGTTGGGCCGGCGCGGAGCCGCGGACCACTTCCTGGCTGATGTTCGTTGGGAGTTCCGGCCCGAACGCTTTTCCGAGCGCCTCGGTCAAGGTGTGCGCCGCGGCTGCCTGAAAGGCCTCAAAGTCCGGCGGCACGTAGCCGGCGTAGATCTGGGGGAAATCCCAGCAGGCCATGGCGTGGATCCGTGCGTTCAGCGCCGGAGCCAGCCGGGCCGCCAAACGCAGGGCCTGCACCGAGGAATCTGAGCCGTCCACCCCCACAACTATTTTTGCTTCAGGGTCGTTCATCACGGTCCTCCTCGACGGATGGCCGCCAAAGGCGGCGCCCGAAGTCCCGCCGCTTAAACGGCGGGATGCGGCTGAGGGTAGACCTGACCCGGGTGGCCGTCAAGGGGGTATTGCAGCCGGGGTGCGTGCAGGTAATTGAACGCCAAACAGGGGGTAGCAGCAGCCGTTGAGTGTCCCCTGCCCTAGGAGTAGCGTGACCCACATCACTTCCAACCCCTTCAGGAGCAACCATGCCACATCTGGGACGCCGGCTTGCAGCCATGACGGCGGCACTGGCAATGAGCGTGACCACAGGAGCGTTGGCCAGCCCCGCTGCTGCCCACCCGCAGCAGGCTGGTGACATCCAAAAGACCCCGACGGCCACGGGGTACGGCGGCGCGGTCAGCACCGTTGATCCTGACGCCTCCGCCGCGGCCATAGAAGTCCTCCGGAAGGGTGGCAACGCCGTCGACGCCGCCGTGGCCGCAGCCGCCACCCTGGGCGTCACCGAGCCCTACAGCGCCGGCATCGGCGGTGGTGGCTACTTCGTGTTCTACGATGCGAAGAGGGGCAAGGTCCGCACCATTGACGGCCGCGAGACGGCGCCGGCCGCCATGCCCGCAGATGCCTTCCTCAAACCTGGCAGCACCGAGCCGTACCCATTCGCCAAGCAGGCAACCAGCGGGATCTCGGTGGGGGTACCGGGCACTCCGGCAACCTGGGAGCGGGCTTTGGACCGTTGGGGGAGCCTGAGCCTGAGGGAAGTGCTGAAGCCTGCAATTCATGTGGCGCAGCGGGGCTTTGTCGTGGACGAGACCTTCCGGCAGCAGACGCTTGAAAACAGGGACCGCTTCCTGCCCTTTGCAGCCACCCGGGAGCTTTTCCTTCCGGGGCCTAACAACGATGCGCCTGCCGTGGGGAGCATCCTGAAGAACCACGGTCTGGCGGAGTCGTACCGGCTTTTGGCCCGGGAGGGCATGGATGCGTTCTACGAGGGAGCCATCGCCGAGGAGATCGTTTCCACCGTCCGGAACGCACCGACAAACCCGGATCCGAATACCTTGCCCGGACCTGCCGGCGTCATGACCACCGAAGACCTGGATGACTACGAGGCCCTGGACCAGGACCCCACCCACGTGAACTACCGCGGCTATGACGTTTACGGCATGGCACCTTCCAGCAGTGGCGGCACCACGGTCGGGGAGGCGTTGAACATTTTGGAGGTGTTCGACCTTCCCGCTCTTGCCAATGACAAGCCAAAGGTCCTGCACCATTACCTTGAAGCCAGCGCCCTCGCTTTTGCCGATCGCGGCAAGTATGTTGGCGATCCTGCTTTCGTGGTCGTTCCTACGGAAGAACTCCTCAACCCGGTCTTCGGCAAGGAACGGGCCTGCGAGATTGATCCGCTGAAGGCGGCGCCGAAGCCAGTGCCGGCCGGTGACGTATCTTCCTACAATGGTGTGTGCGATCTGCCGGCCGCTGCACAGAGCAACCCAACTGATACTGAGAGGCTGTCAACCACCAACCTCACCGTCTCGGACAAGTGGGGCAACGTGGTGGAGTACACCCTGACCATCGAGCAGACCGGCGGCTCCGGCATCGTAGTCCCCGGTCGCGGCTTCATCCTGAACAATGAACTGACGGACTTTAACGTCCCCGCCGGCCCCACGGATGCGAACCGTATCGAGCCGGGCAAGCGGCCCCGCTCGTCCATGTCGCCAACCATCGTGCTGAAGGACGGCAAGCCGTTCGTGGCGCTCGGCTCGCCGGGCGGCGCAACGATTATCACCACCGTGCTGCAGACGCTCATCAACCGGATCGACCTCGGCATGAGCATCTCTGACGCGCTCGCCGCACCCCGTGCCTCCCAGCGGAATTCGGCAACGCCGCAGGCGGAACCGGCGTTCATTGCAGCCTACGAGGTCCAGCTCAAAGAGTACGGACATCCCGCCTTCAGCTCAGTTGCTGAGCTCGGCGCTGCCACCGCCATTGAATTCCTGCCGGACGGGCGTACTGTCGCGGCCGCTGAGCCGGTACGGCGCGGAGGCGGATCAGCGATGGTGGTGAAACCGTCGCGCTAGCCCCGCCACTGAACAGTTAACGACGGCGGCACCCGGGTTCTGTAGCTCCAGAACCCGGGTGCCGCCGTCGTGCGCTGAATGCGGGGCTATTTCTTGAAGGTGTCCGCCGGCGGGTTGGCGACCACGGGGGAGATCCCGGTGAAGCCTTGGCGGGTTTCAGCGATTTCGTGGATGCGTTTGCGGCAGGCGTACCAGCCGAAGACCATCAGAACCGAGGCGATGGCCGTGACGAGCATGGTCAGCGGGGAATCGATGAACACCATGACCAGCACACCTGCCAGGAAGAGCAGCGAGAGGTAGCCGGTGTACGGGGCGCCGAACATCCGGAACGAGGGGCGCTTGAGCCAACCCTTGTTCGCCCAGCGCTGGAGCTGGATCTGGCACAGCACGATGGTTGCCCAGGTCATGATGATGCCTACAGAGGCCACGTTGAGGACGATTTCGAAGGCGTCGGCGGGCACGAGGTAGTTCAGGGGGACACCCAGCAGGGACACGCCTGCGGTAATGGCGATGCCGCCATACGGTACGCCTGCCTTGTTCATGCGGGAGGCGAACTTGGGGGCGGAGCCGTTGACGGACATGGAGCGCAGGATGCGGCCGGTGGAGTACAGGCCGGCGTTGAGGGAAGACAAGGCAGCGGTGAGGACCACGAGGTTCATGATGACGTCCACGCCCTGGATGCCGATGGAGCCGAAGAACGTCACGAACGGGCTGACGCCCTTTTCGTAGGAGGTGTAGGGCAGGAGCAGGGCCAGCAGGATGACGGAGCCGACGTAAAACACGGCGATGCGGAAGACCACGGAGTTGATGGCCTTGGGCATGATCTTTTCCGGGTTTTCGGTTTCGCCGGCCGCGGTGCCCACGAGCTCAATGGAGGCGTAGGCGAACAGCACGCCCTGCATGAGGATGATCATGGGGAGCAGGCCGTTGGGGAAGACGCCGCCGTTGTCCGAGATGAGGCTGAGGCCCACCTGCTGGCCGTCCACGGGGGTGCCGAAGATGACGAAGTAGGTGCCGACGATGAGGAAGACCACCAGGGCGGCGACCTTGATCAGGGCGAACCAGAATTCCATTTCGCCGAAGACCTTCACCGAGACCAGGTTCAGTGCCAGGACCACCACGAGGGCGATCAGGGCCCAGGCCCACTGCGGGACTGCTGCCATCCAGGGGATGTAGTTGCCGAAGAAGTTCATGTACAGCGCGGCGGCGGTGATGTCCACGATGGTGGTGGTGGCCCAGTTGATCCAGTAGAACCAGCCGGAAACAAACGCGGCCTTTTCGCCGAAGAATTCGCGGGCGTAGGAGACGAAGGAGCCCGAGGACGGCCGGTGCAGCACCAGTTCGCCCAGGGCCCGAAGGATCAGGAACGCGAAGAAGCCGCACACGGCGTAGGCGATGACCAGGGAGGGGCCCGCGGCGTTGAGGCGGCCGCCGGCGCCGAGGAAGAGCCCGGTGCCGATCGCGCCGCCGATGGCGATCATCTGGATCTGCCGCGGCTTGAGGTTCTTGTGGTAGCCCTTGTCCTCGGCGTGCAGTGCAGCCTCGGTGGCATGCGCCTGGGGCGGGACCGTGTGGTCCGTAATGGGGGAGTTTGTCATGGGGAGTCCTTTTGGGGGTCCGGGGAGGTGGGGACTATTTGCTGAGGTTGGCGAGGCGTTCGGGGCTGAGGAGTTCCTGGAGTTGGGTGCTCGTGAGGAGTCCATGCTCGAGGACAAGCTCGGCGACGCCCTTGCCGGTGGCCAGTGCTTCCTGCGCGATGGCGGTGGCGGTGGCGTAGCCCAGATGGGGATTGAGGGCCGTGACCAGGCCGATGGACTGCTCCACCGTGCGGCGGAGGTGTTCGGTGTTGGCGGTGATACCCCGGATGCAGCGCGCCGTGAGGGTGCGGCAAGCCGCTTCCAGGTGGGAAATGCTTTTGTGGAGGCTGTGGACAATGACCGGTTCGAAGGCGTTGAGCTGGAGCTGCCCGGCTTCGGCGGCCATGGTGATGGTGACGTCATTGCCAAT
Source organism: Arthrobacter sp. K41 (assembly GCF_059089645.1). Classification (NCBI taxonomy): domain Bacteria; kingdom Bacillati; phylum Actinomycetota; class Actinomycetes; order Micrococcales; family Micrococcaceae; genus Arthrobacter; species Arthrobacter sp. K41. The sequence goes on along the minus strand of NZ_JBNHEW010000008.1, from coordinate 33,672 downwards.
CACCTCATAGGCCACCTGGGAGACCACTTCCGGGATCACCGGGTTGATCTTACCGGGCATGATGGAGGAGCCGGACTGGACAGCCGGCAGGTTGATCTCGCCGAAGCCGGCGCGCGGACCAGACGAGAGCAGCCGGAGATCGTTGCAGATTTTGGAGAGCTTCACGGCGACGCGCTTCAACACCCCTGAGAGGTGGACGAAGGCGCCCACGTCCTGGGTGGCTTCAATGAGGTCCGGGGCGGTGACCAGTGGCAGGCCGGTGATTTCTGCCAGGTGCCGGCAGGCCGCTGCGGTGTAGCCGGCCGGGGCGTTGAGGCTTGTGCCGATGGCCGTGGCACCGAGGTTGATTTCGTGGATCAGCAGGTCGGCCTCGGCAAGGCGGAGCCTGTCCTCCCCGATGGTGATGGCGTAGGTTCCGAATTCCTGGCCCAGTGTCATGGGGACGGCATCCTGCAGCTGCGTGCGCCCCATCTTGACCACCGCGCGGAACTCCAGCGCCTTTGCCGCGCACGCTTCCTCCAGTTCAGCCAGGGCGTCCAGCAGTTCCCGGGCGGCGAAGATGGTGCCCAGCTTGACGGCGGTGGGGTACACGTCGTTGGTGGACTGAGACAGGTTTACGTGGTCGTTGGGGTGCAAACGCTTGTAGTCGCCCTTGGGGTGCCCCAGGATTTCCAGGGCACGGTTGGCGATCACCTCGTTGGCATTCATGTTCGACGACGTTCCGGCGCCGCCCTGGATGACGTCCACGACGAACTGGTCGGCAAGCCGGCCGGCCAGGATGTCCTTGCAGGCCTGCTCGATGGCGTCCGAGCGTTCGGCGTCCAGCAGTCCGAGTTCTCGGTTGGTCCTGGCCGCGGCCAGTTTTACTGCTGCCAGGCCACGGACCAGGTGCATGTTGGAGGAGAGCTTCTGGCCGGTGATGGGGAAGTTTTCCACTGCCCGCAGGGTGTGGACACCCCAATAGGCGTTGGCGGGGACGTCCCGGTCTCCGAGCAGGTCATGTTCAGAGCGGACTGCTGAGGTGGTGTCGGCGATTGTCATGGGGTCCTTACAGGGCTTCGTTGGCGGGTACGGACAGGGCAGTTTGGGGAAGGAAGTCGGTAGCCTGCAGCAGGCCTACCTGCTGGCCGCCGCCCAGTACCGGGGCGGTTGCGATGCCGGCGAGCGGTGCGGTGTCAACACCCAGGGCCTCGAGAAGCCTGACGGTGGCCGGCATCCGGGCACGGTCGCCGCCGTCGGAAATCTTGACAGCCACGGCACTCCCATCGGCCAGGCCTACCAGCTGCACGCCTTCGAAGCCGTCCTTGGCTACGGAGCCCGGGAGCAGGCGCATCAAGCCGGTCACGTCGCGGCCTTCACCGGCCACCATGTCCGGGTGCTGCTGCATGGCGAGTCCGACGGCGGCTTCCGCACTTCGCGGAGCCTGCCCGCCGACGTCGTGCGCACCACTGCCCGCGGCCGCGCGGGCAAGGAGGCCGAAGGCGCGGGCCATGCCCGGCAGGGTGAGGGCAAACAGCGGGGTGCCGCAGCCGTCGGTGCTTACAGTGACCGGTTCCTCATCCGTCAGCTCCTTCACCGTTGTGGCGACCAGCTGCTGCAACGGGTGCGAGGGATCAAGGTAACCCTGGACGGGCCAGCCGTTGATCACACAGGTGGCGGCCATGGCGGCGTGCTTGCCGGAGCAGTTCTGCGTCAGTTGCGTGGCCGCACCCCCGCTGCGCAGCCATTCCTCGCGCTCGCCGGCGCCATAGGGGAGGTCGGTGCTGTTTTCGAAGGCCGTAACGGTCAGCCCGTGCAGGTCGAGGATGCGCAGTGTTCCCTCGCGGTGCTTTGCAGCGCCGGAGTGGCTTGCCGCTGCCAGGGCAAGGAGATCGGCGGGCAACTCCAGGCCGGCGCGGACCATAGCCACGGCCTGCAGCGGCTTAAGGGAGGATCGGGGGTAGAACGGGGCCAACAGGTCACCTGCTGACGCCACAATTGCGCCGTCTGCTGCAACGGCGATGGCTGACCCGTAGTGCACGCTCTCCACCAGGCCGTCGCGGATGGCGGTGACCAGGGGGGCGTGCTGCGGGAGCATTGCAGCAGTGTGGGCAGCAGAAAGTGCAGGGGATGGCATGGGGTCCTTGTGTGTGGTGTGGCGTGTTCGGTTTGCGGACGTTAGTTGTTCAGGATGGAGTCGAGGGCGAGGCCGACGGCGTGCAGGTGCTGGGCCATGGCTTTACTCGCGGCTTCCGGTGAGCCTGCCTCGATGGCGGCCAGAATTTCCTGGTGTTCGAGGTCTGAGGCGTGCTGCCGGTCCGCCACCATGTTCAGGGTTTCGGACTGGTGGGCCAGGGCGCCGCGAATGTCAGCCACAACACTGGCGAACACCTTGTTGCCGCTTGCGCGGGCGATGGTGGCATGGAAGTTCGAGTCCAGCATTACCCACGATTCCGGATCGGTTTCGGTGGTCATGGCGGCGATAATGCTGCGGAGTGTCTCCAGCTCTTCGTCGCTGCGGCGTTCCGCGGCCAGACCGGCTGCGGGTACCTCGATGTGCGGGCGGGCTTCGGTCAGGTCCCGGGCTGAGTACTGGCCCAACGTGAGGTCGTTGGCTACTTTGTTGGCGACGACGAAGGTCCCCTTGCCCGTTTTGGTAACCGTCAGGCCAAGGGCAGTGCAGGAGCGGAGCGCTTCGCGGATGACGGAGCGGCTGACCCCGTACTGCTGGGAGAGGGTTGCTTCGGAGCTGAGTTTGCTGCCGACCGCCAGCTGCTCCGACTCGATGTCCTTGCGGATGGTGCTGAAGACGGCTTCGGCGGCACTAAGCCGTGCGAGGGGAGCGGGCTGTCCTGCTGTCCGGCTGTCTGACAGGTTCACGCCTTAAATATGGCAGGCGTCACAAGCGGCTGTCAATGCGGGGCTTCAGCTGACGCGTGCCCGGTCCTCTATCGAGCGCAGGATGCCGAACAGCTTGACTACCCGGTCATCACCAGCAAAAACGGGTCCGAGAGCGGAGCGCTCCCGGACCCGTTGCCGACAATTGGTTAGCAGGGGGTCCAGCTCTTCCCGCCAGGTGCGTAACATCTTGGACCTGTGTACTTGGAAGGTGCCGGTGGTACATACGGGGCAGGAGCCGGCGGAACATACGGCTGGGGAACCGGGGCCACGTACGGCGCCGGTGCCGGCAGCCTACGGAGCCGCTCTGCTTCCGCGGCGGCCTGGCGGGCGGCTTCCTCCGCAGCTGCCTTGGCCGCGGCAGCCGCTTCGTCGGCAGCCTTCTTTTCCGCCGCTGCACGTTCTTCTGCAGCCTTCTTTTCTGCGGCAACGCGGGCTTCGGCCGCCAGGCGTTCCTCTTCGGCCTTCTTTTCGGAAGCTGCCAGCGTCGACTGCTGTGCCTTGAACTCGTCCCTTTTCTTCTCTCCCGCAGCGATCTTACTGTCCAGGGCGGAAAGGGCTGTGGCTGTAGCAGCGGCTGAAAGCCCGGCCCAGTAGACGGCCCTGTTGGCGTCCTTGGTTGCAGCAAAAACCGCCCTGAGTGATTTCGCCGCGGCCACCTCAGTGACGAGTACAGCCGCAGCAGCACCGGCCGCCGCTGAAGTTGCTGCTGATTCGGTTTCAGCCGCCCCTTGCAGGGCCTGGGTCGTCGCAGCCAGCTGCGCAGGGAGTGTGCAGTCGATGTCCTCCGAGAAAAGGCCGGCCCCCGCAGTCCTTGCTTCCTCATAGGCTGCCTCGACTGGAGGCAGGAACTTCCGGTTGTTGCCGAATTGCACCGGTATCCCCAAACCTTCCCGTGCAATTTCTGCATTCACCAGTGACCCGTCCGGAGTGAAGACGCCGGCAAGGGTCCGGCCAAATTTGTCGTGCCTTTCAACATCGAACTCCAGCCGTACCTGGGTGCCTTCGGGAAGCACCTCTTCAAGGTATTTCGAGGCCTGCGGCCCGAGGCATTCCACCGGCTGATTCGGATCCTTGGTCTCAGGAGTGTCCACGTTGAGAAGCCGGATAGTGTGGTCCCCGTTGTTGATGGAGACAACCAAAGTGTCACCGTCAACCACTCTCACCACCGTTCCCGAGTCTTCATTTGCCGCTGCTCCAACTGCAACAGAGCCGGCCACTAAAGCTGTGGTGGCCAATGTGGTGATTATCAGTTTCTTCATCTACTGCTTTCGATAGGACCTTGCGCCAGGTCTTCGTAGCTGAAGGGACTAATCCTCGGGCGAACCTGAATGCTTTCTATAAATGCTGGCCATCCAAACTCAAGATGTACTCAAGAGAAAGTCAAGATCGAAGCAGTTCTGTTCCTCCTGCAACTAATAAGAGGGCCAGCAGTGCCTGAGGGATGGTCAGGGCCCCGGAGCGGGTTCCCGGGCCACTCCACGGGCGGCAGTTACGTGCCCTCGTACCACCGCAGTACCCGCAGGGCACGGAGGGTGTTCCATCGGCTTGGTTGTCCGTCACCGTCCTCCAGATCGAAGTGGACCTCGCCCTGGTGGGTGTTTTCCAACAACCAGCTCCCATCTGGCTGCTTCTTCGACTGAACAATCTGAACTGCCTCTTCGAGGCGTTCATCAGGGGTGCCGCCGGCTGCGCGGAAGTAGTCGAGCCCGCGAAGGAGGTCGTAGTACCAGCGGGTGGGGTAGGAGAACTGCAGCCATGTGCTGTTGATGAGCTCACCGGTTGAAATCCGCCTGAGTAACTTGCGCTCCAGGAAGTACTCCTCGCCGCGGCGCCGGGCCTCCCGGGATTCCGGTGTTCCCCCGGTGGCCCGCTCATGCTCCAGGAGCCCTTCCAGAACGCAGATGGTGGTGTGAAAGGAAGAGCGCGTGGACCCTCTCTCGGCCTCACAATTCCAGCCGCCGTCAGCCAACTGTTCGCGGGTCAGCCGCTGTACCACCGAGTCAACTTTTTCCCCGAAGTATGCCCCGAGGGCGACAGTCATCCCATTGATGCAGGGCTCCACTTCGCCCTCAAAAAAGGGCTGGTTGCCTTCCTCCCAGCGGCTGTTGTCACGGACAAGCGCAATCGCTTGCCGTGCCGCAGGGCTGGCGGGGTCCAGGCCGAAGTCGCGCAGGAGCAGCAGGCTGTAGGTGGTGGCCGTCCAGGGCTGGTTGTCAAGGTCGTCGTCGTGAGCTGGCCAATAGGTGCCCCCGGCCCATTGTCCGTCCGTGCCCTGCAGGGCGAGCAGTCTGGCACCCCAACCGTGGTTCGCAACCCGGTCGCGTTCGGCTTGAAAATCTTCGGCTGGAGCGTCTGCGAGGTCGCGCAGGACCTGCCAGCGGATTGCGGGATCAGAATCGAGCAGCCAAGCCAGCACATCCATTGGCATTACCAGTCAGAGGTGTTGAATGCCGGCCCTCTGCATGGCGTCCTTGTAGATTGCGACGCTCTTGGCAAGCAGTTCTTCCTGCTTGGCTTCGGAGACGGCAAACGCCCGCCCGCCCAGGGCGGTGGCTTTGTACACCTTGATGCCGCTGTTCTTCAGCGACGAGTGGTAGGTCTTCTCGAACAGGGTGAGGAATGTTGACGCGTCCGTGCCGTGGGCAATGATCGCGGAAACCCGGGAGTTGATTTTGAGGAACTGGCGGAAGGGCCGCAAACCGTCCGTCTTTTCCTGCACGCTCAAGGCCGACGGCATGCCGGGATCACGGACCCAGGGGTAGGCGTTCCACGGCATCACGTAGCGGGGGTCAAGCTCGGCGAGCTCGTAAATCTGGGTGGCCCGTCGTGCTGCTTCGTCGTCGTTGTAGTGCGAGACAAATCCTGACTCGGTGCCCTTTCCGGGGCTGACCTGCAGGCTGACGATCCGGCATTCATCTTCGTCGTGCACCGGGTCGATGTAGGGGACGGTGGAGCCTGGCTTCTTTTCCATCAGTTCGTCGCAAAGCTGGGTTACCTTCGCGATGTTCGGTTCCTGTAGCAGGGCTTTCTTTTCGTCCCAGTCAATCGTCACGATTTCTCCCTCAGCAGCAAGGCGTCCAGAATCAGGCGTCTTAGGCAACTCTACGCTTTTGGGCGGAGGGGTGGGCAGGGAAACTTCTCAGTCAGGGAACCTCAGCCTGGTTGGCTCGTTCTTTGTGAAGAGGTTCGACTGGCATCGGGGTCTGCTGACGGTGCCTAAATCAGGACCTGACGCAGTTGCACCACTCACTTCAGAGGGAACACGTCGTGAGGTCAGACCAGCAGATTGTCGAAGCGGACGGCTTCACCGGTCACTTCATTGGGTTCGGGAAGCCGCTGTTTGAATGGCCTTGGCCAGGTCGCGGGGGCGGCTCCACATAGGCCAATGCCCCGTCGGAAGGTCAACGACGTCGAGGTGCTCGATGTTAGCAACTTCGGCAAACATGGCATGGCCTGTGCGGGCCAGCTCCAGCACCTGCGCGCTCCGCATAGAGCAGCACACCAGGGTGGTCCGGACTTTGTGGCGGGCATCGTTCGTGAGCTCCACGGGCTGACGAAGTACGGGGCCGGGCTCGGGGACGGCCCGGGCCTGAAAACGCTCGAGGACTTCTGTGCTCAGGCCTTCGAGGCTCGCCTGCTGCGCGAGGATGTCGAGGGACGGCAGTGGAAGCTCCTCCAACTCCTCCGGGAGGTGTGGGGCGAAAGTGCTTCCCGTCGCCACAGGGCCGGAGTCGACCCACACCACTCGATGGACAAGTTCGGGGTGTCGGTCAAGGACGAGGCTGATGGGGGCGTTCGCCCCGCTGTGAGCGACGAGAGTTGCGGGCTGATCCGCCGAGGCCCCGAGTTGGGTGATGACGTCCAGGATTGCTGCGGCTTGATCGTCGAGGGTCTTCGCCGCACGCCCGGGATCGTCCGCGTCGAGACCGGGCAGTGTCATCGCGATTGCACGAGCGTGGTCGGTTGTCAGGTGTTCAAGGACTTCATCCCATGCCCATGCGCCCAGCCAGTGGCCTGCGATGAGAATTATGGTCGGACTGTCGGTAGTAGTTGTCATGCCATTACCCTCGCAGGCACTGCGGACAAGGGTGTGTCACTATTTAGGTCATGCATTTGTCGGGGACTGAATTGTGAAGCGCGCCGAACGGCTGCATGCTCTGACAGAGTTGTTGGGCCGCAGCGGGGCGCGGGGGGTTTCCGCCGAACGGATGGCACGAGAGTTCGAGGTGTCAGTGCGCACCATTAAGAGGGACCTCGATGCGCTGGAGAGCAGCGGTGCACCTCTATGGTCCCGCCCTGGTCCGGGCGGTGGCTACGGATTATTTGCAGGCGCGTCCCTGCCGCCTGTCAGCTTGTCCCCGGCGCAGGCCGTGGCGCTCATGGCAGCCGTATCCGCTGCACGCGATGCCCCGTACGCCGATCTGGCAGCTGCAGGAATCAAGAAGATCCTGGACGTACTCGATCCCAAGACTCGAGCACGGGCCGATGAGCTGGCCCTCCGTGTCTGGGTCAACGCGCCGCCCTCGTCTTCGCGCGCAACGAAGTCGGCACTGGAGGAGGCGATGGCCGAGCAGCGAGTGCTTCGCATCCGCTACACATCAGGAGACGAAAGGACGACCACCCGCGACGTTGAGCCAGTACTGTTCGCCTCCAGGAACGGCCAGTGGTACCTGGTGGGGTGGTGCCGGCTGCGCAACGCAATGCGATGGTTTACAGTGTCACGCATCGAGCGGGCAAGCGTAACCAAAACTGCTTGCAGCGGCCATACCATCCACGAGGTCGGAGAACCGCCAGCTAACGCCAGGCCGGTGCACGGTCGGGGCGCGTGAGTCACTCAATCAACGCTGCCGAAGCGATGCTGTTCAATGTAGGGATGCAGTTCACCAGAAAGGGCCTGAGAGACGACGGCTTTGCAGGCTTCAGGCCCTTCAACGACCTGGAGGTTATGCGGATTCCGCAGGGAACCGGCGTCTTCGCTGTCCTGCAGCCCGAAGAGTTCCAGCCGGAATTCCTGACGAAAAGCACAGCCGGGGTCTTCAAGAAGAAGGACCCTTCCCTGCCCCAGCCGGCCCTTGCGGCGGAGTGGGTGGATGCCGCCGTCGTGCTTTACCTGGGTAAAGCAGGCCCGGGCAGCAAAGGCAACCGAGGCCTGCGGCGGCAGGTCCAGGAGTTCCTGGACTTCGGGCAGGGAAAGCCGCCCGGGCATTGGGACGGGCGGCTGGTCTGGCAACTCAGGGACGCCGGGCAGTTGCTGATCGCATGGAAGGAACTGCCCGCCGCAGCCCTGGCCCAGGCTGAAGCGGACTACCACACAGCCTTTATTGAGGAGTACGGGCAGCTGCCTTTTGCGAACCTCGTCCGGGCCCGGGCCCGGGCCCGGGGCGGGAATTAAGCAGCGTCACAAGGGCCGGACTCGGTCAAGCGCCGCGAAGACGTTCCATCTCGCGGCGGTCCTTCTTGGTGGGCCGGCCAGTACCACGATCGCGCTGCGGCAGGCCCAGAGCAGGAGCAACAGGCCGCGGCGGAGTGTGGTCCGTGAAGCAGTGCGATGCAGCTTCAGCACCCACGCGCTTGTTGATCAGCCGGCGGACTTCGAGGATGCGTTCATAGCCCGGCATCCTGACCGTCACCGTGTCACCGCTGACCAGTGTGGCTGACGCCTTCGCTGGGCTGCCGTTCAGCCTCACGTGGCCGGCACGGCACGCGGCCGTAGCCGCAGAGCGCGTCTTATAGGCCCGGATGGCCCACAGCCACGCATCGATGCGGACACTGGCGGGGGAGGAAGGAAGGCTGGTCATGGCTGGCACCGAGTATAGCCCGGCGCCTGTACGCAAGCCGCTACTCCACCCGGACGTTGATGCGCTGCACCATGTTGTTGCCGAGTCCCTGGTAGTTCCAGTTCTGCGACAGGGGCTGGATGGCACCGCTGGCGTCGGTGGCGCGGCAGGCCAGTTCATGCTCGCCCGGGTCAGCCACCCACGGCAGCGTCCATCGCCGCCAGGTGAATCCACCCGCAGATTCCTCCAGGTGGGCCGGCAGCCACTTCCCGTCGATGCCCACTTCCACCGCAGTCACCGCAGCATGCCCGGACCACGCCCGGCCCTGCAGCATTACAGGACCTGGCGGTACTACCCGTCGGCGTGTGAAGAAGTCCGGGATGCCCGGCGGGACCATCAACGAACGCACCCTCATACGCGTTACCGGCGTCCCGGCGTCGTCCGCTGACTCCTGGTAACGGTAGGCCACCGCCTGCTGGTATCCCACAAAGGGGGCCGTGACCACCTCGATGGATTCCAGCCACTTCACGCTCGTCATGCCGTACCAACCTGGAACCACCAGCCGGAGCGGGTAGCCATGCTGCGGCGGCAACTCAGTGCCGTTCATCTTGTATGCGAGTACGACGTCGGCACGCATCGCTTCATGGACCGGCAGGCTCCGCGCGTACCGCTGCGTAACGCCGCCCTGGATGCCGGCATCGGCCCCGGTGAACACCACCTCGACGGCGCTCGGAAGGATCCCGGCTTTCCCCAGAAGGTACGCGAGCGGAACCCCGGTCCAGGCTGCTGTGCCTACTCCTTCCAGGAGCCACGGCTGGCTGAGCGGCCTGGGTTCCAGGAGTGAGCGGCCATTGCCCGCGCACTCCAAAGTGACCGGGACGGTGATGGCGGGGTCCTTCCGCAGCGCCGCCATGCTCAATTCCAGTGCACGTTCAACAGCCCCGCTGATCCGCAGGTGCCAGGCAGCGGTGTCGATGAACGGGATGTCGAAATGCGTGAGGACGTAGTGAAGTCCCGGCGGAGTGATGTCGCGGCGGAGCGCCTCGAGGGGCATGGAGTGGTTGCGGGCGCCCAGCTGGAGTTCCTCGCGGGTAAGCGGGACTGTGGTGGGCGCAGTTGTCAAGGAACCAGGCGGTCCCTGCTGTTCAGCTGGACGGGCGGGCTGGGGGTTCCTGAAGATCTGCTTCATGGCGCTGCGTCCTTGCGGCTGGTTCGGCTTGGCGGGCTGAAGGGGTCCCTGCCTCAGGTTTACGCCCGCCCCGCCAGCCCGTCAACGTCAAAAGCGTGCCCTTTTCCGCTACAGCTGCGGCCGCTTCAGGAACTCCGCCAGGCTGATCGGATCCTGGCCTGTCAGTCCGTGGACATCAGGTGAAATCCCTGCCAGTTCACCTGCCCGCATCGCCGTGTAGGTGCTGACCCACGCGTCCACCTGCCAGGGCGGCGCGCCGTAGGAGGCGCGGGAGGCGTAGGCTTCCTCCACTGTCTCCGGGTGATAGGTGATGGTGCGGCCGGTTCCCTCGGTAAGGATCCGGGCAGCGTCGGCCAGTGTGAGGTCTTCAGGCCCTGTCAGGTTGTACGTCTGTCCCTTATGGATGGCGGGGTCGCGCAGCACCGCTACGGCACTGCGCGCTAAATCTTCCCGCGCAACCCCGGAGAACACTCCCTCGCCGGCGGGCCCCCGCACCACGCCGTCCCCGTCCGCCAGAAGGGGCAGGAAATCAAGGTAGAAATTGTTGCGCAGGAAGGTATAGTCCATCCCCGAATCACGGATGTGCTGCTCGGTGCCGTAGTGGTCCCGGGCCAGCGTGAAGGTGGCATCCGGCGCCGCGCCGTAAAACGACGTGTACACGATGTGCTGCACCCCGGCGTCCGCCGCGGAGTCCACAAAACTGCGGTGCTGCTGCAACCGGTCCGCTGTTTCTGCGGCGGACACCATGAACAGGACCCTGGCCCCTCCCAGGGCCGCGCGGGCAGCAGATGAATCCGAGTAGCTGCAGACCAGTGCCGGAGCGTTTTCCAGCTCAGGTGCACGTCCGGCGTCGCGGACCAGGAGGCGCTGGGCGGATCCGGCGGCGGCAAGCTGCCGCGATACCATTCCGCCCAGGCCGCCTGTGGAACCGGTGACGGCCAGATCCGGCAGTTCCGGAAGGGACCCCACCACCTAGTGTTCCCGCTTGGCCGGGGACTTGGTCTGCTCCGGATCACGTTCGGCCAGGGAGCCGATGGCGTCGTCAATCTTCTTCATGACTTCCGGTTCCAGTTTCACCCCAGCCGCCGCAACACTGTCAGCGATCTGCTCCGGCCGGGAAGCACCAATGATGGCCGAAGCCACGTTGGGGTTCTGCAGCACCCAGGCCACGGCCAGCTGGGGCATGGAAAGCCCTGCTTCCTCCGCTACGGGCTTGAGCTCCTGGACCCCGGCAAGGACGTCATCCCGCATCCAGCGCTCGATCATCTTTGCGCCGCCCTTCTGGTCCGTGGCCCGGCTGCCTTCCGGTGCGGGCTGGCCGGGCAGGTACTTGCCGCTGAGGACGCCCTGGGCCATGGGGGACCAGACAATCTGGGACACGCCCAGTTCCTCCGATGCGGGGACAACCTCGGCCTCGATCACGCGCCACAGCATGGAGTACTGCGGCTGGTTGGAGATGAGCTGGAAACCGAGTTCCTTGGAAAGCGCATGTCCGGCACGCAGCTGGTCAGCGGACCATTCGCTGACGCCGATGTACAGGGCTTTGCCCTGCCGAACGATGTCCGCAAACGCCTGCATGGTTTCTTCCAGCGGGGTTTCAAAGTCGTAGCGGTGGGCCTGGTACAGGTCCACGTAGTCCGTCTGCAGCCTGCGCAGGGACGCGTTGATGGATTCCATGATGTGCTTGCGGGACAGGCCCAGATCATTCTTTCCCTTGGGGCCGGTGGCGCCGTAGACCTTGGTGAAGACCTCTATGGACTCACGGCGCTCGCCCTTCAGGGCTCCACCCAGAACGGTCTCCGCGGCCGTGTTGGCGTAGACGTCCGCCGTGTCGAAGGTGCTGATACCGGCATCCAGGGCGGCCCTCACGCACTGGGAGGCGACGTCATTCTCCACCTGGGACCCGTGGGTCAGCCAGTTGCCGAAGGTAATTTCCGAGACTTTGAAGCCGCTGTTTCCGAGGTATCTGAATTCCATGGGTTTCACGCTAACCCAGATGGTTGCTCAGGGTAAGGGCTGTTTACCCCTATGTGGGCCGGCTTTGGCAGAAGAGCCCTTGGCAGCGGTTCCCGGGGCTCCGTCATTGGAAGAGGTTGCTGTGAGGGCCTGTGCCTGGGCCTTCCCGGAAAGCGACACCAGCGATCCGGTGTCCAGCGGGGCCGCCGGACGCAAAGCCTGCGCCTTCTCAAACGACCGCGGCACCCGGCCGGGCCGGTGGTCCTCCAGCGCCGACTCCACCAGCGGCGCAACCTCCGCCACCAGGTCGGCAGGTACATGGGGATCGGGCAGGTCGCGGACTGAGAGCTTGATTTCCGGTGCTGCCGCCCGCGCCCTGGCCATTGCCCTCGCGTCCGCCTCCGCAACAGCGGAAGCCCAGTCCTCGGCAAGGACGGGGGAGTCGGGGCGTGCGGCTGCCGCCCCCGGGTGGCGTACGACGGCGGTGCGCAGCGCCGGGCGAAGGTTCGCGGGCTTGAGCGCGCTACGCCAATCCCGGGCCGGGCGCTTGCTTTCCCCGCTGCTGCGCCAGCCGAACAACGCCATCAGCATGACGGCGGCGAGTCTGCCTATTCCCGCAAGCACCAGCGTGATGACGCCCAGCAGAAAGAGGATCAGGAACATCAGGAAAGCTACTCCCACCGTGCCTAAAAAGGTCAGGTTGAGGATGAGCGTATCCGGATTATCCACGTCAACTCTCCTCTCTGCCGGCCCCAAAGCCCGCACCTGCGCCCCTCTGCCAAGGCAACAGCTCCTTCTCCACCATACGGATTTTTACTGCACTGTGCCGCCGGGCGGAGGGGCGCGTCCGGGTTGTTTTAAACCTGTTACCTGATATGACACCATCGGGTCATGGCTGAAGACCGGAGACTGGAAAGCTGCATGTGCCTGTCCGGCGAGCCGTACGGCGCGTGCTGCGGCCGGTTCCATAGCGGGGAGGCGGAAGCAGCCACGGCGGAGCAGCTGATGCGCTCCCGGTACAGTGCCTTCGCGCTTCATGACAGGGCCTACCTGCTGCGGACCTGGCACCCGGCGGAGGCTCCTGCCAACCTGGACTTTGATCCGGACCTGCAATGGCGCCGCCTGGATATCGTCTCCACCAGCCGCGGCGGCCCGCTCGACGTGCAGGGGACGGTGGAGTTCAAGGCCTGGTTCCGGCACGGTGCCGAACGCGGCACGCATCATGAAGTCAGCCGGTTTGCCCGCGAAAACGGCCGCTGGTTCTATGTGGACGGCAAGATCCTGGCCTGACTACGCGTTGTCGTAGTCCTCGTCCGGGGTGAAGCCGGCCTTGTCCACCTTGCGGTGGAACCGCATGCCTGCCAGGCCGCCCAGCATCGCTCCTGCCAGTGCCACAAGGGCCACCACGACAGCGGCAATGATGCTGGTGGTGGTCAACTGGCCCTCATTGACAGGTATCCGGGGGAAGCTGTTGAGGTTGGCCAGCACGTTGAACTGCTGTCCCGCCACGAGGCCCAGGATGGAGACGAGGACCGCCACGATCAGCGCCCAGATCCACACCATGAGGCCCTGCTTGGCGCCGTTGAAGCGCGCCATGCGCCCTGCCACATAGCCGCCGCAGTAATAGGACAGGAACAGGATCACCAGCAGGACGATGATGCCCACCAGGCCAACGGTGCCCGTGTTCGAGGCTGCCTGGTTTACTGCCTCATTCACGTCCGTGTTGGTGGCAAGGCCAACGGCCGTTCCCGCCGCTGCCACGAGGGCCGTCAGGAGCACCGCCATGCCGGTGGCCGTGAGCCAGCCGAAGAAGGCCGACCCCACCTTGATGCCGCCGAACCGTTCCTTCTCCCTGGCGACGGCGGTGTGCCGGTCCGTAAGGCCGGGATCAACAGCAGGTGCCGAAGCCGCGGGGACGTAGTCCCGCTCTGCGTAGGCGGCAGTTGACCCGGAGTCCGGTACCCGCTCGTAGCTGGCGGTCGGCGTGGCATCGGCTGCCGGCGCCCGATCATAGGTGCGGGTGGCATCCTCGTCCGCCGCGGCGGCACGGTAGCTTCCGCTCCGTTCGCCGTCTTCGCGGGCGCGTCGTGGGGGCAGGTTCTCTGGATCGGTTGAGCTGCTCATGGCTCAACTCAACCATCGGGAAACAGAGATAGCAAGGATGCTTACTATTTTGTGACCAGTGGCGTCAGCGGTAGTTGCGGTGCAGGTTTTCCCTTTGCGAGGGCCCGGGCGAGGCGTCCGCAATCCACGGCCCGGTGCCTTCCGACTGGTCCACCACGCCCACCTCCAGCCACGTGTAATCGCCGGCCAGGACCTTCCGCGCCAGCCGGTGGTCGCCGTCGTCCGTGTTCCGCCACAGCTGGTCGAAGTACTCATCCACGCGCACACGGGCCTGCTCGCAGTACGCCTCCGCGAGTTCGTAGGCACTGGCTGCCTTTTCCGGGGCGGTGTGAAGCAGCATCTCCGCGCGCGAGCAGCACGCCGTCATGGCGAACAGTTCCGCACCGATGTCCACCACCCTGCCCAGGAAAGCCTGCTTGCGTTCCAGCTTCGCCTGCCACCGGCCCATGCCGTAGAAGGTCTGCCGGGCCAGGCGCCGGGACGAGCGCTCCACGAACCGCAGGTGCTTGGCCAGCCGCCCGAACTCGCTGTACGAGCGCGGATCCATACCGGCGCCGGCCACCAGCTTGGGCAGCCACCGGGCATAAAAGCCGGAAGCGCCGACGGCGGCCCTCGCCTTGTCGGACAGGCTCGCGTCCAGGGACGCGAGGTCGCCGGCGGCGGCCAGGTGCGCATCCACCGCTTCCCGGGCGATAAGCAGGCGCATGATCTCAGAGGAACCCTCAAAAATCCTGTTGATCCGCAGGTCCCTCAGCTGCTGCTCGGCCGGTACCGCCCGCTCACCGCGCGCCGCCAGGGACTCAGCCGTCTCAAAACCACGGCCGCCGCGAATCTGGACCAGCTCGTCCGCTATCCGGCAGCTGATCTCCGTAGACCAGAGCTTCGCAAGGGCAGCCTCAATCCGCACGTCCTTCTGGCCGGCGTCGGCCAACTCGGCAGAAAGCTCAAAGACTGCGTCCAGCGCGAAGGCCGACGCGGCAATGAAAGCAATCTTCTTGCCCACGGCCTCGTGCTCACCCACAGGCCTGCCCCACTGCGTGCGGGCGTTGGACCACTCCCGTGCGATCTTGAGGCTCCAGCGGCCCGAGCCCACGCAGAGGCCCGGAATGGAGAGCCGGCCCGTATTCAGGGTGGTGAGGGCAATTTTCAGGCCCTGGCCCTCCCGCCCCAGCCTGTTGGCAGCCGGGACGCGCACCTGGTGGAACCGGGTGACGCCGTTCTCGATGCCCCGCAGGCCCATAAACGCATTGCGGTTTTCCACCGTGATGCCCGGTGAGTCCATCTCCACCACAAACGCGCTGATGCCGCCCTTGTGCTTGGTGCCGTCCGGGTCCGTGCGGGCGGGCACCATGGCCATCACCACCACCAGTTCCGCGATCACCCCGTTCGTGGTCCAGAGCTTGACGCCGTCCAAAAGGTAGGCCTCGCCATCGTCTGTCGGGGTTGCCGTGCTGCCCATGCGGGCAGGATCGCTTCCCACATCCGGTTCCGTAAGGAGGAACGCCGTGACCGCGCCGGCGGCGCAGCGCGGCAGGTACTCCCGCTTCTGCTCCGGTGTGCCAAAGACCTTGACCGGCTCGGGAACGCCAATGGACTGATGGGCGGAAAGAAGGGCGCCAAGGCTCGGGTGGACACTGCCCAACAGGGCCAAGGCCCTGCCGTAGTACACCAGCGACAGCCCCAGGCCGCCGTACTCCTCGGGAATCTTCATCCCGAAAACCCCAAGGTCTGCCAGCCCCCGAAGATATTCGTCAGGAATCCTGGCCTCGCGTTCAATGATCCGCCCGTCCATGGTCCGCACGTATTCCACCAGGCGAGCCATGAAGGCCTCGCCCCGTTGCACGTCCGCAGGGTCCGGGGAGGGCCAGGGGTGGACAAGGCTGAGGTCGAAACTGCCAAGGTAGAGACCTTTAGCGAAGCTCGGGCGATCCCAACCGGTTTCCCGTGCGGCCTCGGCAACCGCCCTGGCCTCGTCCGCGGTGACGCCGGCACCGATCTTGCCGGCCGGAACCGGGGTTTCCTCCGCCGGGGCTTCTGTTGCCGGGCTGGTGGTGGTTTTGGAGGGGCTGTCAGTGGCGGAGCTCATGGGGTATCTCCTTGGCCGGATAGCTTTCTTAGCCAGGTCCGCCGGGTTGGAGAACCCTTCAGCTGTCTCCCAATATTACCCGCGGGTAGGATCCCGTGCTAGGGGAAGGCTGCCCCTGAAAGTCGCCGCCGGCGTCCATCGCAGCAGCGCGCCCCACCAGCCGGTACCAGGCAGCGTTGATGCCGTGGACCACGGCGAGGAGTGACTTGGAAACCACGGTCCAGCCAAGCTTTCCCGCTCCCAAAAGCACCAGCGCCACCAGTCCTGCCGTAAGAACAAAGGCGGCCAGGATGAACGCGAACAGCAATGTGCCCACGAATACCAAGGTAGCGGTTTCCACTGAGCTTAAATCGAACTGCATAAGTCCCCCTGCTGCGACGTTGCTCTGGTTGAAATCAGTAGCACGAGCGTAGGGGCAGCAGCCTTGCCCAGCCAGAGCCGCGGCAGGCTTAACGGGTTCTTGATATGGGATCGAAACACTACGCCGAAGTAGGTCACGGAGCGGTCGCGGCCGGCTGCGTTAACCTTGTTGTTGGCAGTTTTCCGTTTGGAGCCCCTGCCCCAGCCCCCCAACAGACCAAGGAGAGTGTGTGCCCCGCTCCGCCAGGTCATCGGCTGATGCCATCAGCGCCCGGCTCCGGGACCTCGAACTTCTCACAAAAGGGCCCGCCTGGGCCCTGACCCGCTCCGCCCCCTGGGTGATTGCGGTTCTGCAGGCATCCTTCACCCGCACCCGGCCGCAGCTGCCGCTGGAGGAGTTCCACGCCGACGTCGACTCCTTCCTTGAGGAGCTCCGCCGGCGTGAGCCCGGGCTCGGAGGCGGTGCCAACGGGAAAGCCTTCGGCGACGAGTGGACCCGGCGCCAGTTCCTGACGCGGCGGAACCAATCGGGCCAGATCGTCTACGAAGTCACTGAGCCGGCGGCCCGTGTGCTCGCCTTCCTCGACAGCCTCTCCAGCGAAAGGTCCACGCTCAACGGATCGCGCCTTGGCACGCTGCTGGGCGACGTCGAGAAGCTCGCCAACGAAACGAACCCGGACCAGAGCGCCCGCCTGGAGTCCCTGGCGGACGAGATCGAGGAGCGCCGGCAGCTGATCCAGGACATCAGCTCCGGCGGGTTCGACGGCCTCCTGGATGACGACGAGGCGGTGGAAGCTGCCGGAAACATCCTGGACCTCGCCGCCAGCCTGCCTGCCGACTACAAGAAGATGCGTGACCGGATCGAGGAACTGGTGGGCGGGCTGCGCAACCAGATCATCGAGGAGTCGCTGACCAAGGGCGCCACGATGGCGCAGGTGCTGGAGGCCGACAAGCGGCTCCGCCAGAGCCCTGAAGGCAGGACTTTCCGTTCCTTCGCGGCGTTCCTGGAGGACCCGCAGCAGCAGCTGAGGTTCCGCACGGCGATCGGAGAAGTCCTCAGCCGGCAGTTCGCGGACGACCTGTCACCGGAGGACCGGGAAACCCTGAAGAACCTGGTGGCGGAACTCCGCCAGCAGCACAGCCAGATCCAGCGGATTTACGGCAAGCTCAGCGAAAGCCTCAACACTTACGTCCAGAGCGACGATTTCCGCCAGTCCGTCCGGCTCCGGAAGGTCCTGCGGGAAGCCGAACAGGCCATCCGATCCCTTCCGTACGAGCGGGAACGCCCCGGGCTGGTCCCCGGGCCCGTCCTCTTCAACGCGGGGTTCGAGTCGCTGTCCATGGTGAAACTCTTCGACCCGGACGAGTTCGCGGCGCCGCCCAAACTTGCCGACCCCATCGCCTTCAGCGACTCCGACCGCGTGCGCTCGCCGAGGACCGGAAAGGCAAAGCCGGAGGTCATCAGGTCCGCCATGGCCGGCGCGTCCACCCTTTCCGAGGCCTGGCAGCAGCTGCCGCCCGAGGAACAGCACATCAACACCATCCGGGCGCTCCTCTCGCACGCCCTGCACGCCGGGGCAGGCTTCGACAAGGACGGACTCGAGGCCCTGGACTTCGAACAGATAGACGGCACCACGCGCAGGGCCTACCTGCCGCTGGTCACGCTTCCAAAGGATTGACGATGACTGAAGAGACAACGACGACGGCGGCATCGGGCGGGGAGCGGTCACTCACCGGAGTAACCCCCCGCGACACCTTTATCGACGGCGCTGCACTCTTCCCCGGCGATACCGGGGTGCTCTCCATGAAAGTGCGGCAGGCGCTGGTGAAGCTGCTCAAAGGCCCCTACGTGGACGGGGGCCGGGACGAGAAGCTCTGGACCGTCCTGCTGGACAACCAGATCATCCTGCGCAGCCGCCTGTCCGAGCTGTTCCTGACGATGCAACTGGACCACGACCGGAAAATCGCCGTCCTGCGCCCAGTGGACCCGGACGCGATCGGAGGCAGCACCCGCTCCAGTGTCCTCCGACAGCAGCGTGCGCTCAGCCGGGTTGAGACCATCGTGCTTTTGAGGATGCGTTTGCTGCTCGACCGCCATGTCACGGCGCAGACAGATCCCACCGTCACCCGCGAGGAAATCGCCGACCTGGTGACGCACTACCAGCCCGCCGGCCAGCAGGACGCGCTGCGGGATTCGGACGTGGTCAACAGGGCCATCACGAAACTGCTGGCCCGCCAACTCCTCCTGCCCACCGGCCTGGACGACATCTACACCATTTCAAACGCCCTGCCCCTTGCCCTCCCCTTCGATAACATCGGCGATATTCCGTCCCAAATAGAAGCACTGGCGGCTGCCACCACGGACGCCGCGGGCACCGAGGCCCTGATTGAGCTCGATCCGGATCCAGTGGCCGGGGCCACCGAAACTGAAGCGGAGGCAGCGGAGTGAGCATCGCAACCATGCTGCCGATGGGCGAGCTGACCAACCCCGGCCAAATGCGCCTGGCCCTGGTGCAGGTAGTCAACTGGGGCACCTTCCACGGGGCGCACACCATGCACGTGGACCGCAACGGCACGCTGCTCACAGGAAACTCGGGCGTCGGCAAGTCGACGTTGTTCGACGCCATGCTGCGGGTCTTCGACGCCAGGCCGAGGTCCAATGAAGCCGCTGCCCAGCGGGCGGGCGGTGCCGTTGAGGACAAGCGGACCACCTTCACCTACATGCGCGGCAAAGTGGGCGACAAGGCGGTGGGGGAGGGTTCAGCCAGTGCCTTCCAGCGCCCCGGTGCCACGTGGTCCGCCGTCGCGCTGACGTTTGATAACGCCGCGGGCACCCGCGTGACCGTTTCGGCGCTCTTCGACCTGCCGAAGAACGGCACGGAGTCGAGCGTGGGCCGGTTCTACCTTCTGGACCACCAGCCGCTGGACCTTGAAGCGCTCGAGGGCATCGCGGACAAGCGGTTCACGAAGGCTGCCCTTGAGACGATCTTTCCTGAGGCGCAGGTCTTCGACGTCCACAAGACTTTCGCGGAACGGTTCCGCCGGCTGCTCGGCATCAGCTCGGACCAGGCCCTTCCCCTCTTGCGCGTCATCCAGGCGGGCAAGGGGCTTGGCGGCAGCGTCAATACCTTCTTCCGCGACCAGGTCCTGGACGCCCCGGCCACGCTCGCCGCAGCGGACGACGTCGTCGAGGAGTTCAGTAACCTGATGTCCATCCGGCAGCGGCTGGAGGACGTCCGGCAGCAGCGCGACCAGTTGGCCCCGGTTCCCGGGCTGAACAAGGAGTATGCCCAGGCACTCCTGGACGCGAACCGGCTGAGGGACCTCGCAGGCGGGGAATTCGAATCCTACAAGCAGCAGCTGGCGGTCACGGTCCACCAGAAGATGCTGGCCCGCTTCAAGGAGCTCGCGCAGGCGAAAGCCAAGGAGCTTGGGGCCGAGCGCACGGTACGGGACGGGCTGGCCAAAGAGTTGCGCCAGCTCGAGACCGAGTACAACAACCAGGGCGGCAACGCCATTTCCGCCATCGAGCAGTCCCTGGAAAACGCCCGGGTAGGTTTGAGGCTCCGCCAGCAGGTGGAGGAGGCGGCACGCCAGGCGCTGACCGACGCCGGCCTCGAGCTTGAGTGGACAGCGAAAGGGTGGGAGCAGGCGCACGAACAGGCCGCCGCCCGGTCTGCCGAGCTCAAGGATGATTCCGAGGCCCTGCAGGAACTCCGCTTTGAGGCCTTCGACGCCCATGCAGCGAAGAAGCGTGAGCTGGCCACAGCTGAGCAGGAGCTCGTGTCGCTGAAGACGCGCAAGTCGCTGCTGCCGCCGGCGAGCATTGAAAACCGGGCAGCGATCGCCGCCTCCACCGGCGTTCCGGAGGACCGGATGCCCTTCGCCGGCGAACTGATGGACCTTGCTGAGGGGGAGGAGAAGTGGCGGCCTGCGGCCGAACGCGCGCTCCGGAGCCTCGCAACCACCCTGCTGGTATCCGGCGATCATTTCGCGGCGGTGACCCGGTACCTTAACGAGCACAACATACGCGGCGCGCTGCGGGCGGTGGACGTTTCCAAGCCGCTCCCGGGCGGCGCGCTGGCGTTGGAGGACGTGCACGACGGCGACCTGCTCACCAAGCTGGACATCCTCGCCTCGGGCGTCGCCTCCGAAGCCGGGGCGTGGGTCCGCGAGCGCATAGCACTGGACTTCGCCTACCCCTGCGTGGAGGACCCGGATGAGCTGGCACGGCTGGACCGGGGCCTCAGCCTGGGTGGCGTGGTAAAGCGCAACCGGCACACTGTGGAAAAGGACGACCGGTTCACCAGCCGGCAGGATTACGTCCTCGGTTTCGATAACGCCGCCAAATTGGAACTCGTTGCCGGCCAGGTGGCGGACCTGCGGCAGGAGGTGGCCGAAGCGGCGGAGTTGGCACAGGCCCGTGAGGATTCGCACCAGGGCATGAGCCGACAGCTCGACGCCCTCCGCCGCATCGCCGAAGACGAGCGTTCCTGGGAACAGGTCTCGGCGGCAGTTGCGGCCGAGGAGCTGGCTCGAATCGAGCAGCGGTTGGAGGATGCCCTGGCCGCGCAGGCAGACCTGGAGCCCCTCCGCGCAACCATTGACGAGGCACGGCTAAAGCACCAGCACAGCACCGAGGCCGCTGCTGTGCTGCAGAGCGAGTACAAGGCCTTGGACCGGCAACTCACAGCTGCCGATTCCCTGCTGGAGGCCGCACGCGGGCGCCTTGCCCAGGAGCCGCCGTCGAAAGCGACCATTACTGCACTGGAACCGTACTTCGCCGACTTCGGCGAAGTGACGGAGATGCATGAGCTGGACAACCTCGCCAACCGGGTACGGACTGCACTGCTGGGTGAACTGCACACGGCGGAGTCCCGGGGCCAAACCACGGCCGAGCGCCTGACGAGGATCTTCGAGGGCTTCGTGCGCGACTGGGGGAGCGCCATCTCCGCCGACCACGGCACCACCATCGGGGCTGCCGGTGAGTTTGCGACCCGGTACCACGCCATCGTCAGCGACGGCCTTCCTGCCCAGGAGGCGGAATTCCGGCAGTTCTTCAACCAGCGCACACATGAGTCCTTCAGTACTCTGCTGCACCTGCTCGATGAGGAGCGCCGCTCCATCACCAGCCGCATCCTTCCGCTGAACGGGATACTCTCGCAGGTGAACTTCCACGAGGGCAGCTTCCTGGAACTGGACATCAAACAGACCCTGCCCCCCACCGCGAAGCAGTTCAAGGACGCCATCCAAAACGCTTTGAAGGCCCGGCACACCCGGCCGGCCCGTGCAGACTCGTCCAAGGCGGAAGTGGCCGGCAGCGAGAGGGACGACGACGCCGAGCTCACCGCCCGCTATAAGTCCCTGGAAACCCTGGTCAAGCGGCTGGGCTCGCAGGCGCCGGAGGACAGGCGGTGGCGTGCCGAAGTGCTGGACGTGCGCGGGCACCTGTTCATCCAGTGCAAGGAGCACCGGGAAGTTGCCGGGTCAGCCTCAGGAAAAAAGGCTGGAGCCCAAAGGACCGAGGTCTTTATGCACGCGGACACGGGATCCATGTCCGGCGGCGAGCGGCAGCGCTTCACCGCGTTCATCATGGCCGCAGCATTGAGCTACCAGTTGGGCATCGCGGAGCAGGGCTTCACCACCTACGGCACGGTGATGATGGACGAGGCCTTTGTGCTGGCTTCCGAGGAATTTGCGGGGGCCGGAATCAAGGCGCTGCACGAATTTGGGTTCCAGCTCCTGCTCGCCGCCCCCGAAAACGTCATTGACCTGTCCCGGCATCTCGGCTCGGTCACCGAGATACTCCGGGACAAACGCACCAACCGGTCAGGGGTGCTGACGGCTCCGGTCATCCGGCCGCGGCCCGGTGACGAAGGTGCCTGGCGGTCGGAGGCTAACCCGGTGGATATCGTCCTGCGCTGATCTGAGACCGAAAATAACAAATTGATGGATTTATTCTTCGGGCCCTAGTGGGCGCTATTTCTGCTGTGCCACTCTGGGCATACCAACTCACCCCGCCTGAGTAGATCCCATAGGTACTGCGGCTTGCTGGGTCCGCATTGTTCCCCAAGAGAATGATGGCGTCCTCTTGAAAGGCACCCCCATGCGTCCAACACAACGCGCGATATTCCTCCTGACCGCACTGACCGCAGGGGTGTTGTCCCTTGCAGGTTGTGCTGCCGGCGCCCCGGCCGGCAGCAGCGGTTCCACCGGGCCCGCCACCCAGGCGGCCACGCAGAGCGTGGGCGCGCCCACAGAGTCCCCGGCCCCGACGCCCACGCCGAGCCCGGATCCATCCATTGCTCCCGCCGCCACTTCCTCCCCCGTACCTCAGGGGCCGGAAACCTTCACGTTCGCAGACAACCGCCTCTCGTTCGCTTACCCCGCAGGCTGGCGCGTGAAGCACGAGCAGGTGTCCACGTCCCCCGCCGTGGAGACGGCAACCGTCTACGATGCCGCCGGCGCCGAGCAGATCAACATCTACTACGGCCAGGTTGGTGACGCCACGGCCGGCCACGTCTCCAGGAACGTCATTGAGACGGATCCGGTACGGGGACTGATCGGTGCTTCTGTTCCTACACCCCATTCGTCGTTCTATGTCGACCGCACCGACGGCACCGCCAATTATCGAATGGGGCTTACCCCGGGGCTGCCCGTCTCACCCGACGGGAAGGTGCAATACGGGCTCGTTCGGCTCGGCGACCGTATTTTGTCTGCGGACGTGCTGTTTACTGAACCACGGTTTGAAGGGGATGAGGCAGCGCAGGACTGGTATTGGAGCGATGAGGGCCGTGAACTGAAGTCCGTGCTTATGAGCTTCTCCTACCGCTGACCGTAATTAAGGAAGCCCTCCGGCTGGGGGAGGGCTTCCTTCTGCCCACGGGCTGAACCAGCCCAGGCTACTTGGCCTGCACGCGGCCCATAAACTGTGCGGTCCGGTCCCACAGGCCTTCGATTTGGCGGAGGACGACGGCGGCCGGGTCCGGGTTGATCTCGTTGGCCGGCGGTTCTTTGCGGACGTTGCCGCAGCACAAAAAGTCGGCGCAAATGAGCGTGCCCACGGTGTTGCCATTACGGCCCGCCTGGCCTGCGCGCCGTGCCACCCACAGAAGGACGTCCTCTTTGGAAAATACGTCGCGGCACAGCTCGCAGAGTACCGAGCGGTTTTTTCGGGCCCCGCCTTCCGGAGCCCGGAGCATAACGCCGGTAAGGCCCTTCGGTCCGGGCACGACGAGGTAACCCCGCAGCGGCATCTTTTCGTCCCGCCATCCCAGGAAGTCCAGGCTGTCCCAGTCAAGGGAGTCCCAGTTCTTGGGGAGGTTAAGCTTCGCGGCCTCGGAACGGCTGGCATTGACGAAAGATGATCTGATTTGTTGGGGCGTGACTGATTGCATGGCTAGCTTTCGTTAGAGATGAGTGGTGGTCCGAACGCGGGCGAGGAATAGTGGGGCTAGTCATTCCCCGCGGAGCAGGCCGGAGCGGCCGCCCCGCTTTCTATGGCAGCGGGGGCTGTATCAGCCATGCGCATGCTCACTTATCCTCGTGTCCCATCTCATTAGCTGCTGAACGTCAACGTCCTGCCAGCAGTGACATCCTGCCAAAGCCGGCGGCGCCTGTCCAAGGCGCGCCGTAGGCGCAAAGGCAGCAGCGCGGGAACGGGATGTGCCCTTGGTCACCCTGGGGAATAAGCCACAGAAACGTTGCGTAATACGATTGAGGGTAGGTTAGCCTTACTTAAGTTCGCATAATTCACTTAAGGAGTTCCGTGACTTCCCTCCTCTCCCCAGTCCTCAGTGCCACGCGCCGCACGCTGTTCAAATCAGCCGGCAAGGCGACGGCGGTTCTGGCCGCTGCGGCGCTGACCCTCTCCGCCTGCTCCACGGGCCCCGCGTCCTCCAACACGGACGCCAGCGCTTCAGGTTCCACCAGCTCGCAGTTCCCTGTGACCATCGAGCACGTTTACGGCAAGACCACCATCGAAAAGCGCCCCACCCGCGTTGCTACCGTTTCCTGGGTCAACGACGATGTCGCCATTGCCCTCGGCGTTGTCCCGGTGGGCGTCCCCAAGGTCGAGTGGGGCGGCAACGACCAGGGCTCCACGCCCTGGAAGGACGCAGCCCTCGAAGAACTCGGCGCCGGCTCCGGCTCCGGTAAGGCCCCCGTGCAGTACTCCGAGGCGGACGGCATCAACTTCACCGAGATCGCCAAGCTCACCCCGGACGTCATCCTCGCGGCATACTCGGGCCTCATTGAAGAGGACTACAAGAAGCTCACCGAGATTGCTCCCGTTGTTGCCCACCCGGAACTGGCCTACGGCACCCCGTGGCAGGAGTCCACGTCCATTATCGGCAAGGCCCTGGGCAAGGACGCCGAAGCCACAAAGCTGATTTCGGACACCGAGGCCACCATCAAGGAAAAGGTCGCAAAGTACCCGCAGATCCAGGGCAAGAGCTTTATCTACGGCAACCTTGAGCCTGCCTCCGCTGACGGCCTCAACATGTACACCGCGAACGACAACCGTCCCCGCTTCCTCTCCGGAATCGGCATGAAGCTGGCCCCGGTGGTGGAGGAGAACTCCAAGGGTTCAAAGGAATTCTTCATTCCCTGGTCAGCCGAGAAGGCCAACGAGCTCGAATCGGACATCTTCGTTTCCTGGGTGCCAGATGCAGCCACCACTGATTCCATTAAGGCCGATCCCCTCCTGGGACAGATCCCTGCCGTCAAGAACGGCGCCCTTGTAGCCGACTCGGACAACACCCTGACGCTGTCCATCTCGGCCGCCTCTCCGCTGAGTTTGCCGTGGTCACTGAACAAGTTCCTGCCGCAGCTGGCCGCGGCAGCGGACGCAGTGAAGTAGCACCTGCTCCATGACGCACAGTACGACGACGGCGGCCTCCCGGGAACGGAACGCCGGCACCACAGTGCCGGCGAAAGGACCAGGCGGTCCCTCCCGTGGCCTCGCCTCCGGGGGGAGGCGGGCCGCCTGGCTGCTGGCCGCCGTCGTTGTGCTTGCACTCCTGGCCGGGGCCTCCCTGGCCATCGGCGCCCGGGGCCTTTCCCTCAACGTCGTTTGGGAGGCCCTGACGCAGTTCGATCCCGCGAACGGTGACCACGCCGTGGTCCACGCCCGTATTCCGCGCACTGTCCTTGGACTGCTCGCCGGCGGTGCCCTCGGCCTGGCGGGCGCAGCCATGCAGGGTGTGGCGCGCAACCCGTTGGCTGATCCCGGCATCCTGGGCGTCAACGCCGGCGCCGCGCTGGCCGTGGTCACCGGCATCTATGTCTTCGGTATCGCCACGTTCTCCGGCTATGTCTGGTTCGCTTTTGTGGGGGCAGCAGTTGCCGCCGTCGTGGTGTACCTCATCGCCTCCCTGGGCCGGGACGGCGCTACGCCCGTGAAGCTCGCTCTGGCCGGTGCCGCGCTCAACGCGGGCCTGTACTCCCTGATGAATGTCATCCTGGTTTCCAGCCAGGACACTCTTGACCGGTTCCGCTTTTGGCAGGTGGGCGGGATTGCCGGGCGTGACTGGTCCGTGGTGCTGTCCGGTCTTCCATTCCTGGCCGCCGGCGCCCTTATCGTCTTGTTGACCGGCCGCATCCTCAACGGCCTGGCACTGGGGGATGACATCGCCCGCGGTCTCGGCCAGCGCGTGGGACTGGTCCGCGGCATCACCGCGCTCGGCATCGTGCTGCTGTGCGGTTCGGCCACGTCCCTGGCCGGCCCCATTGGCTTTGTTGGCCTGGTCATTCCCCATGCTGTCCGTTTCCTCACTGGGCCTGACTACCGCTGGATTTTGCCGTTCTCGCTGGTCCTCGCGCCGGTCCTGCTCCTCGGCGCCGACATCATCGGCCGTGTGGTACTCCTTCCCGGGGAAGTTCCGGCCGGCATTATGACCGCCCTCGTCGGTGCCCCCGTCTTCGTTTGGCTGATCCGCCGGGGCAAAGGGGCCGGACTGTGACGCTCGCCCACGAGAGGAAAGCTGCGGAAACTCCGGTTCCGCTGTCAGCTATCGCTGTCCAAACGGGACCTGAAGGACCAAAACTCACAGGGCAACGCCTCAGCATGGCCCGGGTGAACCGGACCGCCCTTCTGGCCGCCGCCGTCGTGATCCTGTTCGCCGTTTCCGTCCTGCTGGGCAGCTACACCGTCACCATCCCCGACTTTTTAAAGATCCTCCTTGCGCACCTGACCGGCGGCGAGAAGATTCCAGGCGCCGGCTTCATCGTGATGGAGAACAAGCTGCCGCGGGCGGTTATTGGCACCATGATCGGACTGGCGTTCGGCCTGGCAGGCGCCCTGTTCCAGACCATGCTGCGCAACCCGCTGGCCAGTCCCGACGTCATCGGCATCAGCTACGGCGCCAGTGCTGCCGCCGTTGTGGCCATCGTGGTCTTTGGCGCCTCCGGCGCGGCCGTCTCCGGTGCTGCACTTTTCGGCGCCCTGGGCGTGGCCGCCATCATCTATGCCATCTCCAGTGGGGCCATGCGCGGAACCAGCCGCGGCGATGCCGCCGGCAACCGGCTCATCCTGGCAGGCGTAGGAATCGCGGCGGCGCTGCACGCGGTGGTTAACTTCCTGATGACCCGGGCGGACATCCGCACCGCCGCTGATGCCCTGGTCTGGCTCAACGGGTCCCTGAACTCCGCCAGCTGGGACCGGGCAGGCGTCCTTGCCCTCGCCCTTGCGGTCCTGATCCCCGCCGTGATGGCCATCGCCGGCCCCCTGCGCATCCTCGAACTCGGCCCCGACGCTGCCGCCGGGCTGGGCATCCGGGTAGGCGCCACCCGCCTGGCACTGGTGATCACCGCGGTGTCGCTGGCAGCAGTCGCGACGGCGGCAGCCGGCCCGGTCTCATTCGTCGCTTTCCTCGCCGGCCCCATCGCCCGTCGCTTCACCGGCAAGGCAAGTCTCCCGGCGTCGGCTCTTGTTGGTGCCGTTATTGTCCTTGCAGCCGACTATGTGGCCGCCAACCTTGCACCCCTGCTGCTGGACGGTACGGTCCTGCCGGTGGGCGTGATCACCGGCGCGCTGGGTGCCCCCTTCCTGCTGTGGCTCCTGGTCACGGCCAACCGAAAGGATGCCTGACATGGCAGTTTTAAAGGCTGAGGACCTGACGCTGAAATACGATCAGCGCTGCGTGGTGGACGGGCTTACCGCCGAGATTCCCGAGGGCAAAGTGACCATGATCGTCGGTGCCAATGCCTGCGGGAAATCCACCCTCCTCCGCGGACTGTCCCGGCTCCTTAAGCCCGCGGCCGGCACGGTGACCCTGGACGGCAAGGACATCCACCAGCGCCCCGCACGGGAACTGGCGCGCACCCTTGGCCTGCTCCCGCAGCACCCCACCGCCCCTGACGGCATCGTTGTCCGCGACCTTGTGGGCCGCGGCCGCTACCCCCACCAGGGCTTCTTCCGCAGCTGGAGGGAGGGGGACTTGTCCCCACATGATCTCGCCGTGCAGCGCGCGCTGGAAGCCACCGGGACGATGGCCCTCGCCGAGAGGAACGTGGACGAACTCTCCGGCGGGCAGCGGCAGCGGGTCTGGATCGCCATGGCACTTGCCCAGGAAACCGACGTCCTGCTACTGGATGAGCCCACCACTTACCTTGACCTTGCCCACCAGGTGGAAGTCCTGGACCTGGTGACCGACCTGAACCGCCAGCGCGGAACCACCGTGGCCATCGTCCTGCACGACCTGAACCTCGCTGCCCGCTACGCGGACAACGTGATTGCCATGAAGGGCGGCGCCGTGGTGGCAGTAGGGGCGCCCCAAAAGGTGGTGACGGAAGGCCTGGTCCGCAGCGTCTTCGGGCTGGAATCGCGCGTCATTCCGGATCCCGTCTCCGGAACCCCCCTGATCATTCCCATCGGCCGGCACCACGTCCCCGCCAACGAACTGGAGCTCGTTTCATGAAGACCCGCGACCTGCCCGCCGCCTCCACCGAGCCGATGACCCTGGCTTTTGAGGTCACCGTTTCCTCAGTGCAGGAACTCAGCCCCAACTTCCGCAGGATTACCTTCGGCGGATACTCGCTGCGGGACTTCGGCGTCAACGGCGATACCCTCGACCTCAGGATCAAACTCATGATCCCGTCCCTGGCCGCCGACGGGACGCCGCTGCCTTTGCCCGTCTTTGAAATGAGCCATGCCGGCTGGTACCGCGAATGGCTTGCCATGGACCCGGCGGTGCGCGGCTCCATGCGCACCTACACCGTCCGCCAGGCCCGCCTGGACACCGTGTATCCCGAGATCGATGTCGACTTCGTCATGCACTTCGACAGCCACGGCAACGGCGGACCTGCCGCCAACTGGGCCCTGAACGCCAAGCCCGGAGGTGCCCTTACCCTCATCGGCCCCAACAACCGGGCCGCCCAATGCGCTACTGCCGAAGCTTATGGCGGTGTCGAGTGGCGGCCCGGCCTTGCGCAGCGCGTCCTGCTCGCCGGCGATGAAACAGCCATCCCCGCCATCTCCGCCATCCTGGAAAGCCTGCCCGAATACATGACCGGCCACGCCTTCCTCGAAGTCCCCGAAGCGGGTGACTTCCTTGAACTCTCCTCGCCCGCCGACATCGAAATCACCTGGCTGGCGCGCGGCGCCGCGATTGGCCGGTCCCGGCCGCACGGCGAACTGCTTCAGCACGCCGTCCGCAAGGCAGTCCCGGTGCCCGGCTGGGTGGGAATCAAAGCAGCCGACAGCGGTGCCGGACCTGAGCCCGAAGACGTCAATGTGGACGTCGACATCCTCTGGGAAACACCCCAGCGGATGGAGACGGCCGAAATCCAGGCCACTAAAAACCCCGGCATGCCCGCAGGCGCCATGCCCTTCTACGCCTGGATCGCCGGCGAAGCAGCCGTCATCAAGGACATGCGGCGGTACCTTGTCCGGGACGTCGGCATTGACCGGAAGCAGGTTGCTTTCATGGGGTACTGGCGTCAGGGCAAAGCCGAGGGGTAAGCCTCTCTCGTCGCTGGGTGCGCGGTGCTGGCTGCGCCGGCGCCGCGGCGGGAGGCCCACCCTCTGCGTGCTCGCTCGTTCCTCGCTTAGACGCACGCTGCCGGATGTCCCTCCCGCCGCTTCAAAACTTCCCTGCGACCTCCTGACGTTCGCTCACCTTTGCCCGTAAACCTAAACGCTCGCTCAGCTCTTGCGGTCAAAACCCAAACGCTCTTTCAGATAACGCTGGTTTTTTCTGCACGCTCGCTCAGCTTCTGCGGTTAAACCAACACGCTCTGGCACTTACTGTTCATCCCGGCGTCGTACTCGCTTTTCTTTGGGTGATTACTTTGAGCAGGTGATGCCTGATCCTTTGCTTCCTGCGTCCGGGCGGCGGGTGTTTGTGGCTTTGGGGGATTCTTTCACCGAGGGGGTCGGGGACCGGGACGAGCGGTTGCCCAACGGCGTGCGGGGCTGGGCCGACCGGGTAGCGGAAAAGCTCGCCCAGGCACAGCCAGGATGGCGGTACGCAAACCTGGCAATCAGGAGCAAACGGCTCCGGCACGTCATCGGCGAGCAACTGGAACCGGCGCTGGGCATGCGGCCCGCCCTGGTCACCCTCTACGCCGGCGGCAACGACATCTTGGACCTGAAGACGGACATGGGCGCGCTCATGGCCGAATATGAAAACCTCGTGGCGCAGCTCGCGGAAACGGGTGCCACGCTGGTGCTCTTCACCGGCTTCGATGTGAAAGTCTCGGCACTGTTGGAGCCATTAAAGAAGCGCAACAACTTCTACAACGAGCAGGTCCGGGCAATTGCAGCCAAGTACGGCGCGGTGCTGGTGGACTACTGGTGCCTGGACGCTTTCCACGACCGCCGGATGTGGGATTCGGACCGCCTCCACATGTCCAAGGCCGGACACAAGTACCTCGCAGGACAAGTACTGGACCAGCTGGGCGTGCCGCACAAGATCCGGCTCAAGGACTGGGAACCGCCGGAAAAGCTAAGCCTGCGGGAATGGGAACAAAGCCAGCGCCGCTGGGTCCACGACTGGGTCCTGCCGCTGTTCGGCCGGAAACTCCGCGGGGTCACACTAGGTGACCAGCTCACCGCGCGCTGGCCGGAACCGGTAAAAGTGCCGCGAAAAGGCGGCTTGAAAAGGGTAGCGTCAACGGCCCCCGGAGCCGGCGCGGGGGCCTAGCTGTCCAGCAGGTTCTCAAAACCCGCGGCAACCCTCGCAGCGTGGAACTCGACCACCTCGAAGTCGGCAACACCATTCGAGTAGAACGGGTCCTGCGCCAAGGCGGCGTCGAGGGTGGCGCGGTCAGTTCGCGAGAGCAACATACCGCCCGTCCGGGGAACCTTGCGCCCGGCAGCGATGAACACCCCGTCGTCAAAGGCCTTCTTCAGCCATGCGATATGTGCGTCGTTATGGAAGTCCACAATGTCCTGGGGAACCCGGTAGCTCAATGAGACAACATACATGCCCCCAGCCTACGGGGGCATTGCTGCTACTTGAAGGATCAACCGCCCCCTTCTCGTAGAATGGGCAGATGACCGAACCTCGCTGGCTGTCCGCCGACGAACGCCGTGCCTGGCTTGCCCTGGTGAGCATCAACACGCTCCTGCCGGCGGCCCTCGACACCAAGCTTCATGCCGCGGGGAAGCTGTCCCTCTTCGACTACACAGTCCTTGCCATGTTGTCGGAGGCGGAGGGCCGGTTCCTGCCTATGAGCGAGCTGGCTGCCCGAAGCAGCGCATCGTTGTCGCGGCTTTCGCATGTGGTGACCAAGCTTCAGAAGCGGGGGTGGGTGGAACGCCGTCCGCATCCGCACGATGCCCGCGTTACCACGGCACACCTCACGGAAGAAGGCATGGCTACCATCGTGGGCCTGGCACCCGGCCATGTTGAAACTGTCCGGGACCTGTTCCTGGACGCCCTGACCGAGCAGGACGTGCTGGACCTGGCACGGATCGGTGAAAAGGTGGTGGGCCGGCTGGACTCCGACCACTGGATCCTTAGGGAAAGCTAGGCACCAAACCGGTTGGTTGCTCCCAGCAACTGCTGGCAAACTGGCCAGATGGAATTTACTACCCGGTTCGTGGCCCTTGGCGACTCTTTCACCGAAGGGGTAGGCGACGACGATTCCGCCCGCCCCAATGGAGTTCGCGGTTGGGCTGACCGTGTGGCGGAGCAGCTTGGCGCCGCCGACCCCGGCTTCGGCTACGCCAACCTCGCCATCCGCGGAAGGAAACTCCGCCAGATCCTTGCCGAACAGGTGGACGCCGCCGTCGAACTCAAACCCACCCTGGTAAGCATTTACGCGGGCGCCAACGATATCCTCCGCCCGAGGATCGACATTGACGAGCTCCTGGTGGAGTACGACGGCGCCATCGCCAAACTGCGCGCCACCGGCGCCATTGTGGTCATGTTCACCGGCTTCGACTCCAGGGGATCGAAGGTCTTCAGCACCACCCGAGGTCGCACGGCCATTTACAACGAACTGGTGCGCGGCATCGCCGGAGACCATGGAGCGTTGCTGGTGGACTACTGGCGCTTCAGCGAGTACTACGACTGGGGCATGTGGGCCCAGGACAGGATGCACATGTCCGCCGCGGGGCATGCCAACATGGCCAAACGCGTGCTGGACGTCCTGGAGCACGACCACTCCCTTGAGGTTCCCCCCATGACACCTGTGCCGGAGCTCAGCCGGGTGGAGGCACTCCGCGCAAATGCCCGCTGGGTGCGGGAGTTCGCCGCCCCATGGGTTGTCCGCCGGGTCACCGGAAAGTCATCCGGTGACAACCTGCAGCCGAGGTACCCCCAGCTCACCAGGCTCTAGCGGCCGGGCCTCCTTATACACCCTTTAGGGCCTGATTGGTCTTTAATTGCACGAACTCGTAGACTTGGTAGGCGCTAAGTGCGCGGAGCGTGCGCAATTGCTCCGGCAGCCCGGTAATTTTTCCAGGGCGGCCGGTAGTTAGGGGCTCAAGTTGCGTGACTAACCGTTGCCCTTCTTCAATTTTGGGTCGCCCTTAGCAGCATGGTCCAGCAGCAGATATGCGGATCATTACTTTCAATTCTTGAGGAGAAGTCATGGCAGCACACTGCCAAGTGACCGGAGCCGAGCCGGGCTTTGGGCACAGCATTTCGCACTCGCACCGCCGCAACAAGCGTCGGTTCGATCCGAACATTCAGAAGAAGCGCTACTGGGTTCCGTCCCTGCGCCGTAATGTCACGCTGCAGGTTTCTGCAAAGGGCATCAAGACCATCGACGTACGCGGCATCGACGTTGTCGTCGCCGACATTCTCGCTCGTGGGGTGAAGCTCTAGTGGCTAAGGACAAGGACGTACGTCCGATCATCAAGCTCAAGTCGACCGCGGGCACGGGTTACACCTACGTAACCCGCAAGAACCGTCGTAACGATCCGGACCGTATGGTCCTGAAGAAGTACGACCCCAAGATCCGCCAGCACGTCGAATTCCGAGAGGAGCGCTAAACATGGCTAAGAAGTCCAAGATTGCTCGCAACGAGCAGCGCAAGGTCATCGTTGAGCGTTACGCTGCGAAGCGCCTCGAGCTGAAGAAGACCCTGGTTGACGAAAACGCAACCGACGAAGCACGCGAAGCAGCCCGCCTGGGCCTGCAGAAGCTGCCCCGCAACGCGTCCCCGATCCGTGTCCGCAACCGCGACATCATCGACGGCCGCCCCCGCGGTACCTTCCAGAAGTTCGGCATCTCCCGTGTCCGCCTGCGCGACATGGCCCACAGGGGCGAACTTCCGGGCATCACCAAGTCCTCCTGGTAATTCAGCCACGCTGATACCAGCTGCTTGAGAAAGGGCCGGCAACCTCACGGTTGCCGGCCCTTTCTGCGTTAAAGCTTGTTGACCGTACCCGCCGGATCCATCATCTGGGTGTGGTGCAGCACAGCAGGGAAAGTCCGACGGCGTGCTGCCGGTATGGGCGGTCATGCCCGCTTCAGCCGCACAATGGTACGGAACAGGCCCCTCTGAAGGGGGATTTGCGGAGCGGCCGAAGGGGGTGTATTGTTTTCTAAGTCGCCGCGAGGGAGACAGCGAAGAGCTGGATGCCCCGGGCGGCCAAAAACCCCCAAAATCAATACCAATTCTGGTAGGGCTTTCGAGCGCTCCCTGAAGAGGTGGGGACGAACCTCCCACCGATGAAAATCCTGAAACACGGATTTGATTCGGCGCCGGGGTTCGGGTAAGTTTGAAAAGTTGCTCCGGAGCGATCCACGGCGTGTTGTTGTGGTGGTGGTGCCGGGTGTGTCTGTTGTTTGAGAACTCAATAGTGTGCCAAGTTTGTTGATACCGATTGTTTTTTGATTGGTTGA
>NZ_JBNHEW010000007.1:0-144616 GCF_059089645.1 Arthrobacter sp. K41 | reverse complement strand
AAGAACCCGGCCCCACCCAAACAGGCACGCCCAAAAGCGAACCATATTCCAGGCCATTCAAAGGGGGGTTGGCCGCAAACTCTCCGCAACAGCGGCGCGGCGACTCAAAAAACAATACACCCCCAGCACACCAACCCGCAAATCCACCCCCACACCACCCAAAACCCCCGCCACCAACACCATAAAACCCCCCACCCACACACCCCACCCCCTATGAACCGGCTCACACCGACAAGGCGAGTTAGCGCACAACCCAAGGGGCGGAACAAGTACGCACCAGTGCCGTTATTGGGTCCATCGCGGACTGGCGAAATTTACGACCACCACTAATACGAAAAGCACGACGTGGCGGGCGGCGCAGGAGCGGGATCTCCCCAACAGTGCCCGCGCGGAGGCTGTGCTGACCGGTCTCCGGCCGGTGGAGCTCAACGTGCCCACGGATGCCAGGCAGCGTGCGCCAGCTGCGCAGGGGGATCGCCCTGCCACTGCCCTGGCGCTTCCCTCCGGAGCAATAGCGGTCACTTCGCCGAAGTGTTGGGCACCAACTCTCGGAGGACGCCATCTGACCATCGCGGAGGAGGTCATCGGCGGGGGGAGTGAGCGAGTGGCAGAACCGGGCGCTGGACCGGGCCCATCCAGAGGGTTCGTCTATGCCAGTTACGTCACCGCCCGTGACGGGCAGACCAACAACCGGCCCGTCACCGGCGCCATCGGAGTCAGCGTCAGCGGAGTGTGCCGAGATCCTGCCAGACGAAAAAGGCCTGACCTGCGCAGTGTTCCGGCCCCACGGCAGCCTTACAGGCAAACCACCCCTCAGCAGGTGCAACAACCAACGACTAAGTACAACTAGTCCACGAACTCCGACTGGGTCTCGATGAAGTCCCAGTCCGCCGGCGTCAACACTGCCGCCGGGTTATCGGGGCGGGGTCCGCCAGCCTCCGCAATGCCTTGCAGTACCGGAAGTGGAAGTTCCTCGGCACGAAGGTTCTCCCGCAGCCATTCCTTGCTGGCGAGGTCCAGGTCCAGCCACCACATAAAAATCTCCATGCCCTCACGCCCTTTCGTCAGCTGGTTTAACGGTAGGCGCGGGCCGGTCGGGCTACAAGGTATTGGGAGCGGCTCCAAGTAGCGCGCCCGTTTCTTCGGGTACCGGCAAGTAACCGGCTTTCCGGGAGCACGCCAAAGACGAGTAGTCCCTACTCACGACTGGCAACTAGGGCCCACCTAGCCTGAAAACTCAAGCAAGCTGACCGTGCTGCTGGGGCAATCGGTGCATTCGCTGGTCCTCCTCGTCATGGTCGGTTTCACATCAGAACTGGGGAGAATCATCATGAAACGTGCCATAACAACGTTGGGGGTGCTGGGCCTGACTGCATTCGCCGTCGCGGCTCCCGCCGTAGCGGACCGTGGCAGCGATGACGACGACAGGATTGTCATCTGCCACGCCGGCTCCGGCTCCAACTCCGGCCAGTACAGTCCCATCACTGTTGCCGTCCCGTCACTGAACGGCCATGACGGGCACGGCGCGGACATCATTCCGCCAAATGACGGCATGGATTACGGACAAAACTGGGATGCCCTGGGGAGGGCCATCCATGCCGGCGGGTGCGTGACGCCGGGTACGGTGGTTCCTCCCGTGCATCCACCCGTCGTAGTGAACCCGCCCGTCGTACCGCCGGTGGTAGTGAACCCGCCCGTCGTACCGCCCGTCGTACCGCCAGTAGTTGTTCCGCCCATAGCTGTTCCGCCGGTCGTACCACCGGCAGTTGTTCCACCGGTGGTGGACCAGCCCGTGATACCTCCCGCCGTCGTGGTTCCACCCGTGGAAGTGCCGCCGGTGGAACAACCTGTGGTTACCCCCATTACAAACCCGCCAGTTGTTGAACAACCCGCAGCCGTTCCGCCAGCGACAGTACCGCCGGCAACAACCGTCGTCGTGCCCGAACAGCCGGCGGCAGTCCAACCGGAGGCCACGGTGGCCCAGGCAGCAGCGGCAGCTCCTGCCACCGGAGCCGCCATCAGCTCAGGCCGCGGAACGAACCAGGGGTACAACGCCCAGACTGCCGTCGGCGGACCTGACGCCGAGCCGTCCTGGCTGGCCGGCCTGGGCGCACTGCTTACAGCTGGAACGGCAGTGGCATTCCGCCGCAAGCCCCGCACACTGCCCCTCACACGCTGACGCGGGTAAGCCCCGGCCGAAGGCCGCCTGGCAAGAAGGCGTCCCGCCCCGGCGGGACGCCTTCCTGCCCAATCCCCATTTGCAGTGGAAAAGGAGCAGCATGTCGAAAAAAACTAGCCGGCACGCAGCCTCCGGAGCGCGCAGGTGGAGGCGCTGGAACCGGGGCGACCTGGTGATTCTCCTGTGCGGCGTCATGGCCTTTTTATCCCTCACTTTCGGCGCCCCCGTGTTCCAAGCGGCGCAAGTACCTCCCGGTGTCAGCGGGGCCATGACAGCACCGCCCTCCGGCGGCACCTTCGACAAACCGGCACCAAAGGCCCCGACGGCGATGCCGGGGGTGGCACCCCCCGCCTCGGCCGCTGCTCCTGCCGCTGCGCCTGCTCCTGCCCAGCAAGCGCAGGCCCCTGCCCTGCCGGCAGCAGCCGCCCCGGTGCGCATCCGCTACCCATCGGCGGCCTTCGATGTGCCGGTGCATGCACTGGAGCTGGACGACGCCGCACGCGCCAGCGAAACGATTGTGCCGCCGGCAACCAAGGACGGCTACTGGCTGGCCCCGTTCGGTACCCCGGGAAACGGCTCCACCAACACCACTTACATCATCGGCCACAGCTGGGAAGGCACAGAGGCACCCTTCAACCAGCTGAGTTCATCGGCCGCAGTGGGCGATCTGCTGGAGGTGGACACTGCAGGCGGCTCTATGCCCTACCGGGTGGACAGCGTGACAACCCACCTGAAGTCCGGCCTGAAAGACAGTCCAATTTGGGACATTGTGCCCAACCGGCTGGTGCTGATCAGCTGTTACACCCAGGACCCCTGGGGCAAAAACGTGGTGGTCATGGCTTCGCCGGCTGCGTCCTGACCCTTCCGGGCGGGTTGGCGCTGTTCAAGAGAGTGGAAGCAGGCTGAAAATAGACTATGTCGTCAGAAAACACGCGCGGTACTTCACCGCTGCTGGTAGGTGTTGCTCCCCGCCAGCATCCCGAGGTCCTGCAAACAGCCGCCAACCTCGCCGCCAGGCTGGGGACCCGCCTGCTCTGTGCCTACGTGGATGAGGCGAGCTACCTGGTGGAGTGGGACCCGGCCCGGTCCGCCCACAGGCTCTCGCTGCACCCGGACGCAGATGCGGAAAACATCGGCGGCGTGACGGCCGAACTGAAGACTGCCATTGAAGCCGCTGTGGCCCAGGTGCCGCCGGGGACCGCCGCCGCTGAGTGGACCCTGCAAACGCTGGCAGGGGATCCCGCCCGTGCCCTCGCCCAACTTGCGGCGGAAACAGATGCACCGATGATCATTGTGGGAACCTCCGAGCGGGGCTTCTCGCACCGTCTTGCGGAGGCTCTCAGCGGCTCCGTAGGTGCCTGGCTCACCCATCATCAGAGCAGGCCCGTCCTCATCGTGCCGTACCGGATGGCAGCCCACCAGGACCGGCCCTGACCCATAGATGAGCGTCCTGAACGGCTGGAGACGAGGCCCAGTAAGTAAAGTGAAAGTAGTTATTCAGGGTGCTGGCGGACCGGGCTACCAGCCCGTAAGCTGATTCAAGCAGGCCGATTCCAGCAGCATGGAAGCTGGCCTTGCCCAAGAGCTGCTCCGGAGTGCGTATCCCCCAATAACGCACTCCGGAGCTTTTTTGTGTCCTATAGCCCTTTTAAGGGATACCCCGGCGGGGTACTTGTGCCGATACCCCACCGGGGTATACCGTGAATGGCATGACCACAATTGACGGAGCAGCAACTGAAACGGCCATGGACCAGGCGCCAGCAGGGCACGGGTACGCCGCGAACAAGGATGCGTACCTTCGCCGGCTTAAGCGCATTGAAGGCCAGGTGCGGGGGATCGCACGCATGGTGGATGAGGACAAGTACTGCATCGACATCCTCACCCAGGTTTCCGCCGTCACCAAGGCTCTGCATGCCGTCAGCCTCGGGCTCGTTGAGGAGCACATCGGCCACTGTGTAGTGGGTGCCGCCTCCGAACCTGACCCCGCTCTTCGGGCAGAAGTCATCGATGCCAAAGTCAAGGAAGCTGCTGACGCCATCGGCAGGCTTCTGCGTTAGCCGCCTTCCCGCGGCAGATTCCCACACCCTTTCCCAAGGCCGTCCCAACAAGAGGAGCACACCATGAGCACCATTTCCCCTACCACCACAACTGTCAGCGTTTCCGGAATGACCTGTGGCCACTGCGTCTCGGCCGTCAGCGAAGAACTTGAGTCCCTGGCAGGCGTAGAGGCAGTGGACGTCGAACTCAACGCCGGCGGCATTTCCACTGTCACCATCACGTCCAGCAAGGAACTGTCGCCGTCCGAGATCGGCGAAGCCGTGGCAGAGGCCGGCTACCTGGTGGTAGCCAACGAAGCGTAGACACCACAACTATCCAGGGAACGGTATGAGCAACCAGGAACTAATCTCCCAGCCCGAAAGCCGGGTGGTGGAACTCGACATCCAGGGCATGACCTGCGCCTCCTGCGTCAACCGGGTGGAAAAGAAACTGGGAAAGCTCGAGGGCGTCCAGGCCCTGGTAAACCTGCCCCTGGAATCAGCCCACGTCACAGTCCCGGCCGGGATCACCGACGAGCAGATAACCAACACTGTCAATGCCGCCGGCTACAAAGCAACAATCCGCCAACCGCTTCACCCCACCCTGCACCAGGCGGGCGGCACCGCGGGCCACGAAACTGCAGTTGAAGGGGTTATGCCCTCGAGCGGTGACATCGGGGACGTGCGGCAGCATGCGTCCAAGCGAGGAGCGAGCGGGCGTGCCGAGCACGTCTCCGGTGGCGCCGCGGCGGTCGGTCACGGCACGGGCAGCGAAGACACCGTCTCTCACGGGGGCGCTGCCTCCCGGCTGCGCCCGCGGCTGATCCTGGCGGTATTCCTGACAGTGCCCGTGTTCCTGATTTCGATGGTCCCGGCGTTCCAGTTCGCGCACTGGGGTTGGGCCGCAGCCACGCTGGCCCTGCCCGTGGTGACGTGGGCTGCGTGGCCGTTCCACCGTGCTGCCGCCATCAACGCCCGGCACTTTGCTTCCACGATGGACACCCTGGTGTCCATCGGCGTTGTTGCAGCGTACCTGTTTTCGGCGTGGCAGCTGTTGGCGGATCCGCTGATGACGGAGCACCCCGGCATGGAAGGCATGGAGCAGGGCGGCCTTTACTTCGAGGTTGCGGCCGTCGTCACCACTTTCCTGCTTCTGGGACGCTATCTTGAGGCGAACGCGAAGCAAAAGGCCGGCGATGCCCTGCACGCCCTCCTCAGCCTCGGGGCCAAGGATGCCTCCGTTTTGCATGACGGCCGGGAGCACCGGATCCCCGCCGGGCAGTTGCAGATAGGTGATGTCCTGGTGGTCCGGCCCGGCGAGAAGATCGCCACGGACGGTGTGGTGGTTGAAGGGTCCTCGGCCGTGGACGCTTCGCTCGTCACGGGCGAATCAGTACCCGTGGACGTGCGTCCGGGCAGCCGGGTCACCGGCGCAACCATCAATACCTCCGGCCGCCTGTTGGTCAGGGCCACCCGCGTCGGCTCCGAAACCACACTTGCCCAGATGGCACGGCTTGTGTCACAGGCACAGACGGGCAAGGCTCCCATTGCCCGCCTCGCGGACCGCATCAGCGGTGTGTTCGTTCCCGTAGTCCTGGTGATCGCCGTTCTTACCTTTGTGCTGTGGATCCTTCTCGCCGGCGCGGAAGGCGGAGGCCTGCGCTCGGCCTTCGTTGCCGCCGTCGCCGTTCTCGTGATCGCATGCCCGTGCGCGCTCGGCCTCGCCACTCCAGTCGGCTTGCTCACGGGCACCGGCCGGGGCGCGCAGTTGGGCATCCTCATCAAGGGCCCGCAGGTTCTTGAGGACACCCGCACCGTGGACACCATCCTGCTGGATAAAACAGGCACCGTCACCACGGGAGTTCTGGCCGTGGACTCCACCCTTGCCTTTGAGGGATTCGACGAACGTGAGGTGTTGAGGCTGGGCGGCGCTGTTGAAGCGGCCTCCGAACACCCTATCGGGCGTGCGATAACCGCTGCCGCGGCAGCGGCCCAGGATGCGGGCACAGCCATTTCAGTGCCCGACGGCGCCCGCCTGCCATCAGTGCAGGCCTTCCGTTCCGCTCCAGGCGGCGGAGTCGCCGGAACCGTCGAGGGCAGGCTTGTCACCGCCGGCCGTACCGGCTGGCTTGAGGATAACGGCATCGCTTTGACTCCGGCGCAGCTGCAGCTGCTGGCTAAGGCGGAAGCTGCAGGCGCAACCGCGATCTGGGTTGCCGTGGACGGTGCTCCTGCCGGCATCATCAACCTGCGGGACACCATCAAGGAAGGTTCCGCGGCTGCCATCGACCGGATGAAGTTCCTTGGCCTGCGGCCCATCCTCCTGACCGGGGACAACGCCGCTGTTGCCGCCCAGGTGGCCGCCGCCGTCGGCATTAATCCTGCAGACGTCTACGCAGGGGTCCTGCCGGAGGGCAAGGTGGAGGTGGTGCGCACGCTGCAGTCCGGCGGGGCTACCGTGGCCATGGCCGGAGACGGGGTCAATGATGCTGCAGCGCTGGCCCAGGCTGACCTCGGCATTGCCATGGGGTCCGGAACCGACGTGGCCATCGAGGCGGCCGACCTCACCGTGATGGGAAGCGACCTCTCGCAGGTGGTCCAGGCCATCGAACTGTCCCGCCGAACCCTGTCCACCATCAAGACCAACTTGTTCTGGGCGTTCTTCTACAACGCCGTGGGCATACCGGTGGCGGCGCTGGGACTGCTCAACCCGATGATCGCCGGTGCCGCGATGGCAGCCAGTTCCGTCCTGGTGGTGGCCAACTCCCTGCGCCTGCGGAGCTTCGGGAAGCAGGCCTAGGGCGCCCGTCCGGATGCCCAGGCACTGAACGCGACGTCAGGCGGCGCCATACCGGACCGCCGCCCGGGCCCGCGCCTTTGCCGCCTCGGCTTCCCGGTCCTTGGGCGGTGCCTGCGTCACCAGCGAGTCAAGAAGATGCTGGGTGATGTGGGCAATCTCGTGGACTGCTTCTTCGAAGGCTTCCTCGTTGGCCTTGGACGGTTTTGTGCTTCCGCTGACCTTGCGCACGTACTGCAACGCTGCGGCATGCACTTCCTCCGACGTGGCGTGCGGTTCGAAGTTGTGAAGGGTTCGGATATTCCGGCACATACCGCCATGCTAGGCGCTGGATCGCCAAGGATCGACCCCCTCCAGGAAGGTTTATTCTTCTGGTGTGCCCTTGCGGCACTCCGCCGCGGCGTGGCACTTAGGGGACGGGCTCGACGTCGTTCGCGTGCTTCAGCGGTGAGGTCGCCCGGGGTGCGCCCACGGCCCTACCGGCGGGGACAGCCGAGGGGGCGCGCAGCTCATCGAACCGGACCAGGATAACGCCGCCGACGATAAGCGCACCGCCCAAAAGCTGGATGGCGCCCGGCAGCTCCCCCAGCAGCAGCCACGCCCAGATCACGGCGAAGAGGACCTCGGTCAGCGATACGAATGAGGCCACCTTTGATCCCAGGGCGCGGGCGCCCATGATGCCGGAGACATAGGCCAGGACCGTTGCCAGGATGACCAGTCCGGCCAATGAAACCCACCAGGGGGTGACCCACGGGCCGAGCTTGGTGTCGGCCGTGTTGAATGCCATGGGCAGCAGGCCGGTTGCAGCGGCAAGCCACATCACGGCTGCGCCCACCATGAGTCCGCCCGAGGCCAGCACTATGGGCGGCAGGGAGTCATTTTCCTTGGCCGTGATGAAGAAGTAGATGGCAAGGCAGACCGCGGCGGCGACGCCCCACATGACACCCACCGGGTCCACCTTGACAGTGCCGGTGAGGTCCAGGACCAGCACCAGGCCGCCAAGTGAAAGCAGGGTCCCGCCGAACGTCAGCGCACGCGGGCGCCTCCGGCTGGCCGCCCACAGCCACAGCACGATCAGTACGGGCGCCAGGTACTCCAGGAGCAGGGCCACCCCAACGGATAGCCGGGCCACGGCGTTGAAGTAGAACAGCTGGCATGCCGCGACGCCGATCAGGCCGAACAGGACAATGGTCAGCCAGTTGTCCCGCAGCTGGTGCCAGCGGCCCCGCAGCGCAGGAATGGCAGGGACGGCGAGGATCAGCGCGGCCCCCGTCAGCCGGGCGGTCACCGCAGCTCCAGGTGACCAGCCTGTTTCCAGCAGCGCTTTGGCGAAGGAGCCGGAGGTTCCGAAGACCGCGGATGAAAACAGCGCGATACCGAGCCCGGAGGCCAGGAAGCCGCGCCGCGGCGCAGCCGTCCGGCTGCTCGGGGGGTGATTGTGGGCGGCAGGCACCGTCGCCTCCTGTCAGGAGTAAAGTGGGGTAATGGTCATGACACTACGCCCCGCGTCCGTAAGGAGTCAAGATGGTCTTTGCCCCTGACACCGAGGTGGCCCTCCGCACCGTCGTTAATCTCATCAACTCCGCCGCCAACGGACGGGAACAGCTGACTTCCCAGCAGGATCTGGACAGCTTCCTTGCCGCAGAAGGGTTCACTGGCTCCCGGACCCGGGACGCAGCGGAGCTGGCCAGCGTCCGCGGACTGCGGCGGCAGCTCGCGGACCTGTGGATTGCCGACGAGGAAGCGGCGGTGGCCACCGTGAACGGGCTGCTGCGGGCTGCCAACGCCCTGCCCCAGCTGGTCAAGCATGACAAGTGGGACTGGCATCTGCACGCCACTACCCCCGAGGCCCCACTCGCCCACCGGATGAGCACGGAAGCGGCCATGGCCCTGGCAGACGTGATCCGCAGTAAGGAGATGGACCGGCTGCGCACCTGCGAGGCAGAGGACTGCGACGCCGCCGTGCTGGACCTCAGCCGGAACCGGTCCCGGAGGTATTGCGATACGGGCAACTGCGCCAACCGTGCGCATGTGGCTGCCTATCGGGCGCGGCAGGCGGCGGCAAATTAACGGCCCAGCAAGTGCATATCACGCCGCCCCGGCGGAGCAGGGCGCCCCCAGCGTATAGGTCAGCGGTCTGCAGTACCCTCGGGGCCGCCGTCGGAAGCGGGCGGTTTCTGGACGCCGGGCGCACCGAACCCGTGGGAACTCTTTGGAGCCGAGCTGAGGTTCACGCCGGAGCCCTTGCCCAGGTAATCCGCGTTGTCCTTGTGGCTCATGGCGAGCATCGCGGCAATCACCAGGGTGACGATGAAGGCAATGCCCGCGGCAGTGAAGGCAAGATCGAAACGGGGGGCCCGTGCAGTGCCGCCGGAGGCGAAAATCACCACGGCCACGAAGGCGATTACGGCCCAGAAAGCGGAGAACATCAGCGGGCCCTTCACCGAGGTCCGCATCTTGCGCGGATGTCCTGGTTGCTGGTCTGCCACGGTGATTCCTCCCTGCAGGCGGCGCGCCGGCCGGCCCGGGTCGATGTCTTTCGGTATGTGTCCGGTCATTTCCACGACATTTCTACGAGAAGTAGAACCGGACACCTCCTAGTTTACGGGGTTCCAGCAGCGGTGCGGGCATCGTGCCGGATGGTCAGCCCGGCAAGGGCCCACAGCACTCCGGAAATAATGGCTCCGCCACCGGCAACGCCCAGCAGCGCATGCGCTCCAAGGCCGATAAAAAAGGGCAGGATGGCGGCGGTGCCGAGCCCGATGATCCCCGAGGCTACCCAGTCCCTGGCGAGGACGTGCCGGCCGCGGAATCCAAGCCCGCAGAACAACTCGAAAGCCCCCGCTACGCCCAGTCCCAGGGCTGCAATCACACCAAAAAGGAGGTCCCCGTGCAGGAGCACCAGCGAAAAACCGGCGCCGGCCAGCACGGACCCGGCCGCGGAGAGCTTCTTGCCCACCGCCCTGTCACGCGGGAATCCCGTAGCGGGGATACCCCACATCAGGAGCAGCCCGGTTGCCAGCAGGTAGAGCCCGCCGGCCCAGCCCATGACTTCCACGGACGGTGCTGCCCAGAAGATGGTCACAGCCCCAAAGACCAGCGCCGCCGCGGAACGAAGGAGCACCGGTTTCCACAGCTCAGCCGCGGGGCCCGTTCCGGAAGCAGTACCTGCGGGAGTATTCGGTTGGGTCACCGGTCCAGTTTAGTGGGGGCAGCGCCTACGTCGAACCGAGCACCAGCCAGCGGTCAGACCGGGCGCGGGCGCCCAGGGTAACGGCGCGTGCGGCCATGTAACC
Organism: Arthrobacter sp. K41; assembly: GCF_059089645.1. NCBI lineage: Bacteria > Bacillati > Actinomycetota > Actinomycetes > Micrococcales > Micrococcaceae > Arthrobacter > Arthrobacter sp. K41. Next base: position 134,308 of record NZ_JBNHEW010000007.1, on the reverse strand, counting down.
GAGGGCAAAGGCCGCCCACAACCAACCCAGCGCGGCCCCTCCGCGTGCGCCTGACAGGGCCACGGCGATCAGGAGTGGCCCGTACACCGCGAGGTTCACCATGCCGGCGAGCGCCAGGTATTTAGCGTCCCCCGCGCCGATCAGTACCCCATCGAGGACAAAGACGTAGCCGGCGACGGGCTGGCCGGCAGCTAGGATCCACAAGGCGACGGCCAGGGCCGAGTGCACCTCGGGATCGGACGTGAACAGGGAGCCAGCCCAGGGAGCGGCGAGCGCCAGCAGTGCACCGGTGACCGCGCCGAAGCCAAGGCCCCAGCGGGTCATGGTCCCGGTCAGGACCCGTGCCCTTGCAGGGTTTGAGGCACCGAGTTCCTTGCCGATCAGCGCCTGCGCAGCGATGGCCAGGGCGTCCAAGGCGAAGGCCAGGAACGAAAAGACGGTCATGGCGAGTTGATGGGCAGCAAGGTTGACCGGTCCCTGTGCCGTGACCACAACCACGGTTGCCAGGATCGCCACCCGCAGGCTGAGGGTCCGCAGCATCAGCCACGACCCCACCCGCGTCATGCTCCTGATCCCCCGCCAGCTGGGCAGGAGGCTGACGCCGTTGCGCCGGGCGTTGCGCCTCACCATCACCAGGTAGACGGCGGCCATGGCCCACTGGGCCAGGCTGGTACCCACGGCGGAACCGGTCACAGACCAGCCCAGACCGTAGACGAGCCACAGGTTCAGGACGATGTTCAGGCCGAACCCGGCGGTGGCCACCACAAGCGGCGTCCGGGTGTCCTGCAGGCCGCGAAGGAGGCCGGTGCCAGCAAAGATGAGCAGCATGGCAACCAGTCCTGGCATGGACCAGCGAAGATAGTCGACGGCGAAGGTGCGGACATCACCTTCGGCTCCCAGGAGGCCGATCAGCGGGTCGGCGGCCAGGAAGCCCGCCACGGCTAACCCCGTGCCCAGCAGCAGTGCCAGCCAAACGCCGTCGCGCCCTGCCGCCAGGGCTTTGCCCAGCTGGCCGTCCCCAATGGCCCGGGCGACGGCGGGGGTGGTGGAATACGCGAGGAAAACCATCAGGCCGACGGCAGTATGCAGCACTGCCGACGCCAGCCCCACTCCTGCCAGCTGCGCCACGCCGAGGTGGCCAACAATCACCGAATCAGCCAGCAGGAACAGCGGTTCGGCAACGAGCGCGCCAAAGGCCGGAACAGCCAGCCGAAGGATTTCGCGGGCATGTCCCTTCGGTGGTGCGGCCGGCGCCAGGGCAGGTAATTGGGGCACCCCGCCAGCCTAATGGGCTACCTGCGCAGCACGGCATGGGCATGACAAAGACCACAATATGAAGCAGTTAGTTGACACTTCAACTATTAGCACGGAAGACTAAAGTCTTATGAAACAGTCACGACTTACCACCACCGCCGTCACCGTCCTCCGGATTGTCCTGGGCTTCCTCTTCGCCGCCCACGGCTGGCAGAAGTTCTCTGAATGGACCATCGCTGGCACGCAGGCCTCATTCGCCAAAATGGGAGTTCCGGCAGCGGAAATTGCCGCACCGGCCGTTGCCGTCCTGGAACTGGGAGGCGGAATCGCACTGATCCTTGGCATCCTCACCCGTGTGGTGGCCGCACTCCTGGCACTGGACATGCTGGGCGCCCTGTTCCTGGTGCATGCCTCAGCTGGAGTGTTCGCCGCAAACGGTGGCTATGAACTGGTCCTGCTCTTCGCAGCGGCAGCCTTCGCCCTGGTGCTGACCGGTGCAGGGCGCTTCTCTGTTGACCGTGCAGTGTTCGGGCGCGGCAACTCGAAGCTGGCCGTCCTCGCCTGACCCGGGCCTCACGTTTTACCGATCGCGAACGACGGCGGATGGGCACGAAGGTGCCCCTCCGTCGTTGTGGCTCAATCAGAGCGGCCAAAAGCACAACTTCGAATAAGCGCGTCCAAAATCTTTCGGGAAAATTGGGAAAACGCTTGCCAGCAGGTTCGCGGCGCTGATAAACCTTGGGTGCTGCAGTGAGAGCTGCATCACCCCTCCCAGGTCTCAGCCATTCCCGAATCGCTCCGAAATCAAGCAGTAGCTGCAAAAGAGTCTCCGCAGCTACTGATTTGAATCGTTACAACCTTCCTGGGTACCGCTTTGCCACTGCTCATCGAAGGAGATGTCCGTGAAAACACCCCCGCCAGTGACCCCGCTGCCCCAGGAAGCACCGCCACCCCGCCAGCGCAGGCTGCCCGCCGGAGCGAAGGCCGTTACGGCTGCCGTGGCTTCCGCCGCCATCGCCTTCACCGGGCTTCCGGCAGTCCAGGCCGATACCGCCTTGCCGCCCGTGGGAAGCGGCTTCAAATTCGACTTCGGCCCCGGTGCCCTGGCGGAAGGCTACACACCCGTTGCCGCCAATACGCAGTATTCGGCGGGCACCAAGTATGGCTTCACGGACACCGCCGTTACCTCCGGCACGGACCGCGGCACCGGGGACCCGTTGCGGTCCGACTTTGTCCAGACGCAGGGCAGTTCCTTTTTGGTGGACCTGCCCAACGGTGACTACACCGTCAAGCTCATCGCCGGCGACGCCGCCGAATCCACCAACATCGCCATCACCGCAGAGAAGATGGCCAAAGTCCAGGCAACGGACAAGCCGGCCGGCCAGTACCTGGAAATGGAATTCCCGATCTCCCTGGTGGACGGCCAGCTCAACCTCGATTTCACCGGGACAGCGGCCAGGATCAACTCCCTGGTCATCGCTGCCCGCGCTCCGCGGACCGCCACCACTGACCCCGGCGTCTACCTGGCCGGTGACTCCACCGTGCAGACCTATGACCCCGGCTTCGCTCCGCAGGCAGGGTGGGGCCAGATGATCGACCGGTACTTCGATGACAGCGTCTCCTTCAAGAACCACGCCATTGGCGGCCGGAGCTCCAAAAACTTCATTAGCCAGGGCCGGCTGGACGAGATCCTGCGCGTCATCAACCCTGGCGACTACCTGCTGGTCCAGTTCGGCCACAACGACGCCACCATAGGCGTCGATGACCGCTACGCCTCCCCCGCGGACTACAAGGAATACCTCCGGACGTACGTCAACGGGGCCCGCCAGCGTGGAGCGACACCAGTCCTGGTCACCCCGGTGGGACGCCGGGACTACGACGAAGCCACCGGCAAGTTCCGGGTCAGCTTCCCCGAGTACGTGGCCAAGATGCAGGAGCTGGCCGCGGAGGAAAACGTGGCTTTGGTTGATCTCTCAGCTTCGAGCCGCGCCTACTACGACGCCATCGGTCCGGAGGACACCAAGTCCGTTTTCCTCCATGTCGACGCAGGCGTCTATCCCAACCGCCCCACCGGCACGGTGGACAACACCCACTTCCAGGAATACGGCGCCATCCAGATCGCCCGCCTGGTGGCCGGCGGAGTGAAGCAGCTCGGCCTTCCGCTGGCTGCCCGCGTGAAGGAAGTGGCACCGCCGTCGTCCGTTCCGGCCAAGCCGCAGGGCCTGGTGGCCGGCAGCGTTTCCAATGCGGGAGCACTCCTGAAGTGGCAGCATGTTGATGGCGCGGACATCTACAAGGTGTACCGCAAGCTGGCCTCCGAGCCGGACAGCGCCTACAAGCTCACCACCACCGCGACCGTCCCCACCGCCAACCTGGCCGGGCTGGCTGAAGGTACGGCTTACCACGTGCGCGTCGCAGCCATGAACGGCAAGGGCCTCTCCGAGCCCAGCGACACCCTCCCGGTGACCACCAAGCAGGCGAAGTACAAGTTCGACTTCGGGCCGGCGGGAGCACCGCTTGAGGCCGGGTACACCGAGGTCAACCGGACCATGGTCTACACCCCCGAGCGGGGCTTCGGCTTCAAGGACATCTCGGTACTCAGCGACCGCGACCGCGGCGCAGTCACCAGCAACCTGCTGCGTGACTTCGTCCTCAGCGGATCCAGCTTCGAATTCCAGCTCGACGTTCCCAACGGCACCTACGCGCTGAAGACCTACCACAGCGACTGGATCGGCTCCACCCGAACCGACGTGGCCGCCGAGGGCACGCCCTTCGGCCAGGTCTCCTCCAGCAGGGCATCCTCGGCCACCAAAATCATCAACCAGGTCCTGGTATCCGACGGCCAGCTGAACCTGGTCCTCAGCGGCTCCGGCCAGCGGCTCAACGGCCTGGAGGTTACTCCGCTGCTGGTGGGACCGACCAACCTGCACGCCGCGGCGGTCAATGCCGCCGCCCAACCCCCCACCGTGGACCTCGCTTGGGACACCGTGGCAGACGCCGCCAGTTACAAGGTGTTCCGCCAGGCCTCCTTTGAAGCTCAACCACAGCTGATCGCGGAAAACGTCAGCGCCGCTTCCTTCCAGGACACCACTGCTTTTGCCGGACTGAAGTACAAGTACTTCGTTACGGCGCTGGACAGCACAGGACTGGAATCGGTTCCGTCCAACACGGTGGAGACCGCCCTGGTGGATCCCACCACCCCGGTCCCTGCTGCCACCAGCAAGGTGGACGTGAAAGCGGTGGAAAAGACCAGTGTCACCCTCAAGTGGCAGAAAGTCTCCGGGGCTGCCGCCTACCAGGTCTACCGGTCCACCTCCCCCGACGGCCCCTTTGACTATGTAGGCCGTGCCTCCGAGGTCAACTACACGGACTACACGGTGCTGACCACCATCAAGTACTACTACCGCGTCACCACGGTGAACAAGGGCGGCGAATCCACGCCATCGGCGGTGGTGGGGACTGAAAAGGTCACCGTCGTCAACCGCCAGATGGAGAAGCTGGACCGCGCCCCCGTGGCCCTGCTGACCGGTGACGGTGTACGGGTGGGCTGGCGCATGCTGGGCCTTGACCCGGAGCAGGTTGGCTTCCATGTCATCCGCGACGGCGTCCAGCTCACTGATGAGCCGATCCGCAACAGCACCACTTTCCTGGATCCCGCCGGTACCGCCGCCTCGAGGTATGCCATCAAGACCGTGGGCAACGGCGGGGACCAGCTTACGGCCGAGTTCACACCGCTGGCCCGGGACTACCTTGCCATCAAGCTGGACAAGCCCGCGGACGACTACACCAAGGACGGCCAGCCCTACAGCTACTCCGCCGGCGACTCGAGTGTGGCGGACCTGGACGGCGACGGAACCTACGAGGTTCTCCAGATGTGGTCACCGTCCAATTCCAAAGATAACTCGCAGGCAGGCTACACCGGCACTGTCTACGTGGATGCCTACAAGATGGACGGCACCAAACTCTGGCGCATCAATATGGGCCCGAACATCAGGGCCGGCGCCCACTACACGCAGCTGCTCGCTTACGACTTCGACGGCGACGGCAAGGCCGAAGTGGCCATGAAGACGGCGGACGGAACACGGGACGCGGCCGGCACGGTGGTGGGCAACCCGAGCGCCGACCACCGCAACAGCACCGGGTATGTGCTCACCGGCGACGAATTCCTGACCGTCTTCCACGGCGCCACCGGAACCGTGATGGACACCGTGAAGTACGATCCGCCACGCGGCGACGTGGGGGCCTGGGGAGACACCTACGGCAACCGCGTGGACCGGTTCCTTGGAGCCGTGGCCTACCTGGACGGCGAGCACCCCTCCATGATGTTCAGCCGGGGTTACTACACCCGCGCCGTGGTGGCCACCTACGACCTGGTGGGCGGCAAGATCACCAAGCGCTGGGTCTTCGATTCGGATGCTGCGGGCGCACAGTACCGGGGCCAGGGCAACCACAACCTGTCCGTGGCCGATGTTGACGCCGACGGGAAGGACGAGTTCGTCTTCGGATCCATGACCATCGACGACAACGGCAAGCCGCTGTACAACACCGGCCTCGGCCACGGCGACGCCATCCACACCAGCGACCTCGATCCCTCCCGCCCGGGGCTGGAAACCTTCGCCGCCCACGAGGACATGGCTTCAAGTGGAAACAAGGGTGCCACGTTCCGGGATTCGCGGACAGGTGAAGTGCTCTGGAGCATTCCGGCTGCCAAGGACACCGGCCGGGCGGCCGCCGGAGACATCGATCCCCGCCACGCGGGCGCCGAGGGCTGGGCCATCGGCGGCGACGCGTCCTGGAATTCCCCTGTTGGCGAGCTCCGCTCGGCTAAGGGCCAGCTGATCGCCAACCGCATTCCAGCCGCCAACTTCCTGGCGTGGTGGGACGGTGACCTGCTGCGCGAAATTGTGGACCACGACTGGAACGCCGCCGGCAACACCGGCACGCCCAGCATTGCCAAGTGGAACTGGGAAACCGAGTCCAGTGACCGGCTGCTGACGGCTGCCGGCGCCAAGACCAACAACAGCACCAAGGGGAACCCGGCCATCCAGGCGGACCTCCTGGGCGACTGGCGTGAGGAACTGGCATGGCCCTCGGCGGACAGCACCGAGCTGCGGATCTACACCACCTCCGCAGCCACGGACGTCCGGCTCCGTACGCTGATGCATGATCCGGTATACCGCCTCTCGGTTGCCCGCGAGAACATCGCCTACAACCAGCCGCCGCACCCCGGCTTCTTCATCGGTGAGGGCATGGAGCTCCCCGCCCAGCCGGACATCGTCTATACCCGCGCCGGCTGAATCTCCGGAACCGTCTTTAGCAGGTCAGCAATGCCCGTCCGCCCTTGGCGGGCGGGCATTTGTTGTTGGACCGCAATGTTGAAGGCCCAACTGATGGGTAACCGGAGGCGTCAGTAAGATCGCACCATGACTGAGACTGGCGTCCCCAACTCCGTGACCCTCCGCTTCCTGGCCGCCCCCATGGACGTGGGGCACAGCGGCTCCGTAGACGCCGGGACGGTTTTGGAATGGGTGGACAAGGCTGCCTACGCAGCTGCCGTAGGTTGGGCAAAGTCCTACTGCGTCACTGCCTACGTGGGCAACATCCACTTCGCCGATCCCGTTAACAGCGGCGACATGGTGGAAGTGGAAGCCACTATCGTCTACACCGGCCGTTCGTCCATGCACATCAGGACCGTGGTGTCCTCGGGGGACCCCAAGGGTGGCCCGGCAACCATGCGCAGCCAGTGCATGGTGATCTTTGTAGCCGTAGGGGAGGACGGGAAGCCCATCCCGGTCAAGCAGTTCGAACCTGTCACCCCAGGTCAGATCGAGCAACGGGACCATGCGTTGGCGCGGGTGAAGATCCGCGAGCAGATCGTGGAAGCTATGAACCGGCAGGAATATACCGCCGCGGGTACGGCCGAGCGGGTCACCCTGCGGTTCATGGCCGCTCCCACCGACGTGAACTGGGGCGGAAAAGTCCATGGCGGCATCGTGATGAAGTGGATTGACGAGGCTGCCTACGTCTGCGCGTCCCGCTATTGCGGGATGGACACTGTGGCCGTATTTTCGGGCGGCGTCAGGTTCTACCGCCCGCTGCTGATCGGCCACATTGTGGAGGTTGAAGCGCGCCTGGTGTACACGGGGACGAAGGGCATGCACATCGCCGTCCACGTCCGCTCGGGCGATCCAAAAGGCCGCGAACTGAACCTCACCACCTATTGCCTCACCGTGATGGTGGCGCGCGACGACGAAGGCAACTCCGTCCCGGTTCCCGCCTGGGTGCCTGTCAGCGATGAGGACAAGAGGCTCCACGCCCATGCCCGCGAACTGCTGGAAATTCGGGGAACGGCGCCGGGCAACCGGCTGCCGAACCACCTGCTCGCACCCGGCTGAGGGGTGAGGGCGAAAACTGTCCTCAGCAGACCGGCAGCACAGGACAGCCGTGGCTCAGAAGCCTCCGCCGCCGGCGTCGGCTGCCATGTTGGCGAAACGGGAGTAGTGGCCCTGAAACGCGACCACGATGTCCTTGGTGGGCCCGTTACGATGCTTGGCCACCAGGATGTCGGCCTCACCTGCGCGGGGTGATTCTTTGTCGTAGACGTCCTCACGGTGGAGCAGGATGACCATGTCCGCGTCCTGTTCAATGGAGCCGGATTCACGGAGGTCCGAGACCATGGGGCGTTTGTCTGACCGCTGTTCCGAGCCACGGTTCAGCTGGGACAGGGCAATGACAGGAACCTGGAGTTCCTTGGCCAGCAGCTTCAGGGCACGGGAGAACTCGGAAACTTCCTGCTGGCGGGACTCCACCTTTTTGCCTGAGCTCATCAGCTGCAGGTAGTCGAGGATGACAAGCTTGAGATCGTGCTGCTGCTTCAGCCGCCGGCACTTGGCGCGGATTTCCATCAGGGACATGTTGGGGCTGTCATCAATGAACAGGGGGGCGTCATTCATCCTGCCCATGGTGGTGGCAATCTTGGACCACTGCTCGTCCTTAATGGTTCCCTTGCGGAGGTCCTGCAGGCCGATGGTTGCCTCCGCCGAGAGCAGGCGCATGGCAATCTCGTTCCGGCCCATTTCGAGCGAGAACATCACGGTGGCCAGGTTGTTTTTAATGGCCGCTGAGCGGGCAAAGTCCAGGGCGAACGTGGACTTACCAACAGCGGGCCGGGCGGCAATGACGATCATCTGTCCGGGGTGGAGGCCGTGGGTAAGCTCGTCCAGCTCGAAGAAACCGGTGGGGACTCCGGTCATGCCCTCACCCCGGTGGCCGGACGCCTCAATCTCGTCCACCGTGGACTCCATGACGTCCTTCAACACCACGTAATCCTCTGCGGTGCGCCTTTCCGCGACGGCATAGACCTCGGCTTGGGCCTGGTTAACCAGGTCTTCCACCTCGCCGTCCGAGCCATAGCCCAGCTGCACGATCTTGGTGCCGGCGTTGACCAGGCGCCGGAGGACCGCGCGTTCAGCAACGATCTCTGCGTAGTACCCGGCATTGGCTGCAGTGGGAACAGTCTGGATCAGCTCATGGAGGTAGGCAGGGCCGCCAATCCGGTTGATCTCGGCGCGCTTGGTGAGTTCATCGGAGACCGTGACGGCGTCAGCCGGTTCACCGCGGCCGTAAAGGTCAATGATGGCTTCATAGATGGTTTCATGCGCAGGCCGGTAGAAGTCCTGGCCGCGGAGGATCTCCACGACGTCGGCAATGGCGTCCTTGGACAACATCATTCCGCCGAGGACGGATTGCTCGGCGGGAATATCCTGTGGAGGCTTCCGGCTCACGTCCGATCCGCGGGTGGCTTCGATCGGGTCCAGATGCGCTACTGACAAAGCTGCCGTCCTCCATGTGTACCGGGGACCGAAGTGCCCGGTGCTAACCATCCTGCTAAGGCGTCTGCGCTGCAATAGCTGCGCTCGGCCACCTGCCAAGGATTACCAGCAGGGTCCGACAATCCCCGCGCTGCCCGCGCGGTGTGTAGGCTTCCGCCGAAGTTATCCCCACTATCCACAGGTTTTCCACAGCGGGGTATCCCTGCAGGCTGCAGCGGTCCTCCGTGTATCCTCCTGCGCCCTCCCGGCGGCCGTTCCAAGCCACCAAAGAACAGGTACCCCGCTACGCTAGCCGCACTCGCTTGGCCCTCAAAGCCAGCATGCGGGGAAGGGTGTGGATAACCTGTGCAGTACCGGGCATAGCTTGTGCACAGCCTGTGGGGAAAGCTGTGGAAACCAAAAAACTTTGCCGCCTATTATGCGCATGACCTGCGGAAACGTGCCAGAAGGCATGTGGAGAGAATATTTCTTTTCGGGAATTTCATCCACAGCCTGTGCTGCGGGTGCGGGCAACGATAGCGGCTCCGGGCTGCGTCCAGAGGGCCGGGCGCCGCCACTGTGGCGGCTCTCATATTTCCCGCAGCTGATCCGGCCCGCCCCTGCGCCCGCTCCATGCAGAGCCCTGAATATTGCTGTGGATAACCTCGATGTGGCATAAGCTCTATGCATGGGCGAACTGCTGCTGGTGTTGTTGCCTGCAATTGTTTTGGTGGCGCTCATGTGGGGTCTTATTACAGCCCTGAGCCCGCGTGATGCGGGCGTGTCTGAGGCCGAAAAGTACCAGCGCGACCTGGCGGAACGTTCAGCCCTGCACTACGCAGCCCAAGTCCAGGCTGCCACGGCCGCCCGCGCCCGCCTGGAACGGAATACGGAGCCGAGCCAGAACTCCGCCCAGGCAAGGCAAACAGATCTGGCTGCTGCCAGGAAGCACATAGAACGGCTTTAGACAATGGAATCGCTAGTGGCCCCCGTCCTTATCCTCCTTGCAGTCATTGCAGGGGTAACACTTGCGGCCCGCGCCGTAAACAGGCGGAAGGCTGCCCGCAGCGCGGAACCGGCAGCGCCCGCGGTTACGCCCGCTGAGCTGGCGCGGACTTCCGCTGCCAGACTTTCCGAGGAGGAGCACCGGAGGCTGTATGCCCTGATCGCCCAGGGCCAGGCAATGGCGGCCATCAAGTTGTACTACGAGAGCACCGGAGAGGGCCTGCGGGCGGCCCGGGACGCCGTTGGAGCCCTGGCAGCCCATCCCCAGCCCTACCGGGGCGCCGAAGCTCCTCCTGCCGCCGTCGAGGATGACGAGGACGAAGAACCGCAGCGTTTCCCCTACCGTTACCGCGCCATTGCCAGTAAGGGTGATGTGACCCGTGAAGTCAGCAGCAACATGCTTAATGACGAGATCTACGGCAGAATCCGCACGCTTGCCCGGAGCGGGGACACCGAAGCTGCGGTAACCGCCCTGACGCGGCACTCGGACATCACCCCGAAGCAGGCCCGGGAGTTCATCGAACTACTGGACGACTGAGGGATGCCGGCGCCTACCCGGCGCCTGCCTATGATGGGCTGCGTCCCTGCCGGCCCAACCTAGAAGTCGAACATTTCCCCCAGCCAGCCGTCCTTCTTCTTGTGACGCCGCCGGTCATGGTCCCTGTCGTGGTCCTTGCCGTACCGGCGGTCATCGTAGCCCCGCTGCTCCCGGCGCGGTTCGTAGCCGGGATACAGGGGCGGAGGTACCAGTCCGGGTACCGGGGTTGCCGGCGGGACCGGGGCGGGACCCGGCAAGGTGTCCGCAGCGCGGTCCAGGATCTTGTCCAACTCCCCCCGGTCCAGCCATACGCCCCTGCATTGGGGGCAGTAGTCAATTTCCACCCCGCTGCGTTCGGTCATGAGCAGTTCCACGGAATCCACAGGACACTTCATGCCCGCATAACGTCCGGCAGTGCCCGAAAGTTCGGCGGCAGGTCAGCGTGTTCCGGAAATACCCGCCAGAAGCTGTTCGAACGGCAGCGACTCCATCGGGGCCGGCTTCCGTCCGGGCTGAGGTCCTTCCAGCAGGCGCGCAAACTCACCCGCCGCCCGGTTGATGCGTTCGGCAAGGCCGGAGCCGCCGTCGGCCGCAGCGCCCCAGTCCTGCGGCCCTGCGAAGACGCCTGTGGCGGCCGCCCGGGTGCGCAGATAGCTGAACAGCGGCCGCAGAGCGTAATCGAGGACCATCTGGTGACGGTCGGTGCCGCCGGTAGCACCCAGCAGTACCGCTTTGCCGTCCAGGGACTTGGGATCCAGCACGTCGATGAACGATTTGAAGAGGCCGCTGTAGGACGCACTGAAGACCGGCGTCACTGCGATGATTCCGTCCGAGGCCTCTACGCCGGCAATGACCTCCGCCAGGCGGGGAGCCGCGTACCCGGTAACAAAGTTGTTGGCGATGTCCACGGCCAGGTCGCGGAGTTCCACAACGTCCACCTGCACGCTGAAGCCGGCGCCGCCCAGCTCCCGTTCTGCCGACGCAGCCAGCTGGTCTGCCAGCAGGCGGCTCGATGACGGTACGCCGAGTCCGGCGGAAAGGACTGTGATGCGGCGGGTTTCCATGGCATTCTCCTGTTGCTGGTTCATTTCATCGTACATGCATATGCATCTACCTACTGAACCGGTCAGGTTCCCGGACTATTCCCGGGCGTCCGCTAGAGCAGCACCGATCCCCGGATGCAGGCTGTGGAATGTCCACCTATCCAGATACCGCCGTCGTAGGCCCTGACGTGAACACGTCCTGCCCTGCCCAGTACGGTTCCCTGTGCCGCTACATACTCTTTCGGCGCCCTGTTGCTGTTGATCAGCCACTGCGCTGCGCCGGCATTGAAACTGCCGGTAACGGGGTCCTCCATCATGGAGTCGCCGGGGAGGAACGTGCGGATTTCAAAGTCGGCTTCAGCTCCAGGTGGGTGCGCTCCCACGACTCCCACTTTCAGCTCGCCCATTGCGGCATAGTCGGGTCTGACCGACAGTACCTGCTCCGCGGATCCAAGCAGCACGCCGATCCACTCGGGGCCGTTCACCAGCCAGGAGGCATCAAGGATGTCAGATTCGGCAATGCCCAGGCCCGCGGCCAACTGGCTGCGAAGCTCCCCCGCCACGGGGCCGAAGCGGGTGAGGGGCGGGGCCGCGAAGGCCAGCCGGCCGCCGTCGTGCTTCACCCGCACCAAACCGGCACCGCACTCCTGCACCACGAAGCCCTCGGATTGGGGCACGCCGCCGGTCTCGAGCCAGGTGTGAGCGGAACCAAGCGTTGGATGTCCGGCAAACGGAAACTCCTCACTCCCAGTGAAAATCCGTACGCGGTAGTCCGCACGGGGGTCAGTGGGGGGAAGCAGGAATGTTGTTTCGGACAGGTTGGTCCAATTGGCGAACTGCTGCATCTGATCCGCCGTCAGTCCCTCGGCGTCTGCCACCACCGCGAGCGGGTTGCCGCGGTACGGCTGAGTGGAGAAGACGTCGACCTGATGGAAGGGGCGGCTGCGCGGTAAAGGTGAACTCACCGCTGCAGGGTATCACCGGCGGTGGCCGGCACACCGCCGCTCTTGTGGCACCTCTTCCGGGCAGGAAACGGCACCGGGCCCCGCCGCACGGCGGCGTCGAGGCCCGTGGGGCCGCAAGGAAAGGCAGATGCACCGGCGAAGGGAGCAGACAAAAGACCCCCGCTGCCGGAAACCGGCAACGGGGGTCTTGGTGCAGCTTGAAACTACTTGCCTGCGACGACGTCGAGTTCGATCACAGCAGCAACGTCGTCGTGCAGACGGACGTTAGCCTGGTAGGAACCGACGGACTTGATGTGTGCCGGCAGTTCAACCTTGCGCTTGTCGATGCGGCCAAGGCCAGCGGCCTCAACAGCGTCAGCGACGTCGCCCTGCTTGACGGTGCCGAACAGGCGTCCGGTCTCGCCAGCCTTGACAACGAGCTTGACCGGCTTGGAGGAAAGTGCAGCAGCCTGCTTCTGAGCGTCTTCCAGGGAAGCGTGCTCGCGGGCGGCGCGGGCAGCCTTGATGGACTCAACCTGCTTCTCGCCACCCTTGGACCAGGTCAGGGCGAAGTTGCGGGGGAGCAGGTAGTTACGTGCGTAACCGTCCTTGACCTCTACAACATCGCCGGCAGCACCGAGACCGGTTACTTCGTGGGTCAGAATGAGCTTTGCCATGTTAGTTAATCCCTTCCTTAGCCGCGGCCAGCGCCGGAGTAAGGCAGCAGGGCAACTTCGCGGGCGTTCTTGATTGCCTGTGCGATCTTGCGCTGTTCCTGAACCGTGACGCCAGTGACGCGACGGGCGCGGATCTTTCCGCGGTCGGAGATGAACTTGCGCAGCAATGCTACGTCCTTGTAGTCGATGACAGTGATGTCAGCGGCCTTCAAGGGGTTGGACTTTGGTTTGGGCTTACGGAGTTCAGCCTTAGCCATCGTGGAGCTCCTATTCTAGGGAGCCCGTGGATGTTGATCCACGGGATGGTGGTGGTCCGGCGGCGGCAGCCACCCTGGTGCCTTGCAGCACGTTCGGTGGTCCCGGCGCCGGGCCTTTATTGGTTGTTAGAAGGGAGGTTCGGAATCGGGGCCGTTGCCCCAGCCGCCTGCGCTGGAAACCCCGGGCGTTGCCCAAGGGTCATCCTGTGCAGCCTGCTGGTTGCCGCCGCCCCAGCCTCCGCCGGAGTTGCCGCCCTGGTTTCCACCAGAGTTGCCTCCTCCGAAGCCACCGCCGCTGTTGCCGCCGCCGAAGCCGCCCTGGCCACCCCCGCCGGAGCGTTGGGTGCGGGTGACTTTGGCATTGGCGTAGCGCAGGCTTGGGCCGATTTCGTCGACTTCAAGCTCGATGACGGTGCGCTTTTCGCCTTCTTTGGTTTCGTAGGAACGGCTCTTCAGGCGTCCGGTCACAATCACGCGCATGCCCTTGGTAAGGGACTCGGCGACGTTCTCGGCCGCTTCACGCCACACCGCGGCGCGGAGGAACAGGGTTTCCCCGTCCTTCCACTCGTTGGACTGGCGATCAAAGGTGCGGGGGGTGGAAGCGATGGTGAAGTTCGCTACTGCCGAACCGGACGGTGTGAACCGCAATTCCGGGTCATTGGTGAGGTTACCGATGACCGTAATGGTGGTCTCGCCTGCCATCTACTGCCTCCTTGTTCGATCCTGGGTGAAGAGTGCGTTTCCTGCGGGGTAAAGAATGAAAGTTGGGCCGAAGTTACTCAGCAACAACTTTCTGCTCTTCGGGGCGGGTGATCTTGGTGCGCATGATGGTCTCGTTAAGAGACAGCTGGCGGTCAAGTTCCTTGGCGGTTTCCGGCTTGGCGGTGAAGTTCACCACGGCGTAGATACCTTCGGACTTCTTCTTGATTTCGTAAGCCAGTCGGCGACGGCCCCAGATGTCAACCTTTTCGATGGTTCCACCATCGGTGGTGATGACATTCAGGAACTTCTGAAGCGACGGCTCAACGGTACGCTCTTCGACCTCGGGGTCGATGATTACCATCAATTCGTAAGGACGCATATGTGAACCCACCTCCTTTGGGCTAAGCGGTTACGGCATTTCCGTAACAGGAGGTTCATTTGCGATGCCATGCGGTGCCCCGCCGCCAGAACGGAGGCGGGACGCAGCACAGACTTCAATATCTTAGTGCCTTTGGACCGAATAGGCGATTCGCGCTTGACTCAAGACTATCGGCCATGGTTCCTCACGCAGCAGAACGAAGGCGGCTATGTGGAAAACCCACGCAAGCGCCATGGCGCCCCGGAGTGCCGGCTAAAAAGCGGTCCGATAGAACAGCTTGGTCACGGCTGCCAGCCGCCACGGGTCCTCCACTCCGCACAGTTCGCGTGCCGAGTGCATGGAAAGCAGCGGAACACCCACGTCCACCGTCCGGATTCCCAGGCGCGTTGCCGTCAGCGGGCCGATGGTGGAGCCGCAAGGAACGGAGTTGTTGGACACAAACTCCTGGTACGGCACGCCCGCTTCCCCGCAAAGCCGGGCCCAAAAAGCGGCCCCGTTGGCATCCGTGGCGTACCGCTGGTTGGCGTTGATCTTCAGCAGGGGGCCGCCATTGAGCACCGGATGGTTGGCGGGATCGTGCCGTTCGGCGTAATTCGGATGGACAGCATGCCCCGCGTCCGCTGATACACAGAACGACGCCGCCAACGCCTGCCGGCGCTGGCTCGCCGTGGCGCCGAGCCCATCGGATATGCGCACCAGCACATCCTCCAGGATGGGCCCGCATGCCCCGGAGCGTGAGTTGGAGCCAATCTCCTCGTGGTCGAAGGCGGCAAGCACAGCGATCGGCGCACCGGCGGCTGCAGGGGCAGCATCAGAGGAAGCATGCTCGATAAGAGCCACCAGCCCGGCATGCGTGGCGGAAAGGTTATCCAACCGCCCTGACGCGAAGAACTCCCCATTCCCGCCGAAAACCGCAGGGGCCTGCGTGTCTGCGATGACGACGTCGTACCCGCCGATCCGGGCAGGATCCAGTAAGACGCCGGGAACGTGGGACGCCAGCACAGCGAGCAGGTCAAAGTCACCAGGGTTTCCGAGTCCCCACACCGGATTCATGTGGCGCTGCTTATCCAGTGTCAGTCCGTCATTGACGGTCCGGTCGAGGTGGATGGCCAGCTGCGGGAAGCGAAGCATGGGCCCGGTGGCCGTCAAGTGCTCGGAACCGTCGAGCATCACCAGCCGCCCGGCGAGCTGCAGTTCCCGGTCCAGCCAGGAGTTCAACAGCGGCCCGCCGTACACCTCCACTCCTGCCTGCAGCCAGCCATGCGCACCGGTAGTGGGCTTGGGCTTGAGCTTGAACGACGGCGAATCCGTGTGCGCCCCCAGGATGTTGAACGCAGTGGCGGGTCCGGCACCTTCGGGTACAACCCAGGCGATCAGCGCACCGTCGCGGATGATGAAGAACGAGCCTGCGCCGCCGTCCCAGGTGTGCAGCTCATCCAGACGGGCAAACCCCGCCTCCACCAGCCGGCGGCCCGCCTCATGCGCGGCGTGGAAGCTCGACGGCGATGCGCTGACGTAAGCGCCAAGGTCCTGGATGTGGTCTGCAGCGGAGGAAGGCATGGTTCCGAGTCTAGATGGTGACGTTCAGCCCTGCCGTGTAGCCTGCTGCGGCTGATCCTGCCATGGTGGCGAGCTGGTAGATGCCGCCGTCGTTTCGAAACACGCTGTCCTGCTGGAGGCTGGAGCGGCCCATGGCGCGCCGGCTGGCCTCGTAGCCGGGGGTGGAGTAAACGTCGTCGCACGCCGCTTTGGTCAGCGCGATCTGCGAAACGGCCAGCACTTGCCCTGCAGCCGTCGCATTGCGCATGGACTCGAACACCTCAAAATGAATGTGCGGCCAGCGCCCGGGGTAGGCGCCCGGGAAGATGGAGGTGAAGGTGGCCTGTCCGTTTGCGTCTGCTTCCTGGACGCCCCGGAGATAGTTTTCGCTGGACAGTTCGGGATCGTACATCGAGTACCTGCCGTCCCGGTCGCAGTGCCAGGCGTACACGGCGGCGCCGGCCAGTGGAACGCAGCCGTTGGCGTTGTCCAGCAGCGTCAGGGTGAAGGCCAGCGGTACGCCTTCAGCCCTGGCGGTTCCCGTCCCGAAGCTGGACGCGATGTCCCGCCGGACGACTCCCGAGGCTTCGAGCAGGTTTTGTCCGTTTGAGCCGTCGGCCGGAAAGGGTCCGGCTGTTTCCTTCGGTATCTCCACGCCGCACTCGGCGATGGCGCGGGTCAGGGTGGGCGACGGCGAGGCCCCGGCCGCAGTTCCGCCGGCCGCCGGGGCACCGGACGCGGCAGCGGTTCCAGGGGCGGCGGAGGACGTCGCAGTGCCGGGGGATCCGCCGGGAGTGCAGGCGGCCAAAGCAGCGGCAGCCCCGCCCGCACCGAAGAACATGCCCAGCGACCGTCGGCTCATGATGGTGGACAGATCAAAATCGAGGCCGCGGTCGTGGTCCGGGTGGGGAACATGCTTGCTCATGGAACTATCCAACCCGCCCGCACCCCACCTGTATAGCCTTTCCTGTACGGGAAGCCTCAGGGAGAATCCTGGCCCGTCAAACGTCGCGTTTCTTCAACACGATCAATGCCGGGACCAGGAACAGCAGCACGTAGCCGAGGAAGATCAGCCCGCCGTGCCAGGGATCAATCACGCCGTCGGTGTGGCCAATCGAAAGGAAGCGCCCGCCGGCCTCGCTGGGAATGTACTGGGGAACGTACTTCCAGAAGTCACCGGGGATAAGGGTCATGAAGCCGGCTGCGATGGACAGGACGAAGAACATTGCCACCAGGACGGTGATGCCACCGGCGGAGTTGCGCAGCAAGGTTCCCAGGGAAAGGCCGATCAAGGCAACCCCGGCTACGTACAGGCCACCGGTGAAGATGCTGTAGAGCACGCCCTCCGTGGTCCAATCGAGGTCAAAGCCCATGCCCTGGAACACCGGCATGGCGATCAGGAAGGTGGCCGCTCCGGCAATGGTGGTGATCACGTAGGAGATAGCAGCAAGGATGATCGCCTTAGCCACAAAGGCCGGCGTGCGCCGGGGGACGGCGCTCATCGTGGAGCGGATCATGCCGGTGGCGTATTCGGAGGACATGAAGAGCACTGCCAGTGACCCGAGGATCAGGATGCCGATCTGGAGCCCGGCGTTGGGCAGGTTGTAAAGGTCAAAGCCCGAACCCGGGGGGAAGGATGCCTCGAGCATTTCGGGGGTCATCGTCTGGCCCTGCTCCCTGGCGCTGCGCGCTGTCTCCTCCAGGTAGGTGTAACGGATCAGGACGGCCAGCGCGCCGATGCCGATGATGGCTGCCAACGTCATCAGCAGCAGGATGCGGGTGGACATCAGCGACCAAAGCTTGATCCATTCGGACCGCAGGACGCCGCCGAAGGACACGCCTTTGGTGCCGGCGGAGGAACGGGTGGGCCCGGTTCGGGTCTCAGTCATGGTGCTCATCCTTACTTTCCTGCCACAGCCGGGGCAGACACTGCGGGGCCGCTGGCCAGGTGTGAGTGGTATTCCACTTCGTCCTTGGTGAGGTCGAAGTATGCGTCTTCAAGGGAGGACACCTGCGGAGTGAGTTCGTAGAGGAGGACGCCGTTGTCCAGGGCGATCCGGGCGATGCCCCGTGAGTCCATTCCCGTGACTTCGAGGGTTTCCGGCTCGCTCTGGTCCACCGTGACGCCGTCGCCGGCCAGCAGGGCGGACAGCTGCAGGGCTGCACTGGTGCGCACCAGCGTCCTGGTCTGCCGGGTTCCGGCGATGATGTCCTTGACCGGGGCATCGGCAATAATCCGCCCGCGCCCGATGACTATCAAGTGGTCCGCGGTCTGTGCCATCTCGCTCATGAGGTGGGAGGAAAGGAAGATCGTCTTGCCTTGGTTGGCGAGGTACCGGACGAGGTTGCGGACCCACAGGACCCCCTCCGGGTCCAGGCCGTTGACCGGTTCGTCCAGGATAAGCGTTTGGGGATCACCCAAAAGTGCCGCAGCGATGCCCAGCCGCTGGCCCATGCCGAGCGAGAAGCCGCCGGCCTTCTTGCGGGCCACCGCTTCCAGTCCGGTCATTTCGATGACTTCCCTGACCCGTGTCTTGGAAATGCCGTGCGTGGCGGCCATGGCCAGCAGATGGTTGTAGCCGCTGCGGCTGGTGTGCACGGCCTTGGCGTCCAGCAGTGCGCCCACCTCATGCAGCGGCGCCTTGTGCTCTGCGTACGGCCGCCCGTTTACGGTGACGGAGCCAGACGTCGGCCGGTCCAGCCCCATGATCATGCGCATGGTGGTCGATTTTCCGGCGCCATTGGGGCCAAGGAAGCCAGTGACCTGCCCTGCCTGGACGGTGAAGCTGACCCCTGCCACGGCGGTTTTTCCCCCGTAAACCTTGGTCAGGCCTTTTGCCTCAATCATGGATTGCTCCTTTTGGACGGCAGCGCGCGGCTGCGGCAGATGTTGGGACGCTTGTATATCCACCACGGTACCGATGCGCGGCCCCCTTTTCGGCGCTCTCAGGGATGATTCAGGGGTAAACCGGGGTGGTCCCCGGAAGTGACTCCGGTCAGGAAGCATTCAGGAAGGAAAACTGTCAGGGGCGGGGGGAGTAGTAGGTGAGGGCCCGGGGCAGCACCCGGTAGGTCACGCTGCGCACGCCAACCAAAGCCTCGCCGTCGACCGCCAGCGTCATCGGTGACCCGCCTGCTTCGATGTGCACCTCCTCTGCCTCTGCCAAGTGGGTGATTTTTGAGGTGGCCACCGTGCCTGTCAGTACGCACCACAGCAGGCGCAGCCGGGCGAAAGACTCATCGGCGGTGATCAGGCGGACGTCCAGGATGCCGTCGTCCATGACCGGCCGCAGCAGCGGGGCATGGTCCCGGGGATAGTACCGCCCCCGGCCCACGTACGCGATCCAGACTTTGTGCAGCCTGCCGTCCACCGTCAAAGTGGTGGGGCTGCCCACCGTGAACGTACGGAACATCGCCACTACTCCGGCAAGGGGTTTCCCCAAGGCGGGCTGCAGTTGACGCCGCCGGCGGACAAAATCGGGATACAGGCCGACGCTGGAGGTGTTCAGCATGATCAGTTCCGCTGTCTCAGGCTTTCCCTCCAGCCCCCGTTCAACCGTGACTGTTCCGACGTCGGCCTGCGCCGCTGCACCCTTCGATGAGGCCGACAGGGCTTCCTTGAGGCTCCCCGTGCCGGCGTCGCGGGCAAAGTGGTTCAGGGTTCCGCCAGGCAGGACGAGCAGTGGGATGGCCCGTTCGACGGCCACGGCCGCCGCGGCTCCCACCGTACCGTCCCCGCCCCAGACGCCCAGTGCACGGGTTCCGGGGTGGCCCGCGATCTCGTGGATGGCCGCCACCAGGTTTTCGTCCGGCAGCACGGTCTCTACATACGCCTTGGGGAATACCTGTAGAAGTGCGGCAGCTGTCTCCTCCTTGAAAGAGCCGCCCAGCGTGTTGACCACGACCGCCAGCCCATCACCTTCAGGCAGTTGGGGCGCTGTGGTCCAGGTCCTGGCCGTTGGAGGCAGGGGCGGGCGGACGGGCCACCACCGCCGGGTCAGCAGCGCCGCGCCGGCACCCAACGCCGATCCGAAGATCACGTCCGAGGGCCAGTGCGCCCCGGTATGAACCCGGGAGTACGCCACTCCCAGCGCCGCAGGGGCCAGTGCAGCCCCCAGAGCGGGCTTCACCAGTCCCGCGCCCACGGCGAACGCCACGGCAGAAGCCGAGTGGCCCGATGGCATGGACGAACTGCGCGGCTGGGGATGCACGAACCGGAACACCGGAAGATGTTCGGGCAGCGGGCGGGCCCGGGGCAGGAGGGTCTTGAAGATTCCGTTGGTAACAGCAGAAGCCACCGCCTGTGCCAGAAGTCCATGAAGTGCAGCGCGTCGGGGCATGCCGGGGGAGGTGGCAAGAACGGCAGCGACGCCCATCCAAAGTTTTCCGTGGTTCGCAGAAGCGGACAGCCGGCGGAAGAAGACGTCGTGGTTTCCGCCGGGCAACCTCGATACATGCCGTACGAGGTATCTGTCTGTCCGGCTGATCCACTGATGGCCCCTGCGCCATTTCCCGTGCATGCCCTCACCCTACCGCCGTGGCTGCCTCCGGTGGGGGCCATCTCGGCGCGCATGCCAGCCCGTACTTCGGGTAATGCGGTTACTTGGTGGTCAACGGCTTGGCGGCACCGGCCAGCAGCAGGGCGACGAGGATCGGCGCAAGGATCGCCAGCAGTGCGAAGTGGATTCCCGTGAGGTCGCCCAGGTATCCCAGGAGGGGCGGCCCGGCCAGGAATGAGATGTATCCGAGGGTCGAAACCACCGAGACCCGCGCCGCTGCGTGCCGGGGGTCGTCGGCAGCCGCCGACATCCCCATGGGAAAGGCCAATGCTGCTCCTACGCCCCAAAGCGCGGCGCCCACAGCAGCCAGCCACACGTTGCCGGCGAGCACAAACAGGCAAAGGCCGGCGGCGGCTGCTGCCATGCTGGCGCGGAGGACGGCGACGCGGCCGTACTTGTCGATAACGTTTCCCCCAAGGAACCGCATGGCGGTCATTGCGAGGACAAAGAGGGCGAACATCAGGGCGCCGGTCGATTCGGAGGTGCCCAGGCCGTCAACGGATGCCTTGGCGATCCAGTCATTGCCCGCGCCCTCGGTCAGGGTGGCGCCAAGGACAACGACACCGATGAGCAGGGTCCTGCCGTCCCGCCAGGCCGAAGGGCCCTTGACAGCTTTCGGCTCACCGTCGACCGGGGCAGGTGTTGTCGTGTGCGGCAGGAAGTAGCGCGGAACGGTCAGGGTCACCAGCAGCACGATGCCCGCGATGACCAGCAGGTGCACCGGCAGTCCAACGCCAAGGTTCGAAAGCCCGGCCCCGATGAGGGCACCCACGAAAGCTCCGCCGCTGAAGGCAGCGTGGAACTGGGGCATGATGGTGCGCCGAAGTTTGTGTTCGACGTCGGCCCCTTCAATGTTCTGCGAAACGTCCCACAGGCCTATCGCGATGCCAAAGAAGAACAGGGCGATGGCAGTGCCCGGAATGGAGGCCGCGGCCAGGGACAGCGCAATGCCCACACCGGCCGCTGAGGCCAGGAGTCCGCCGAAGCGTACGGCGTTGGCGGTGCCGATCCTGCCCACTACCCAGCCGGCGGTCGGCAGGGCGAGTAATGAGCCGACGGCGGTGCAGAGCAGCAGGGTGCCCATCTGGCCGGAGGTGATCTCCAGGGTCTCGGTGACCGCAGGAATCCGCGCCGCCCAGCTGGCGAACACCAGACCGTTGATGCCGAAAACAACGAACGTCGCGGCGGCTGCTGCCTTCAGACCGGCATGCTGTGCCGTTCCGGTATTTATGCTCATTCATTCACTACTTCCACAGAGTTGTCTTCGAGTCGTCGTTCTTGATGCTGGACTGCTCAACTGCTGATGAGAGCGGGGGTCAGCGGGCGCGCGCCACGCGCTTCTCATCCCACACGGGTTCAGCGGACTCGTACACCTTGCCGTCGGAACCGAACACCAGAAAGCGGTCAAAGGTCCTGGCGAACCAGCGGTCGTGTGTCACGGCCAGGACGGTGCCTTCAAAGTGGTCGATGGCCCGTTCGAGGGCCTCGGCCGAGTGCAGGTCCAGGTTATCCGTAGGCTCATCCAACAGGAGCAGGGTGGCCCCGCTGAGCTGCAGGAGCAGGATCTGGAACCGGGCCTGCTGGCCGCCCGAAAGGGACTCGTACTTTTGCTCCGACTGGCCTGCCAGCCCGTAGCCGTCCAATGCCCCGGCTGCTGCCTCACGGCCCAGGCCGGATCGGTGTTCGTCGCCGCGGTGCAGGATCTCCAGCAGCGTCTTGCCGAGGAGGTCCGGCCGGACGTGGGTCTGGGCGAAGAACCCGGGACGGATCCTGGCGCCGAGTTTCACGGTGCCCTCGTGCGGCACTTCGGCGATCTCCACATCGGAGACCGGCAGGTGCTCCCGTTCCGGATCGGTGCCGCCGGTGGCAAGCAACCGCAGGAAGTGCGATTTGCCCGAGCCGTTGGATCCCAGGACACCCACCCGGTCACCAAACCATACCTCTGTGGAAAACGGCTTCATCAGCCCGGTGAGCTCGAGCTTCTCGGCCACGATGGCGCGTTTGGCGGTCCGTCCGCCTTTCAGCCGCATCTGCACGTTCTGCTCGATGGGCAGCGCCTCAGGCGGCCCGATTTCCAGGAACTTCACCAGGCGGGTCTGGGCTGCGTGGTAGCGGTTGGCCATATCGGACCGGAACGCGGCCTTGTTTTTATACATATTGACGAGTTCCTTGAGCTTGACGTGCTCCTCGTCCCACCGCTTGCGCAGTTCCTCGAAGCGGGCGTTCCGGTCCGCCCGCGCCTCGACGTAGGAGCCGAAGCCGCCGCCGTGGATCCAGGCCCCCGCCCCGTTAATGCCCGGTTCCAGCGTGACAATGCGCCCCGCCGCGTTGTTCAGCAGTTCGCGGTCGTGGCTGATGAAGAAGACCGTTTTCTTCGATTCGTTGAGTTTGTCCTCAAGCCAGCGCTTCCCGGGTACGTCCAGGTAGTTGTCCGGTTCATCCAGCAGCAGCAGGTCGTCGGGTCCGGCAAAGAGTGCCTCCAGCACCAGCCGCTTTTGCTCGCCGCCGGAAAGTGTCGACGCCGGGCGGTGCTGCGCGCGGTCAAAGGGCAGTCCCAGCGCAGCCATGCACACTTCGTCCCAAACGGTCTCGACGTCGTAGCCACCGGCGTCTCCCCAGTCCACAATGGCCTGGGCGTAGCGCATCTGGCTTGGTTCGTCGTCGTCCTCCACCATGGCCAGCTCGGCCTCATCCATCTCACGGGCAGCTGCTGCGAGGGCCGGCGGCGCCGCAGACACCAGCAGGTCGCGGACAGTTGACCCGTCCCGCACCTGGCCCACGAACTGCCGCATGATGCCCATGTTCCCGGAGCGTCCGATCACGCCTTCATCCGGAACCAGGTCCCCGGCGATGATCCGGAACAGCGTTGTTTTACCAGTGCCGTTGGGGCCGATAAGGGCGGTCTTGGTGCCGTCCGGAACCTTGAAGGTCACCCCGTTGAGCAGCTGTGTGCCATCGGAGAGGAAGTAATCGATACCGGATACGTCAATATGGGCCACGTACTCCATCTTCCCATGCCCCGGCAGCGCAGTTTTTGGCACATACCGCTGCCTGAATGGCCCGGAAGCCGGGCATCCGCCGCAGACTCTAGCCGGCAGCCGTGAGGAATTTCTGCAGCAACGGCCCGGATGTTGTTGCCCCCAGCCCGCCGTCCTCAACAAACACGGCGACGGCAAGATCACCGTGCACAGCCACAATCCAGGCGTGGGTCTTGGGCGGATTCGCATTACCGAACTCGGCAGTGCCGGTCTTGGCCCCCACCGGAGCGCCGGGAACGCTGGAGAGGAAGCCGGCGTGCCCGGACGTTACAACGGCGCGCATCATGTCTGCCAGCAGTGTTGCCTCTTCAGGAGTGATCGGCTTGTCCGACGCCTGGGACGGCGCCTCAGCGGAGGCTGTGGCGGACGGCTGGGCAGCGGGAGCAGTTGAGCCGCTGGTTGTTCCCTCAGCGGCGGCACCGGCGTCGGGGTTCAGGACCAGCTGCGGCGCAACCGGTGCGCCCTTGGCCACGGAGCCCGCCATCATGGCAGCTGCCAGGGGCGAGAGCAGCACCTTTCCCTGGCCGATCATGGACGCAGCGTGCTCGGTGCCGGCGGCTTCGCCGGGGACGGAGCCCAGGAAGGCGTCGGCGCCGAGGGTGGGTGCTTCCACCGCAAGGCCCATGGCCATCGCGGCATCCTCCAGCTGCCCTTGGGAGACGGTGTCACGGGCGGCAATGAAGGCGGTGTTGCAGGAGTGTGCGAAAGCGTCGCGAAGGGCCACCGATCCCAGGGAGCCCTCGGGGTACCCTTCCGCGTTTTTGAAGATGCGTCCGTCCACCGTCAACGTGGGGGTGCATTCCACTGTCGACTCAGGGTTCAGTCCGTTGCGGAACATCGCCAGCGAGTCCACCATCTTGAAGATGGATCCGGGGGCGTACTGGCCAAGCATGGCCGTGTTGTAGCCGTTGCTTCCCGGGCCTGATGCGGCCGCCAGGACGGCGCCGCTGGAAGGGCGGAGCGCAACAATTGCGGAGGCCGGTCCCACACCTTCGAGGGTGGTCTCGGCCAGGGACTGCAGCTTGGGATCGAGGGTTGTTTTCAGCGGTGTTCCCGGCGTGGGCTCCACTTCGAAGAGCACCCGGCGGGGGTCCGTTGCAGCGGACTGGATCTGTTCCCTGGTCAGGTCGGCACGCTGGGCACGGACAACGACGGCGTCCGTCCCCCGAAGCTGCTTGTCGTACTGCTGCTGGAGGCCACCGACGCCTGTCACATCACCCGAAGCCAGCTCACCTTCGGATGCCTCAATCTGCTCGGCAGTAGCCTCGCCCACTAAACCCAGCACGGCGCGGGCAAACGTCCGGCTGGGGGCCAGGGGCACCGAGGCGGGAACGGCTCGCGCCCCGGGAATCGCCACGATCTGCTCATCGGTGATGGTGCGGCCTTCTTCGCGCAGGGTTATCGCAGACACGAACGCCTCCGCGCCGGAAGCCTGGACCTGCTGGACGTAGGCGTCCGGGTCCACTCCTACCAATGCAGCAAGCTTTGCAGCAGAATCAGCAGGATCGGCGGCACCAAGCTGCGGCTTGTCGATGCCGACGTTAACCACCGGCCGGTAGGTCACCAGGGGTACGTCCCCGGCGCCAAGGATGTCTGCCCGCTGGGGTGACTGTGAGCCCTTGCTCAGGACCTCGCTGTCGGCAAGGTCCGGTGCCAGGGTGGCCGGGTCCCAGACCGTGAGCCACTTATCCCCGGACTTCTTGAACTTGGCGGAAACGGTGTACTTCCACTCGGCGCCGCCGAAGTTCCAGGTGTAGTTCAGGGGCACTGATGCGTTGTCACCCTCGAGGGCCAGTTCGCCTGCTTCGACGGCGGGCTTAACGGGATTCAGTGCGGCAAAAACTTTCTTCAGCTGGTCATTGGCAGCTGAAGAATCCTTGCCGTCAAAGGGCACTGAGCCCACATCGAGTCCGGAGACGGCGGCAGCCAACTGCCCCGCAGCCTCTTCAGCGCCGCTCCTTCCGTCATCACAGGCAACCAGCGAAGTCCCGAGAATGATGGCAGCGATGCCCAAAGAAAGTTTTGTTGATATCCCCATTGCGCTATTATCCCCCGCTTCAATGCTGGGCTTGTCACATGACGCGCCTTCCGCGCAACCGGGGCACGTTCAGGTGGCAGCCAGGCCGAGTCGGGGCACCGAAAGGCCAAACATGTCGCGGAGGGCATGTTTGGCGGCGTAATAGCCTGGCATACCCGTAACACCCGGTCCTGGCGGAGTGGAAGAGGAACACAGGTAGACGCCGCGCAGCGGGGTCCGCCACGGGACGCGCGACACAACCGGCCTCTGCACGAGGTTCAGCATGTCCATGGTGCCCGCGCTGAAGTCTCCGCCAACGTAGTTCCGGTTGTACTTTGCCAGCCCCGCGGCCGTGATGGCCTTCGACTCCACCACCAAGTCCCGGAACCCGGGAGCGAAGCGCTCCAGCTGGGCGGTGATCGCCTCGGTCATGTTCCGGGTGGACCCGGTGGGGACATGGCAGTAGGCCCAGAGGGTGTGGTGCCCCGCCGGCGCCCGGCTGGAGTCGAAGCGGGACTGCTGGGCCACCAGGACGTATGGGCGCTCCGGGTGCTTGCCGGCGTTCACTTCGTTCTCGGAGCGTGCAACTTCTGCCCGGGTGCCGCCCAGGTGAATGGTTCCGGCGTCGGCCAGTTCCTTCGCCGCCCACGGCACAGGTCCTGAGAGGATGAAATCTACTTTGCAGGAGCCGTTTCCGTACCTGAAGGATTCCAAAGCACCGCGGTAGCGCACGGGAAGCGCGCCGCCGGCCATGTTCAGCAGCCCCTGCGGAGCGACGTTCAGCAAAGTTGCCCGGGTTGCGGGAAGATCCTCGAGCCGGTCGATCGGGGCGTCCGTGTGGATAACGCCGCCGTGTGCAACGAAGTCCTCTGCCATCGCGGCGGCTATGGCAGCGGATCCGCCTTCGGGAATGGGCCAGCCTCCGGCATGTCCAAGTGCACCAAGCATCAACCCGCCGCCGGAAGCTGCAAGGGATGGCTGGTGCGAGATGGGATGGGCGGCCACACCGCTGAGCAGTGCGGGCGCCAAATCTTCCTTAAACCGGGCGTTCCACAGTACAGATCCCTGCTCCAACGTCCGCAGCCCGAACAACCCTGCCGCCAGAGGGTTGCGGGGGATGCGGAGAAGTTGGTTTTGGGTGAAGTCCATGATGCCGTCGATGCGGTCAACGAGGGGTGACATCAGACGCCGGTAGGCATCGCCGTCGCGGCCCAGCCCTGCAGCTGTCCTGTCCAGGGACCGGTAGGCGAGGGCAGCCCTGCCTCCATCGAGCGGGGACCCGTAGGACAGCTCCGGGGTGATGAGGTTAATCCGGCGGGACAGTTCAAAGGCCTTGAAAAAAGGTGAGGCCACCGCCATGGGATGCACGGCGGAGCATATGTCGTGGAAGTGCCCGGGCCGCATGACTTCGCTGGTGCGCGCGCCGCCACCGATGGTGTTGCCGGCCTCGAAAAGCTCCACGGAAAGCCCCGCCCGCGCCATTACTGCAGCTGCTGCCAGCCCGTTGGGCCCGGCGCCCACCACCGCCACATCAGGCATTGGAACCAACCTTCCAGGGCAGTAGGGCGTCTGACCGGTTTCGAAGGTTCAACCTGAGCCAGTCCGGCGCACCGGTGAAGGGTCCGCCGTGGGGATCATCGAGGTGATGCCGCCGGATGGGGTCGTAGTCCGGGTTATAGATGTCCCAGGTTACGCGCAGCATGAGGTAGCCCACCGCAGCCATGTGTGCCGCCACGGCGAGAACGTAGTAGGGCATATCCAGGTTGTGCTGGGAAGAGCCTGCGCTGGTCACTTGTCCAAGGTACATCCACACTGCTGCCCAGTGCAGGCCTTCGACTCCCTGCCAGACCAGAAAGTCGCGCCATCTGGGCCGGGCCAGCGCCAGGAGGGGGATCAGCCACACCACGAACTGGGGTGAGTAGACCTTGCCGGTAAGGATGAAGGCCGCCACGATGAGGAAGGCCAGTTGGGCCAGGCGGGGGCGCCGGTGGGCGGTCAGGGCGAGGGCTGCAATGGCCGCGCAGGACAGCAGGAACAAGCCCAGGGATAAGAAGTCCACGGCGGCCGGGCTGAGTTCCGCCCACCGCAGCCGGTTCGCCACAAGGTTGTAGGCGAACCACGGCGAGCTGTAGCCGGCACCGCGGTCAGCGCTGAACTGGAAGAAGTACGCCCAGCCGGCGGGATTCGCGGCGGCGAAGGGCAGGTTGACGGCCAGCCAGGAGGCACCGGCAGCACCGGCCGTCATCAGGAAGGAACGGAAGCGGCCGGTCCGGACAGCCAGCAGCAGGATCGCGCCCAATACAAGAACTGGATACAGCTTCGTGGCAGTGCCCAGCCCAATGAAGACCCCGGCAAGCACAGGCTGCCGGCGCGCGAAAAAGAACATACCCAGGGCGAGCAGCGCCACCGCCCACAGGTCCCAGTTGATGGTGCCGGCCAGCACGATGCCTGGGGCAAGGGCCACCATTGCCGCATCCCAGGGCCGGCGGCTGGTCATCCTGGCGGTAGCCAGGACCGTGACCACCGTGACAGCGGCCAGGAGCGCCGCATTGATGTCAAAGTAGGCGAGCACGGTCGAATCCGATACCCCGGTCCCGGGAACCAACCATGCCGTTACTCCTGCGATCAGGGCGATCAGGACCGGGTACTCAAACTGGCTGCCGGCGCCGAGGATGGGAAAGGTCCCCTCTGCCAGTCCACGGTTTCGAAAAAGCTCGGGAAAGTCGGAATAGCATGTGGCGTAGAACTGTGTGGGGGACTCCCAGCCGTTGGCGCGGCAATACCCTTTGACCAGGAGGCCCGCGAACGCCGCCAGGACGGTAAGCAGTATCAAAACGCGTTCCACGGTGAAGATGCCCGGGGAGACGATGCCCGGCGCCGCCCGCGATCCGAGGGGTCCGCCGATGACTTCGGTGAAGTTGCGCAACAGGACGTCACTGCGGCTGGGAACTACCAGGCGGGACCGCCCTCGATGCTCCGGCGGCTGGGTCTCCTGCATGGAACCGAGCTTACCGCCGCTGCCGGAAACCCTCGGAGGAGCGCCGCTAAAGACCCCACCGGACAATTGCCGGTGTCCTCTTATCCCAACCCAAGGTGCAGACTTTTGCAGTTCCGAGGATAAAGTGCCGCCCCTCGGCAGGAGGCAGTTCGAGCCAGCGCGCTGTGAGGATCCGGGAGAAGTGGCCGTGGGCCACAATAAGGACGTTGTCCATTCCCGATTCGAGTACGCGCCCAATAATCTTGTCCGCCCTGGCAGCCACCTCGTCCAATGTCTCGCCGTGGGGCACGCCATGGGTCCAGATCAGGTAGTCCGGGTTGTCTTTCCGGATCAGGTCCGAGCTGATTCCCTCGTAGTCGCCGTAGTTCCACTCGACGGCGAGGGGCTCGTGCTGGGCGTCGGGGAAGCCGGCCAGTTCAGCGGTCCGGCGCGCGCGCCTCAAGGGAGAGGTCAGCACCAGGTCGAAATCCACCGGGTCCAGCACCTTGCGGGCTTCCACCGCCTGCTGTTCGCCTTCGACGGTAAGGGGCAGATCGGTGAGTCCGGTGTACTGCCCGCTTTTGGACCACTCGGTCTCGCCGTGGCGGAGGATCCAGAGCTGCGGCCGGGGGGCAAGGGCAGGGTAGGTCACTTGGACTCCTTTGAGGAACGATCGACGGCGGCAGGAGACGTTTCAGCCCCGGCTTCAGCGGGTGCGGCTTCGGGCTGTTCCGCCCACCAGCGGAGCAGTCTGGCCTCGGCTTCCTCGGTGGGCAGGGGCCCGTGCTCCATCCGCTCATTGAGCAGGAACTTGTAGGCGCGGCCCACCACGGGACCAGGTTTGAGCTCCAGCAAAGCCATGATCCGGGCGCCGTCCAGGTCGGGGCGCACCGCCTCCAGCGATTCCTGTTCCCGCAGCGCGGCGATCCTGGCCTCAAGGTCGTCATAGGCGAACGCCAGCCGCTCGGCCTTCCGCTGGTTGCGGGTGGTCACATCTGAACGGGTCAGCCGGTGCAGCCGTTCAAGGAGCGGCCCTGCGTCGGTCACGTAGCGGCGTACAGCGGAATCGCTCCAGCCGGCCTCGCCGTAGCCGTAGAAACGCATGTGCAGCTCCACGAGGCGCGTGACGGCTTTGATGGTGTCGTTGTCGAACCTCAGCGCCTTCATCCTCTTGGAGGTGAGTTTCGCACCCACCATGTCGTGATGGCGGAAGCTGACCGCGCCGCCCGGTTCGAACCGGCGCGTAGCCGGCTTGCCGACGTCGTGCATCAGCGCTGCGAAACGCAGCACGAAATCAGGCGCCGGCACGGGGCCTTCTGTATCCGTTTCCAGCTCCGCTGCCTGTTCCAGCACCTGCAGCGAATGCTGGTACACGTCTTTGTGCCGGTGGTGCTCATCCGATTCGAGCCGGAGGGCGGAGACTTCGGGCAGCACGAACTCGGCCAGGCCGGTGTCCACCAGCAGGTCCACGCCGACCCGAGGCCGGGCACCGCAGATGAGCTTGGTGAGTTCGTCCCGCACCCGTTCCGCGGAAATGATGGTGATCCGTTCTGCCATCCGGCTCATGGCCTGTCGGACGTCGTCGTGGACGGAAACACCCAGCTGCGCCGCGAACCTGGCGGCACGCATCATCCTCAGCGGATCGTCGGAGAAGGACGCTTGGGGGGAGCCGGGCGTGGCCAGGATGGAGGCGTGCAGGTCGCGCACGCCGCCAAACGGATCCACGAGCTCCAGGGAGGGCAGTTTCAGGGCCATCGCGTTGATGGTGAAGTCGCGCCGAAGCAGGTCATCGGTCAGGGAGGAGCCGAACGCCACCACGGGCTTCCGCGATTCCGGATCGTACGCCTCGGCGCGGTAGGTGGTTACCTCAATCTGGAAGCCGGCCTTGCGCATGCCGATGGTCCCAAAAGCGCGGCCAATCTCCCAGTAGTTGTCCGCCCACTTTTTGATGAGGGCCACTGTCTGGTCCGGCGTGGCGTCGGTGGTGAAGTCCAGGTCCAGTGAGGTCCTGCCCAGGAAAAGGTCACGCACCGGGCCGCCCACCAGCGACAGTTCGTGGCCGGCGTCCACAAAACGCTGGCCGAGCTCCAGGACCACCGGGTCCACCTGGAAATCGACGGTGTGGGATTCAGTCTCGTGATGTGCGTGCGCCATAGTTACTTAAGCTTGTCAGAAACCAGCGGCGGCGCAGGCCAAAATACCGTCAAGTTCCGCGCATTCCGTCCGCCACCGGGAATGCGCCTCATCTGCAGTCCATGTTCGTGTCATGTTCCGGTCATCACGAACGGGCAACAGTCGTTAGAGTGGACTCCATGGCCCATCCAGTACCGAGCGCTCCAGGCAGGAGGACAAACGCACCGTTGCCGTCGGCAATTGGTGCGCACGTTGCACCTGCCCAGCACTCGGCACCGGCCTCGCTGCCCACGGTGGAGGAAGTCTCCGCCGGCGGCGTCGTGGTGGACACATCCGACGCCGAGCTGAGGGTGGCCATTATCGCCCGCCTTAACCGCGGCGGACGCCTCGAATGGTGCCTGCCCAAGGGTCATCCGGAGGGCAAGGAAAACAACGAGCAGGCCGCAGTCCGGGAAATCGCCGAAGAGACCGGCATCGAGGGGGATATCCTCGCACCGCTCGGAAGCATCGATTACTGGTTCACGGTCAGCGGCCACCGCGTGCATAAGACGGTCCACCACTATCTCCTGCGCGCCACCGGCGGTGAGTTGACTATCGAGAATGATCCGGACCAGGAAGCGGTGGATGTTGCATGGGTTCCCATCCAGGAACTCGCGCGCAAGCTGTCCTTCCCGAACGAACGGCGCATCGCCGACTTGGCCCGCGAAGTCCTGCCCGAACACCTCTAGGCGGCACAGCTGTGCCGGCATTGCCGTGATAGGCGCCCACGGGTGAGACGATGAACTCGATGTCAGCTTCCAATTCTCCTTCCGATCAGTCCGGCCGCGCCGGCGGCGCTCCCCACGGTGTGCCCGGCCACGACACATCCACTGACCGTGCACACCTGGCCGGCCCGCCCATGGACGGGGCACCACTGGACGGCGGACCCGTTGACGGGGCGCCGGCAGAAATTGTCTCTACCGACGGCGGTTCCGCGGAGGCTGGACAAGCCGCCGCGGCGCAGGCAGGCGAGACCAGGTCAAGCGCCATCATGGCCGCCGGAACCCTGGTTTCGCGCTTCCTGGGATTCGGCAAGACCTGGATGCTCGGCACAGCTCTGGGACTCGGTTCCACGGTCAATGACACGTTCATCAACGCCAACAACCTGCCCAACCTGATCTTCCTGCTGGTGGCCGGCGGCGTGTTCAACGCAGTGCTCGTTCCGCAGATAATCAAAGCCAGCAAGGCTCCCGACAGGGGAGCGGACTACATCAGCCGGCTGCTGACATTGGCAGTCCTGCTCCTGCTGGGACTGACGGCGCTGGTTACTTTGGCGGCGCCGTGGGTCATTGAACTCACCACCCAGGGATACTCCCCGCAGCAGAAGGCACTGGCGGTTACGTTCGCCTTCTGGTGCCTGCCGCAAATCTTCTTCTACGGCCTTTATGCCCTCCTCACCCAGATCCTCAATGCCAACGGCGCTTTCGGGCCGGCCATGTGGGCGCCCATCCTCAATAACGTGGTGGCCATAGCCGGGCTGGGCATGTTCATCTGGATTTTCGGCACCAACGAATTCAGTCCCCACACCCTGGAGAACTGGGGTGACACCCAGACCCTGTTCGTAGCCGGATTCTCCACTATCGGTGTGGTGTCGCAGACCGCCATCCTCATGATCCCCGTGATCCGGCTGAAACTGGGGCTGCGGCCGCGGTTCGGCTGGCGGGGAGTGGGACTTGGCCAGGCGGCCAAGCTCAGCGTGTGGACGTTGCTGACTGCCGCCGTCGGGCAGCTCGGCTTCCTCTACGTCATGCGCATAGCCACCATTCCCGGCGCCGAGCGCATACGGCTGCAGCAGGCGGGGGATCCCGCTGCTGCCATGCTGCCGGGCAACGCCGTTTTGGAAGTGGCCAGCCAGCTGTACCTGCTGCCGCATTCCATCATTGCCCTGTCCCTCGCCACGGTCCTGTTCAACCGCATGACCCGTGCGTCCCAGGACGGCAACCGTGCCGAACTGCGCGATGCCCTCTCGCACGGACTCCGGACCATGGCCGTTGCCACAGTTTTCGGCGCGTTGGCACTCTTTGCCCTGGCGGGCCCGCTCGGCATGTTCTTCTCAGGCGGCTTGCGCCAGGACGGCGTGATGCTGGCCCAGACGCTGACCATCCTCGCGCTCAGCACACCGTTCATGAGCGCCAACTTCATGATGTCGCGGGTCTTTTACGCCAACGAGGACGCCCGGACCCCCTTCTACATCCAGCTGCTCCTGGCAGTTGTTTACGTGGCGGGGGCATTCGCCATCCAGTTCCTGCCGGTGAACCAGATCATTTACGCCATCGCCGTGCTGTACATGGTGGGCAACATCCTTTCCGTAGTTATCAGCGCCTACTTCCTGCGGCGGCTCCTGGGGCATCTGGACGGCCCGCGGATTGCCAACTCCTATATCCGGATGGGCTATGCCGCGCTGGGTTCGGCAATTGCGGGCGCAGGAGCGCTTTGGCTGATGGGCAGCTACAGCCCGGACGGGTTTGCCTGGCGCGACCGGCTCGCAGCGCTGATCACGGTTATCGTGGTGGGTCCCGTCATGCTTTTGGTGTATTTCGTCCTGCTCAAGCTGCTCCGGGTCTCGGAACTTCGCGACCTGCTTCGTCCCCTGCTCGGGCGGCTGGGACGCGGCCGGCAAGATCCGCCTGCGGCGGAAGGCGGGACCCCGCCGTCGGACACTTCACCTGGCGCGCCCTCCGGGGAGCCCCGCCGCCCCGCGCCGGAGCGGGCCACCACGTCGGTTGATACGGGCCTCATCCCGCGCATCTCAGGTGAATTCGACGCCGTTTCCTTCCGTGCCGGGCCGGTTCCGGAGCGCGCCGGCCAAAGGCAGGATGCCGACGGCGGCCGCGGCTCCGTGGGTTCGAGTGCCTATCTTCCCGGCGAGGATCATCCCGGCACCGCACGCGGCGGTCTGTTGCGCGATCAGATCCCGCTTCCGGGCCGGCGGACCTTCCAGGGGAAGTCCGGCGAGAACCCACACTTCAAGCCCCGGCGGCCCCGGAAAAAGTGATGCTTGCCCGGTTTGCCGCTGTCTTTGTCCGCGGGGCGCCGGGCGCCATCGGCTAGGATCGAAAGGGAACAGGGGTAGTTGCATTCAAGGGTCAGCTCTCCGGCGGCCCCTTGAACGGTGGTTGCGTCATCCGAGCCGGCGATCCCGGACAGTCTAGGAGGAACACGTGTCCAACCCGATCGATGTCGGATCAGTACTGGGCGGCCGTTACAAGGTCACAGCCACTGTATTGGCCTCGCACGACCACGATCTGGTGCTGGACGGTGTGGACCAGGTTCTCAACCGACCCGTCAGCATCCTGGTTGCCGGACCTCAGAACACCGAGCAGGTTGCGCAGAGCGCCCGGGAAGTAGCCACCGGTGAACGCCCCGGGACTGTTCAGGTTCTTGACCTCGGCGTGACTGAGGATGCCACGTACCTGATCACCAACCACACGTCCGCGGCGGACCTGCTGGACCTCGTGGTGGCGTCCAATCCTCCGTACGTGGAGCCCTTTTTTACGGACACCCTTGGAAGTGAAATCTTTGGGCAGCCGCGGTCGCATGAACCCGAGCCCTATGACGACGAAGACCATGTAGAAGCAGGTTACATCAACTACGGAGAGCGGCACCCCAGCCAGGTTGATCCTTTCCGTCCCGCGCCCGTGGTGCCCCCGCAAGCTCCCGTCCGTCCGGCTGCGGCACCCGCTGCCCGCAAGCCTGCCGGTGCGTCTCCGCTGGGCGGTGCTGCCCTTGGCGGCGCTGCTGCCGGGGCTGCGGCTTCACACGCTTCCGCCCGCCCTGCCGGCCCTTTGACACAGCCCGTTGGCCCTTCGACACGGCCCGCGGGAGACCCGGCTGCTGTCAGCGCTGCCTCCCCTTTAAAGCCGGCACAGGCGCCTGAAACGGCCAAGCCGAAGGTGTCCCTCTGGTCCGAGGACGACTACGCCAGCGTTGACGGCCAGGACCGCCACGAGGATGCGCCGGTAGAACATGACCGGGCGGTAAAGAAAAAGTCCTCCGCCGTATTTGCCCGCGCGGCGGCTCCGGCAGCCGCTTCCTCTGCTGCCGCCCCGTCCCACGTGGAGCAGGACGACTACGACGACCGGGACGCCCCTGCACGTGAACCCCGTTCCATGCGCTGGCTTGTGGGCGGGCTGCTGGCCGTTGTCCTGATTGCCGGCCTTGTCTTCACCGTTACCAACCTGGGCAGCCTTTTCGCCCCCGAACCTCAAGCCAACCCGTCCGCTCCTGCCACGAACGCTGGCGCTCCCGCAGGCTCCGCTGCACCAACCCAGGCACCCACGTCGGCGCCGCCCGCAGTCCCGCCCGCGATTGAAAGCGTCAGCCGGCAGGGCAACTTCGATTTCGCGGCCACCTTTGACCGTGACCTCATCAAGGCGTACGACGGCAACGCCGCGAGCTACTGGTCCGACATGGAATTCGCGAGCGAAAACTGGGGCGGCCTGGCCGCCCAGGGCGTGCCGCTGGTGGTAAAGCTGGAAAACCCGGCAACCGTTTCATCCGTCACACTTTCGCAGCTTGGTGGCTCCGGCGGAAACATCACGGTGTACACCAACAGCCAGCCCTCCCTGGACGGAGCGAAGGCGGTGGGCACGAACAGCTTTACGTCGGCAGACCTGAACATGCCCCTGGCAGAACCCGTACAGGCCCAGTACGTTATCGTTTCGATCAACTCCCTGCCAAGGCTGGCGGCGCCCAAGACGCGCTACGGTTATGGCCTTCGGCTGGCCGAGGTAAAGGTTCAGTAACCCCCACGGATTGCGCTCGCTCCGCAACACCTGCGGCGGAGATTACTCTGCGGTGCTTGGCTTTGCTGCAGGGCGGTAACCTTGAAAGAGCGTCTCGCGGAGTTCGCTTACTGCTTCCCGCCGGCATTCCGTTGCGCCAGGGGCCGGAATATTCAGGCTGCAGTATCAGTTGTGCCATGTGGCCGGCCTCCAAAGCGGGGCGCGTCAAAAAGGAAGAGGTTCACCGTTCCGTGACCATCACAGAAAGCACCACGTCAGATGTACGTGATGTCATCATCGTCGGCTCCGGCCCGGCTGGATACACGGCAGCTGTCTACACTGCCCGCGCCAACCTGAAGCCCCTGTTGTTGGCAGGTTCTGTCACTGCCGGCGGTGAACTGATGAACACCACAGATGTGGAGAACTACCCGGGCTTCCCGGAGGGCATCATGGGACCGGACCTGATGGAGAACTTCGAGAAGCAGGCAGCACGCTTCGGTACCGACATACAGTTCGAGGACGTCACTTCGCTGCAGCTCGAAGGTCCGGTAAAGACAGTCACCATTGCCACGGGTGAGAGCTTCCAGGCAAAGGCAGTTATTCTCTCCACCGGCTCCGCCTACCGCGAGTTGGGCTTGCCCAACGAAAAGCGGCTGTCAGGGCACGGCGTCAGCTGGTGTGCAACCTGCGACGGTTTCTTTTTCAAGGACCAGGACATCGCGGTCATTGGTGGGGGAGATTCAGCGATGGAAGAGGCACTGTTCCTCACCAAGTTTGCGAAGTCGGTAACGGTTGTCCACCGCCGTGATTCGCTCAAGGCCTCGAAAATTATGGCTGACCGCGCCCTGGCGCACGAGAAGATCAACTTCGTTTGGAACAGCACCGTGGAAGACGTGGTTGGAGACCAGAAGGTCAGCGGTCTGAAGTTGAAGAACCTCATGGACGGTTCCGTATCCGACCTGGCCGTAACTGGCGTATTCGTGGCTATCGGCAATGACCCCCGTACTGATCTGGTTAAGGGCGTCCTGGATTTGACGCCCGAGGGCACGATTGCCGTGGCTGGCCGCAGTTCCAGGACCAGTTTGCCGGGCGTTTTCGCGGCTGGAGACGTTATCGACCCCACCTACCGTCAAGCCATTACAGCTTCGGGTTCCGGCTGTGTTGCCGCTCTCGACGTTGAGCATTACCTCGCAGACCTGCCCGCCTAAGTCCGTAAGCGCTACACGAGAAAAGAGATAAAGCTATGAGCAATGCGAAAGACGTAACAGACGCAAGCTTCGGTACGGACGTTTTGTCCTCGGATAAGCCGGTTATCGTGGATTTCTGGGCCGAGTGGTGCGGCCCCTGCCGCAAGCTGGGTCCCATCCTGGACGAGATTTCTGTCGAGTACAGCGAGAAGGTTGACGTTGTGAAGCTGAACGTCGATGACAATCCGGGTATTGCCGCTGAGTACGGAATCACTTCGATTCCCGCCGTTTACCTGTTCCAGGGCGGGGAAGTAAAGAGCACCGTCATCGGGGCAAAGCCAAAGCAGTTCTTCGAGAAGGAATTTGCTGACGTCCTTTCCTAGGAGCGCAGCAGCGGACGAAGTCCGGTACTTGGAAGTGGCCACCGCCTCGCAGCGGTGGCCACTTTTTTGTGTACCTAGGCATGGCCTTGGCACTCAGACAAGGGCGCAACTGCAGAAGATTGCTAGTTTTGAGCTCTGTCTTAATCCTTGACCAGGGCTTAGAGCGGGTTCGCCACGGCAGGGAAGAAGCCTCTTGGTAATGCGGTGGACGCCGTTGAACTAGTGCATAAGTACCTCGGCCCACTCTTCCTGTTTCACGTGAAACAGGAACAAGAGGGCGGTTTCAGTGGTCATTGGCAACGGCTGCACAGCTACTCCAGCTTTTCGCAGCGCCACAACGAGTGGACACCGGTGCACACCATTCTCATGTTTCGCGTGAAACGGCGGCGCCCCTTCGCGGGAAGTTGGTGATGCCCTACATGGCGTTGCACAACAGCAAAGACGGCCACTTTGATGATTCGCGGCACGTTTCGTACCCGCGCGGAGTCGACATGCGGCGCCTACTTTGTTGAGTCTCAGTAGCGTAGACTCCTGGGTGCCCACGAAAGATCCATACACGGAGCTTCTTTGCGTCTGGGTGGCCTCCAATTGCAGGTAATTGTAAGCACTCAAGACCACCTGACCCTCCATCCAGAGTAGTGCGACGTTTTGCCACACCTCGCATGCCCTGTATGGGTAAGACTAGGTTGAGCGCCAAGGTACACACCGGCGTTTCACGTGAAACAGCTAGGAAGAGGAGCGCGTTGAGTTAAGGCGCCCGCTTCGGCAGTGCACTCTTTGCAGCACACATTCGACAGTCCCAACATCCGCTGCACACGGAAGACGTGCAGACGTACGACCGATAGCACGACCAGTCATTCAGCAGCGCAACCGCACCTTCCGCGGCGGCAATGATCTGCGGTTAAAGTAAAGAAAACGGGAGGGGCGAGCTTAGTTATATGGACCGGAGGCCTGCTCTTATCCTTGAGGGTCGAAATTACTCCTCCCATCATTGCTTTTTCTGACCCTGCTATCGGCGTGCCTCAACTGTATAAGTGCTGGACCAAAACGCGAGGTGTGCACAGCTGCAACCACGACCCGGGGTTGGTCTTTACTTCGGGAAACCGCTAACAGTCGAACGACAGTGCAGCAGTACCAAAGGATTTAGAGCATGCGTACGGCTCGTTGTGGCCTGCAAGGGCGGGCGACTAAACCACAATCGGCAACAACGGTATGCTCGGCTGAGACCCATCAATAAAGTGGTTTCACGTGGAACATCGCCTGCGGCAGAGCGAAGAGCGGTGTTCTGGTGAACAACCTAGCGACAGATCTACCGCCGACTGACAGATGGACACTACGACCAGGTGACTGGTCGGAAACACGACCACTGGAGGCACTACTGAGAAGATGGCGCAGCGGCGCATCATCAGCACTGTCCCACCGGATTGAGAAAGAGCACTGAGCAGCTATATACCCCTGGAAGTACTATGCGTAATGCGTAATGAAAAGCCCGCTTATAGCCGATCGTTCTAAACAAGAGAACTAGCCTGGGAGCAGCTCCACACAAGTGGACTAAGCCCACGGGAAAGGGTGGCATGCAGCTACCTGGCCTCTAAGGCAATCGTGCTGACCAGTGTAAGCAACTTCGACCGCGATGGTCTGCAAGGCGCAAGGGGGTGTCCACGCCAGACCCACTTGCACGCCCGTCCCTGCCATCAATGAAACTAGCCCATTTGCCGCTGGGACAACCTCCTGCACCGCTGCTCGTAGACTCGGGTGCCTCTTTCCACAAAGTTATCCACAAGCGAGCTACCGCTTGTCCCCACAGTTATCCACAATCGGTCAGAAGTCTTACGGTCCTCACTCCTCGCTGCCAGCGGAGGTCGCGTGCTTATTGTGGGGTTAAGGCCGGCTGCTGTCGGGAGTGTGAGAGTGCCCCGTGCATAGGCCGGGACCGGAAAACGCATAAGCCGGCTCCTTGGTAAACCTAATCCGGCTTCTTAGGAGCTGCGTTGGGCGTTGCGGCGGGGCAACGGCAGCTGTGCACGTGAATGGGGTGCGTGTTTCACGTGAAACGGGCACGCACGTAAGAGTACGCGACCTGAGACGTGTGGGGCGGGCGAAAGCGCAAACCGGCTAACGCGCAGGTCAGTCGCCGTAGGTATCCACAGTGTTATCCACAGCACTTTTCCACACGAAGCCACGGCTGCTAAGTCACTGATTATTGCTGGACATGTATAGATGTAGCCCGCGAATACTAGGAGGTGAAGGTGAGTCGACGTGCTGGCCCGCTCCACCTCACCACTGCTTGAGTCGAGGGCCGTGGCTAGCCTTCCAGTCTCTCCTCTGCGGCTGAACTGAGGCCGCAATACGTCGCTGTCAAGGACCCCGCTAATAGGCCAGCAAGGCACCTGGTTTGTCCCCAGCAGGAACCAAATGTCCGGTCGATCCTTGAGCAATAATAAGGGCATCGTCCCGGCGGCCGTCAGTGAGGGATTGGTAATGCAAAATACTGCTTAGCTGCGGGGGTACTGGCCCAAGCGCGCTGCTGTTGTGTATCTACCGGAACGGTTAAGGCAGATACAGCGATCCAGGACCCTGTCTGACGGTTCAACACCACCCAAGCGCCTTATCGAGCTACTAAAGACTAATGCTGCGCGAGGAAGGCATAACAGCAGCCACTGCCTTGCGATGTAGTAGGGACCACCGATCTCAACGCAACACTAGGCGGAAGGACAGCTGCCCTTCGATTCTCTCTACTTGAGGGCACGACAGCCGCCGCTGGCGCTTTGCGGTTCATGTCTTAGCACCCTCCAATGGCTAGCTGTAACCCGTATTTCACGACAACAAAAGTTGCTACGGATGTTTCACGTGAAACCCAGCGAGCGTAAAAAACGATGGGTGGGTAGGCTTGTGGCCGCAATAGGGAAATGCCACGTGCACGGGTCACCAAGAGTGCCCGCGTCCTTATGTCGCCTATTACCATTGGGCTAGCCGAACTGAGCGGAAAATATCCTGCATGAATGCCGACTTGCCCGCGCACGGGACAGCCATGCGGATTAATCGTGGCAGCAGTGAAGGGCTCGGCTACGGCGTAGAGCAGCCGCTGAAAGTACGGGCAGGCCGCACGCGCAGCGCTGTATCGCAAGAATACCGCAAGTTCGATGACTGTCTGTCTCAATCTCTGCAAATAGATTGAGGCGCCCCGACTAGGTGAGCGGGTGCCCCATCACTTGCGGATAGCTCGCTAGGAGTGTTCGCTGGCGCTAATACCTAGGGTGACCCCGCAGGTCGACTCAAAAGAAGATGAGCTACGGCATCTGAATCGAGTGCGTCAGCCATAAGAGCCTGGCCAGCTAGGTTGCCCCCTGCAAAGAACACCCGTTCCCTGATTGTGGAGAGGCCAGTAGCAGTGACGGCGTAGGCACCTTCCCCTTGGGCGACTAGCCTAAGAGCTTCACACCTTAGGAGTCTCCACGTTCGCGAGCCCGAGTGTCCGTCTCAAAACACATCACGGAGGAACGTTTCACGTGAAACACCTACGCCCACTCTAAGGAACGTCGGGCCAGAACATGCCCTAGTCGCCCTTGCACCGAGGCTACTGCTCGCGCCGATAGCAATCGTAGTCAAAGCTAAGCCTGAAATTGATATAGCTGCAGCCACTATCCGCAGTAGATCTCCAACCGCAGAAAAAGACCAGGTCTGCGTCATGTGCTGCACCTCCTCGTGTTTACGGTACTCCGGCCATAAGTGCTGGGGGAGTTCCGGACCAATCCCCCAGTAACGCCAGCAGCGGTTCTTGTCCGGAAAAGCACGGAGAAACTTCGTGGCCGCTCTGCCCTAGTGGCCGAAAGCACAACGAGCAACAGTCCACATGAATCGCATCCGCTGTTTCACGTGAAACAGCAACTCTAAGCCCAAAAGTCGCTACGACCACAAATGGAAGGAGGCAGACTTCGTAGTCCGATAACGGGGACCTACAAGGCGCAGACGAGCACTATGAAAATTTGATCTCGATGCCCAGGCATACGTTGAGTGGGCCCAACTGAATGAAGGCTCCACTGCAAGTCTTGCAGCGGAGCATTGAACAACGTTAGTTTCCTGCCATTAGCCAATAGCAGACGCGCCTGTCACCGGGTTATGGGAACCCGCTAGAAGCAGTAAAACGCCGGCGCCAGGACTATTAGTTCTCCGAACCAGGAGCGAGCACGTCCATGATTCGGTTAAGATCCTCAACACTGGCAAATTCGATGCTTACTCGGCCCTTACGAACGCCCAGCGAGATCTTCACGTTCGTGTCCAACCGATCGGAAAGCGACGACGCCAGGTAATCAAGGCGCTCGTGGCGCGCACCAGGACGCGGAATGTTGTTCTTGGCCGGCTTGGCAGGGTCTTGGTACAGAGCCACGGCTTCTTCTGTAGCGCGCACAGACATTCCCTCGGCCACAATGCGCTGGGCAAGCCGTTCCATCGCAGCTGCGTCAGGAAGCGCCAGGAGGGCGCGTGCGTGGCCCGCAGACAGCACGCCGGCCGCAACCCTTCGCTGAACCAAAGCAGGCAGCTTCAGAAGCCGGAGGGTGTTGGACACCTGCGGGCGCGAACGGCCTATGCGGTCGGCCAGCTGTTCGTGGGTAGTACCGAAGTCCTCAAGGAGTTGCTGGTAGGCAGCAGCCTCTTCCAACGGGTTCAGCTGGCTTCGGTGAAGGTTCTCGAGCAGTGCATCCCGCAGCAGATCATCATCGGTGGTGTCCCGGATGATGGCGGGGATGGTTTCGAGTCCAGCGGCCTGTACAGCACGCCACCGCCGTTCACCCATGACGAGCTCAAACGGTTCTCCACCCACTTCGGTTGAATTCCGAACCACAATGGGCTGGAGGACACCGACTTCGCGAACTGAGTGCACAAGCTCCGCCATGTCGTCCTCATCAAAGACCGCACGAGGCTGTTTCCGGTTTGGGTGGATGTCGGAGACGCGTATTTCCGCAAAACGGACTCCCGGGACCTGCACCAGTTCCACACCAGTGTCCGTTGCAAAGGAATCAAACGAATCACCAGCGGCGGCATCCACAAGCTCCGCCTGGTCCGCCTTTGACGAGTCCGTTGTGGCGGTGTCAGATGCCTCAGCCCCACTCTTTACGGTGGGCTCGTCGGCGTCCTGAGTGCTGCCGGCGCTGTTCCCTGCCG
The DNA here is from genome assembly GCF_059089645.1 of Arthrobacter sp. K41. Classification (NCBI taxonomy): domain Bacteria; kingdom Bacillati; phylum Actinomycetota; class Actinomycetes; order Micrococcales; family Micrococcaceae; genus Arthrobacter; species Arthrobacter sp. K41. The sequence continues at coordinate 91,939 of NZ_JBNHEW010000007.1, read as the reverse complement.
GCTCGTCAGTGGAGTCCACGGGAGTGGGGGCTGACGTCGGTGCCTGCCGCGCGGATGATTTCGCTGCAGACGTCTTGGCCGGCGAGTTGCTGGTTGCCTTGGCTGGAGACCTTTTTATGGACCCTGATTTACCCGGCGTCGTCACCTTCAGGACCGACTCCTGCGTCGACAAAGCATCGACTTCCTCCGGCTCGGAAGTCTTCCTGCGCCCCTCGGGAAAGAAGAGATCGACGGGCCGTGAGACCGCTGCACCGTTGCCGGCCCCGTTCGCACCGGCGGAACTCGGAATCAGTGCGCCCAAACCGCGGCCTAGGCCCCGTCGCTTCTCGCTCATGGGTAAATCCCTCCAGTGGTAGAGCACGGCCTTACCGCGCTCCAGTTGTTGCAGTTCTTGAAGTTTTAGCGTTCCGCTATTTCAGCAGCGGCTTCCAGGTAAGAAAGGGCTCCACTGGATGAGGGATCGTACGTCATCACGGTTTGCTGGTAGCTCGGAGCCTCCGAGATGCGGACCGAGCGCGGCACCACCGCGGACAGTACTTGTTCGGGGAAGTGCTGGCGGACCTCGGCGGCAACCTGGGCAGCGAGGTTGGTCCGGCCGTCGTACATGGTCAGGAGGATGGTGGACACCACAAGGTCAGCGTTGAGATGCTTCTGGATCATCTCGATGTTTTTGAGGAGCTGGCTCAGCCCTTCCAGTGCGTAGTACTCACACTGGATCGGAATGAGGACTTCGCTCGCCGCACAGAACGCGTTGACCGTCAAGAGGCCGAGGCTCGGAGGGCAATCAATGAAGATGTAGTCCAGGCGTTCTTCGCCCTTCTTTTCACGCGTCTTCGCGTAAACATCGATTGCCCTGCGTAGCCGCTGCTCGCGCGCCACGAGTGACACGAGCTCAATTTCCGCACCGGCCAGGTGAATGGTTGCCGGTGCACAGATGAGGTTTCCGATATCCGGGCACTGCGCCACTACATCAGAAAGAGGAACATCGTTGATCAGGACGTCATAGATGCTGTCCACGTCTGCGTGGTGCTCTATGCCCAACGCAGTGGAAGCGTTGCCCTGGGGGTCAATGTCAATGACCAGAACATTCAGTCCGGCAGCGGCAAGGGCGGCGGCGATGTTGACCGTGGTGGTGGTCTTGCCTACGCCACCCTTTTGATTGGACACGGTGAAAATGCGCGTCTTCTCGGGACGCGGCAACTGGCGCCCCACGAGCCGTTCGCGCCTGCGGGTCTCGTGCGCCAGTTCGCGGGCAATTGGACTTGTGTCGTCTATGGCATCGATGATGTTTGCCCTACCGGTAGACGTTGTTTCACGTGAAACGGCGCCCGCCGAAGACGGTGCTACCTTTTTCGATTGATTAGACGAAAAACCTGACGAAGCGGATGCAGCACCAGCGAAAGAACGCGCTGACCCCAATGACACGAACGGCGGTATCCGTTGCGTGGAGGCTTCGCTACTGGTCACTGGGGCACACTCACTCTCGTTCAGCTGTTTTTGCTGCCGTTGACTAGCCTAACTGCTTACCCCGGCAGACTGTGGCCGCCGGGCCTACCCTAGGCCTTCTTTTGGGACTTGTTCACAACGATGCGCACTACAGTGGTGGGCTCTTCCAGCAGGTTGTCGCCCACCGTGACGACAGATGTCTGAACGCCCCCCAGTTTTCGGATAACCTTGGCGGCCTTTTCGATCTCCTCGGCCGCGCTGCGGCCCTTGATGGCAACAACCTCGCCATGGCCGCCAAGCAGGGGAATAGTAAGGCTTGCGAGGTTGGTCAGTGCAGATACCGCGCGTGCCGTCACAACGTCAGCCTCCACATGCCCGACGGCAAGTTCAGCACGCGTCCTCATGACGGTCACGTTATCGAGGTCCAGGTCGTCGACCACTTCCTGCAGCCAGATCACCCTGCGCTCCAGCGGTTCGATCAGGGTAAGCTCCAGGTCAGGGCGGGCGATTGCAAGGCAAAGGCCTGGCAGCCCGGCGCCACTGCCCACGTCGGCTACGTGGCTTCCCTGCGCAATCTCACTCTCAATGACCGCGCAGTTGAGGACGTGCCGTCCCCACAAGCGGGGAATCTCCCGTGGCCCGATCAGACCACGCTCCGTCCCAGAGGTGGCCAGGTGCTCCACATACCGCTTCGCGAGGTCCAGTCGGTCACCGAAAATCTTTTCAGCCGCCAGAAGCTCAGCTGCAGTGATGTCAACCATGATCAGGGAATCAGCAATCCTCTAGTCCGCGGATACAACAATGTGGCGTCCGGCGCCTTCGCCCTAGGACTCGCTCACGAGGCCCAGATCAGCGACGGCGTCGTGAACGATCTTCCGCTCATAAGCACTCATCGGTTCGAGAGCAACAGCTTCGCCTGTCTCCTTTACAGCAGCTGCCGCATCTTCGGCGATCTTCTGAAGGTGGCCCGTGCGTTCCTGCCGGTAGCCGTTGATGTCCAGCACCAACCTGGACCGGTTCTCCGTAGCGGACAACACCGAGAGCCGGGTCAGTTCCTGCAAAGCTTCCAGGACTTCGCCGTCCTCTCCCACCAGGCTGTCCAGGGTGTCGGACTCTTCTTCCGTAACGATCGAGATGTAGGTGCGGCCGTTGCGGACCTCTATGTCTATGTCACCGTCAATATCTGCAATGTCCAGGAGTTCCTCGAGGTAATCAGCTGCAACGTCGCCCTCTTCCTCGAGCCGGCTGGCCGAGGACACCTTGGGGGCGGAGTTGTCCTCTGCCGCGGACTCGTCCTGATCGTCGATGATCTCATCGGAAAGGGCGTGTTCGGTACTTTCGGCTGACATTACTTCTTCTTCCTGTTCTTGCGTTGTGGCTGGATGCGCTGTCCCTTGGCCTGTGCCACGGCAGCAGCGGCCGCAGCGGCGTCGGCGTCATCGTCCTTCTTGCCGCCAAGGATGGAGAGGGCCGGGAGGCCCTTGGCGGCACGGCGCTCGGCGAGGGCCTTGGCAGCGGGGGATCCCGGCGTCGGCATGCGGCGGATGACAAAGAACTGCTGGCCCATGGTCCAGAGGTTGGTGGTGGTCCAGTAGATCAGGACACCGATGGGGAAGTTGATGCCGCCCACACCGAAAACGATGGGCAGGATGTAGAGCATCATCTTTTGCTGGCGCATGAAGGGGCTGGCCATGGCCTCTTCAGACATGTTCTTGGCCATAATCTGCTTCTGCGTGATGAACTGCGAAGCTGTCATCGCCAGGATCATCAGGATGGAGAGGATCCAGACTGCCACCACGTTGCCACCAGGGGGTGTGCCATGGAGCAGGGTCGCCGACAGGGGGGCACCGAAAATGGTGGACTGGTCAAACTGAACCACCTGCTCGTGGCTCATGGCGCCGATGCCCTCGCCTTCGCGGCTGGCCGTCGAAATACCGGACAACACCGTGAACAGCGCAAAGAAGAACGGCATCTGGATCAGCATGGGCAAGCACGCGGAGAACGGGTTGGTCCCGTGCTTCTTGTACATCGCCATCTGTTCCTGCGCCATGGCCTGGCGGGACAGCTGATCGGTCTTGCCCTTGTACTTGTCCTGAAGTTTCTTCAGGTCCGGCTGCAGCAGCTGCATGCCGCGCTGTGCCTTGATCTGCTTGACGAAGACGGGGATAAGGGCGGCACGGATCACCAGCACCAGCCCGATGATGGACAGCGTCCAGGTCCAGCCCGAGGCCTCAGGCAGGCCAATAGCAGTCAGGCCCTCGTGGAAGCCCACCATGATGATGGACACAAGCCACTTGAACGGAAACATGATTGTTTCAAAGAAGTCCATACTTATCCCTATTCGTCAGGCCGCAGTGCGGCCTTCTCCATCAGTCCGAGCAGCCAGGTACTTGTCCGGGTTGTTCAGCACAACAATTGTGGGGGTCTGGCTGGCAGGCCATTCCCGGTGGCCGGCGGGGACATGATCCACACCACCGGCGTTCCATGGATGGCAGCGGCCGAGGCGGCGGGCGGCCAGCCAGCTCCCCTTGACGGCGCCATGGACGGTAACAGCTTCAAGGGCATAGGCCGAGCATGAAGGGAAGAATCGGCAGACCTGGCCGTACAAGGGAGAGATCACCTTGCGGTAGGCAGTCAGCAAAAGGATAAGAGTGTTGCGGGGCAGGTTCCAGAGGAACCTCCCGGCAGCGGCAGCAGCAGGAAGGAGATAGGTGACGACGACGGCGGTGGCGTTACGCACGCAGTGTCCCCTCCTGTGTTGTATCGGCCGAACCGTTAGCAGCAGCCCGTGCAGGGCGGCCAGCCAGCCGGGTCATAGTCGCTGCCAGTGCGGCGTTGTAATCCGACAACAGCTGATCCCAGCTTGCGGACGCGGACGCAGGAAGCGCCCGGACCACTATGGCAAACCCGGTACCGTACTCGCGCAGCGAGGCAGCACCTGCTTCTCTCAGTCTCCTCTTAACGAGGTTCCTGACCACAGCGTTCCCGACACCTTTGGAAACGATGAACCCGATCCGGCTTGGTTCGTCAGCAGCAATGGCTGCCGTATATAACACTACGTTCCGGCGTCCATTGCGGACACCGGAACGTACAGTTGTTGAAAAATCGGTTGCAGTCCTCAAACGGTTGCGGGTGGCCAGCACCTTAAACTCGCAAAGAAATGTCTACCGACGAGTCAGTATTTACGCCGACAGCTCGGTACGGCCCTTGCCACGACGGGCTGCCAGGATGGCGCGACCGGCACGGGTACGCATACGAAGGCGGAAGCCGTGCTTCTTGGCTCGACGGCGGTTATTCGGCTGAAAAGTCCGCTTGCTCACGTTAGTTACTCCAGTGGATCAAAGGTGCGCCCACCCGATCAGTAAGGGGAAGAACTGGCCGACGCTAAGTTTTGTATATGCACGCTTCCCCCGGCTGCTCAAACGCACTGCGTCTGAGAGATTCAGATGGGGCCAAAAAGCGGACACAAAGGACTTCACAACGTTAGGGCAATTTGAACCCCCGAGTCAAACCGGAGCAGGGCCGCAGCAGTATCCACAACTGTGGCCAAGCAGCCCTTCCAGCCTGTGGATGAAGTGGCTCACAGCCCCGTTTTCAGAACAACAGCCGTGTAATTATCCACAAGCTACTTGCCAGCTATCTTCTAGGCTTTTCATCCCCTAGAGTTGCCCAGTAGCCGATTATCCACGTGCTGTGCATAACCCTGTGGATGAAGCTGAGCCCCTCCTGGTTCAAGACTTGCGGCTGCAGGCAATGCAGGCAAAGCAAGTTTTGAGGGAACCGATTGATGACAGTAGACGAAGCCAACCACGCCAATACTGTCGGAAGTTCCTGGCGGCGCGTGATCACCCTGCTGGAGCAGGACCACCGCGTTACCCCGCGGCAGCGTGGCTTTGTCATCCTGGCCCAGGCCCAGGGCCTGATTGGCTCCACCCTGCTGGTTGCCGTTCCCAATGAGCTCACCCGCGAAGTGCTGCAGACCCAGGTCAAGGACGCTCTGGATGACGCCCTGCACAACGTGTTCTCCGAGGACATCCGCTGTGCCATCGACGTGGACACCGATCTGGTGCCTGTGCACGTAGAGCCGGAACCCGTCGTCGAACCTTCCTTCTCGCCGGACCAGCTCATCGAGCAGAAGCCGCAGCCCATGCTGCCCAGTACCTCCCACGAGTTCGGCCGCCTGAACCCGAAGTACGTCTTCGACACTTTCGTTATCGGTTCCTCCAACCGCTTCGCCCATGCAGCGGCCGTCGCAGTGGCTGAAGCGCCGGCCAAGGCGTACAACCCGTTGTTCATCTACGGTGACTCCGGCCTGGGGAAGACACACCTGCTGCATGCGATCGGACACTATGCCCGGCGCCTGTATAGCGGAATCCGCGTCCGCTACGTCAATTCAGAGGAATTCACGAACGACTTCATCAACTCCATCCGCGACGATGAAGGCGCCAGCTTCAAGACCACGTACCGCAACGTGGATGTGCTGCTGATTGACGACATTCAGTTCCTCGCCGGCAAGGACCGGACGCTTGAGGAGTTCTTCCACACCTTCAATTCGCTGCACAACAACAACAAGCAGGTGGTCATCACCTCGGACCAGCCGCCCAAACTGCTCGCCGGTTTCGAGGACCGCATGAAATCGCGCTTCGAATGGGGCCTGCTGACGGATATCCAGCCGCCGGAGCTCGAGACCCGCATCGCCATCCTGCGCAAAAAGGCCCTGAGTGAAGGCCTTTCGGCGCCGGATGACGCCCTGGAATACATCGCGTCCAAAATCTCGAGCAACATCCGTGAACTTGAAGGCGCCCTGATCCGGGTTACTGCCTTCGCCAGCCTGAACCGGCAGCCCGTTGATGTGGCCCTCGCCGAGATGGTCCTCAAGGACCTCATCACCGACGACGGCGCCCAGGAGATCACGTCGAGCCAGATCCTCACGCAGACTGCGGACTACTTCAAGCTCAGCATGGAAGAGCTCTGCAGCAAGTCCCGCACCAGGACCCTCGTCACCGCCCGCCAGATCGCCATGTACCTGTGCCGGGAACTGACGGACATGTCGCTTCCCAAGATCGGCCAGGAGCTCGGCGGCCGCGACCACACCACTGTGATCCACGCGGACCGCAAGATCCGCGAACTCATGGCCGAGCGCCGTGTGATCTACAACCAGGTGACAGAGCTGACCAACCGGATCAAGCAGCAGCAGCGCGATTCCTGACCTCGCCTCTATACCTTATTAACAGATGCATGTGGATAAGCCTGTGGATAGTTAAGGGGACAACGGCGGTTAATGGGCTTAAAACCCTTAAGGCGCCTGTGGATTCGAAAAACGGCCAAAAAAGTTGTCCCCATCCACACCCTGTTTAAAACCTGCTCCGCCCACAGCTCATGAACAGGGCTTAACCGCCGGATCCTGCGCCCGGAGGAGGTTATCCACAGTTTCCACAGCAGTTATTAACACTACTAATCCCAAAAATTTGAAATCCCTCAAATAACAAGTTCGTTCTCCTGCCCCGCACCAGGGCCGACGGCCCCGAGGGACCTGACGGGGACAATCGGGGGATGGGTTAATCGCTGATCTTCCGGCTAAGCTGTCAGCAGCGCTCCCATCCTTGGGTTTCTGCGTGGTCAAGGCAGCACGGACCATGCAGGTTCAGGTGTCGGAACAACTCCTTTGGGGGCTTCCTGCGGGAAGTTTCCGGAACACCATCGCAGCAGCAATGAAAGGCGGCACCCTTCCGTGAAGTTCAGAGTCGATCGGGACGTCCTGGCAGAAGCCGTCACGTGGACAGCCCGATCGTTGTCTCCGCGGCCGCCTGTCCCCGTCCTTTCCGGCCTGCTTTTGAAGGCCGAAGCAGGGACTGTCAGCCTTTCGAGCTTTGATTACGAGACCTCCGCCCGTTTGGAGATTGCGGCAGATATCCGTGACGAAGGCACCATCCTGGTTTCCGGCCGCCTCCTCGCGGACATTTGCCGCAGCCTTCCCTCAGCCCCTGTCGACGTCGAGACGGACGGCAACAAGGTCACACTGACCTGCCGCCGAAGCAGCTTCCACCTGGCGACGATGCCTGAAGCTGAATATCCGCCGCTTCCATCACTTCCCACCGTCAGTGGAACAGTTCCGGGTGACGCCTTTGCCCAGGCGGTCTCCCAGGTGATCATTGCAGCCAGCAAGGATGACACCTTGCCTATCCTCACCGGGGTTCGGATGGAGATCGAGGATGACCTCATCACACTCTTGGCCACGGACCGCTATCGTCTTGCCATGCGTGAGGTGCCGTGGAAGCCGGTGAATCCGGGAATCTCCACCAGTGCCCTGGTCAAGGCCAAGACCTTGAACGAGGTAGCTAAAACCCTTGGCAACAGCGGTGATATCCACCTCGCTCTCGCAGATGACGAAAGCCGCTTGATCGGGTTCGAAAGCGGTGGACGTACCACCACCTCGCTGCTGGTTGATGGGGACTACCCGAAGATCCGCTCGCTCTTCCCGGATTCAACTCCAATCCACGCAACCGTGCAGACCCAGGAACTCGTTGAAGCGGTACGGCGCGTGTCACTGGTGGCTGAACGCAACACGCCTGTCCGGCTGGCCTTCACCCAGGGTCTGTTGAACCTTGACGCCGGCACCGGTGAAGACGCCCAGGCGTCCGAGGAACTGGAAGCCCAGCTCTCCGGTGATGACATCACCGTCGCGTTCAACCCCCACTACCTGGTGGAGGGCCTGAGCGTTATTGAAACCAAATTTGTCCGGTTCTCATTCACGGCAGCACCAAAGCCCGCAATGATCACCGCCCAGGCAGACGCTGACGGCGAAGACCAGGACGACTACCGTTACCTCGTGATGCCGGTCCGCCTCCCCAACTAGTCCCTGCCGCCACGCCCGCCCCGCAAGTCCCCATCGGCTTCCATCCAGGGAACCCTGGCGGCGTCGGCCCACGCAGTTGGACTACTCACCCTCCCACCAGCGCAGAAAAGAGATCCACCGTGCACATCGGACTGATCGGCCTCGGCAAAATGGGGTTCAACATGCGCGAACGCCTGCGCAAGGGGGGTGTGGACGTCACCGGGTACGACCGCAATCCGGACGTCACCGACGCCGGCTCCATTGATGAGCTCCTCGCCGCGGTTCCCAGTCCACGGCTTATCTGGGTGATGGTTCCCGCCGGCGACATCACCGACGCCGTGATCAGGGAACTCAGCGAAAAACTGGATGAGGGCGACCTCGTGATCGACGGCGGCAACTCGCGTTTCACTGAAGACCAAAAGCACGGGGAACTCCTCGCCGCCAAGGGAATCCGTTTCGCGGACTGCGGCGTTTCCGGCGGCGTCTGGGGACTGCAGAACGGATACGGGCTGATGGCGGGCGGCGATGCAGCCGACATTGAACGCGCTCTTCCCGTGTTTGACGCCCTGCGTCCTGAGGGTGAACGCGAAGACAGCTTTGTCCACGTGGGCGGTGTTGGCGCCGGCCACTACGCGAAGATGGTGCACAACGGCATCGAGTACGGCCTCATGCAGGCGTACGCCGAGGGTTACCAGCTGCTCGCTTCCAAGGACATCATCACCGATCTGCCGGGCACCTTCCGTGCCTGGCAAAAAGGCACCGTGGTCCGTTCCTGGCTGCTCGACCTCCTGGTCAAGGCACTGGACGAAGATCCGGGCCTGCAGAACATCGACGACTACGTCGAGGACTCGGGTGAGGGCCGGTGGACCGTGGAAGAAGCGATTGCCAACGCCATTCCCGCGCCGGCCATCACCGCTGCGCTCTTCGCACGCTTCGAATCGCGTGAGGACAGCTCCCCAGCCATGAAGATGGTGTCCGCCCTGCGCCACCAGTTCGGTGGACACGCAACCCGTCCCGCCAAGTAGCCACCACGGGGAGCTCCTTAGGTTCCCAGAATTGCCGAACCCCGCGTGTACCTAGAACACCTCTCACTGACCGACTTCCGCAGCTACGCCCAGGTGGACCTTGCCCTGGGTCCGGGTGTCACCGTCCTGGTGGGCTACAACGGCATTGGCAAGACCAACTTGATGGAAGCCATCGGCTACCTGGCCACGCTGAGCTCCCACCGGGTCAGTTCAGACGGACCGCTCCTGCGGTTCGGCACCGACCGTGCACTCGTCCGGGCACGGCTGGTCCGCGGCGGGCAGATCACCGTGCTGGAACTGGAGATCAACGCCGGCCGGGCCAACCGCGGCCGCATCAACCGGAGCAACCCGGTGCGCGCCCGCGACCTGCTCGGCATATGCCAAACAGTGCTCTTCGCCCCGGAAGACCTGGCACTGGTAAAGGGTGACCCCTCGAACCGGCGCCGCTTCCTCGATGAGCTGCTCGCAAGCCTGGTCCCGCACCACGCGGCCACGCGCAGCGACTATGACCGCGTCCTGAAACAACGCAACGCCCTGTTGAAGTCCGCTCGTGCCGGCAGGTTCACCTCCGCCCATGAAGCAACATTGGATGTCTGGGACCAGCACATGGCCAGGGCCGGGGCCGAGTTGCTTTATGCCCGGCTTGAACTCGTGGAGCGTCTCCGCCCGCACCTCGCCCGGGCGTACGCCGAGCTGACTGACGCGTCCAAACCCGCTGACGCCCTCTACCGCTCCACGCTCCAGGATCAGATGGACGACGACGGCGCCCTCTTGCGAAGTGACGCCGGTACCGGAGCCGGAAGTGCTTCGCCGGAAGCCGACGACTTGCGCCAACTGACGGTTGAGCAGTTGACGGAACGGTATGTGCGTGCCTTCGCAGAGGCGCGACGGAAGGAACTGGAGCGGGGGATCTCGCTGGTGGGACCGCATCGCGATGAACTGGAGCTGATCCTGGGCCAGGCACCCGCGAAGGGCTACGCCTCCCATGGAGAAACGTGGTCCATGTGCCTCTCGCTCCGGCTCGCTTCCTATTACGTGATGTTGGATGATGCCCGTACCGGCGGTTCTGCCCCCATCCTGATCCTTGATGATGTTTTTGCCGAGCTTGACGTCCAGCGCCGGCGTAAACTGGCGGCAATAGTGTCGGGCGCGGAACAGGTCCTGGTGACCGCCGCCGTCGACGCCGATATCCCGGAAGAGCTGTCCGGCCGGCGGGTGAAAATCATCGCGGGAGGTATCGATGAATAGGGACGAGAAAAAGCCGGGCCAACAGCCCGGCGGGCAACAACCCCGCGGCACTGACGGCCGAGTCCCCGACAACATTGACGCGCCGCAGGCTGCACTGAACAGGATGCGGGAGGCTGCGGCAGCGCGTGGAGAAATCCGGCGGGCCGCCACGCGCCCGGGATCCCAGAAGGCCAAACGCGGAATCAGGGACACCCGTGGTTTCAGCCAGTTCCATGCCACCGGGCGCGATCCCCTCGGCCTCGGCAACGTAGTGGGCCGGCTTGTGGCTGAGCGCGGTTGGACATCACCGGTTGCGGTGGGCTCCGTCATGGCGGAATGGGCCACCCTGGTGGGACCGGAAATTTCCGCGCACTGCACGCCGGAGAGCTTCACAGACACTACGCTGCACGTCAGATGCGATTCCACGGCCTGGGCCACGCAACTGCGGCTTCTCGGCATCAGCCTGCTGGAAAAATTCCGCGTGGAACTGGGGGATGGAGTAGTCACCAGCATTCAGGTTCTCGGACCCTCGGCACCCAGCTGGCGCAAGGGCGGCCGGTCCGTGAACGGACGGGGACCCCGCGACACCTACGGATAGTCCGTCGTCGAACTCTTGAAAATCCCCTGATTGGCGTGTAGCGCCCTGGAAGGGTCACAGGCTGTATAGGCACCCGGAGACCGGACCGCTGGAGCGTCCAAGGCGGGATACATGGCCTGCCGCAGGCACATTGGCCTTCGCTCACGGCTCCGCAATGCGGGGATACCGCCGGTTTCGCGATAGAATCGCTGTAGATAACTGGGCGCGGGTGAAACGTTGACTGAGTCCGTTTTCCGCAGGCTTTCAGCACGCGGACATCGGGTTCCGCCATCAGCTAGTCACCGGCGCTATAAGTTTGCGCCTGCCGGCAGATGGAATTCCTGGGGACCCGGGGAAGACATCGGCCGGCCACCATCGAGAACAGAGGAGTCGGCAACGCCTGTGGCTAACGACAATACGGATATTCTGGCAGTTGAACCCGCAGTCGAGGATGCCCGCACGCCTGACACCCCTGCGGAAGCTGCCACCCCGCGCGAATACGGCGCCAGTGACATCACCGTCCTTGAAGGCCTGGAAGCAGTGCGCAAGCGCCCGGGCATGTACATCGGCTCCACCGGGCCGCGCGGGCTCCACCACCTGGTCTACGAAGTGGTGGACAACTCCGTGGATGAGGCCCTCGCCGGCTACTGCACCCACATCGAGGTAGTGCTTCAGGCCGACGGCGGCGTGAAAGTCGTCGATGACGGCCGCGGCATCCCCGTCGACATGCACCCCACCGAGCACAAACCCACTGTCGAAGTAGTCATGACCATCCTGCACGCCGGCGGCAAGTTCGGCGGCGGCGGGTATGCCGTTTCCGGTGGCCTCCACGGCGTGGGTATCTCGGTTGTCAACGCCCTCTCCAGCAGGGTGGATACCGAGGTCCGGCGGCAAGGCCACGTGTGGCGGATGTCCTTTGCCGACGGCGGCAAACCCCAGGGCAGCCTGGTCAAGGGCGAGGAAACCGACCACACCGGAACTACCCAGACGTTCTACCCGGACGCCGAAATTTTCGAGACCACCGAGTTCGACTTTGAGACGCTTCGGGCACGGTTCCAGCAGATGGCCTTCCTCAACAAGGGCCTGCGGATCACCCTGACGGACGAACGTACCTCGACCAGTGACAGTGAAGAGGACGCTGACCTTGATTTGGACGGCATGGTCACCGAGGGCGAAGTCAAAGCCGAGCACCGCACGGTGGTTTACCAGTACAACGAAGGCCTGCTGGACTACGTCAAGCACCTGAACTCCGGCAAAAAGGTGGAGGTAGTCCACGAGGACGTCATTGCCTTCGAGACCGAGGACAAGGAACGCCGGATTGCCCTGGAAATGGCAATGCAGTGGACCAACGCCTACTCCGAAAGCGTCCACACCTACGCCAACACCATCAACACCCATGAGGGCGGTACGCACGAAGAGGGTTTCCGTGCTGCCATGACCTCCCTGATCAACCGCTACGCGCGGGAAAAGGGAATCATCAAGGAAAAGGACGACAACCTCACCGGTGACGATATCCGTGAGGGCCTTACCGCCGTCATTTCCGTCAAGCTTGCCGAGCCCCAGTTCGAGGGCCAGACCAAAACCAAGCTCGGCAACTCCGAGGTCAAGGGCTTCGTCCAGCGCGTTGTTACCGACGGGCTCGGTGACTGGCTGGAACGCAACCCCGGCCCTGCCAGGGACGTGATCCGCAAGGCCATATCAGCGGCGCAGGCCCGGATGGCGGCGCGCAAGGCCCGCGACAACGCCCGCCGCAAGAGCCCGCTGGAATCGTTCGGTATGCCGGGCAAGCTGTCCGACTGCTCCTCGAAGGACCCGGAGAAGTGCGAGGTCTACATCGTGGAGGGTGACTCGGCAGGCGGCTCGGCCAAGCGCGGCCGGAACCCCGAGACCCAGGCAATCCTTCCGTTGCGCGGCAAGATTTTGAACGTGGAGCGCGCCCGCCTGGACAAGGCACTGGGCAACGCAGAGGTCCAGTCCATGATTACGGCCTTCGGTACAGGCATCGGCGAGGACTTTGATCTTTCAAAGCTCCGCTACCACAAGATCGTCCTCATGGCCGACGCCGACGTGGACGGCCAGCACATCACCACCTTGCTGATGACGCTGCTCTTCCGTTACATGCGGCCGCTGATCGAAAACGGCTACGTCTACCTCGCCCAGCCGCCGCTGTACAGGATCAAGTGGTCTAATGCGGCCCACGACTACGTCTACAGCGACCGTGAGCGTGACGCAAAACTGGTCGCCGGCCAGGCAGCAGGGCGCCGCATCCCGAAAGACAACGGCATCCAGCGCTACAAGGGTCTCGGCGAGATGGACTACACCGAACTCTGGGACACCACCATGGATCCGGACCACCGCACGTTGCTTCAGGTCACTATGGATGATGCCCTCGCTGCGGACCAGATCTTCTCGGTCCTGATGGGCGAGGACGTGGAGTCACGCCGTAACTTCATTCAGCAGAACGCCAAGGACGTCAGGTTCCTGGATATCTAGGCGCACTTCCCTGACATTCCAGAGCTGACATATACCTGAAACGGAAATACATAATGAGCGACGAAACACCCGAGAACCCGGTCCCCGAGGCCGGGAACCCGGACACCGTTCTTGAAGGCGACGTGCTGATCGACCGCGTAGAGCAGGTGGACCTGCAGACGGAAATGCAGCGGTCCTACCTGGACTACGCCATGGCCGTTATTGTGGGCCGCGCCCTACCGGACGTCCGGGACGGCCTGAAGCCGGTGCACCGCCGGGTGCTGTACGCAATGTTCGACGGCGGCTACCGTCCCGAGCGCTCCTTCAACAAGTGCGCCCGTGTAGTGGGCGAGGTCATGGGCCAGTACCACCCCCACGGCGATACCGCGATCTACGACGCCCTGGTGCGCCTCATCCAGGACTGGACCATGCGGTACCCGCTGGCCCTCGGCCAGGGAAACTTTGGTTCGCCCGGCAACGATGGTGCTGCTGCGCCCCGTTACACCGAGACGAAGATGGCCCCGCTCGCCATGGAGATGGTCCGGGACATCGACGAAGAGACTGTCGACTTCCAGGACAACTACGACGGCAAGAACCAGGAACCCACCATCCTCCCGGCCCGGTTCCCCAACCTGCTGGTCAATGGATCCTCGGGCATCGCCGTCGGCATGGCCACCAACATCCCGCCGCACAACCTCCGCGAGGTAGCGGACGGCGTGCAGTGGTACCTGGCTAACCCGGGAGCGAGCCGCGAGGAATTGCTCGAAGAGCTCATCCTGCGGGTCAAGGGCCCGGATTTCCCCACCGGCGCCACCATCCTGGGCCACAAGGGCATCGAGGATGCCTACCGGACAGGCCGTGGTTCCGTCACCATGCGAGCGGTGGTGAACGTGGAGGAACTGCAGGGACGGACCTGCCTTGTGGTCACCGAACTGCCCTACCAGGCAAACCCGGACAACCTCGCCATCAAGATCGCCGAACTGGTCAAGGACGGCAAAATCCAGGGCATCGCCGACCTGCGCGATGAAACGTCCGGCCGCACCGGCCAGCGCCTGGTGATCGTCCTGAAGCGCGATGCCGTGCCGAAGGTGGTGTTGAACAACCTTTACAAGCACACCGAGCTGCAAAGCAACTTCTCCGCCAACATGCTGGCCATTGTTGACGGGGTGCCGCGCACATTGAGCCTCGACGCCTTCATCAGGCACTGGGTGACGCACCAGATGGACGTCATTGCCCGGCGCACCCGGTACCGCCTGCGCAAGGCCGAGGAAGAAGCCCACATCCTGCGGGCCCTCCTCAAGGCACTGGACATGCTCGATGAAGTCATCGCGCTTATCCGTGCCTCCAACACCACCGAGGCTGCGCGCGACGGCCTGATGGAACTGCTGGACATTGACGAGCTGCAGGCCCGCGCCATTCTGGACATGCAGCTGCGCCGCCTCGCAGCCCTGGAACGCCAGAAGATCCAGGACCGGCACGCTGAACTTGAAGCACTGATCGCGGAGTACAACGAGATCCTTGGTTCCGAACAGCGCCAGCGCGAGATCATCAGCAACGAACTCGGTGAGATCGTAGCCAAGCACGGTGATGACCGGCGCACCAGGATCCTCATGGGCTACGACGGCGACATGTCCATGGAGGACCTCATCCCCGAAGAGGAGATGGTTGTCACCATCACCCGTGGCGGCTACGTCAAGCGCACCCGGAGCGATAACTACCGCTCGCAGCAGCGTGGCGGTAAGGGCATCAAGGGCGCCCAGCTCCGCGGCGACGACGTCGTGGAACACTTCTTCGTCACCACCACGCACCACTGGCTGCTGTTTTTCACCAACCTCGGCCGCGTCTACCGGGCCAAGGCCTATGAACTGATGGAAGCGGGCCGTGACGCCAAGGGCCAGCATGTTGCCAACCTGATGGCATTCCAGCCGGACGAACACATCGCCCAGGTCCTGGACATCAAGGACTACCAGCAGGCGCCTTACCTGGTCCTCGCCACCAAACGGGGCCTGGTCAAGAAAACGCGGCTGGAGGACTACGACACCAACCGCTCCGCGGGCGTGATCGCCATCAACCTCCGCGACAGCGATGAGCTGGTGTCCGCGCAGCTGGTTTCGGAAACCGATGACCTGCTGCTGGTGTCCCGCAAGGGCCAGTCCATCCGCTTCACGGCAACCGAAGACGCCCTTCGCCCCATGGGGCGTGCTACCTCCGGTGTCACCGGCATGAAGTTCCGCGAGGAGGACGAACTGCTGGCCGCCAACGTGGTCACTGACGGGTCGTTTGTATTCATCGTCACCGAGGGTGGCTACGCCAAGCGCACCGCAGTGGATGAATACCGCCTGCAGGGACGCGGCGGCCTGGGCATCAAGGTTGCCAAGCTGGCAGAAGGACGGGGCGACCTTGTGGGAGCGCTGATCGTCCAGGAAGAGGACGAAGTGCTGGTGGTTATGGAGGGCGGGAAGGTGGTCCGCTCTTCCGTCGCCGGCGTTCCGGCCAAGGGTCGGGACACCATGGGTGTCATCTTCGCCAAGCCGGACAAAAACGACCGGATCATCGAAGTGGCGCGCAACAGCGAACGCGGTCTTGTGGGCGAGGAATTGCTTGAGGATGACGTAACGTTGGCTGAAGATAGCGGTTCCCCGGAGGAAGCCGCAGAGTCAGCAGTGGCAGAAGAATCACCGGCCGTAGAGTCAGAGGACGCCTCGGGCGACGCTGAGCCGAACGAAGACAACACGGAGGTAACGAGTGAGTAATCCGGACTCATTTCCCAACCCGAACACTTCTGTTCCCGAGGGAAGCCGGCCTTCGGCTGCGCCCCGCGTGAACGCTCCTGTTCGTCCCCAGCAGCGTCCGGCAGCACCTGCCGCTGCTCCAGGCCAGCGCCCCCCGGTCTCCGGGCAGCGCCCCGTACAGGGTGAACGGCCTGTGCAGGGGCAGCCGGCACCGCGCACCGCACCCGTAAACTCCGTGCAGGGCCAGCCCGTCCAAGGACAGCGTCCCGCACAGGGAAACCCCGGACAAGGACAGCGCCCCGCACAGGGAACGCCGGGCCTGGTGAAACCGGCGCCGAAGGCAAAGGTCAGGCGTGCGCGGCTGCTGGTCAGCAAGGTGGATCCCTGGTCCGTGTTGAAGATGGCGTTCCTGCTGTCAGTGGCGCTGGGGATCGTCACGGTGGTGGCGGCCATCGTCCTGTGGACCGTTCTGGACCTTACGGGCATCTTCGACCAGGTGGACAGCCTGCTGGGCACCCTTGCCGGCTCCGAGGGCGGCGGCTTCGAACTGAAGAAGGTTGCTTCCCTGGGCCAGGTGGCATCCTTCGCCACCATCATCGCCGTGGTCAACGTTGTTCTCTTGACCGCGCTCTCCATGCTTTCCGCAGTTCTCTACAACATTGCTGCCACCCTGGTGGGCGGCATTGGCGTTACCCTCACGGACGATTAGTCCCTGTTTTCACCGGCCGGTGGCCGGTGAAAACGCCCGATTTGAGATCGGGCCGGGATGTGCTGTAAAGTCATGTCTCGGCCCGATGAGGTATCGGGGCGTATAGCTCAGGCGGTTAGAGCGCTTCGCTGATAACGAAGAGGTCCCAGGTTCAAGTCCTGGTACGCCCACGGAACCTGTGCAGGTTCAAGTGGAGGTTTGGTTCGCGTTACTGCGGCCGGGCCGGAATGGGGAGCACGTGAAGAAGTTGCTTGTAGTAGCAGCTGCAATCGCGAGCGTCCTGGTCTACCGGAAAGCACAGGAATCCGAAGCCCGGAAAACTGTCTGGAGCGAGTCAACCGATACGGTTGACTAGGCCGGACGCCCAGGCGGGGAGCTGGTCACGAGCTCCCAGGTTCTAGGGTATGATGGACGGGTTGCTTCTTATGGGGGCATGGCGCAATTGGTAGCGCACCTGCTTTGCAAGCAGGGGGTTCGGGGTTCGAGTCCCCGTGCCTCCACCATAAGAAAGTCCCGGTCAGCGTCAAACGCTGGCCGGGACTTTTGCTTTGCCGGTCTATGGCCGAGATTAGGTTGGGACAGTGAACTTCTTCATCGCGGCCCTGGGCGTGCTGGGTGTAGCGTCCTCCGGCCCCCTGATAGCTGCCACGCTTGGAGCTACCAGTGTCAGCGCGTTGGCCATAGCTTTTTGGCGGAACGCCATCGGTGCCGCGGTCATGGCCACTCCCACCCTCGTGCGTGAGCCGGCCCAGTTTGGCAGGGTCACCAAGGCGGAGTTTCGCTGGTCGGTGCTTGCCGCCGTCGCGCTGGCCCTGCACTTCGCTTGCTTCATCACCTCGCTGCAACTGACCAGCGTGGCCGCAGCCACCGCGCTGGTCTGCCTCCAGTCGGCGTGGATCGCCGTCTTCCAGCTCCTCCGCGGCATCAGGCACCCTTGGCAGGTGCTGGCAGGGCTGGGCATCGCTTTCTGCGGAGTCGTAGCCATCACGGGGTTCGACATGGGGTCTTCACCCGAGGCCCTGCTGGGAGACCTGCTGGCGGTGGCCGGCGGGGCCCTGGCCGGCCTGTACACGCTGGCGGGCGGCAAGGCCCGGCAAAGTATGACCACCGGTACCTACACCACCCTGTGCTACGGCATGTGTGCAGCCCTGGTGGCCGTACTGGCCCTGGCCAGCGGCCAGCCGCTCGCGGGCTTCGAAGCGGCCGGCTGGCTTGGCATCGCAGCCATCACAGTGGGCGCCCAGCTCATTGGGCACACGGCGTTCAACCACCTGCTGGCCACCATGAGTCCGCTCCTGGTGTCAATGATCATTCTTTTGGAAATCCCTGGGGCCGCAGTGCTCGCAGCCCTGTTCCTGGACGAGGTTCTTCCTGCCGGTACCTACGCCGGACTGGCACTGATCCTGGTGGGACTCGCCGTCGTCGTACTCAGGTCCGGGCGGGCAGCGCGGCGGAAACGGGCAACAGGTACCGGCAGCCCTGACGGTCCGCCAGAGCGTCCCCTGGCGGAACTGGGGACGGACTGAACCTCCCCGCCGGGAGGCCCCTACTGTCCGCCGCGGCGGACGGGCTGGGCGGTGTTGACCGTGTGGATGGCCCGCAGGAGTTTGGCCGGGAAGTACACCGAGAAGAACACCACCATGGGAGCCTTGAGGGCCATCTTCTTGACGTTGTGGGCCTTGTAGGTCCGGTCAAACCGGGTGACGTAGTATCGGTAGTCCCGCGGTGAGTCTTCCAGCCGGCGGGCCGACATTCCGGAGACCATCTGCGGACAGTAGTTGATCTTCAGGTCGTGGTCCGCAAGGTGGAGCGAAAGATCGATGTCCTCATGCATCTCGTCCTTCTCATCACGGCAGGTCTCGGACCGGATGATTTCCCAGGCTGAGGACCGAAGGGCCATGTTTGAGCCGAACAGGAAGTGGTACTGGTGCTTAGCCAGCTTCAGCATGAGCTGGCGCATCTTGTCGTCCGCTTTGAGGCCGAAGCGCCGCATGGGCATGTCGTAGTAGACCACGGGGCCGGTGGCTGCCTGGACTGACTGGTCCAGGAACGCGCGCTGCACTTGTTCCACCCAGTCAGGTTCCAGAACGGAGTCCGCGTCGATCCGGCCGAGAACGTCTCCGGTGGCGCTGTCCAAACCGAAGTTGCGGGTGGGAATAAGTCCCTGTTCCCGGTCCTGGCTTAGCAGGATGATGGGGCTCTCCGGATACTCGAGCTGCATCTGGCGCACAATGTCCGCGGTCCGGTCCTTGGACAGATTATCCACCACGATGATCTCGTGGGCTGGCACCGACTGGTAGATGGCAGCTATGAGGCACTGCCGGATCACGCTCTCCTCGTTGTAGGCCGGGATAACAATTGATACGCGGGGCAGTTCTGCTTCGTCGTTCAAGGCATCCCCAGAGGATTGGTCGGCTGGCATCAGTCCAAATCTAGCACCGATCAGATGCACGGCCGGGAGGTCGGGTTACCCCCCCCTAGGACGACGAAGGGGCCCCGCCTCGGGAGGCGGGACCCCTTGTCGGGATGTGCACTGTCAGGACTGGCTGGTGCCCTTGTCCGCACCAGCGCTGGACGCGGTGGTGCCGGTGGCAGTGCTTGCGTCCGTTGCCGTGCCGCTGGAGAGGTCCTCAGCGACGTGCTTGGCCTTGTCCGTGGTGTCTCCGCCCGCGGCCCCGGCTACCTCGGAAGCGGAACCGGTGGTTGCTTCCGGTACTTCGTTGACGGTGGTGGCCGGAACCGGTGCAGGAGTACCGGTGCCCGTGACGGGTGACGGCGTCTTCCACGGATCCTCGACGGGCTTGGACGCTTTCCAGGCTGCTACGCCGGCGGCGACAGCCGCGGCAATAACACCGAAGACCAGCCAGCCGCGCTGTTTCGGCGCTTCCGGCTCCGGGAGCTGAACGGTGGCTGTGCGGCCTGCCTGGGTGGCTGCTGTCCGAAGCTGTGTCCCGGTGGCCAGGGCCTGCTCCTGGATGGCGTGGATAATTCCAACGTCGCCGAGCTTCTGCGCCACAGCGTCAACACGTCCTGGAGTGTTCTCCAGCGTGCGGTGGACCGCGCCCGAGGCGACGCCGATCTGGTCCGACAGACGGGGCAGGAACTCGATAACAACCCGGTCCCGGGCGTTGAGGATAACCGGCGTCGCTTTGTCCAAAGCTTCATGCAGCCGCGGGGAAGCGCCCTCCACCGCAACGTTGATCCGCGGTGCGAGCTGCGCGATGCCGTCCTGGATGCGCGGTGTCACAACGGCCACTCCGTCCGCCGCCCTGTGTGCGGCCGACTTCAGGCCTTCCTGAACCTTAGGAGATGCGGTGTCCAGGCTGTGCTGCAGGCGGCCAACCGCTGCTTCCACACGGGGGCCCGCCCAATCCTTGGCGTTCTCAACGGCGCCGATGACTGACAGCTCAAGGTCACGGGCAATACGATCCGATTTCTTCACAACTACCTCCCGATTAATGTGACGGTCTGTGGTTAGCCTACGTGGCTTGCTGTTCACCGGCTATTCTCCCTGCGGAATTTGGGCGGATTTCACCGAGCGCGGAACTGTTGCCACAGCCATCCCCACCCCGGACGGCCGTGGAAGAATGGGCGCTATGACTGCAATCGCAACCGCAAAAGCAACCATCCACACCAGCCTCGGCGACATCGTCGTTAACCTCTTCGGCAACCACGCGCCCAAGACGGTCAAGAACTTCGTTGGCCTCGCCACCGGCGAGCAGGCATGGACCCACCCCGAGACGGGCGAGGACAAGACCGGCACGCCGCTGTACAACGGCACCATCTTCCACCGGATCATCAAGGACTTCATGATCCAGGCCGGCGATCCCCTCGGCCGTGGCGTGGGCGGTCCGGGCTACCAGTTCGACGACGAAATCCACCCCGAGCTCAGCTTCAACCAGCCCTACAAGCTGGCCATGGCCAACGCCGGCATCCGGATGGGCAAGGGCACCAACGGTTCACAGTTCTTCATCACCACCATTCCCACCGACTGGCTCCAGGGCAAGCACAGCATCTTCGGTGAAGTGGCGGACGAGGAATCCAAGAAGGTTGTGGACGCAATCGAGGGCGTCCGTACCGGCATGGGCGACCGCCCGGTGGAGGACGTCACCATCAACAGCATCGACATCGAACAGCTGTAACCCTCTCCATGAGTTACGGAATTCCGTCGGTGGAGCCGTCCGCGCAGGTCCCGGTATGCCCCCGGCATCCGGACCGGCCATCCTATGTGCGCTGCCAGCGGTGCGGGCGCCCTGCGTGCCCCGACTGCCAGCGGGCGGCCGCCGTCGGATTCCAATGCGTTGACTGCGTCAACGAAACAAGGCGCACGACGCCGGAGGTCCGGACCGTTTACGGCGGTGCCGTTGCGTCCGGGAAACCGGTAGTGACGTACGGGATCATCGCTGTGTGTGCGCTGATGTATGCACTGCAATGGCTGATTCCGGGCCAGGTGGTCTATGAACAGTTCGCCTATAACAACGTGTTCGCAACCCCCGAGTACGGCGCATTTGAACCCTGGCGGATGCTCACCGCAGCCTTCCTGCACTCCCCGGATCCCGTCCTGCACATTGCCCTGAACATGTACACCCTGTGGATTTTCGGCCAGGCCCTCGAGCCGCTCCTGGGCCGCGTCCGTTTCCTGGCGTTGTACCTCATCTCAGCAGTGGGCGGCTCCGTTGGATACCTCCTGCTGAATCCCGTGCTGGTGCCGGGACAGGGACTGGTGGGAGTGGTAGGGGCCTCAGGTGCCATCTTCGGCCTCTTCGGCGCCATGTTGCTGGTCCAGCGCCACCGCGGCGGAGACACCCGCCAACTCTGGGTTCTGATAGCGATAAACGGCGTGATTGGATTTTTGATCCCCCAGATCGCCTGGCAGGCGCACTTGGGCGGCCTGATAACTGGCGCCCTCTGCGCCGCAGTCCTTGCGTACACTCCGCGCGGGCCGCGGCAGGGTGTTGTCCAGGCCGCAGGGCTGGTGGCCGTCCTGGTCCTGCTGGCAGCCGCCAGCTGGGCCAGGATTTCCATGTAGAACACGGAAGCACCCCCGCGGCAGCCATTGTCATCCGCGTACAGGAAGGCCCCACATCGCTGATGTCGGGGCCTTTGCTTTTCCACAGCACTTATCCACAGTGTTGGTAACTTACACGTGTGTAGTTCCACCTGGGAAAGCCGTCTTTCCCTGAGACGGCGGGGGCTGGCGACTGCTGCGGTTCAGAGAATCCACATCTGTGGATAACTGTTGGGGATAGTGCTGTGTGTAAGTGGACAAAGCGGCCGCTTCCTATGGATCTGTGGATAAAAACGTGGAAGAAGGCGCAATATCGGCACTCCGGGGTGGGATGCCCTTCTCCATCAACAGGCTTATGCACACTGTTAATAAGTGACAGGGGTGTAATCGCTCCTTCGCATATGCCCGCATCGTCGGGAGTAGGGAGCCATAACTGCCCGTGTGATGGTCCCGGTTTCCACAGTTGTGGATAAGTTGTGGGTATCGCGGTGTTGGTAAGTGGACAACTCTTCCCGAGGTCGCTGAACTAGGTAAACGTGGGCTGCGCAGCCCCTGCTGGCCCACTGACCGTCTTCCATTGCCTGTCTGCAAGGAGAATCCATTGAGCGCCACCACGAAGCACATCTTCCTTGACAAGCAGCATCCAGGGTTATGGCGGGCTCTCAACGGGCTGGGACTCAAAGTCCGGGAAGCCGCGGAGGCTGCGGGCCTGGATGAAAAGACCGTGGAACTCCTGCACGTCCGGATATCACAGCTCAATGGCTGCGCTTACTGCCTGGATCTCCATGTGCGGGACGCTCTAGAGGCTGGTGAGACCGGACAGCGCTTGGCGGTGCTTCCTGCTTGGCGCGAGACGGCCCTTTTTACGGACAAGGAACGGGCAGCCCTGGCGCTGGCCGAAAGCATCACCGAACTGCCGGGCCACAGTTCGCAGGCCCAGGAGGAAGCGTTCGCGCGCCAACACCTGACGGAGGAGGAATTTTCGCTGGTCAGTTGGCTGGCCATCACCATGAACGCCTTTAACCGGATCTCCATCGTCAGCCATCACCCTGTGCAGCAGGACCGCTGAGCACCGGGGTGCCCACCGGAAGACCCTTTATCCACAGGTCGTCCACATTGTTAATAACTGCATATGACCCGCATGATTGCTGGTTTCCCGCTGCCGGGCGCGGGTGAAGCCTGCCCGGTCTTTGTCTTGGAGAGTTTTCAACAGTGTGGATAACTTTGCCAACACTTGGGGAAAACCTAAGAATCAGGCGGGGCGCTGGGGCCAGATTCCTGAGGAACCACGCCGGTGGCTGTCCAGCAGGTGCGTGTCCACCATGCCGATAGCTTCCATGAGGGCAAACATGGTGGTGGGGCCGACGAACGAGAACCCCTTTTTCCGCAGGGCCTTTGACAGGGCAATGGACTCCGCAGACTGGGTGGGAATCTCGGCATGGACGGCAGGGCGGGGTGTGTCAGCAGGTTTGAACTGCCATACGAAGTTCACCAGGCCGCCTTCTTCGCGCAGTGCGAGGGTGGCCCGCGCGTTGGTGATGGCGGAGCGAATTTTCAGCCGGTTTCGGACGATGCCCGGATTCTGCAGAAGCCGGTCGACGTCGGCTTCGGTGAAGATGGCCACGGCCTCGGGGTTGAAACCCGCGAAGGCGGCCCGGAAGGCGGGGCGTTTCCGGAGAATGGTGGCCCAGGAAAGACCTGCCTGGAAGCCCTCCAGGCAGATGCGTTCGTAGAGTCCCTGTTCGTCGGTGACGGGCAGGCCCCATTCCTGGTCGTAGTAGTCGCGCAGGAGCGGATCAACCGATGCCCATGCGGGACGGGCGAGGCCGTCATCGCCAACAACTGCGCCCCCGGCAGCTGCAACGCCGGCAACTGCATCCCGTTCAGGAACTATGAGCGCCACCGGGTGGTCATGAGGAAGCCGATGATTGCGATGCCGAAGCCGGCCACGATGTTCCAGGACTCCCACGCCTGGACGGGCAGCTGGCCTTCGCTGATGTAGAAAGTGATGATCCAGAAGAGGCCGATGATCATCAGGCCGAACATCACCGGCTTGAACCAGACCGGGTTCGGTTTGTAAGACTGCGACGTGGCCTGCTGGGGGGTGCTGGCGGTCTTCTTGCGAGGCTTTGACTCGGGCACGGGCTCTCCTTGGCGGGCTGAGGCAAGCTCGGCGTTCCGGGCTTGATATCCTGCAAGAAGGAAGCTGCCAGCGGTCTGCGCGATCTTGGTCAAATCTGGATTCTTACTAGCAGCCAATTCTAGCCGTAGCCAAGGGTTACGAACGCCCATGGCACACGCCCCGAGGAGAACCCGTGGTACTGCAGGAGAAGGCGAGGCCCGCCGCTGCGCCGGCTCCCGGCGTCGTCATACTGCGCGGGACAATCCAGGTGGTGGGCGAGCTGCTGATTACCGCCGGTGTGATCCTGCTGCTCTTTGTCGCCTGGCAGCTGTGGTGGACCAACGTCGAATCCGACGCGAAGCAAAGCGAAGTCATCAAGGAGTTCGCCCAGGATCTCGGCACCGCCGCACCGGTCCCGGATACGCCCGCAGCCCCTGCAGCACCTGAGGATTTTGGCCCTCCCGTCGTGGGAACCGCGCCTGGCCACGCCGGCACGATCGGGATCATGTACATCCCCCGGTTCGGCGAGTCCTACACCCGGCCCATCGTCCAGGGCACCACCGGGGACGTGCTGGATACCCTGGGGTTGGGGCACTACACCAACACGGCCATGCCCGGAGCAGTGGGCAACTTTGCTGTCGCCGGGCACCGCCAGACCCACGGCGCTGTCCTGGACAACATCCACACCCTGGTGCCCGGGGACAAGATCTACGTCCAGACCAAGGACGGCTACTACGTGTATGTTTTCCGCAACAACCAGATTGTGATGCCCTCGCGGTCGGACGTCCTGGAACCGGTGCCCACCCTTCCGGGCGTCACCCCCACGGAAAGCTTCCTCACCATGACCAGCTGCAACCCCCGGTTTGGGGCGGAAGAACGCATCATCGCCTATGCCCTGCTGGACAGCTGGCGCCCTGCGTCCGCCGGCCCGCCCGCTGAAATAGCAGCCCGGGTGGCTGCAACGGTTGGAAGGGGTTGAGTATGTACGGCTGGATTTTCCGCCAGTTGCCGGGGCCATTGTGGCTCCGTATCCTCACGTCGCTGGTGCTCATCGCCGCCGCACTGGTATTGATGGTTCAGTTCCTTTTTCCGTGGATGTCCGAGTACACCCAGTTCACCGACTCAACGATTGGTGCAGCAAGCCAGCCATGACCACAACCAAGATCCTCGTGGTGGATAACTACGACAGCTTCGTCTACACCCTTGTGGGCTACCTCCAGGAGCTCGGCGCGGAAACCACTGTGGTCCGCAACGACGACGTCACCCTGGCCGAGGCCATTGAACTGGCCGGTACCCGGGACGGCGTGCTCATCTCACCAGGCCCGGGCAACCCGGCCGAAGCGGGTGTCTGCATCGAACTCATTCGCTGGTGCGGCGAGAACAGCGTCCCTATGTTCGGTGTGTGCCTGGGACACCAGGCGCTGGCGGAAGCGTTTGGGGGCAAAGTGACCCATGCACCCGAGCTGATGCACGGCAAGACCTCGCTGGTGGAACACATTGGAACCAGCGTCTTTTCGGGACTCCCCTCCCCCGTCACGGCCACCCGTTACCACTCGCTGGCTGCGGTCCGGGACACGCTTCCGGACGTCCTGGAAGTAACCGCCCAGACCGCCACCGGAGTGGTGATGGGCCTCCAGCACCGGACCGCGCCCCTGTGCGGCGTGCAGTTCCACCCGGAGTCCGTGCTGACGGAAGGCGGCTACCAGATGCTGGGCAACTGGCTTGAGTCACTGGGCATGAAGGGCGCGGCTGCGCGGGCAGCAAAGCTGAGCCCCCTCATCCAGCACTGACCCGTCCCAAAAGAGGGCGTCAGCCCCGCCTGCGCGACGTCTCCGTGGGCGTTGGCGTGGGAGTCGGTTCAGGTGTCGGCGTGGCGGTGGGTGATGGCGGTGGCGGAGGTGGAGCCTTGGCCACAACGAGGGTAACGGTCTTGCCCTGTTCCACCGCGGCGTTCACGGCGTCGCTCTGATCCGTGACCCTGCCCGGCTCCACCTGGGCGTTTTCCGCCTCGACGACGGCCGGCACCAAACCCAGTTCCTTCAGAGCGGCTTCTGCCTCTTCCCGCGTCCGTCCGCGAAGTTCCGGCACTGCCACCTTGCCGGTGGAAACCACCAGCTCAACGCTTGTGCCCACACCCACGCTCTGTCCCGGGGCAGGGCTCGTGGTGATCACGATGCCGGCCGGGACGGTGGCGCTGTTCGCGGTCGTTGTGGAGGGGGCGCCCACCAAACCAATCTGGCGCAGCATGTCCCGGGCTGCGGCTTCCGTCTTGCCCGGCAGGGTGTCCGGAATCTTGACGGCGCTGGGTCCCTCGGAGATGTTCAGGACCACCTCGGAGCCTGGGTCCATGGCGGTGCCGGAGGCCGGATCCGTTCCGATGGCGGTGCCTTTAGGTACCGTGTCGTGCTGGGCGCGAACAATCCTGGGTTCCAGGTCCACGCCGTAGAGCTCCTGCAGCGCGGCGGACTCGGTCATGGCCGCCACCGCCGGAATTGAAACCTTGGGCGGCGGCGGTGCCGGGCGGTTAACGACGGTATACAGCCACAGTGCGCCGCCTGCCAGGACCAGGACGGTGAAGATCACCAGGGTAGAGATCCATGCACGACGGCGAGACTTCTGGCGCGCCGTCCGCTCGCGTTCCGGAGGCAAACCGAGAGGTAAGTCATCACGGCCAAAGGGTTCCTGGGCGGCGGAAACGGGGCGGCCGTCGTCGTTCACCAGCGCACTGACAGCAGCGAGCCGGCCGGTGGGGGCGTCGTCCAGGAAGCTCCCTTGGGTCACCGCAAACGCTTCAGTGGCGGGGGCCGGCGCCGGGACATAGTCGTTGGGATCGGTGGGCGCCTCTGAGGCGGAAACAGCGGCAACAGGGACACCGGCCCTGGCAGCCCGCAGTGCACGCATAAAGGCGGCGGCGTCCTGGAACCTGTCGTCACGGTTCTTCTGCAGTGCCTTCGCCAGAACGCTGTCCAGCGCGGGGGAAATCTCCGGGTTCAGGCTGCTGGCTGGTGCCGGGATTTCACGTACATGCTGATAGGCAACGGATACCGGGCTGTCGCCAATGAACGGGGGGCGGGAGGTCAGCATTTCATACAGGAGGCAGGCGGCGGAGTAGAGGTCGCTGCGGGCGTCCACTGTTTCGCCGCGGGCCTGCTCCGGCGAAAGGTACTGTGCCGTCCCCACCACGGCCTGCGTCTGGGTCATGGTGGCTGAGGAATCGGCGATGGCACGGGCGATGCCGAAGTCCATGACCTTGACCGAGTCCGTGCCCTCGCAGTACATGACGTTGGCCGGCTTGATGTCCCGGTGCACGATGCCGGCCTTGTGGCTGTACTCCAGCGCTGCGAGTACTCCCAGGCAGTAATCAATAGCCTGGGCAATGGTGACGTCATTGGCCCGAATGAGGTCCCGGATGGTCTTGCCCGCAACGAATTCCATCACGATGTACGGCACCCGGACGTTGTCATCCGATCCGTCGTGGACGAGGTGCTCACCCGTATCGTAAATGGCCACGATGGAAGGGTGGTTCAGTGCAGCCACGGCCTGGGCTTCACGCTTGAAGCGCGCCTGGAACTGGGGATCCCGCGCAAGGTCCGGGCGCAACAGCTTGACGGCCACGGTCCGCCCCAGCCGGGTGTCGAGGCCCTGGTAGACGTCCGCCATGCCACCCCGGCCGATGAGGCCCCCCAGCTCGTACCGTCCGCTCAGGACACGCTGGTTATCCACCGGAAGGTTGTCCTCACGGTGCAACGGTGTGCGCGCTGACTCGTTCATTGGGCGTCCTGGCTGTTACGGCCGGCAGGTCGGGGGTACGCCAGGCAGCTGGCCGGGGGTGCAGCCGGGCAGGGGCGACTGTGGTGTTGGTGCTGCCACGGAAGAGGTTGTGGGTGCGGGTGTCGGCGTCGGGGCCGGGGAGGTGGTGGTGGGTGCCGGCGGGGGTGGCACTGCGTACGTGATTGTTACGGGGGATCCCACTTCAACCCGGCCTGAGCGGGACAAGGCGATCACCGAGTTGGGAGCCGAGTTCGCATCCACTTGCGGCTGCACCGTGACGTCCAGGTTGAGCGCGGACAGCTGGGACTGGACAGTCCGGTAGTCCTTCCCCAGGTAAGCCTCAGGAATGATGTTCACGGTTTCCGGCGCAGCGGGCGTGGTAGGCGCAGGCGTGGTGGGGGCTTGGGTGGGAGTGGCCGTCGGCGTTGTCCGGGTGGGGGTGGCCGACGTGGCCGGGGCGCTGGTGGCCGGCGCGCTGGATGAGGGGTTGCCGGACGGTGAGAAGACGCCAAGCTGGTTGACCAGGAACCCTGCCAGCGCGAAGAGGAGCAACAGGACCAGGGCGATCAGGGGCCAGGTCCAGGGGCTGCGGCCCTTGCGCCGGGGCTCGTCGGCGGGCTCGTCGTCGTACGTTGTTTCTTCCGGTACCCATTTCCGCTCGGCGGCGAGGGCATTGGCCCTGGCGAGCGTTCCCTGCGGTTCGCCGGCGTCGGTGGCCGGGGAACCTGCTGCACCGGCCGCAATTCCCGCCGCAGCGCCGGCAGCGCCGGCACCAACCACCGGCAACGCAGATGTGGGAGTAGGGGAACTGTCCCGCTGGGCACCGATCACACCCGTGGGGGCAGTTGTGGTGTCCACGGGGGCCGTAATGGGACCCGTGTCTGCGTCGAACAGGAGCATGCCCGGGACGGCGGCGCGCGCGGCGCTGATGTCTCCGTTCCTGATGGCTTCCGCGGCTTCTGCAAGTTTGATGGCGTTGGCCGGGCGGTCCTTTGGATCCTTGGCGAGCATGGACATCAGGAGGGCGCGCACCGGGGCGGGAAGCGATTCCGGCAGCGGCGGCGGCGCATCGTTGACCTGGGCCAGGGCGATGGCAATCTGGGATTCGCCCGAGAACGGCCGGTGCCCGGAAAGGCACTCGTAGCCGATGACACCGAGCGAGTAGATGTCTGATGAACCCGTGGCGGTCTGGCCGGTGGCCTGCTCAGGAGCCAGATACTGGGCAGTACCCATCACCTGTCCTGTCTGGGTCAGGGGCACCTGGTCCGCAAGGCGGGCAATGCCGAAGTCGGTGACCTTCACCCGACCATCAGGGGTTATGAGCAGGTTCCCCGGCTTAACGTCGCGGTGTACGAGTCCCTGGGCATGGGCAACGGCAAGGGCCCGGGCGGTCTGGGCGATGATGGACAGGGTACGGTCCGGGGAGAGCACCTGCTCACGTTCAATGATGGCGCTGAGGGGCTGGCCCGGCACCAGTTCCATGACCAGGTAGGCCGAGCCCTCTTCCTCGCCATAGTCAAAAACGTTGGCGATGCCCACGTGGTTGAGCAGGGCGGTGTGGCGGGCCTCGGCACGGAAGCGCTGAAGGAACCCCGGATCCCCGGTGTATTCCTCCTTCAGCACCTTGATGGCGACGATGCGGCCCAGGACAAGGTCTTTGGCTTTCCAGACTTCACCCATGCCGCCGATCGCGATCCGGGTGGTCAGCTGAAATCTGCCGCCGAGGGTGATTCCCGTTGTAGGCCTCACTTATTCAACACCGCCTCAAAAATTCTCTTCGCGTTAGGACTCGTAAGCTGCGCGCCGGTGGTGATGTCAACGCCCTCCATAACGATCGTGACACCCACCTGCGGATTGTTTGCCGGAGCAAAGCCGGTGAACCAGGAGTTGTTCACGCCGTTGCCCAGCTCTGCGGTACCGGTTTTGCCCGCCACCTGGACTCCGGGTACCGCTGCCCTGTTGGCGATGCCCTGGCTGACCGCACTGGTCATCCATTCGGTGATCTGGTTGGCGATCTCGGGGGTGGTGGAGGTGCGCAACGCTTCCGGTTTCGGTTCATCAACGACACGAAGGTCCGGGGAGCGCAGGGTCTTGATCAGGTTGGGCCTCATCTGCACGCCGTCATTGGCGATGGCCGCGGTCATCAGGGCCACCTGCAGGGGTGTGGCGCGAACATCACGCTGCCCGATGGCGGACTGGGCAAGCCCCGGAGCGTCCAGATCGTCCGGGAAATAGTTCTCGCGGGCGTAACCGAGCTTCAACTGGTCGCCCATGTCCTCGCCGAAACCGAACTTCTTGGCCTGCTCGGCGATGGCGTCGCGGCCCAGGTCAAGGGCGATGCTGGCAAATGGGGTGTTGCAGGACTGCTGCAGGGCAAACGCGAAGTCCGCGGTGTCCCGGGTGTAGCAGTTGCCCCCGGCGTAGTTGGGGAGCCGGTACTGGATGCCCTCAAAAGGCATCTCGGCCGGGTTGGGAAGCTCGCTGTCCTTGTTGTACTTGCCGGACTCCAGGGCTGCGGCAGTATCAACGAGTTTGAAGACGGAGCCCGGTGCGAGCAGTTCACCGGTGGGTCCGCTGACGTTCTGGTTCAGGTTGATGCCCGGAACCTTCACGAGTTCGCTCATGTTGGCAGTTTCAGCGCTGATATCCTGCGTGGCCACCAGGTTGGGGTCGTAGGAGGGTTTGGACACCATGGCCAGGATTGCCCCGGTCTTGGGGTTGGTGACCACAATTGAACCACGCTGCCCGTCCGGGATCAGGTCATAGGCGAGCCGTTGGATTTCGGGATCGATGGTGAGTTCCACCGAGACACCCTTGGGCTGGTTGCCGAGGAACAGCTGCCCTACCCGGTCCAGGAAGAGCTGGTCGGAATTGCCGGCCATCTCCTCGCCCATGCCTTGTTCAAGGCCGGTGCTGCCGTGGGTTTGTGAGAAGTAGCCGGTAATCCCTGCGTAAAGTTCCGGCTGCGGGTAGGTCCGCTGGTATGCGCAGGTCTCGGACCCGCTTTCCACCGATTCCGCCACCGGGGTTCCGGCAACCACAATCGCGCCGCGGTCATTGCAGTAGTTCTGCAAAATGGCGCGCTGGTTCCAGGGGTTGTTTTCGAGTTCTTCAGCGCCAACCACTTGAACGTAGCTGATGGCCCCGAAGATGAGGGCGAACATGGCAATCGCCGCGACCCATGAATGCCGTATTGCCTGGTTCACAGGTGCTTCACCGCCTCGGTAGGAGTATCAATGCCCACGGATTCCGCGCCCTTTGCAGGAGGCAGGGGGGTGGTGTCCACCGGACCGCGCGCGGTGTGGGAAATCATGAGGAGCAGGCCCACGATGATCCAGTTGGCCAGCAGCGAGGAACCGCCGGCGGCCAGGAACGGTGTGGTGAGGCCGGTCAGCGGGATGAGCCTGGTGACGCCGCCGATGACCACGAAGCACTGCAGCGCCACGGCGAAGGAGAGGCCACAGGCCAGGAGCTTGCCGAACGCGTCACGGGTGCCAAGGGCCGCCCGGAAACCGCGGGTGAAGAGCAGCAGGTACATCAGGACGATGGCGAAGAGTCCCACCAGGCCCAGTTCTTCACCGAGGGAGGCGATGATCATGTCGCTGTTGGCAAAGGGAACGAGATCAGGACGGCCCTGGCCGAGTCCGGTCCCCACCAGGCCGCCGTTGGCCATGCCGAAGAGCCCTTGGACAATTTGGCGGCTGCCGCCGGGGAAACGGTCGTAGACCTCCGGGGTGAAGGCGTTCAACCAGCCGCTGATGCGCAGTTCAACGTGCGAGAAGACGCGGGATGCCGCGAACCCGCCGCCAACAATGAGGGCGAGGCCGATGACCACCCAGCTGATGCGGCTGGTGGCCACGTAGATCATCACGATGAACAGGCCGAAGAACAGGACGGATGAGCCAAGGTCGCGCTGGAAGATGAGGACGCCGATGCTCACCAGCCAGGCGGTGATCATGGGGCCCATGTCCTTGAACCGCGGAAACTGCATCGGGCCTATCTTCCGGCCGGCCAACAGGATCAGGTCCCGGTTGGACGATAGATAACCAGCGAAGAATATGGCCAGCGTAATCTTGGCGACTTCACCCGGCTGGAACGTCATGGGGCCGAGCCGGATCCACACCCGGGCACCCAGGATTTCGCCGGCACTGATGCCCGGAATGAGCGGCAAGACCAGCAAAAGGGCACTTGCGGCCAGCGAGATGAACGTGAACTTGCGCAGGATGCGATGGTCTTTGAGGAACCAGATCACTGCAATGGCCACGGCCATGGCAATAAGGGTCCACCGGAGCTGGTTGTTGCCGGTATCGTCGCCGGGGGCGTCGAGGCGGTGGATCATTGCCAAACCGATCCCGTTAAGGGCAACCACCAGGGGAAGTATTACCGGGTCTGCATATTTCGCGCGGAAGCGGAGCACGCCGTGGAAAACCAGGGCGGCCAGGGCGAGGAGGCTCGATTGGAACCAGAAGTCGGAATCGAACGCTTTTTCCTGGTCCACTCCCACCAGCATGTTGGCCCCGATGCCCACCGCAAGGGCCAGGAGGAGCAATGCGAGTTCAACATTGCGGCGGGGTTTGGGCGTGGTACTGAGCTGGCTCATTGGCCCACCTCGCAGGTAACTGTGGGACTGGGTGTGGGGGACGGGCCCGCAGGAGCCGCCGAGGCGTCAGGGGCAGGTGTCGGTGTCGGTGTGCCCGTGGTCGGAGCGCTCGGGGGCACCGAGGCTCCGGGGGAGGCAGATGGCGGCAGGCACTCGTCTTCAGGAGAGGTGGTGCCGGTCAGTTCGAGGTTTTTTACGATGCGCTGTGCGTCGTAGAGGTCCTGGGCGGGGACGGTCTGGCGGACGCGTTGCTGCGAAAACACCGGCAGCGAGTCCATCCGGATCTCGGTGACGGTTTCCAGGCTGGAGAGCTGGATGGGACCCAGGCGCTGGGAGACGCCGTTGAATATTGCCACCCGGGCATCGAACTCGCCCACGTAGTACCGGGTCTGGGTCCAGGCGTACCCGAGCCACAGTCCAACGGTGAGGACCAGCAGTACGGACGCGGCAATGGACCAGGTCAGCCACCTCCGCCGCTTGAGCGGCACCACGGTGTCAACCGGGTCACTTGTTTGCGGTTCGGCCTTGTGGGTGAGGAGCGTCGCTGCGCGGCGTGCAACGG
Organism: Arthrobacter sp. K41; assembly: GCF_059089645.1. Classification (NCBI taxonomy): domain Bacteria; kingdom Bacillati; phylum Actinomycetota; class Actinomycetes; order Micrococcales; family Micrococcaceae; genus Arthrobacter; species Arthrobacter sp. K41. Next base: position 58,853 of record NZ_JBNHEW010000007.1, on the reverse strand, counting down.
TGCGGCCGGCGATGGTGGGAATGGAGCCGGATTCAGCAGCTGTGGCGGCCGCTCCCACGAGTTCGTGCGGACGGGACGCGAGTTCGTCGCGGAGGACTTCGGCGGAGAGATGCTCGCCGAGGTGGGGGTCCGTGGCCCCCGCGGCAGAGGAATCAGAGTTACTGCTGCCTTCCCCTGATTCTGCCGGGTCCTTGGCGCTTGGGCTTGCTGCACTGGCGGCGGTTGGTTCTCCAGGGGTGCCGGCGGAGGGTTTGGCGGGGTCAACCGAATCGGGTGCCTTGGCGGCAGGGGAGCCCGCGCTTTTTGCCACGGCAGCGGCTTTGGTGACTTCGTGGGAGGGAATGACGTCGACGGCGGCCGTGCTGACGTCGTCGGGCGTTTCCTCCACGATCTCCAGCATCACCACCGTGACGTTGTCCGGGGAACCGGCCTCGAGGGTGAGCTCCACGAGGGTCTCCACGCACTCGCGGAGATCCTTGGTTTCGCGCACAGTCCGTTCCACGGCGTGCCCGGCAACATAGTTGAGCCCGTCGGAGCAGAGGAGCCAGCGTTCGCCGGGCTCAACTTCCAAGGTGTCCAGGTCCAGCTCAGGGCTGGCGTCCACGTCGCCCAGGACGCGCATCAGGACGTTTTTGTGCGGGTGGGTTTCGGCTTCCTCCGGCCGGAGCCGTCCCTCGTCGATGAGTCTTTGGACGAAGGTGTGGTCGACGCTGACCTGCTCGAATTTCCCGTTCCGCAGGCGATATGCGCGGGAATCACCGATGTGGGCAAAGTGCAGCTTTCCCTCGGCGAGCAGGAGCGCCGTGACCGTGGTTCCCATTCCGGCAAGCTTGGGGTTGATGTGCACCAGCTCGGACAGCAGCGAGTTCGCGGTCTGGATTTCATCGGCCAGGGTGGTGGCGGCGTCCCCGGTGTAGTTCCCGTGGTCCAGGTGGATCATGTCCAGGACAGTGGCGGCAGAGGCAACGTCACCGCCGGCATGGCCGCCCATGCCGTCGGCGACTACGGCCAGATGGCGGCCGACGTAAGCGGAATCGTCGTTCTTGGAGCGGATCCTGCCGACGTCGGACCTTGCGGCGAAGCGCATGATGAGGGGCCGCGGCGCCGGTTTGGGGCCGGGTGCGGGACTTTGCGGGGCGGCCACGGCTATGGCCTCAATTCGATGACCGTCTTGCCGATTCTCACGGGTACGCCAAGCTCAACGGGCAGGGCACGGGTCAGTTGCTGGTCCGCCAGGTAGGTGCCGTTGGTGGAGCCCAGGTCCTCGATGAACCAGCGGCTGCCTTGGGGAAACAACCTGGCATGACGGCCGGAGGCGTAGTCGTCCTCCAGAACCAGGGTGGCCTCCTGGGCGCGGCCGAGGAGGATGGGGCTCGCGGCCAGGGGGAGGGTTCGCCCCTTGAGCGGGCCTTCGACAACTACCAGTTGCCGGGCCTGCTGCTTCACGGGCTGAGGCGCTTCTTCGGCAAGTTCGGGGTTCTTGCGGACCTGCCGGGCGGTGGGGGCGCCTGCTGCGGCCTTGCGGCCCACCATGAGGTCGCGCCGCATTGCGGAGACGATGCTGAAGATCAGCACCCAGAGCAGGAGCAGGAAGCCGAACCGCAGGGCGGTGATGGTGAGTTCGCTCATGCCTGACCGCCAGGGCCGGCAGGAAGCAGGCGGAAGATGATCTTTGTCCGTCCCATCGTGATGGTGGAGCCGTCAGTGAGCTCGGTGCTTCCGGAGACCCGATGTCCGTTCACATAGCTCCCGTTGGTGGAGCCCATGTCCACTGCGCTGGTGACCCCGTTGGCGGTCCGGATCTCAAGGTGACGGCGGGAAACGCCGGTGTCTTCAACCAGGATGTCCGCGTCGGAGGACCTGCCCAGCACGATGGAGGGGGCATTGAGGGAATACCGCTGGCCGTCGATGTCCAGGACAGGCTGCAGGCGGACTGGCTGGCGGCTGGGGGCGGCGGGAAGGTTCGGACGGGGCGCAGGACCCCCCGGGGTTCCCGCGGATTTCTCGGTTGAGGAGATGATTTCGAAGTCACCGGCGCGAAGTTCGGCGTCACGGCGGAAGGAGATGCGCACCGAACCCTGCAGGGTGTAGCCCTGGCTGCGGACATGGTTGATAACAACGTCGCAGAGTTCCTCGGCCAGTGGCGTGCCCCATTCCTGGGCCCGCCGGAAGTCCTCTTCGCTGAGCTGGACGTCGAACACGTTGGGCACCAGGGTGCGGCCCGCGGATACGGTGAGGGACCGGTGGTCCACTTCCCGGCGCAGCCTGCTGGCGATCTCGACGGGTTCAACCTGGGCGCGTGAACCGGTGGAGAAGACGCCGCGGACGGCCTTTTCAATGCCGCGCTCGACTTTGTCCAGCAGACCCATGGTTCTTCTCCTTTCCCCCCGGATGCGGGGCAGTTCTCGTTCCGTAAGTTCACCTGCAGTGCGGTTCTCAAGCCGTCGGTGTGCCTGCGACCAGCAGTCACTCCTACATCAGATACTACTGGGCACCCCTGTGAATGACCTTAATCCACAACGGCCGGGCGCTGCCAAAAGTTCAGTTTCGGGCTGATGGTGGTGCTTTGACGCCGGTGCTGCCGGCCCTGGCGAAGTCCTGTTTATGGCACCGGTTTCCCGCCGCAGGGCAGTGCCCAGGGACCTCAATTAGTGTTTTCCGTCCAATGTCCGTTATGCTTGATCTCGCTGCTTTTACAAGGTTGCGGTCCGGGAAACCGGCCGGGATTCGGTGAAAGAAGTTGCGCGCGAGTGGCGGAACGGCAGACGCGCTGGCTTCAGGTGCCAGTATCCGAAAGGGTGTGGGGGTTCAAATCCCCCCTCGCGCACGCAAATGAAGGGCCTCGGTCAACAGACCGGGGCCCTTTTGCTTTGGCGGCACAGTGGTTACTGCCGCGAGGATGCCTTGAACCGGCGTCGGGAGTTCGCGAGGTGGCTGCGCATGGCAGCTGCCGCGGCAGCCTCGTCACCGTCAGCGATGGCGTCAGAAATGGAACGGTGTTCCTGGATTACCTGGTCAAAGTGATCGCGCGCATAGTGTTCGACGCCGGTCATCAGGCGGGTGCGAGGCATGGCGATCATGGTCTGGCCCAGGGCGGCCAGGCAGTCGGAGTAGAAGGGGTTGCCCGACGCGGCGGCCACGGCCCGGTGGAAGTCGAAGTCGGACTTCATCGCGTGCGCGGGATGGCCGGCACTCGCGGTGAACTCCTCGAGTGCGGCGGTGACAGCCCGCAATTGCCGCTCTGTGTGGTTCCTTGCTGCCAGCGCCGCGGCCTCGGTTTCCACACCCATCCGGAACTCGAGCAGGTGGAGGCGGTCTTCCATGGTGGCCACGGGACGGGCCCCGGGTGCTGCCTGGGGCCCGTCCGACGGCGGGGTGAGGGCGAAGCTGCCACGCCCCCGTTCAGTTTCTACAAGTCCCTCGGCCTGGAGCCGGGTGAGTGCCGCCCGCACAACCGTCCGGCTCACGCCGAAGTCGTTAATGAGGGTGTTCTCGCTGGGCAGCTTCTCGCCGGGCTGGATGGCGCCGTCGACGATGCGGGTGCGAAGGTCAGCGGCGAGGTCCGCAGTGAGGTTCCGGCTCATGGCAACAAGGTTACGCGCCGAACTCCACGGAGTCGGTGGTCCAGGCGCGTGCCTGGTCGCTGAGGGTGACACCGAGACCGGGTCGGTCGGGGACGATCATCCGGCCGTTCTTCGTTTCGAGGCGCTCGTTGAACAGGGGATCGAGCCAGTCGAAGTGCTCGACCCACGGCTCGCGCGGGTAGGCGGCGGCCAGGTGCAGGTGGATTTCCATGGCGAAGTGCGGCGCGAGGCCCAGCCCGCGCTCGTCAGCCAGGGCTGCGAGGCGAAGGAACTGGGTGATGCCGCCCACGCGGGGTGCGTCCGGCTGGATGATGTCGCAGCCGTTGGCGTTGATGAGGCCCTGGTGTTCGGCCACGGAGGCGAGCATTTCACCGGTGGCAATGGGGGTGTCCAGCATGTTGGCCAAGTGCGCATGACCCTCAAAGTCGTAGGCGTCCAGTGGTTCCTCTATCCAGATGAGGTTGAACTCCTCGAGCTGGCGACCCATCCGCAGGGCGGTGGCGCGGTCCCACTGCTGATTGGCGTCCACCATCAGTGGAACATCCCAGCCGATATGCTCACGGATGCCGGCGACGCGGCGCAGGTCCTCTTTGCTGTCCGGCAGGCCTACCTTGATCTTGATGCCGCCTATGCCTTCGTTGATGGACTGGGTGGCGCGGGCCTTGACCTCGTCCAGCGTGGCGTTGAGGAAGCCGCCGGAGGTGTTGTAGGTCTGGACGGAATCGCGGTAGGAGCCGAGGAATTTGGCCAGGGGCAAACCGGCGCGCTTGGCTTTGAGGTCGTAGAGGGCAATGTCGATGGCGGCGAGGGCCTGGGTGGCGACGCCGGACCGGCCAACCGAGGCGCCGGCCCAGAGCAGCTTGGTGTAGATCTTGGCGATGTCGTTCGGGTCCTCGCCGATGATTCCCTCGGCAACTTCCTTTGCGTGCGCATACTGGGCGGGACCGCCGGCGCGCTTGGAGTAGCTGAAGCCGACGCCGGTGTGGCCCTGTTCAGTGGTGATCTCGGCGAAGAGGAAAACCACCTCGGTCATCGGCTTCTGCCTGCCGGTGAAGACTTTGGCATCGCTGATGGGTACGGCCAGGGGGAGCTTGGCGGTGGACAGCTTGACGTGCCGGATCAGGTCGACGGTACTCATGGGTTCTCCTTTGGGCGGGACCGGGCTCCTTCGCCCGCCTTCTTATAGTACAAGCAGCTAACTTGTACTACAAGCGCTGTTCGGCCTTTCCAGTCTCCTGCTCTTAGGGGCCTTGGTGCCGGTCGGCTTCGGCGAACGCCCCGCCACGGTGTCGCCCTCCCTAGTGCAGCCCATCAGGTGGGTGAATCTGATCGGCTGAACTTGGGGTCTTGGTCCACAGTCTTGACTCTCATGTAACCGATCCCCCTACATGTCGCTGATGACCTGCCACTCAGATCTCCCGTGACCAAGTGTCAGGTTGACGTCTTGGACTTCCTGATTGGAGTGTCCGGAAACAGCTAATCCGGTGTAATCCTGACAATGCATTCGACGGCGCCTGACGTCAGGTTGGGGTGTAGTCCAGCTAGCAGTTCGTGCTTCCCTGTTACTGCCGCTTCACCGCTACGGATGGAGTCTGCGAGGTCGCCCACATCGTGCACCTAAGCGAGTTGTGGTGGAACCTGCCTTTCTTGGAGGCGGAACCCGCAGCGATAATCACTGGGCTCCGTCTTTTGGGCTGTCATTTGTTCGATGGCACGCTTTTGGGCGATGGGCACCTCCTCGAGTGGTGAGTGTCTGCCGCGGGGCCCCGCTGATCTCGGGGCCCCGCGGCAGGTTCGCAAGGAGCGGTGAAATTACTTGTTGTCCGGCTTTCCCGGGGCTGTGTCCTTGACCTTGACCTTTGTGGTGGTGGTCTGGGTCACCCCTTCGGAGTTGATGAGCTCGGCACGGTAGGTGTATGTTCCCACCGGTTTCTCGGTGAAGGACGTTTCTACTGACTGCGTCTTCACGTCGACAGCGTTCAGCTGCTGAGCGGCGACAAGAACATCGTTCTCGTACAGGCGGTAGTAGCTGCCCGGTGTTCCATTCGCCAGGTTCATCGTCACGGTGTAGTTGCCGTCGTGAAGCCCATTGCTGGATCCGCTCGTGCTCGACAGTTTCCCCTTGCCCGGTGCCCTGTCGTTGTACACGAAGGACTGCAGTGCGTCTCTTACCGCGAAGTAGGCCGGCTTCGGGTTGAACTCTTCATCGAAGATTGTCGGCTTCGCGCCGGGTAGCCAGGTGTAGAGGTGCTTGTCGGTGAAACCCCAGGTGCTGATGTCGGTGATGCCGGCAGCGAGGGCTTCGGCGACAACGTCACCGTAGATCTGCGCCTGCGAGATCGGGTCGTATGTGTGGACGTCCAGTTCGGCGATTGTCACCTCGAGTCCGAGGGCCCTGTAGTCGTTCACAATGTCGGTGATCACGCCGGGGGCCGGACCGACGAATGTTTCGTGCATCTGCAAGGCAACACCGTGGATAGGAACTCCGTCGGCTACCATTCCGGAAACCAGGTCATAGAGCTCCTGCCGCTTTGCGGGGTAGTACTCGACCATGTTCTCGTTGATGAAGAGTTTCGCGGTCGGGTCTGCGGCGTGGGCGATCCTGAAGGCCTCGGCGACATAGTCGGGGCCGAGGCGCTCGTAAAACAGATTGTGCTCGAGCCCTTCCCCCCCGAAGGTCGTGAACATCTCCGTGACGACGTCCCAGCGGTCCATTTTGCCGGTGTAACGCTGCATGGTGGTGTTGAAGTGGTCGACGACCGCCTCTCGGAACTCGGCCGGATCGGTTTTTGCCACGAGGTAGTCAGGGTTGAACGAGCGGGAGATCCCGCTGTGGGCCTTGACCTCCATGTCGTGTTCTTCCGCGAACGCAACCATCCGGTCGAGACCTTCGAAATCAAAGACTCCTTCGCGTGGCTGCACCATGTTCCACTTGAACTCGTTTTCCGGCGACAAGCTGTTGAACTGCTCTGCCAGGACCTGCCCGTACCGGGGGTCCGAGAAGTAGTTCGCCGGCCGCTCGTCAGCCGTGGACTCGGACGCCTTAACCGAGCCGGACCCGAAAAGGATGCCGGCTTGCTCAGCCAACTGGCGGATTGTTGGTTCCGTATCAGGGGAAGCCATAGCTGGCGCGGTGGCCCCAAATGCCAGCGTAAGGCTGACTGCTGATGCGAGTGCGACTTTGCTTATCGCTTTCATAAGTTCCTGTTTCATTCGTAGGTGTGCTTGGTGAGGTGCCACTCCCTGACTTTTCATCTTCATCTAGCGGACGTAGCACGACCCGGTCCAGTGATTTGATGTCGAGAGGGTCCGCTGGGAGTCAAGAGCGTGCTCGGCTCCGCAAGATGACGGCTCGAAATACGAAGCATTTACTCATACGCTCATGGACGCTGACCCGGGGGTTGGGGGCAGCGGTGCCAGTCCCGCCGTGGCCGGATAAGGCGACAACGCCGAGATTTGCTTCGGTGTTCAAAGGGTAGAGCGAAATTGTGACGCGTGCAACAATTTCTTTTCCTGTCCGGCTCAGGGGGAAGGAGGGGTGATCGATTCGTTCTACACTTGCCGCACTTTCTGCTGGCCGGACCAGGCAATGCATGCACTGCCAAGTCTGTCGGCTTTGGGGTCCTGGGCCATGCACGGAAACGGGAGGAACTGGAATCGTGGTGCCTCTGGCGGCGTCAGCAGAAGTGACGGCGCCAGGTGGACATAGCAATGTCAGGTGCAGCTTGGGTTGAACTACTCGGTGGCAGACCGGCCCGGGATGCTCTGGGGATTCTGGAATGCTTCCGGAAGGGCCCATTCGAAGAACGCTGTCATGGATTTGGTCATGTCGGCGGTTGGGTCGATTAGCCATTGCAGCTGTATCCCGTCCCAGGTGCCGATGAGCAGTCGGCTGAGAGTGTGCGGGTCGCGGTGCGGGCTGATTCTGCCCACGGCCTGGTCGTGGGCGAAGGCGGCCGCGAGTTCTTTCGCCTTGCGCCGGTACCGGGCCACAAACCAGTCATGCGCAGGATGTGTGGGGGCGGAGGATTCGGCAGCCAGAATGGCAAACAGACGCAACAGTTCAGGTCGCTCAAGGCTCGACTGAACCCGCTCCAGGGTGGCAGGCATGACCCCCCGGTCAGCACAGGCGGCATCAAAGTCGAACTCCTCGTAGCCAGGAGTGGTCCTGTCCGCTCGCTCAAGCACCGCCTCAAGGAGCTCGTACTTGGATCCGAAATGGTGGGCGATGCTGGTAAGGCTCAGGCCAAGTTGCCGTGAGATGTCACGCAACGAGCCACCGTGGTAGCCATGCGTGGCGAACACAGTAGCGGCAACATCGAGGATGTCACTGGCCCGCTGAGCCGACTTTGCATACGGGCCACGCACGCCGGCGTTCTTCTGTTCCCTCATGCTAGAGACCTTACTAAGCGCCACCCTGCGCCTGAACCATCACCTGACCTGCCTGCTCACGAGGGTACTTAGTGGAACTTCGGCCCGTGCGTTACAAAGCCCCGCTGCTTTTACACAATCTTTCCCTCCATGATTTTTGAAACCGCGGGTGCCCTGGCTCGGTTTCCAACGACCAGGGCGTGCCTTGAGAAGCGCTCATATCGCCGTCAAGTTCCATTCAAGCTCGTGGGCTTCCCTGCCCTGCAGAACGACCAAGTCGGCGCCTGAATTGAATGCGTCTGGAGCGCAGTCCATTGGCTCTACAGCTAACCCTGCACGAGGTTCTCGGTCGCCAAAATCTGCGGTGCAAATTTGAACCCACTTGATGAAAGGGTTCCAGGACATAAGAACGCCGTGACCGTCTGGAGCTGTTAGTCGAACTTCGCAGAGACCGTTGTTGCCGGCGACGCCAGTAAAGGCGTTATCGATGACAGTGCTTCCGATTTTTCGTCCTGAGCGGAAATCAAAGGGACCTGCGCTGGCTTCGGTGAGCCCCGTGGGCAGCAGACGTTCAGGTGAGACCGTCATGTATTGTTCTGCATCAAGTTGGAGAGTCCAGTCATCCACTTTTCCTTCCCCCGCAACTAAGTAGGGGTGGGGGCAAGATCCAAAAGGAGCTGGTGTATCGCCTGTATTGATGGCTCGGATATGGCTGCTTAGGCCAGTTGGTGAGAGGCTATAGCGTGCTTCGACGCTCACCTGAAATGGGTAGCCGGGGTCTGTGCCAAGTTGGAGTGACAGCACCACTTCAGCAGCACTTACGGTTTGCACTTGCCATTCGCGGGCGTAAGCAAGTCCGTGAAGTGCGGTGGAGCGTGCTGGTTCCGTAACGGGAACGTTATAGCGGGTTCCCTCGAATAGGTAGCTGCCGTCGGCCAGTCTGTTGGGCCATGGCACGCAGACAACACCCCGGTAATCAACTGTTTCGCTTCCAGGTATTTGAGTCAGAATTAAGTGCCTGGACTGGTGAGTTACCGAGCAAAGGGTGGCTCCCAGTGTGTCGACAACTGCGGTGTAATCACCGGCTGTCAGTTCAATTGAGGTCACGACTGACCCTTACCCGGGGCCTCAGCCCTCTTATAAGTAGTGATGAACAGGTTGCTTGGCTTGGTAGCGCCGCAGCACTGAGCGCCCGGAGCGATGATTGCTCCGGACGCTCAATGCGAGTGCCGTTGTCCTATGGGGTGTCAAGCCGCGGTGTGCGTGTAAGTCCGCTCCTGTTAGAAGCAGAACAGAGGGGCTTTATGTCGTTTCGCTGACGGTTCTACTGCGTTGCCGAGTACAGGACCGAGTCCGTGGTGTTTTGTACTGTTCCTACAGGCTGCGCGGGTGGCGTCTTCTTCGCAATGAAGTTACGCAGAGCGTCGCGGAAGGCGAAGTACGCCGGCTTGGGGTTGTAATTCTCGTCAAAGATGCACGGCTTCGCTCCCGGAAGCCAGGTGTAGAGGTGCTTGTCCGTGAAGCCCCAGACACTGATCTCGGTGATCCCGGCGTTGAGCGCCTCCGTGACCACATCGCCGTAAATTTGCGCCTGCGTTACGGGGTCAAGTGTGTGCACGTCCAGTTCCGCGATGGAGACTTCAAGTCCCAAACCGGTGAAGAAGTTGAACATTTCGGTGATGACCCCAGGAGGAGGCCCCTGAATCGTCTGGTGCATCTGCAAGGCGATTCCGTGGACAGGGACACCTTCAGCGACGAGACCCGAGACGAGGTCGTACAGTTCCTGCCGCTTCCCGGGGTTTGTCTCCACCAGGTTTTCGTTGAGGTACAGCTTCGCCTTCGGGTCCGCGCGGTGCGCGATCCTGAATGCTTCTGCGATGTAGTCAGGGCCGAGGGCGTTATAGAAATCGTTTTGCTGAAGGCCACCGCCGTTCGTCATCAGCGCCTCGCTTACGACATCCCATCGGTCCATCTTGCCCTTATAGCGCTTCATGATTGCGTTGAAGTGCTTGACCATAGCGGCACGGAACGCGACCGGATCATTGGTCTTCGCGACAAGGTAATCGGGGTTACAGCAAGACGAGATTAGGCCGTGTCCCTTGACCTCCATGTCGTTTTCTTCGGCGAAGGCGACCAACCGGTCAAGCCCCTCGAACTCAAAGACACCCTCCTGCGGCTGGACGAATCTCCACTTCATGTCGTTTTCGGGGGACAGGCTGTTGAACTGCTCAGCCAGCACCTCCCTGTACTTAGGGTCAGAGAGATAGTTAGAGGGCCGGTCGTCAGCCGTTGACGTCATACCCTTCACAGAACCGGATCCGATGATGAGCCCGGCTTTCGCTGCCTCCTCGCGAAGAGAGCCGATACCCTCCTCCCCGAGATGCACATCCGAGGTTGGGCTCGGTGTTGTGGCGGTTGCACTTTGGGTAGAGAATGCCGACATTGTCAGTCCAAGACTGACTGCCGCGAGCATGGCTAGTGTTTTTTTCGTCTTCATTCGGGGGTATTCCTTCGAGTAGTTGACTGCCGAAGGCGCTCTCGGCCGCTCAGACGACTGCTCGAAGTACGAGCCAGCTACTGATGCGCTCGATGGCTGCCGACCCGGGGGTGGGGGCAGCGGTGCCATTTCCGTCGTGGTCCCAGGTAAGGCGACGACACCGAGATCTGCTTCGGTACTCAAAAGGTTATCTCGAAATTGTGACGCATGCAACAATTTCGTTTATCCTTGGGGACAGCTTCAAAGCACACGGAACTCTGTAAAAAAGGAAATGACATGCAGATTCAAGGCAAGACCTTCGTAGTCACAGGCGGCGGCAATGGTATCGGCCGCCAGGTGGTTCTAGGGCTCCTTCGTCGCGGAGCAAAAATCGCAGCCGTTGACCTGAGCGCTAATGCTCTGGCTGGGACGAAGGCGCTGGCCGCTTCTGATGGCGAACTGAGTACTCACGTAACAAACGTGACGGACCGTCATGCGGTTGCGGCACTACTAGATGACGTGATCAGCGTTCACGGACAGGTCGATGGCCTTATCAACGTGGCGGGTATCATCCACCGCTTCGTGCCGGTGGCTGATCTGACATTCGATGATTTTGAGCGGGTTATGAACGTGAACCTTTGGGGCACGGTGAACATGTGTAAGACCTTCCTGCCTGCTTTGCTGGAGCGGCCGGCGGCAGCAATCGTGAACATCTCCAGCCTCTCCGCGTTGTTGCCTTTTGCAGGCCAGACTTTTTATGGAGCAACAAAGGCAGCAGTCAAGCAGTTCAGTGAGGGCCTTTACCAGGAGCTGAGCGGCACATCTGTTGCCGTTACGACTGTTTTCCCGGGAAACATCAGCACCGACATCAGCGGCAACTCTGGGGTCAAAGCAATTGATCCCAAAGGAAGGAAGGCACCTGCCACCACACCCGAAGCAACTGCCGCCAAAATTATCCAGGGCCTGGAGAAGGGCAGCTTTCGAGTCTTAGTGGGAAAGGACGCCAAGGTGCTGGATGCTGCCTCGCGCATTTCATCCCGCACAGTCACCGATTTTATCGGCCGACAAATGAAGTCTGTGTTGTGATGCCGTCGAGGGCAGCATGGAAGCCGGTCGACGACTGGACTGTGGTCACGGGTCTGAAGGTGGAAGTTTGGGACAGAGACCGCCTCTTGGACCAAGGAATCGTGGATGCCGTCACCGCGGACGGCGCGATTCTGTGGTTGAAGCACCACGGCGTCTTGCATAGGAGGGTTGTTGAAAAAGTCGATGACCGGCACATAAGAGTTGTCTTGTCAGCTCACAATGTCCCTCCTCCAGCACAGGACGGGAAACCCGGTTTCCAGCCCGTGTCACCAAATACAATGCCATCAGCGGCCGAAGACAAAGCTGCGGGCCAGCCTTTCAGCCGGGCAAATCCCCGTCCCTGACGATTGTTGTGGAACGGTGCGGACACTTTTTATCCCAGCGATCACGCTCGGGCCCTGGCTCCGGCGGAATTCGGTTTACGCCGATTTCCCCAGCACGGTTTGGCACGCAACCCGAGAAAGAACCTGCCTGGGACCGTCACAGGGGTGTTCCAAAACTGCTTCTTGGGGTTACTTACCTGATGCGTCATGGCGCTGGCGGATCAGCCCAAAGGGGACGGCGGGGTGAGCCCGTACGATGTATCTGCCGGCCTCGATCCGCGTCACAAGGATCCCTGTACGGTGTTGGAGCGCGGCCTTCAATACGACTGCTATGGCTTCTTCGAGAGCGATGTCAACCTCTGATGCTTCCTTGACATGCACCTCCAGCATGCCGGGTACTGCCACCTCTGAAATTTTCATGCAGTGTTCCTTTCGCTGCACCTCACTGCACCGGATTGCGGCCGTTCAAGGCGACGCGAACGGTGCAACGGTGGACGGTGGTTGTAAGAGAGGCGCTTACTGAGGCGCCTTGTGTCCGGCCGGATAAAGACATGCCTCGGCAGCTATGCCGGCGTCCGCAGCGACAGTGCGGACGTCATCCATGGATATTGGTAGGGCGATTGGTAAGCGTCCGACTGCTGTAATTTCGCCGCTGAGCACCCGCAGTAGTGCACGGTCGGATACCCCGAAGGTAGCGGTGAGTGCTGTTGCGATGGTTGCGATAGGAGTAAGGATTGCGGCGCGGTCCAAAGCGACATCGACGACCAGCGGTAGGCGGGAGGCGATTGCACCCAGTCGATAGATGAGGCCAGGGCGGAACTCGAGCCCTCCCTGGTGGAAAAATGACTCGAGGAAAAGGTCGTCTCGCGCGTCGAATGGTGCGTCGACTCGGATGACTGCAAGGTCTGCTTCATCTGGTGTGGACACGACGGTACCGAACATGCTGGCTACTGCGGGATCGATTCCTTCAATGTAGAGGCGTTGGTTCGGTGCAACTGGAAGGACCGGCTCAGTGCCGCGGAGCTTGTTCTCGAGGACGCAAACGGAGCGTGATTGAGCAAGCTCACCTGCGGCACGGTGTTCCGGACTGCCGACGATGCGGTCGGCTAGATCTTCGTCGACAAAAGGGTTGTCGAAAAGTCCGAGCCGGAACTTCACCAGTAGCAGGCGTCGAGCCGAGGCGTCGATCCGGGATTCCGCGACGAGACCTTCATCGACTAGGCCGCGGAGGATTTCGACGCATTCTTCGCCACCGAACTGGTCCGCTCCTGCTTCAAGAATTTTCAGCATCCGGCCTCGGGCGTCGAGGTGTTCTACCCCCCACGCCCGGGCGGGTAGGACCTGGTCGCCGATCACGTTGTCGTTAACGAGTTCCCAGTCGGTCACGATGACACCCTCAAAGCCGAGCTCCTCGCGAAGGAGATCATGAAGTACCTGGCGGTTGTAGCCAAAACCTACCTCTTCTACTGGTTGCCCGTTGATCTCAAGTCCGATCGGCATGCCGTAGTACGGCATGATGGCCGCGGTGTCGTGCTCAATGGCAGTCCTGAACGGGGCAAGGTGGTCTTCGAACCGGCCGGCGGGGTACACCTGTTCGCGACCGTAGGGGAAGTGAGCATCCTCGCCGTCCTTTTGGGGGCCCCCACCCGGGAAGTGTTTGGTCGTGCAGGAAACACTTCCCGGGCCAAGCGTGGCGCTTTGGAAGCCGTCCACATACGCGGCGGTATGGGCTACAACGCGATCCACGCAGGATCCGAAAGTTTGAAGCTGACGTCCCCACCGAGGCTCGGTTGCCAGGTCGATTTGCGGATGAAGCGCCGAACGGATTCCGACCGCAGTGTATTCAGTGCGGGCTATTTCCGCGAAGAGACGGGTAGTTTCCGGCTCATCGATGGCGGCCAGCCCCAACCCTTCTGGCCATTGCGAAAACGGACCTGCCGAAAACCCGACGCCGACATTCTCGGCGAACGCATGGCGGGGGTCGGTAGAGATTGTCACAGGAATTCCGTGCGGCGTTTGGGCAGCGAGTCTCTGCAGGGCGTTGTTCCACTGGGCGGCTTTACGCGCGTCCTCTAGTCCGTGCACGTTGAAATGGTTCATATTCTTGCGTAGAACCACTACCGACGTCGGTGACTTGCTGATGTGACCAGCTTCCTCAAGCAACGAGCCATCAGGTCCAGATTCAATGACGGTCTGGAACATGAGGCCAATTTTTTCCTCCAGCGAAAGCCGACTGAGAAGGTCCTCCGTGCGCTCTTCGGGTGTTTTCCGTGGGTCCTCAAAGGGGTCCATAATCCCGTTCTTGTTCAGATCACGGTACGGAACCCCGTCAGGTGTGGTTGACAGAACCAGATCGGTCATATGGATTCTCTCCTGGGTAGGCAACCTGAGTTACCAAGGCTTATTGGCGATGCAGCCCCTAGGGGGCTATCGGACGGCCGGGTCCTGGATGGGCGAAGGAGCAGGACCCAACGCCGCGATTTCGTCCCAAAATTGATCCGGGATGACCTCTTCACGCAGCCGGGCCAACTCGAGGATTCGTTCGGGCGAGGAAACGCCGATCACGGTGGAATCAATTAGCGGGGACCTTAGTGAGAAGGCAAGGGATACAGCGGGCAGTGACACCTGGAGTTCGCGGCAAAGCTCTTCAACTCGTCGAACCCACGACGTGAGGTGCTCACCTGCCGGCTGATACGCGTACCGTGCTCCGGGTTGCGCCCCGGTTGCCAGGATGCCGGCGCCGAAAGGCGCCGCATTGAACACGGTCATGTCGCGGTCTCGTGCTGCTTGGAATAGGGTCTCGGCGCTCTGGTCGATTAGCGTGTACCGGTTGTGACAGAGGACGGCGTCGAATTCTCCAGTCTCGAGATAGGCGGTCATCATGGGTATGGGCCCACCTGCGATGCCAATGGCATCAACGACGCCGGACGCCCGCAGCTCGATCAGTCCCTCGACAGCGCCTCGAGGTCCAAGGGCTTCTGCCATGGTGAGCATGTCAGGATCGTGAAGGTGCAGCAGGGGTATCCGGTCAACCCCGAGTCTGGACATACTTTCCTCAAACGAGGCCAGGACCCTGTCCCGATCGAAGCGGCCGGTGTCTGGGTCAGCATCGACCTTGGTAATCACCCCGGTGGAGCAGCGATTTCCGAGTCGGGCCATTGCTATCCCCAGGACTTCTTCTGACCGTCCCCCGGAATAGTTGTTCGAGGTGTCCACGTACGCATGACCTGCGCTGAGGGCGGTCTCGGCTAAACGCACGGCCTGCGCTTCACTGGCGGAATCGCGGCGGGTGCCCCGACCAAAACTTGAAGTGCCGATTGTCAGAATGGATGGTGCCTTCACGCCCGTGCCATTCTGCTGCCCTTGGTAGGCCGCACGGGGCCTTCCACAGGTTTCCCAACTCTGGCGTGATTCCTTTTGGAGCCGTTCATGTGGGGGATCTCCTCATTGAAATATGTGCAGTCGTCGCGACTGGAGAAGCGACAGCGCCCACCCTACGACGAAATCAGAACAACTGCTACATTTTTCTGGTCAACGGTGTACCTGGGGGCCAGCCGGACCGGGCGCCGGCTAGACGGCATTGAACTCGGAGGCCTGAAAGTTGGCGAGTTCACCTGACTGCGGATGCGCCAGAAACGCCCGGGAGATCCTGGATCGCTTCTGGAAGGGCCCATTCGAAGAACGCTGTCATGGATTTGGTCATGTCGGCGGTTGGGTCGATTAGCCATTGCAGCTGTATTCCGTCCCAGGTCCCGATGAGCAGCCGGCTGAGAGTGTGCGGGTCCCGGTGCGGGCTGATTCGGCCAACGGCCTGGTCGTGGGCGAAGGCGGCCGCGAGTTCTTTCGCCTTGCGCCGGTACCGGGCGACAAACCAGTCATGGGCAGGATGTGTGGGGGCGGAGGATTCGGCAGCCAGAATGGCAAACAGACGCAACAGTTCAGGTCGCTCGAGGCTTGACTGGACCCGTTCCAGGGTGGCGGACGCGACCCCCCGCTCAGCGCAAGCTGCATCAAAGTCGAACTCTTCATTGCCAGGAGTGGTCCTGTCGGCCCGTTCGAGCACCGCCTCGAGAAGCTCGTACTTGGTCCCGAAATGGTGAACGACGCTGGTAAGGCTCAGGTCCAGCGCACGGGCGATGTCACGCAGCGAGCCGCCGTGGTAGCCGTGCGTGGCGAACACAGTAGCGGCAGCATCGAGGATGTCACTGGCCCGCTGAGCCGACTTTGCATACGGACCACGAACGCCGGCGTTCTTCTGTTCACTCATGCTAGAGACCTTACTCAGCTGCCGCGGCGCCTGAACAACGCCTGACCCAATTCAATTGCCTAAACAAAATTGTAGCAACTGTTCCGTTTTCGTGTAATGATGATCACGAACACCCAAGGTGACCCGCAGCCGGGCACCCCATGTCACAAGGAGGTAGACATGCCTATACAGACAGCAACATTCAAGCGGCGTACTTTTGTCGCAGGCACATTCATCGCCGCAACGGCGCTACTGGCGGGGTGCAGCGCCGGTGGTGGCGGGAGCCAGGCGGGGGAGACCACTTTGACCGTAATGGTCGGAGCTCAGGATCTTACTCCGGAGCAGGTCGCTGAGTTTGAGAAGAACAACCCCGGCATCAAGATTAACCAGGTTCTGTTCGACGCGACCCGGCTGAACACCATGCTTGCTTCGGGTAACCCACCGGACATCGCGGTGGGCGGTGCCGTCGGCAGCGCCAACTTTAACGCACGAGGATTGGCTACGGACCTCACACCGTATCTGGAGAAAAGTGAGACGCTGAAGGAAGACGACCTTCAGCCGGTCAACGACAGCTTCCGCTGGGACGGTACCAAGAGCGGCGAAGGTCCTCTCTACGGCATCGTCAAAGACTGGAGCCAGGACTCGACTCTTTGGTACAACACCGCCCTCTTTGACAAGGCGGGGGTCCCATACCTCAGCGACACAGAGGCAACCAGCTACGACGAGCTCCTGGAGACCGCCAAAAAGCTCACCGTAAAGGAAGGCACCACAACCACCACCTTTGGGCTTGGCGTGGAATGGGACTGGTCCCTTTACGGCCCAATATCGGCAATGGTCATGCAGCAGGGTGAAAACCTCTACAACGAGGACCTGACCGAAATCGACTTCACCTCCGCGGCGGCCAAGCGCGCCTTTCAGTGGTACGTCGACTTCGGGAAGTCCGGGGTAGGACCAACATCCCTGAACCCGCTTCCGGACGGCTCTGATTACTCGACCTTCGCGGCGGAACGCATGGCGATCAGCCAGGACGGCTATTGGTACGGCGGCAACTTCGCAGCACCTGATGCCTTGAAGACAGTTCGGATGGCTCCTTCACCGGTAATGGGAGATACCCGGGTCGCGCCCACCTACTCCGGTCAGGGCTGGTGGATCCCGGAGAAGGCGAAGAACAAGGACGCCGCGTTCAAGCTCATGGAGTACTACATGGCAGGCGAGCCCGCTGAAAAGCGCGCTGCGAGTGGCTGGGGCCTTCCGGGGCTAAAGTCGCTGAGCGAGAAATTGCCCCAGGATCTTCCGCATCAGAAGCAGGCATACACTGTCGCGCAGAACGAACTGCAGTACGCCAAGCCCCTGCCCGATTCGCCCTACATCTCCGGGGACCTGATGCAGAGCACGATCCAGACGTACCTCGAAAAATCCATCAAGGGTGAACTGAGCGTTGATCAGGCATGCGAAGCGCTCACTGATGAACTGAATAAGGCCCTCGCACAGGGCAAAGAGCAGATCGGCTAAGGAATATGGCACGCAAGTGGTCCCGCTACCCGAAGAAGGCCTTTTACGCCTTCGTCGGGCCCTGGGTAATAGGTTTCGTGCTGCTGACGGCGTTGCCCATGGTGTTCGGGTTGCTTGTGAGCCTCACCAACTTCGACGGCAGTTCTCCCCGCTTCAAATGGGTTGGTCTTAGTAACTACGTCGAGCTGTTCAGTGACGGCGAGGCATGGATGGCGCTCCTTAGGACGTTGCTGTTCACCGCTATCGTTGTACCAATCACCATCGGCGGATCTCTTGGTCTGGCGATGATTATCAACCGGCGGCTGAGGGCGTTGGGACTGTGGAGGACATTGTTCTTCCTGCCCTCAGTCGTACCGGTGGTAGCCATGGCGATCATGTGGAAACTTGTTTTCAACAGGGACTCCGGCATCCTTAACGCTCTTTTGGGTGCCGCAGGAATCCAGCCGATCGCGTGGCTTCTGGACCCGACCGCCTTTTTCGCCCTGATTATCCTTATGCTCTGGGGTCTGGGCGCAGGCATGATCATCATGCTCGCCGCTCTTCAGGGAGTTCCGGCTGAGCTGGAGGAAGCGGCCACCATCGACGGTGCCGGCCGCTGGTCCGTCTTCCGGCACGTGACAGTACCGATGATTTCACCGATCCTTTTCTTTCAGGTGATCACTGGCGTTATCGCCGCATTGCAGGTCTTCATTCAGCCCCTGCTCCTGACAAGCTCGGCGGGGATCTCGAAGGTCAGCGGTGTACCGGACAGCAACACCTTGTACATGGTGCAGGTGTACCAGGAGTTCTTCCTCAGCAACCGTTTCGGCTACGGATCGGCAATGCTATGGGTGTTCTTCCTCATCATCCTCGGTCTGACGTTGCTCTTCCTGCGGTCGAGCCAGTCCTGGGTCTACTACGAAGTCGACACGGAAGCCGAGAAAGAAGGAGCAACCCGATGACTACGACTGAGCGTGAAACGGCCGTGGGGTCGACACCTGCGGTACCGCGAACGCGAACTCCGAAGGCTGAAAAGGCCCGGAAGGATAAGCGGCCACCGGCGGTACTCTACATTTTGATTCTGCTCCTGTCGGTGTTCTTCATCGGCCCGTTCCTGTGGCTGGTACTTGCGGCGTTGAAGACGCCCGCTGAATGGGCTTCATTTCCGATCCAGGTTCTGCCTGATAAGGCGCAATGGAACAACTTCGTCGATGCCGTCACCCAGATGGACTTCTTCGGCTACACGGTCAACTCTCTGTTCCTCGCCACGACCTATTCGGTTCTGATCACCATATCGAGCGCCACGGTGGGCTTCGGTTTCGCCCGGCTCAGGGCCCCAGGGAAAAAAGCATTGTTCCTGGTTCTGCTCTCGACCATGATGATCCCGCAGATTCTGACGCTGCTGCCCACGTACGTTCTCTTCTCGCAAATCGGGCTGGTAAACACCTACTGGCCCTGGATCCTGTGGGGTCTGGCAGCATCACCGTACATGGTGTTCCTGTTCCGGCAGTTCTTTTCCTCGCTCCCGCGTGAACTGGAGGACGCGGCCATCATGGATGGTGCCGGCTGGTTCAGAATTTTCGTCCAGATCTTCCTTCCCCTCTCCCGCCCGGTCCTGATCACATCATTCCTGTTGTCGTTCACGTGGACCTGGGGTGATTACATCGCCCCCGCGCTGTTGCTGGACATTGACCACACGACCCTCTCGGTGGCCATCACCGCCTGGTACCAGGACCCTAACGGAAACACCATTCCCACCGTGCAGGCCGCTGCTGCCGTACTGTACATCCTGCCTGTGCTGTCGATCTTCTTCTTCGCCCAGCGGTACTTCATCCGTTCCACCGTCTCCTCGGGTGTCAAGGGCTGAAATTCCCTAGCAGCTTTGTCAGCGGCCGGTAGGCGACTCATCTCGGATGCTGTCTGCCGGCCCGGCACCACCATGAACAGTCGCCGAGCGGACGATGCGCTGATCACGATCAGTGTGGAGGCAACGCTGGGTGCACCACGCAACAAAGAACTTTAGGAGCAAAACGTGGAGGAAGCGCGCTCTCGAGCCGTTGATCTGCTTACACGGATGACCATCTCGGAGAAGGTCGCACAGCTGACGTCGCTGGTGCCGACGATGCTGTTCGACGCAGACGGCATCCGTCCCGAGATCGCCGCCGGCAAGCTCGGTGATGGCATCGGGTATGTGGAACCGCATATGGGTGGATTCCCAAGGACTGCTGCCGAGGTCGCGCGGCTCAACAATGAGGTTCAACGGTATCTGGTGGAGAACACCCGCTTGGGTATTCCCGCCATCATGCACGTGGAGGCGCTGAACGGCGTCAACGCACCCACTTTCACTTCCTTCCCCACGGCGATCGGCCTTGCCGCGACCTGGGATCCGGAAGCGGTCGGCGAGATGGCTGCGCTAACCCGTCGGCAAATGCGTGCAGTCGGCCTCCATCATGCGCTGTCTCCCGTCCTTGACGTTGCCAGAGACGCAAGATGGGGGCGGGTCCATGAGACCTACGGCGAGGATCCCTACCTCGTAAGTGCTTTCGGGGTTTCGTTCATCCGAAACTTGCGAGGAGCGTCGCTACGCGACGGCGTAATCGCCACCGGCAAGCACTTTCTTGGGTACGCGATGAGTGAGGCCGGGCTGAACATGGCGTCCGTGAACTTGGGTGAGCGCGAGCTCCGGGAGGTCTATGCCCGTCCGTTCGCTGCCGCCATTAGTCTCGCCGGCTTGGATTCTGTCATGAATTCACTGTCCGATTGGGATGGTGTACCTGCGGCGGCTGATCCCCGGATTTTCCGGCACCTGCTGCGGGACGAACTGGGCTTTGAAGGAACCGTGGTGTCCGACTGGGGATCGATTGAGAACCTGGTCATCCACCACCGGGCTGCGAATAACGCACGCGAAGCGGCGGTGCTGGGGCTGCGCGCGGGAATCGACGTGGAGTTACCGGCTCCGTATGGCTACGGCGAGGCCCTTGTCTCCGCCGCAAAGGATGGTGAGATCAGTGAGGCGCTCATCGACGAGGCCGTCCTGCGGGTCCTTACTCACAAGTTCGAGCTCGGGCTGTTCGAGAACCCCTACGTGGGTGTTGATCACGTCACAGTGACCTCACTTGCCAAGGAGGGCGGTGAACTCTCGTCGCGGCTCGCGCACGAGTCGATCACGCTGCTGAAAAACGACGGAGTCCTGCCCCTTGGGAAAGCGCCCCGCATAGCGGTCATCGGTCCTCACGCGAATGCGGCAGGGGCAGCATTCGCCCCTTATACGTTCCCCGCTTTCATCGCCCTGACCCGTGCTCTGCGCAGTGGCATGGCGAGCTCCATGGTCGGAGTGGACGAGACGACCTTCCAGCCGGACGTGGCATATGTCGAAAGCGAGATCGGCGATCTCCTGTCGATGGGTGAGGATGAGTACGCACAGACCCAATACGGCGCCGTGTCGCTCAGCGACGCCCTGAGAGCCGCATTGCCGAACGCAACGATAGTAGTTTCGGAGGGCTGTGACGTTGACGGCGGCACTGAGAAAATCCCCGCCGCGCTGGAAGCCGCTCGCGGCGCGGACATCAGCATCCTCGCGCTCGGCGGCCTGGCCCGGTGGTTCTTCTCCGAACGCACCGAAGGCGAGGGCGCAGACGCCTCCGATGTGCGGCTCCCGGAATCACAACGCAAACTTGTCGATGCGATCGCCACCCTGGACACCCCGTCGGTGGGCGTACTTTTCTCGGGCCGACCCCTCGCACTGGGCGACATCGAACCTAAGCTGAACGCGCTCGTACTCGGCTACTTCGGTTCGGAACAAGGCACCCGCGCGGTCGTGGACGTTCTCACCGGCGCCAGCGAACCGCAAGGCCGCCTCCCGTACACTCTTCCGAGGTCCAGCGGGCAGGTACCTATCCACTCAGGCCAGCGGTTCGGCAGCGGTTACCGCCGCCGCGAGGGTGACGACCACGGGGGATACGTGGACGAGGCCTCAACACCGCTCTATCCGTTTGGTCACGGTCTTAGCTACACCGACTTCACGTATTCAGCACTCACTCTCAGTGAGGCATCTGTGGCCGCGGACGGCGAGATTGAGGTGTCGGTGACGGTGACCAACACCGGGGAGCGCCCCGGCACCGAAGTGGTCCAGCTGTACGTCGAAGACGAGGCTCTGGGGCTGTCACGACCTGCGCTGCAACTTGCCGGATTCCGGCGAATCATCCTGGAACCCGGCCAGGAGGCAACAGTCGTTTTCAGGCTTCAACTCGCGCTCCTGGCCTACCTGTCGCTCGATTGCAGGTGGATCGTTGAAGCGGGGCCGATGTCCATCTCAGTCGGCTCATCCTCCGGCCACCGTCCGCTGAGCGCTCTCCTGGACGTCACAGGCGGGACAGCAGACGTGACGGACAGCCGGGTATTCCTCACTGATTCGACATCCCTGATACTCACCGCAGATTTGCCATAAACCACCCGCTGCAGCGAATTACAACGCGGTCACACGACCGATGCGAAAGGACTGGCCATGTACAACGGTCTCCTCGATGCTGGACACATCGATCTACCTCCTTCATTCATCCTTGGCGCCGCGACAGCCGCCTACCAAATTGAAGGTGGAGCAAACGAAGGGGGACGCGGCCCGTCCATTTGGGATACCTTCAGCCACACGCCAGGAAAAACCGAGGGCGGGGCAACGGGAGACGTCGCCGCGGACCACTATCACCGTGTCGACGAGGACCTCGGCCTGATGGATGCCCTCAACCTTGATGCCTACCGCTTCTCGATCTCGTGGTCCCGCGTCATGCCCACCGGCGAGGGGGAGGTGAACGCCGAAGGCCTGGGCTTCTATTCGCGTCTCGTGGACAGTCTGCTGGCGCGCGGCATCCAACCGATCGTGACGCTCAATCACTGGGACCTGCCTCAGGCACTGGAGGACAAGTACGGCGGGTGGCGTGGACGCGAGACCGCTTTCGCCTTTGAAAAGTACGCAGAGGTCATGGGCGAGGCGCTCGGTGACCGCGTCTTCATCTGGTCGACCCATAACGAGCCCTGGAATAACTCCTTCTCCGGATACGGCAGCGGAGCGTTTGCGCCTGGTGGAACAAGCCACGAGGATGCGCTCATCGCGGCCCATCACCTCAATCTTTCCCATGGGCTTGCCGTCAAAGCCCTCCGGCGAACCATAACCCGGATTGACGCCCATATCTCGGTGGCCCTCAACATCTTCCGTGTCGAGGCTGAAACACCAGAAGATGCAGAAGCTGCTCGCCTGTTCGACGCCGTGGCCAATCGTGTATTCACCGGGCCAATGCTCGACGGCGAATACCCCGCCGACCTTCTCGCCGACACCCGAAAATTTACGGACTGGAGTTTCGTCCAGCCCGGAGACTTGCAAATCAGTCACCAACCGATCGACCTCCTGGGCGTGAACTACTACGAAGTCATGCATGTGCGCCTAAACCCGGCTTTCGACCCCGTAACTGAAAAGGACGGCGGCACCGCATTCCCGGGGTCGGAAAGAATCGAATTCGTCCGACGCGGCGATCTTGAGCGGACCGGCATGGACTGGGGGATCGAACCCCGAGGCTTGGAAGACCACCTCGTCGCCCTTTCCGCTGAATATCCCAAGTTGCCGATCATGGTGATGGAAAATGGGGCAGCGTTTCCTGACGAAATTGTCTCGCTACAGGGCAGCCAAGCTGTCATTGACCTTGCTCGCACACGCTTCCTCATCGAACACCTCACGGCGACGGACCGCGCCCGTCAACGCGGAGCCAACATTGTTGGATACCTGGTTTGGTCGCTCTTGGACAACTTCGAATGGGCCGCCGGATACGGACCTCGGTTCGGGATTATCCACGTCGACTACGACACCCTCGAGCGGACCCCAAAACTCAGCTCCCACTGGTTCGCGCAACTCTGCGCGTCAAAAACCATTCCAACCCTGCGCGAGATGTCGGTCGACAGTCAGCACAATCAAAACCAGGCGCTGGCTCTTCAGGCTAGGGAATCACTCACAACCGGCGCGAGTTTGGACTAAGGCGGCGTGACCTACGACGGCGGCAAACCACATCCCCAAGAAGTAGCCCGGTGACGTTCAACTGGCGGTCACACGCCTCACCCAGCAGACCGAGCAGGCAAGACTCTGCACAGTCTCCTATAACGGTCGACGCTCCCTTGACGGGACTGGCACGGGAACTCAAACCAGCGCGGCTCAAGCTGTCGCTTGCAGCGGTCGCCTACCTCGTGAAAGACAGCCCGGTATGGGTGCTGCCCGTGATCACATCGGCCGTAATCGACACCGTGATCGCAGGGGGCCCCGTCAAGGATCTCGTACTACTGGGCCTCATCGCGGTGGCATTGGTCGCTTTGAACTACCCCGCCAGCCAGACGTTCGTTCGGTTGGTCAGCGCTACTGTCCGCGACCTCGGCGTCTCCCTGCGGAACCAGCTGGCGCACCGGCTCCAGGCTCTGTCCATCGGATTCCATACAAGGTCCAGCTCGTCCGTCATGCAAACCAAGGTTGTTCGTGACGTCGAGAACGTCGAACTGATGCTTCAACAGGGCGCCAACCCGCTGCTCTCAGGTCTGGGCGTGATCTTGGGGGCAATAACGGTGCTCGCCCTTCAGGTGCCAGCCTTCCTGCTGTTGTTCGTGTTTGTTGTGCCGCTTTCCGCCGTGCTCGTTCGCGGAGTGCGCAGCCGCTCAGACCAGAGGAATGAGCTATTCCGCCGGGACATCGAAAGGTTCTCCTCGCAGGTGGGGGAGATGGCAACACTGCTGCCAATTACCCGCGCGCATGGCCTTGAAAGGGTGGCTACCCGACGGGTTCTCACCACAGCAAAGGCTGTGCGTGATTCCGGGTTCAGCCTTGACGTCCTAAACGGCCGGTTCAGCGCGCTTGCGTGGGGTTCCTTTCAGATGCTGTCCATAGCCTGCCTGATCGGTGCGGCACTGCTCTCGGTGAGCGGCATCCTGCCGATCACCCCAGGACAAGTAGTACTGCTCAGTACCTACTTTGTGATGCTGATTAATTCAGTCGTCAACCTTCTCAACCTCGCTCCCTTACTCACAAAAGGGCGCGAGTCGCTGCGGTCAATCGCCGAGGTGCTCCAGGACCCGGACATTGAACGTAGCAGCGGTAAGCATCAGGTACGTCATGTAGAGGGGCGCCTCACTTTCGAACAGGTCGACTTCCGTTACCCGGAAGGAGAAGACCTCGCGATCAAAGGCCTCGACTTAGACATCAAGCCGGGAGAGACAATCGCTTTCGTTGGGAAGTCTGGGTCCGGCAAATCTACGGTGCTGAATTTGACCCTCGGTTTTCTCCGTCCAACCGGAGGGCGTCTCCTTCTGGATGGCACCGACATGGAAACACTTGATCTACGCACCGTGCGTCGGCATATCTCGGTGGTGCCCCAGGAGTCCGTGCTGTTCTCAGGATCGATCAGGGCGAACATCGCCTACGGACTTGATTACGTCGATGACAAGTCAATCCGGCAAGCGCTTCAGGACGCGAACGCCTGGGATTTCGTGCAGGCACTTCCGGACGGACTCGACACTTCGCTGGGACAACGTGGAGCCCGGCTATCGGGCGGACAGCGACAGCGAATTTCCATCGCGCGTGCCCTCATCAGGGATCCGCGGATTCTCCTGCTCGACGAAGCAACCAGCGCTCTCGACGGCGAGTCGGAGCGACTCGTCCAGAACGCACTTGCTAACTTGCGACACGGACGGACCACGTTGATTGTTGCCCACCGACTCTCAACCATTCGCTCCGCGGACCGAATAGTTGTCCTCGATGGCGGCCGCATAGTTGAAACGGGGACTCACGAGGACCTTCTCGCAGCCCATGGCGCCTACGCGAAACTTCACTTCCTTCAAGTGAAGTGAAGGGGCAGCATATCGGGGTCTTTAATCGCACCTGCTCAGCGCGACGCGGGTAGACATCATCATCCCGGTGCCGCATCGGGTTTTACGCCCATCTAAACTTGGAGACAGAAATGATTGACAGCACTGCAACGACTGGCTGGAGCGGACCATATATGTCGGTCGATGGTGCCCCGTTTCCCATCGTGGGGGCCGAAGTCCATAACTCGAGCTCCAGCACGGTCGATGCTATCAATGAATCATTTACAACGGTTCAGCGGCTGGGCGCCAATACCGTTCTTGCACCGGTAGCCTGGGACCTCTTCGAACCTGAGGAAGGCGTTTTCGACTTCGTGCTGATCGACGCCATGATCAATACCGCGTCGGCCCTCGGAATGCGGCTGATTCCGCTGTGGTTCGGTTCTTGGAAAAATGCCGCGTCAACCTACGTACCTCGTTGGGTCAAGACGAACCTTGATCGATTCCCCCGGGCCGTCGTAAGCAGCGGACGTAGGGTCGAGCATCTTTCGGCTTTCGGGCTCGAATCCTGCCAAGCCGACGCACGCGCTTTTGCCCAGCTGATGCGTCATATCGCGGCAGTGGACACCAACAACGTTGTCCTGGCAGTGCAGGTAGAGAACGAGATCGGACTCCTGGGAGACACACGCGACCGAGGACAGCTTGCAGAGGCAGCCTTTGCTTCAGCCGTTCCCGCAAAGGTGGTGGAGGCTGTCGCCAGCGACTCTTCAATGCCGCTGCATCAGGAATGGATGGATCACGGATCCTGCCGGAGCGGAACGTGGTCAGAGGTGTTCCCCGAGGGTGACCGCCGTGACGAAGCCTTCATGGCCGCCGCATTCGCGGCGTACGTTGGAAAGGTTGCAGCAGCCGGCGCCGCTGAGCATGATATCCCGCTTTTCGTGAACGCATGGTTAGATGCCGACAGTGTCCTCGACGGACCCATAGCCGTCGCCGGCGGAAAACGACCGGGGGACTATCCCAGCGGTGGTCCTGTCATCGCGGTGGCGGCCATCTGGGAAAGACTTGCACCCCAACTGCACTTCCTTGCAGTTGACATGTACGTTGATGAGAGCGAGGAAGTCTTTAAGGCGTACCGGAGCCGCCGAGGTCGTCTTTTTATCCCGGAGTTGCGCGCGGACACAGTAGGCATCGCCCAGATGTTCTCCGCCCTAGGAAAACACCAGGCGCTCGGAGTCTCCCTTTTTGGGGTAGACAGCCTCGACCCTTCCGATCCGGACAACCTTCAGCTTGTGGACGCATATCACCTGCTCAAAGCTGCCGCACTCCTCATCCGCGAGAACCCCGAGGCCGCCGTCGAAGCATTCGTGCTCTCCGAGGCTCAGCCCGGAGCCCAGCTGCAACTAAGTGACACCACAATCATGATCCATTCCAAGGATGAGTTGAGCACTGTCACCCCTGTTTACCCCGCGTACGGTATCGCCATTGAAGACGGGGATGGGCTCTTCATCATTGGGCGAGGTTTCTGGATCACACTGGCTGAAACTGAGCCCGAACAAGTCTCCTTTGCATCTGTCACCCAGTACCGTCTCGAGAACGGAAAACTATGGCCGAGGCGGCACCTTAATGGCGACGAGACAGGCGGCGGAACGCTGATTCCCTTCCCGTTCGCCGGGGCGCCGTTGCTCCCGGGACGTGTCATCCCGACCCGGATACCGGACGCCGGTATCACCCGGATTTCCGTCTACAAATACTGACCGACAGCCGGTGGGTCCTTATTCGGTGAAGACCGACTCGCTTTGCCAAACTGAGGTGGTAGATAGGTGGTAGATTCTTGCGGGTGACACCCTGATCTAGGGGGCGACCTTTGTTGTGGTTCAGCCACAGCCGGGTCCCCTCGGGTAGTCGTCAGCTCGGCCGTTGTCGTCGGCTCGGCCGCCGCCAGTATTTATTGCAGAGAACCTGCCCGGCCGCCGAGCTTGCCTGTTCTTTATTGGCCCGGGATGGAGACTCCTGAGGACCTGGAGGGATTCCAGGTCCTCCGGCAAAAGGCGCGGAGGACGGATCGGACGGGCGTTGCCGGTGAGTGCTCCTCCGCTGAGATGCTTGGCGCGTTTAGGCGCGGCCCTCCGAGACGGATTCGGTCGGCGAGCTCGGTAATGCCGTACGCCAATCCCCAGGGGGTAGCCGCCCGGATGGTGACTCCGTCGGATGCGGGTTGAAAGCTGAATCCTTCTCGGTCGCCGGTGCCGCCTTGCTCGACGTGCACAACTACATCTGCTGGGCCATCTTCGCGGACGGACCCATCGGAGTCCGGAATGGCCCTGTTGAGTTGCCTAAGTGCCCACCGCACGGGACGTTCGTCAGCGAGGGCAGGTTCGATGCTAATTCCGACCAACCTCGCCTTGTCAGGTTGAGTTCTAGGCCTGTCTCAGAAGGAAGTCAAGACGATCTCGGAAGTTTGTCAGATTGGGGTGTGGCCCAGCCGGTCAATCAACCGCTTTGAGCCTTTTCATCCAGACCTGATGGCCCCGGTATGCAAAGGGGCCGGGGATGGCTAAGACTTGAGCAGGCCCCGGGTCCAGCATCCAGGGCGAGAGTAGTTCGAAATCGAATATGCACCTGTATCAGTAACCAAGCGCCGCGTCAGGTTGGGCCGAAGATGGTAGAAATCAGCAGTACATAACTGGTGGTGCCGCCTGCGATGCTCAGCAGCATGTTCGCTTTCCATAGGTGCAGCGCTGATGTCACCACCACCCCGAGCATTGCGGGAACTGCGCTTGCCGGGTCGATGATGCTGACGTGCCGGAGGGTGTAGACGGTGAGAATCACCATCACGCCGATCGGGATGAGTTCGGCGATGTAGGGCAGGAGTTTGCTGCTGCGTAAGGGTGCGAGGATCGCGAAGGGGAGTGCGCGTAACGCCCAGGTCACTGCGGCGGCCACGAGCGTGACGGCGAGGAGGTATTGGGTGTCATCCATGACGCGACCTCCAGCGCTTGAACTCGTAGGAGGAAAGGAGCAAGCCAACGAATGTTCCCATGGCGGGCAGGATCATCGCGTCCCCGGCAAAAATTACGAAGAACAGGGCACAGGCAAGCGCTGTCAGCGGTATCGGTACTGAGCGGCGCACACGGTAGGCGTCGATGCCCAGCACGAGAAAAAACGCAGTGATCGCGAAGTCCAGCCCCACTATGCCGGGCGGGACGAGGGAACCGGCGAGTACACCGATCGTGGCGCTGACCACCCAGTTCACGTAAAACACCGATTGGATCCCAAGGACGCGCGCACCGGACCATTGGCGCGCTTCGGGATGCGCCGTCAGTGCCCAGGCCTCATCGCACAGGATGTACGTGCTCAGCACCCGGAGACTGCGCGAGCGGATTTGTCCGAGGGGGAAAGAGAGCGCGTAGAAGACGTGCCT
The DNA here is from genome assembly GCF_059089645.1 of Arthrobacter sp. K41. NCBI lineage: Bacteria > Bacillati > Actinomycetota > Actinomycetes > Micrococcales > Micrococcaceae > Arthrobacter > Arthrobacter sp. K41. Next base: position 30,025 of record NZ_JBNHEW010000007.1, on the reverse strand, counting down.
GAAGTTCACCAACAGTGCCGTCAGCGCTACTGACGTGAGCGGCGCCGCCGCGATCACCATGCCAACGAGCAGGAACTCAAGGGAACCAGCGAAAATCACGCCCGTAAACAGCGGTGCTGTCCACCACGGCAGGCTGGACTGCGAGATGAGCACCCCTAGTGCCATTCCCAGCGGGAACATTGCTATCCCGGCGGGGAGCGCGATCCGGATGCCAGATAGGACTTCCCTGGGGCTGCTTGGGACGCCCGTCTCCTCAATGTTCACCACTGCTTCGCTCATAAAGCAATCGTAGAAACAATTGTGCGAACTATGGTTGCTGTTTTGTGCCTCTCGAAGGCATAGTTAGCAACATGAGAGAGCCAGATGCGCTGGACTTGGCAATTATTGAGCAGTTGCAATTGGATGGTCGTATCAGCAACCTCGAATTGGCCCAACGGGTCGGGCTGACTCCGGCGCCGTGTCTGCGCCGGGTGCGCCGCCTTGAGGCTGACGGAGTGATCGCCGGCTACCGTGCAGTCATCGACGCCCAAAAGCTGGGCCGTCGCCTCGAAGTAACCGCCACAGTCGAGGTCAGGAGCACCGATACGCAGACGATCGCAGAGTTCGAGCGGGCGGTCGTGGCTTTCGACGAGGTGGTTGAAGCGCGGAAGGTATTCGGCAACCCGGACTACTTCTTACGCATCCTCGTGAGCGGCATCGAGGAATACGAGCAGTTCCAGATGCAAAAGCTCACAGCACTCCCCGCAGTGTTCCGCGTCGACTCGCACCAGACCATGAAGCTGCTCAAGAACTGACCGACTCCCATTACTTAGTACCGGCCAGGCAGGCCATCGCTGGTTGCTCTTATGGACCGGGCGTTTCGCGGTCCTGAAGTTCCTCGCGGCACAGGCTCTCCTGTTAGTTTTCCGCTGAAGCCCCATGGGCAGAGGGGGCAGGAGCAGGGCTGTTGCTTTGCTGCCTAGCAGCAGTCCTGCTCCTGCGCCCTGCCAGCCAGAGGGCCACTGTGTTCGTGGCAACGATCATTCCCATGCCGAGCCATTCGTGGAGGACGAGGACCTGTCCCAGTACTACTGTTCCGGAGAGCGCGGCCAGGATGGGGTTGATGCTCATGAAGACGCCGAAGAATCCGGCCGGCACGTGGCGAAGCGCGATCAGGTCGGCGGCATAAGGGACCACCGAGCAAAGGACCCCGGCGGTGACGGCGTACAGAAGCGCCGGCGCGGTAAACACTCCCTGGCCGAGGAGATACGCAGCTACGGGCAGGTAAAAAACCAGGGAAACCAGTGTTCCGGCGGCGGGAGCCTGCAGGCCGGGCAGGCGTTGACCGGCAACCCTGTTTAGAAGGATGTACGCCGCCCAGCAGGCGGCTGCGGCCAGGGCGACGGCAACACCAATGAAGTCACTGCTGGGGCCCGGCATGACGAGAACATACACTCCCAAGCCGGCGCTGAGCCCACACACCAGATCCCATCGGCTCCTCGAGGACAGCAGCGCAACGCCCAATGGTCCAAGAAATTCCAGGGTGACGGCTAGTCCGAGCCCGATCCGGTCGATGGCCACGTATAGGCAAATATTCATGAGGGCTGTCGCTGCCCCCAGCAGAAGGACCGGCCACCACTGCCGCCAGGTGAATCGATGGAAGGGTGGCCGCGCAACAGGAAGGAGAACCGCGGCAGCTACAAACTGCCGAACGGCCACGACACCGGCCGGTCCGACCATCGGAAAGGCGTGAGCCCCGATTCCGGCGCCTATCTGGTTACTGAGTCCGCTTCCCGTCATCGTCAGAACTCCACGAACTAGCGATGTGTGGGCGCGGGCGCCGCGGGAATGGGCCGTTCCCTGTTCTAGCTGAGCTTCCATATCGAAAGCTTCGGGGGTCGAGCTGTGGTTGTGAAATGTGCTCTGTAGGCGTTCTATACGATGAGCGTATGGATGTTGAAGTGCGATACCTTCGGGCGCTGATTGCCGTGGTGGACGCCCAGACCTTTACCGACGCCGCCATTGACCTCGGAACATCCCAAGCCGCGGTTTCACGGTCCGTTGCGGCACTGGAACGGGTCCTAGGGTTGCGCATTCTGCAAAGGACAACGCGCAGCATCACACCTACTCCAGCGGGGGAAAGGGTCATCGCGCATGCGCGGCGCGTCCTGGCCGAGGTGGCGCTCCTTGAACGGGCGGCACGAGAGCACAACAGCGAACTGAAAATAGGTTACGCATGGTCGGCGCTGGGCGCCCGGACCGCGGCCCTGCAACGCAAATGGGTACAGGCACACCCAGACGTAGACCTGGTGTGGGTCCAGACCTACGCCGCATCCGGAGGGTTGGCGGACGGCTCTGCCGATGTCGCGGTCTTCAGGCGCCCGATCAGTGATGACCGCTTCACATCGACGCTCATTGGCAAGGAAGGCCGTTACGCGGCAGTGGCCACGGAAGACCCACTGGCCCGCAAACGCTTCCTGCGCATGGCTGACTTCGTCGGTCATACGCTGGCTGTGGACTACCGCACCGGAACGACTACCGAAGACCTTTGGACCGGATCGGCACGTCCGGCGTCCTTCCGACAGGTGCAGGGCGTCGATGAGTGGCTGATGCTCATCTCCACCGGACAAGCCATAGGCATGTCCTCGGAGGCGACCGCGGCGCAAAATCCCCGGCCCGGCGTCGTGTACCGGCTGGTCCGGGATGCCCCACCTATCTCAGTGTTCCTCGCCTCCCGCCGTGACGATCCTTCAGCCCTGGTAGCAGATTTCACACGGCTGGCGCGGGAGACATTCAGTCCCGACGAAACGGCAGAGACATCCCACTAAGTCCCGAAGCGCAGCAGCAAGTCCCGCTCATGACCCGTCGAGGATTCGGCCGTCCTTTTTACAGCTCATTCCGGACGCGCTGGCGGTAATTTCTTGGTGTTTCTCCGGCGTCATTGAGGAAATGCCGGTTGAAGTTTGAGAGGTTTGAGAAGCCGACTTCGTAGCAGATGTCTGAGATGGCTTTGTCGCTTCGCTCCAAGAGCCGACGGGCGTGTGCGAGGCGCAGTTTACGGGTCAAGTCGCTGAAGTTTTGGCCCGTAGAGCGCTTGAAGTACTTCGAAAATGTTGGTTCTGTCATTCCGACCAGGGCGGCCGCGTCGGACATTCTGAGGGTTCCGGCGTGGTTGCTGAAGACGTATTCGAGGACGATGTCGACCACGGCTGCGGCCTGGCCGTCCAGCTGGGGCCTGAACCATTCGTCGGCGAGGTAGCGCCGTTCTTCCTGTGGCGCACGGCTCAGAGTAGAGAAGAGCTCCATGAGGTGCTGAAGCCGCGCAAGTCCTGTGGAAGCGCCCATGGCTTCCATGGAAAGGGCCGCGCTCCGCGCCGCCTGTCCCAGGAATTCGATACCGCGGGCGGACTGATCGAGCAGGGGTTTGACTTCGGCCATTTCGGGGACGAGGGCAGCGGTGTGCTCCACCCACTTTCCGTCGAACTGGATGACCACGTCCCGGTTCTCCAGGATTTCTCCCGGTTCCAGGTCACTGACCCAGTCGTGGGGCAGGCCTGACCCGACAAGCGAGACGTGTCCGGCCTCAAACGTTCCGATGTGGTCTCCGACGATGAATTTCCCGGTGCCCTTACGGATGAGGTGGATCTCGTACTCAGGGTGATAATTCCACCGGGCAACAGGGCTCGGGTAGTCGTGTTCGTGCCACCTGACGGAGTGGTTGGGGTCCGGCGGAATGACTTCGCGGTTGGCGCGCATTCCCAGCAGCCGTTCAGCCAGGCGGGCAGTCGCTCCATCCTTGGGCTCCCCGACACTCATGATGGTTCTCCATGTTGCGTTGTTTATGAAATATGGACAGCACATTGACCGCCTTCCCCTAGAGTAACGGCTGCCTCAGAGTGAAGGGCGGGAAAATTAGTATCAGAAATAGGCAACCAGGACGCTAGTTGTGCCTTACCCCACAGCCCTAATGTTGAGGAACAAGAGAGCGGCGCACCGGATTTCCCGGTCCTAGTCGCCTCACCCGGTCCGGCATCGACACAGCAGTCGTTATGCGGTGACTGTGCACCCTTGAAGAACAAAGGAGTCCTTTATGCGCCCGAAAACGCGCGCTGCCGTCGTGTCCGCCGGAGCCCTCTGCATTGCCCTCAGTGCCTCGGCCTGCGCAGGTGCCGGCGGCGGCAATTCCGCCGGAGATCCGAACAGCATCAGTGTCCTGATGGTGAACAACCCCCAGATGGAAGACCTGCAGCGGCTCACCGCTGAGAACTTCACCAAGGAAACCGGCATCAGGGTCAACTACACGATCCTGCCGGAGAATGACGTCCGGGCCAAAATCAGCCAGGAGTTCTCCTCCCAGGCCGGCCAGTACGACGTTGCGTCCCTCTCCAACTACGAGATCCCGTTCTATTCGGCCAACGGCTGGCTCGCCCCGCTGGACGATGTGGCCAAGGACCCGGAGTTTGACCAGGACGACATCCTGCCGGCCTACACCGCATCCCTCACCGGTGAGGACGGCAAACTCTATGGCGAGCCGTTCTATGGTGAGTCCTCCTTCCTGATGTACCGCAAGGACATCCTGGAGGCCAAGGGACTGACCATGCCGGCCAAACCCACCTGGGACGAAGTCGCGGACATAGCGGCGAAGGTCGACGGTGCGGAACCGGGCATGAAGGGCATCTGCCTGCGCGGCCAGCCGGGCTGGGGCCAGGTCTTCGCACCCCTGACCACCGTGGTGAACACCTTCGGCGGAACCTGGTTCGACAAGGACTGGAACGCCCAGGTCAACAGCCCCGAGTTCACCGAAGCGGTGGAGTTCTACACCAAGCTGGTCCGCGAACACGGCGAAGCAGGGGCCGCGCAGGCAGGGTTCACCGAGTGCCTGAACAACATGAGCCAGAGCAACGTGGCCATGTGGTACGACGCAACATCCGCCGCCGGCGCGCTGGAAGCAGAGGACTCCCCGGTCAAGGGCAAGATCGGCTACGCACAGGCGCCCGTGAAGGAAACCAAGTCCTCCGGCTGGTTGTGGACCTGGTCCTGGGCCATGCAGGCCGCTTCCAAGAAGCAGGACGCTGCCGAGAAATTCATCGCCTGGGCCAGCTCCAAGGACTACGAGCAACTCGTCGCCTCCGAGCTTGGCTGGGCAAAGGTCCCGTCCGGGAAGCGCATTTCCACCTACGAGAACGCCGAGTTCCAGAAGGCCGCACCGTTCTTCGAAGCCGAACGCTTCGCTATCGAGAACGCCGACCCGAAGAACCCCGGCGCCCAGGAACGTCCCGCCGTTGGCATCCAGTTCGTGGGCATCCCCGAATTCGCCGCCCTGGGCACCAACGTCTCCCAGGGCGTCAGCTCCGCCATCGCCGGCCAAAGCAGCGTGGCCGACGCGCTAGCCAAAGGCCAGGAAGCCGCCCAAAAGGTCGGCAACAAGTACAAGCAGCCCTAACCGAACCGCAGGAGAACATCATGACTACCGCAACGGCGCGCATCTCCCGCCCGGGACACCACGCAGCCAAACCTTCGAAAGACGCCAAATCGCGCGAACGCGCCCTGGCATGGGCACGGCGAGCACCGCTACTCCCTGCCCTGGTCTTCCTCATCCTGGTCACCCAGCTCCCGTTCGTGGTGACCCTGATCATCTCGTTCATGAACTGGAACAGCCTCAGCCCGGACAAGACCGCCTTCGCCGGCCTGGAAAACTACGCCACCGTCCTCACGGACCCTGACCTGCGCCAGGCAATCTTCACCACCATCCTCCTCACCGTCTCCGTCGTGCTGATCAGCCTGCTCATCGGACTCGGCCTGGCCCTGCTGCTGGACAAGAAGTTCATCGGCCGCGGCCTGGCCCGCACCCTGCTGATCGCCCCGTTCCTGGTGGTGCCCGTGGCAGCGGCCCTGATCTGGAAGCACGCCCTGCTCAACCCCACCTACGGGCTGATCAACGGCGTCCTGACCTGGGTGTGGTCCCTGTTCGGCAGCGCCGCGGCGCCGCAACTGGACCTGCTCTCGCAGGCACCAATGATGGCCGTTATCCTCTCCCTGGTGTGGCAGTGGACACCGTTTATGATGCTCATCCTGCTGGCCGGCCTGCAGTCCCGACCCATGGACACCGTGGAAGCTGCCCAGATGGACGGCGCCACACCCTGGGCGATCTTCCGCCACCTGACCCTGCCGCACCTGCGCCAGTACCTGGAACTCGGCGGACTGCTCGGTGCGATCTACATCGTGCAGAACTTCGACGCCGTCTTCACCCTCACCGCCGGCGGACTGGGCACCGCAAACCTGCCCTACGCCATCTACCAGACCTTCTACTTCGCCAACGAATACGGTCTGGCCTCCGCCGCCGGCGTCGTGGTGGTCATCGGCACCATCATCGTGGCGACCTTCGCCCTCCGCACCGTCTTTTCACTCTTCAAGAAGGAGGCAGCACGATGAGCACCCTCACCCCCGCTGCACCACAGAGCACACCTCCCGGCCCCACCGCCCTGAACACCGGCCGCACACCACGTCGCGGCAAGTCACGCATGGACCCCACCCGCAACAACACCGCCGCCGGCATCGCGGCCTGGCTGCTCGCACTGCTCTTCGCCGTCCCGGTCCTGTGGATGATCCTCACCTCGTTCCACTCCGAAACCGACGCGGCCACGAACCCGCCCTCGATCGCGGCGGGCCTGACCCTGGACGCGTACCGGGAATTCTTCGGCGAAACCTCCGGCGTCAGCCCGTGGCCGTCCCTGATCAACTCCGCCACCGCCTCGATCCTGTCCACGGTCCTCGTGCTGCTCCTGGCATTCCCGGCCGCGTACGCCCTGTCCATCCGGCCGGTGAAGAAGTGGACCGACGTGATGTTCTTCTTCCTCTCCACCAAGATGATGCCCGTCGTGGCTGCCATCCTGCCGCTCTACCTCTTCGCACGAACCGTGGGGGCCCTGGACAACATCTGGTTCCTAATCCTGATGTACACCTCCATGAACCTGCCTATCGCGGTCTGGATGATGCGCTCGTTCCTTGCTGAAGTTCCGGAGGAAATGCTGGAGGCGGCACAGATCGACGGCGCCAACCTCCTGCTCATCCTGCGCAAGGTCATCGCCCCAGTGGCCATGCCCGGCATCGCCGCCACCGCCCTGATCTGCTTCATCTTCAGCTGGAACGAACTGCTCCTCGCCCGGGTCCTCACCGGCGTCGTGGCAGGCACCGCCCCGGTGTTCCTCACCGGCTTCGTCTCCGGCCAGGGCCTCTTCCTCGCCCAGGTCTGTGCGGCCGCCGTCGTGATCTCCCTCCCGGTACTTTTCGCAGGCTTCGCCGCCCAGGACAAGCTGGTCCAGGGCCTCTCCCTCGGCGCCGTGAAATAACCCGCCGGTTTCCCCGCAAAACTATTTCAAGGACTACTTCGATGACAACAACAACCACCCAGTCAGCCGCCACCGGCTCCGGCCTGCCAGCCACCATGCGCGCCAACATCCTCAAGAGCCAGGGCGACATGGCCATGGAGACCCTGCCCCTTCCGCAGCTCGACGCCGATCAGGTCCTGGTGCAGGTGGCCGCCGTCGGCGTCTGCGGCAGCGACGTCCACTACTACGAACATGGCCGGATCGGCCCCTACGTGGTGGACCACCCGCTCATCCTCGGCCACGAACTCTCCGGCCGGATCGCCGCCGTCGGAAGCGCCGTAGACCCAGCCCGCATCGGCCAGCGGGTCGCGGTCGAACCCCAGCGCCCGTGCCGCACATGCAAGCAGTGCAAGGCCGGCCGCTACAACCTCTGCCCGGACATCGAGTTCTACGCCACCCCGCCGATCGACGGTGCATTTGCCGAGTACGTCACCATCCAGTCCGACTTCGCTTACGACATCCCCGACAGCGTCAGCGACGAAGCAGCCGCCCTCATCGAACCGCTTTCCGTGGGCCTCTGGGCCTGCGAACGCGCCGAGATCCGCCCCGGGAGCCGGGTGCTGATTGCCGGCGCCGGTCCCATCGGCATCATCGCTGCCCAGGCCGCCCGCGCCTACGGCGCCACCGAAATCTACATCAGCGACATCGCCGAAGACCGCCTCGCGTTCGCCCTCGAACACGGCGCTACGCACGCGCTCAACGCCAGGACCGACAGTGTCGAAGGGCTCGACGTCGACGCCTTCATCGATGCCTCCGGCGCGCCACAGGCGGTCCGGTCAGGCATCAAGGCCGTAGCTCCGGCCGGCCGCGTTATCCTTGTCGGCCTGGGGGCCGATGACGTCGAACTACCGGTCTCCTTCCTCCAGAACCGCGAAATCTGGCTCTCCGGCGTATTCCGCTACACCAACACCTGGCCTCTGGCCATCCAGCTGATTGCAGACGGGAAGGTGGACCTGGACATCCTGGTCACCGGCAAGTTCTCCCTCGCCGAGTCGGAAGAGGCGCTCAGGGCCGGCAAGCAGCCCGGCCAGCTCAAAGCCGTCGTCTACCCCGGCCGCTAAGCACGCAACCCGGAGTACCGGCAACAAAATCAAGCACCGACCTGCGAGGGAAGCAGCCATGCAAAAACGACAGAACCCCCTTGTGGCCGGGGATGCCGATGATCAATCATTGGTGACCGTTATCGGCGAATCCCTGGTGGACATCATCGAGGACCCGGGACAGGGGGCCAATGCGCGGGAGGTCCATCCCGGTGGCAGTCCCCTGAACGTGGCGGTCGGATGCGCCCGGCTGGGCCTCAGTACCAAACTCGTCACGCACTTCTCCGACGACCCGCACGGGCGGCTCATCGCCGGGCACCTCAGCAGCAACGGGGTGGACACCCTGGTGGGCGGTTCCCTGCCCACCTCAACCGCGGTAGCTTCCCTCGACGCGTCGGGCGCCGCCACATATCGGTTCTCCATCGGCTGGGACATCAACGGAGCCTCCATTCCCGCCCTAGCAGCAGTGGAAGGCTCGCACCATGTCCACACCGGCTCGATTGCCACTGTTTTGTCCCCCGGGGACAAAACAGTACGGAACCTGGTCGAGGCGGCACGCCCTCACGCCACCATCAGCTTCGACCCCAACAGTCGACCGGCCATCAGCAGCGACGTCGCCCATGCCCGGCAGGCTGCTGAAGATTTTGTCGCCGTCAGTGACATCGTCAAGGCCAGTGATGAGGACCTGCAGTGGCTCTACCCCAACAGGACCCCGGACGAGTCACTGGCTGCCTGGCTGGAGCTCGGCCCGTCGCTGGTGGCCCTGACCCGCGGCGCAGAGGGGCCCGTACTCCTGAGCAGGCAGGGCCGCGCGGAACTGCCAGGGGAGGCCATCGTCGTGGCAGACACCGTAGGGGCGGGGGATTCCTTCATGGCCGCCCTGATCTCCGGCCTTGCACAGCTGGACTTCCTAGGCGCCTCCGCCAGGTCACGCCTTCGCAGTCTTGCATCATCGGATCTGCAGGCGCTGGCCGCCTATGCGAACAAAGCGGCAGCCATTACCTGCTCGCGGCAGGGCGCCAATCCACCCACCACCGCGGAGCTGCACCCATTGACCGCAACGCACACGGCTTAGGAGGACGCCAAAATGCCCACACTCACCGCCGGCTCACTTCGCGCACTGCCTGAAACTGTGGCAACACCTGCCTATGACCGAACGAAACTCACTGCCGGGATCGTCCATTTCGGTGTCGGTGGTTTCCACCGCGCACATCAGGCGATGTACCTGGACCGGCTGATGAGCGCCGGCAAGGCTTACGGCTGGGCTATCTGTGGGGTGGGCGTTCTGCCCGGGGACGCCCGGATGAAGCAGGTCATGGAAAGTCAGGACTGCCTGTACACCCTGATGGTCAAGAGCCCGGATGGGAGCCGTGAAGCACGGGTCATCGGCTCAATCATCGAGTACCTCTTCGCCCCCGAGGACCCCGAAGCTGTGATCGAGAAGATGGCTTCCGAGACCGTCCGCATCGTCTCGTTGACCGTGACCGAGGGTGGCTACAACTTCCACCACGTCACCGGGGAGTTCGACGCCGAGAATCCTGACGTGGTCCACGACCTTCGGCCCGGAGCTGCACCCCGGACGACCTTCGGCCTGATCGCCGAAGCCCTGTCCCGCCGTCGTGCCCGCGGCCTGGCACCCTTCACCGTAATGTCCTGCGACAACATCCAGGGCAACGGTGACGTAGCGCGGAAGATGTTCACCGCGTTCGCCACCCTGAAGGACCCGGGCCTGGGCAGGTGGATGATGGAGCACGTCCCTTTCCCCAACAGCATGGTGGACCGCATAACCCCGGTAACCACCGACGCCGACCGCACGGCGATTGCCAAAGAGTTCGAGGTGGAGGACGCCTGGCCTGTGGTGTGCGAGCCGTTCGAACAGTGGGTACTGGAGGATAACTTCAGCCTCGGCCGCCCGCCCTTCGAAGACGCCGGAGTCCAGCTCGTAGAGGACGTCGAGCCTTACGAGTTGATGAAGCTCCGCCTGCTCAACGCCAGCCACCAAGGCATGTGCTACTTCGGCTACCTCGCCGGCTACCGTTACGCCCACGAAGTCGCCCAAGACCCGCTCTTCGCCCAGTTCCTGCTCGACTACATGGACCAGGAAGCCACCCCCACCCTGCACCCCGTCCCGGGCATAGACCTCACCGATTACAAGCGCACCCTCATTGAGCGGTTTTCCAACGAACACGTCCGGGACACCCTTGCGCGCCTCTGCGCCGAAAGCTCAGACCGGATCCCCAAGTGGCTGCTACCGGTCATCCGCATCAACCTCGAACACGGCGGCCAGATCCACCGCTCGGCCGCTATCGTGGCCAGCTGGGCCCGATACGCCGAAGGTACTGACGAACAGGGAAACCCGATTGACGTGGTGGACCGGCTCAAGACGGACGTGATGGCCGCGGCAGCGCGTCAGCGTGATGAACCGCTGGCCTTCGTCTCCAACCGGGAACTTTTCGGCGATCTCATCGACAACAAGCGTTTCGTGGCCGCGTTCGGGACGGCTTTGGATGACCTCCACACTGGGGGCGCCAGGGCGACCTTGGCATCTGTGGTGTCGGGCTCCTGACAGATCACGGCGGATGAAAACGTTCACAGTCATGCTGCAGTGGGCTTTGGCTGCCGGGGTCGTCTTTGGTCTTCCCTGCTGCTTGGTATTGCAGCTTGAACTCCATCCGGACACAACGTACCTGGACCACCTGCCCGGTACGTTCGCGCTGCTCGCCGAAGGGTTCCTTGCACTGGTCCGGCCATCGCCGGCACCCGAACCTTTCAGCGCTTTGCCGGATGCACATGCCGACGTTTTCCGCTACGCCATCCGCTCCGGAGTGCTTCCAATCGCAAGCATCTTCAGCGATTGGAGCGGAGAGCTCTCCCGGCTCCGCGCTTTGCTGGAAATGACTCTCCGCAGCCTGCCAACTGCCACGGGGGCAGTATTGGCCATGGAAATGTACGGCCTCTTCATGTACCCCGCCGGCCACGTCTTCTTCTTCGCGAGTGCCTTGGCATCCACCGTATTCAGCTTGGTAGCGTTCTCCTGCTCGGCAGTCACTTTAAAGAATATCGGCATCATTGAGGAGCGCCTCCGCGTTCAACAACAGCACCTTCAAGTCGTGTGATTACCGCCTGCGGGGCAGATCCGAGCACGCGGGCGTTCCTGCTCTCCGACCGCGCCAATAACAAGGACCGGGGGCGGCCCAGACGCTGGCGTCCAGTGCCGTTAGACCTCTCCCCTAGCCGTCTTTAGAAGAGCCGATAACGGATATTCCGTCAAGCTGCTTGGTCGGGCGAGCCCATGCTTGCTGGTCCCGCGGCTGGAACTGGTGGCACCCTTGATTCGTCCATGGCTGGGGTCAATTGAGGTTATTCACGGCTGTAAATGGGAGCCGTTGAGGTAGCTCCCTAGCAGCAGTAGCGGTGGATAACCTCTGAGAATTGTCCCCGGTTGTGGGTGGCCGGACCGGACTCCTCCTTCAAACGCAGATCAAACCGCGTTCAAACGCAGGGCCTCTGGCATAGAAAAGGGGGTGGCAAACCCCTAGGCACGGCCTCGTGTCCGCCTCAGAATGGGCAGATCGCGTCCCATCAAGGAGGCCCCGATGCATCGATTCCGGAACAGCTGCGTCCTAGCTGCTGTTGTCGTACTGGTCGGCTGCAGTGCGACTAATAACCCACCAGAGAACAGACAGCCGTCGTCAGAAGCACCAACGCCCGCGCCGACAGCGACCACAACGCCACCATCGGCCGGCACAACATCTCCGACGGCTGTCGCCGTCGGCGGAACCGAGGTCGTCACGCTCGACCCATGGTCTCAGAGAGCACTCGACACCCCGACCATCTCAGTGCCCGCATCAGAAGAAAACTGGTGCGACGTCTCGCGCGTCAGTGAGAGGTCCGACGCTTACATGTGCAATGTCAAGGAACCCGCGGGGCACGCCCCGGACGCACCGTGCTTCCGAAACCCATCCAGGGCCGATGAGTACGCCTGCCTCGAGCAGAACCTGACCTGGCAGGTTCTTCGCGGCCTGCCCTTCAGAGGGACCGAAACCACAAGACGACCCAAAACCGACGGAAACTACGTCTACCTCAAACTCACGGACGGGACAATCTGCTCTGACGTCAGCAAATCCGGCATGGAACCTGTGGGCGACTACGGATTCCAAGGCTTTTGCGACGACAAAACGTCCTACTACAGTCTCGCCACTGCCGGCGATCCGCCATCGGACACCGAAAGTCCTTTCGGCGAAGGCACAGATGAGCAGGGGCGCTGGCTGGTCAAGACAAGCTCAGCGACTCCGGGACAGCTGATAGCCAGATCAATTCAGACTGCCTACCGGTAAACGCGTCCGCGCCGTTGGCTTGCGGCAATTAGGTCCAGAGAATTGCTACCAGCTACATGGAGAACGTCCGGGTCGACAAACGACGGCGACATCGGTGGGACTCGGCCAGCCAGGGCAAGCCCTAGGCAATGCTTAGCTTCGGGAAACCGATCAGCAGAAACCCACAGACCGCGCGGTAGCAGAGCTGGTGGAACGGGCGGAGGCCTACGCCCTTTCCGACCTCTCCCCGCCCGAATTAAAGAGCCGATAACCGGCGTTCCGTCAAGCTAGGGCCGCGCGAACTATTGCACATCGACGGCGGAGGCAGGGGAGCGGCTCACTCCAGCTTGGCTTGGCGCAAACACTGGTAGACGGTCTCCCTACTGATTCCGTAGTCACGGGCAAGGAGGGCTTTTGGAACTCCGGCGCCGGCGCGCTGGACGAGCTCGGCGGCCCGTTCCTGTGTGAGGGTCTTTTTCCGTCCTTTGTAGGCGCCGCGTTGCTTGGCTAGGGCGATGCCTTCCTTTTGGCGTTCCTTTATGAGGGAGCGTTCGAATTCAGCGAAGGCGCCCATGACGGAGAGCATGAGGTTGGCCATGGGGGAGTCCTCACCGGTGAAGACCAGGCTCTCTTTTATGAACTCCACCCGCACGCCTTTGCGGGTGAGGCCCTGGACCAGGGCTCGCAGGTCATCGAGGTTGCGGGCGAGCCTGTCCATGCTGTGAACCACCACGGTGTCCCCATCTCGTGCGAACCGCAGCAGTTGCGTGAGCTCCGGTCTGGCAGTGTCCCTGCCTGAGGCTTTGTCCATGAAGACCCGGTCCAGAATTTGGCCTTCGAGCTGGCGCTTCTCATTTTGGTCCAAAGTGCTCACCCGCACGTAGCCGATCCGCTGCCCGCTCACGTGGCCTCCAATCCTCGTCCTGTCAGGTTGAGTTCTAGGCCCGTTCAGGAAGGAAGTCAAGGCATTGTGGATACCGTTTCGAGGTGCACCAGCTGGTTTTGCGGCCGCATTTGCAAGCGAATGAGGGGCACCGCCCAACTGCTGAGCGCCGCGGGAAAAGTCTCTATTGCTTAGCGATGGGCAGTGATGAAACCGTCAGTTCTTGGGAAGGCCGGTCCGGCCAGTGCTTGATGGATTGAAGGTATTCGGTGGCGTCCGCTTGTTCGCTGAATTCGAGAAGGTTCCCGACTTTTTCCACCAGTACGTCCCGCACCTCAGCTGGGGTGGCGAAGAAGAACTCCTTCCGTGGATTGGCCTGGTTCACGGCCTTCGTCGCGAAATGTTTATGGAGCTCGTTTTCCAAGGTGACTGCATCTTCAGAGAAGAAAAGAGTGTGGATGTCGAAGCGGAACGGTACTGATGCGCCGCTGAGTTCCGCGACGCGTTCCGCGGGTTCGAGGCGCCGTGTCAGGCCGATCTTGACGACGTCATCGCCAAAGGCTCCGCGGTTGGAGATCACGTAAACGTAGCCGGCGCGGATGTTAGCTGCCCGGAAGTCGTTCTGAGCGATGGCTTCGTCGATAAGCTCGAGCCTCCGTTCGAGATCGGCATCCCCCTGACCGGATGCTCGCATCGCGTTGAGAGCATTAAGGAGGTGGGCGCGTTCCTTGTCGAGCCGGGCCCGTTCCTCGGCGAGTTCGCGTTCGACGCGGCGTTCCTCGCGCAGACGAGCCTTTTCCTCTCGTTCTGCTTCTTTCTCCTCCTGCTTCTTCATGAGCCAGTCGGCAGTGAGCTCGATTTCTTCAACGCGCAGAGCGTGGAAGTCATCACTGATGTGCATTTCCATCAGTGCGCCCAGTTTTGCGATTGCCATGCGGGACGCATCGAGGCGACGCTTCGCCGTGACAACATTGCCTAGCTTTAAGGATCTGATGCTGTTGTCCGCCTCGGCGTTATAGGCGCGAAGCATTAGTTTGGCCAAGTCATCGGTCATGCGCCGGCCCTTGGCGAGGGAATTGTTGAAGGTGAAGAGATTCGACTTCACGATCGCCTGCCCGGCTTTAACCAGTTCCGCGATTCGCCCTTCCACCTCGTCTAGCCGGTCACGAAACGATGCCGCATTCTCAAGCGGGTGGTGATACCGGTAAATGCCGACTTCCTGGAGCACTCGCGCGTCGTCGAGTTCAACGTATGGAGTGGATGCGTCGGTAGCATCGGAGAGTTGCCGCCGAAGAAGTTCATTTTCTGCCTCAAGAAATGCAACCCGTGCAGCCACTGAAGATACGGTGGGTTCCTCTTTGCTCGGTGATGATGCAGGTCCCGGCTCCGTGTCGGCCGGGGAGGGCGAATCTCCTGATGGCAGCCAGAGTTGCCATCCTGGCGGGGGTGCCGGCCACGAGGGGTCCGGCGTCCAGCCTGTCGGTGGCCGCCAGGACGCGGGGGGCTGGGGCCAGCCAGGAGGCGGATTGAAAACCAGATCAGCCGTCGTCATCAGGAGCGCCGAACTCCTGCGACATTCGCGGGTGCCAGCCCGAGTGGGTTCTTTGAGACTGCGGCACCCAAGTGTTCCAGAGTAGCCGCAGGCACCACCGCTGACAGGTCAATGGCAGAAAAGGCCTCACGTGATACCCCGACTGCGGCGAAAGGTATGTACGTTTCGTTGCCTGTCGCCGGGTTAATTGTCTGTGTTCCGACTTCCAGCGCGATGCTTTGTATCAGCGCGCGACGATCAGCTTCAAAGATTTCATGCAAAGTCCGCAGTACGACCTGGTGGACGATTCCCGCATATCGGTCCTTCGACTCTTTCTGTGAAAGCGCTACCGGCGTGATCTCGTCGCTGGCCTTTACGTACTTGTAGGACTTGATCGTGGGGACCTGGTTTGGGCTTGGGATGAGGACGCGCAACGCGAGTTCTGCTGTGCCAGGTTCAAACTCTGCCTCGTGCTCTACGGAGAATCCGTCGGGGTAGACGGAGTTGGCGAGCACGATGCCTACGTATTCCTGGACCGCTTCCACGGAACCGTAACTGAGATTTGTGATGAGTTGGTCGATCGAGGCGTTGTGCTCAGCAACCTCGGTCTCACGCGCGGCGCATTCGTCCTGGTACCGGGCTTGTGCTGCCGCCAGCCTTTGCTTTCGGTTGTTCTCATCGGCCGCATACCTGTCAGCAACCGCCTGCCGCCGCCCGGGCAACTGGGCCATCTCATGCTCCCAAGACGAATAAGCTTCGGCAAACGCGGCCTCGGCTTGGGCTTGGGCCTCAGCAAGCTTCTTCTTGCGGCCAAACAGCCCGGTCGGGGGAGCGGGGGGTTCGAACACCGGGGCCGGGGGATCGGGCAGGGGTACAGGCGCGGGAATTGGGGTCTCGAGCCTCCGGTCAAACGGAGGATGCTCAGCCCTTCTGCGCAAGCTGGCAAGGTCAACGTAATCATCCACTGTCAGAGTCGATTCAAGGAGGCTGTCGACCTGATCGTAAACGCTTGCAAGCTGGGCGTTCAGCTGCTCGACTTCGGCCTGGCGGCTGGCCACGTGGGCGTCATGCGCTTCCTTCTCAAGGCGTTTGCGGTCCGCCTCGGAAGCACGCTGCAGTGCAGCCTGCGCCCTTTGCTCAGCTTTCCATGCCTGCTCGGCCCGGCGCGCCGACGCCGCCTGTTCCCGTGCCGCGGCTCGCTGGCGCTGTTCGGCCACTCTCGCTTGGTGCTGCATTTCCGCTAAAAAGCCACGACGCCGTGCCAAATCAAACCCCCAGATACAGTTTTCGTTCACATTAGCAAGTAACTGGAAGATTAAAGTATTCACCTCCGGCCGACCCGAAATTATTTAGTAGCCTGCATCAAAAGCGAGTCCTGACAGCAGGCGGCTCTGTCGCAATACGATCACCTCGGCTGCAGGCTAGTGGGCAGGGTCACGCGAAACCTCCGCCGCGGCCTCTCCGAGCTTGTGGAAGCCGTTGAATCGATTGATAATCGAGGCCTAGTTTTTGCTGGGAAGCCCGGAGCTTCGGCTCTACATAACGACCACCACCATAAGAACCACCATGCCCGAACTCACAGGGAATCCTCAGGTTTACCGGCACATAATGGACCGGAGCTCCGGTCAACCGCTATTTGACTGGAGCTTCGCCAATTTCAGATCGCCACAGGTCAGGGCCTGCCCGAACACATGGTGAATTGAATTGGCGTGGTTGACGAAGACCTGGAGGGTCGTTCCGGGGTGGCACAGGAAGTCTTCCGGGAGCCCCTCGCGGCGCCAGCTTTACATAATCTTCATTATCGGCGTTTGAAAAAGGGTGGGGGAGAACCCCGAAAGGGCCTATTTCCGGCAATTACCCGTGCTCGTCGTTTGCCGCCGCCCGTCGTCTAAGCGTTTCGATGCTGCGGGTGGGTTACCTGGTAGTGCAGTCCCAGGTTGTGGTCGTCCACCCAAGCCGCGCAGGCTCCTGTTTTTTCGTACAGTCTTCTGTTGCCGGCCGCTGGCTGGACCCAGAGGATGTTTCCGTCTGCGGTGACGGCGTCGACCGTTCCTGTGCAGACGGGGGTGCCGTGGATCTTGATGACGGCGGTGGCCCCGGTCAGTGCGGTCCAGTCGTCGATGCGTATGAATCTGGTGGGCATGCTTTTGTCCTTCCGGCGGTAGTCCGTCATTTAAAGAGTTAACGAAGTGGAGTGCGGGGGACCGGCATTTGGTGGTCTCCCGCACTCCGTCCGTGTCGTGGTTACCCGAGTTCGGCGAGGACCTTGGCGACGATGCGGTCCACGGCGAGGCCGTAGCGGTCGTGGAGAGTGGGCAGTGCGCCGGCGTCGAGGAACTGGTCCGGCAGCGCCACCGGGACCACGCGCTTGCCTATGCCGGCAGAAACGACGGCGGAGGCTACCGTTTCAAACAGGCCGCCTACCACGGAGTGGTTTTCCAGGGTCACGGCGAGCCGGTCGGTGTTGATTTCGGCGAGGACGGTGGCGGCGTCGAAGGGCTTGATGGTGGGGGTGTGGACGACGGCGACGTCCACGTTGTGTGCGGCGAGGGCCTTGGCTGCCTGGAGGGCGCGCATGGTCATCAGGCCGGAGGAGATGAACACTACGTCGTTGCCGCCGCGCAGGACTTTGGCTTTGCCGAGTTCGAAGGTGTAGTCGTACTCGTCGAGGACTGTGGGTACGTTGCCGCGGAGCAGGCGGAGGTAGGTTGGCCCGTCGCTGGCTGCCAGCTGCGGGACGGCCTGCTCGATGTCGATTGAGTCGCAGGGGTCAACGATGGTCAGGTTGGGCATGCCGCGGAAGATCGCCATGTCCTCGGTGGCCTGGTGGCTGGGTCCGTACCCGGTGGTCAGGCCGGGCAGGCCGCCGACGATGTTGACGTTCAGGTTGGGCTCGGCCGCGTCCAGGCAGAGGAAGTCGTAGGCGCGGCGGGCGGCGAACACCGAGTAGGTGGACGCGAACGGCACCAGTCCTGTTTCTGCCAGGCCGGCGGCGGCGCCGAAGAGCAGCTGTTCGGCCATGCCCATCTGGAAGAACCGTTCAGGGAAGGCTTTGGCGAAGATGTGCATGTCGGTGTACTTGCCCAGATCCGCCGTCAGGCCGACGATTTTGTCGTTCTCCTGCGCGGCCTTCACCAGCGCATGCCCGAACGGCGCGGACGTTGTCTTCTGGTCCGGGTCGGCGAAGGAGGCAATCATCGCCGAGGTCTTCAGCTTCGGCTTTGCGGCTGTTGCAGTGTCGGGGGCCTCGGTGGTGGTGCTCATGCTGAAGCCTTTCCTTCGTAGCCGGCGGTGAGTTG
Organism: Arthrobacter sp. K41; assembly: GCF_059089645.1. NCBI lineage: Bacteria > Bacillati > Actinomycetota > Actinomycetes > Micrococcales > Micrococcaceae > Arthrobacter > Arthrobacter sp. K41. The sequence continues at coordinate 11,589 of NZ_JBNHEW010000007.1, read as the reverse complement.
CTCGCGGCAGGTCTGCCATTCGTGTTCTTCGATGCGCATGAAGTGCGCCTTTTCGCGGTTTTCCAGCAAGGGGACGCCCCGGCCGACCTTCGTGTCGCAGAGGATCACGGAAGGTCGTCCGGCGGCGGTGGCCTGGGCCGCTGCGTTGTCGAACGCTGCCAGCAGCGCGGCGACGTCGTTGCCGTCCACGCGCTGGGTGTACCAGCCGAAGGATTCCCACTTTTCGGTCACCGGCTCGGTTCGGAGGACTGTGTCGGTTTTGCCGTCGGCCTGGAGGGCGTTGATGTCCACCATGGCGGTGAGGTTGCCCAGTTGGTGGTGGTGTGCGCCCATGGCCGCTTCCCAGGTTGAGCCTTCGTCCAGTTCGCCGTCGGAAAGGAAGTTGTACACTCGGGAGTTGGAGCCCTGGTAGCGCAGGCCCAGGGCCATCCCGACGGCGATGGTCAGGCCGTGCCCCAGCGACCCGCCGGAGATTTCCATGCCGGGGGTGTAGGTGGACATCCCGGACATCGGCAGACGGGAATCGTCCGAGCCGTAGGTTTCCAGTTCCTCCACCGGAACGATGCCCGCTTCAGCCAGCGCCGCGTAGTGGCCGATCGCGTAGTGCCCGGTGGAGAGCAGGAACCGGTCGCGCGCTTCCCAGTGCGGGTCCTCCGCCTTGAAGCGGAGCTGATCGCCATAGACGGTGGCGAGCATGTCCGCTGCCCCCAGTGCCTGGCCAACGTAGCCCTGGCCCTGGACTTCGCCCATGTTCAGGGCGTGGTGCCGGATCCGGTATGCCGCTGCGCTGGTCTCGTGGACTCGTTCTTCGAATGTTGCTGAAGCACGGTGGGTGGTTTGTTCTGGTGTTTGGGTGGCGGGGGCACTCATGCTGAGACCTTTGCTTTCTCGATTTCACCGGTCTTGACCGGCGCGGTTTCTTTCACGAACATGGCCACTGTTGTGGAGATGATGCCCAGGGCCACGAACATGAGGGCCGGGCCGATCCAGCCGATCCAGCCGTAGGCGGCCACGGCGAGGAACGGCAGGACACCGGCGACGAGGGATGCGCCGTTGTAGCCGAGGGATATTCCTGAGGAGCGGACGTTGGCGGGGAACTGTTCGGAAAACCAGCTGGATTCCACGGCGAAGATGGAGTCGTGGCTGAAGAGCAGGGAGATGGCGACGGCGACGACGACCATGATGACCGAGCCGGTGTTGATCAGCAAGAACATTGGGATGCCGAAGGCGATGGTGAAGATTGACCCGAACAGGAAGACGGGCTTGCGGCCGATCCGGTCGCTGAGTGCGCCGTAGGCGAGGTGGCTGACGAGCCCCAGCGCGGATCCGACCAGGGTTCCGAGGAGGACGTTGTTTTTGTCGGTGATTGCCGCGAGGCCGACGTAGGACAGGACGAAGCTGGTGGTGATGTAGTAACCGCCGGTTTCGGCCATACGCAGGCCCATAATTTTGAGGATGACGCGCCAGTCACGCTTGATAACTGTCAGGGCGGGCTGCTTTTCGATGGTGTTTTCCTGCTTCATCTTCACGAAGTCAGGGGATTCCTTGACGCTGAGCCGGATGAAGATGCCGACGACGACCATGATGAGCGATGCCAGGAACGGGGCGCGCCAGACCATGTCACCCTCAAAGAGCTGGGCCGAGAGAAGGAACGCGCCGTTGGCCAGCAGGAGCCCTGCGGGGATGCCAACCTGGGGAACGGCTCCGAAGAAACCGCGCCGGCGGACGGGGGCGTGTTCAACGGACATCAGGACCGCACCGCCCCACTCGGCACCAAAGCCGATGCCCTGGATCATCCGCAGAAGGATGAGAAGGACGGGGGCGATGACGCCGGCCTCGGCGTACGTGGGCAGGACGCCGACGAGCACGGTGGCGCCGCCCATGATGATCAGTGACCAGAACAGGACGACTTTGCGGCCGAGCCTGTCACCGAAGTGGCCGGCGAGGTAACCGCCCAGTGGGCGCATGAAGAAGCCGATGGCCAGCGTGGCGAACGAGGCCAGGACGCCGATGATGGGTTCCTCGGCTGCGAAGAAGACCGTGCCGAAGTATGCCGCGGCCGCCGTGCCGTAAATGAAGAAGTCATAGGCTTCAACGGCGCTGCCGATCATCGAGGCGACGGATGCTTTGACGGATTGGGATTGTGTCTTGCGTGGTGCTGCTGTGTTGCTCATTGTTCCTCCTTGAACAAGTAATGCTGGGGACGGTCTTTAGCTGTAGGTTTCAATGACGCGGGAATCGTCACGGGTGGCCAGGCCCATGCGGGCCGCTTGTTCGTAGCGTTCCTTGGCGGTGTCCAGCAGGGGTGTCTGGGCGCCGGATTTGCGGGCGGCGTCGGCGACCAGGGTGCTGTCTTTGACGAAGATGTTGATGGTGCTTGTGACCTCGACGTCGGTTCCTTCGAGCATCCTTGGGCCCCGGTCAGAGAGCATCCAGGAACCTGCTGCTCCTGAGCTGACGAGGTCCAGGACGTCGGCTTTGTTCAGGCCGAGCGATTCGGCAAGATTCAGCGCTTCCGCCGCTGCCACGATGTGAACCGAGCACAGGTGCTGGTTGACGACCTTGATGGCCTGACCGTCACCGACGGAGGAGCCGACACGGCGAACTGTGCCTAAGTTGGACAAGAGGCTGCTGACTGTTTCGACGTCCTCCGGTGCGCCGGAAGCGAAGATCGTCAGTTCGCCCGTCGTTGCCCTGGCAACCCCGCCGGTGACCGGAGCATCGACCACGGCCGTGCCCTTGAACTGCAGGCGCCCGGCTTCCTCGCGCACCGCGTCAGGTCCTACGGTGCTCATGACGACCCAGGTCTGCCCGGATACATCGGTCGTCTCCAGAGCAGTGGTGATTAGTTGGTTGAGCTGGTCCGGGGTGGCGACCATAACGATGACGGTCTGGGCAGGCGGGGCTTCAGTGATTGAAGCTGCGGCGGAGACGCCCGCGTTGCGGGCACGTTCGTGTTGTGAGACGACGGGATCGACACCGGTGACGGCGTAGCCGTTGAGGGCGAGCTGCGTTGCCATCGGGAGCCCGATGGCACCGATGCCGACGAATGTCACTGCTTGTTGATGAGGCATGTTTCCTACTTCTTTGGAGAGGTTATTTTGGGTGCAGCAGACCAAGCCCCAGGCCTTGCCGCCTGATGCTGTTCTCTGGTCGCGGGGGGTTACTGCTTAGGCTTGTCTGTCATGGTGCGCCAAACATCGAAGTGTCGACGCATGGCGGTCCGGGCAGCCTCGGGGTCATTCTTGGCCAAGGCGTCCGTGATGTCGTAGTGGACCCGGTCGGTGAGGAAATCTTCTGTTGACTCAACCACGGCCAGTGCCCGCCGCCGGCGGTCTGCCACAACGTCCCGGAGTACGTCGCGCAGGCCGTCCTGGAGGAAATTGAAAATCGGATTATCGACCAGTTCGAAAAGGCTTCGGTGGAAGTCGAAGTCCGCGGTGATCGCCTTCTCGACGTCGCCGCGCGATGTTGCATCGACCATCCTGTCGACATGGCTGCGAAGGGTTGCGACTTCTGCCGGGGTCGCTATGAGAGCTGCCTGTTCCACAACAGTCATCTCCAGCATTTCCCGGGCCTGGGTAAACTGTTCGGCGCTGATGTGGCCCAGACGGAGAGCCAAGCGGAAGTAGAGCTGGATGAACCCGGAATCGGGTGCTTCCAGGTATGTGCCGCGGCCCTGGGTCCGGTCCAGGAAGCCCAGGAGCTCCAGGGTAGCAAGTTGTTCACGGAGCATCCCCCGGCTCAAATCCAGGGACGCACCCAGAGCACGTTCGGTGGGTAACCGAAGGCGCCCGGAGGACTCCTCGTTGCTCGCTTCGTTGATGAGCGAATCCACGAGGCCGGCCAGATCCTTTGCCACGACATCTCCTAATTGGTTGAACCAATACATGAGATACTAATCACTAGGGCGCCGCGGGGTCAAGACATTGGTTGAACCAATCTTTACCAGCACTCCCGGGCAAGACTCGGGAGCGCTCAATGAGCCCTATGGGAAGAAAGCCTTTCCGCGCCGAGGGACATGCCGTCGCCATCGTTTGCTGGATCCTGCACATCCCGAAATCGGTCCCGAGCAGCCATAGCCGCTGGGCCCGGCAGGAGCCTGCTGCACTAATATCAAAACTGCGGCTGTCGACAGTCGAATCAACATTGAGGACGGAACGCTATGGCCAGACTGACAGCCCCACTCGTGGGACTTCAGAAGAAGAGCTTGCGCGAGCAGGCGCTCTCGGCGTTAGGGACCGCCATCACCAGCGGTGAACTTGGACCTGGTCGGCACCTGGTGGAAACCGAACTGTCCGAAATGCTGCAAATCAGCCGCGGAACCCTCCGCGAGGCTCTGCGCCAGCTTGAACAGGAAGGACTCCTGTCCGCAGGCTCCCGCGGCAGACTGTCAGTCCGCCACCTCGATGCAAAAGAGATTCGCGACATCTTTGCGGTGCGTGCCGCACTCGAATCTCTGGCTGCACGCACCTTGGCCGAGCTCACCGACCGCGCTCAGGCAATCGAAACTCTGCACCAGAAGGTCGAAGCAATGGATGCGGCACAGAATGCCTCCCTGGAGGATCAGGTCGAAGCCGACATGGAATTCCACCGGACGCTGTGCCGGCTGACAGGCAATGAAACCCTGCTGCACTCCTGGAACTCACTCGAAGGTTCCATCAGGATGTCGATCATGTTCGGCGGACTAGAAAGGGGCATCAAGAACATGGGTGTCGACAGGCACCGCGACATCGTGACAGCCATCAGCACCGGTGACGCTTCCCTGGCAGGACAAACAATCCGCGAACACATGGATACCGCCGCATCCAACCTGGTCACCTAGGACCCGTCGCCCGTTGGTGCCCGCACCATACGCCCCTTGCCCGACCTGCCTCGGCCGGGCAAACCACTATTTGCTGATCACGCGGAAGGAACGGAGGGCGACTTTGTCCCAATGTCAGGTTGGGGTGTGGCTTACTCAGGCGAATTTTCCCGACCTACGCCCTCTTGGGAATCTCAACGCTTCCCGAAGCACCGAGGTTGGTACGGAGGCATCCAGGGTACGTTTCTGTGTCCGAACTGCTGGAGGGGCGGGAGGAACTTAGAGGCCTTCAGCAATGGCGCGCAGAGTCGCGAGATGGGTGGTGTATGCGGTGCGCCCTGCGGCTGTAAGGGAGAGCCAGGTCGGGGGTCGTTTGCCGACGTGACCCTTGCGGATCTTTACGTATCCCACGGCCTCCAGTTGGGAGGCCTGTCTGGAGAGCATCGAGTCGGAGACCTCGATAGTGTCGCGCACAAGGGCGTCCGGGATGTAGGCCCGTGCGGCGTTGTTCAGCCACCGCGGGTCCAGCCCCATTTCTTGTGCCATGTCCGTGGCTACGTCCTGCACCGTCTGCTCCGGGTGGTACACGGCATCGATGTCTGTCGTCGACCGTCGGGAGTCGAACTCGATGGCGATGGCCGCTCCGCCGATGAGATAGATATCTGCGCCGGCACCCCCAGCGTGAAGCCGGCGGGACAGTTCCACGAGAAGCTCCCGTATGTCATCGGATCCGTAAGATGCGCGGCGTTCCGCTCTCATGCTGCGGCCAGGTTCGCGGCATCGAAGACGATGTTCGCTTCGGCGAATTCAACGGGCGTTCGTTCTGCCATTCGTTGCTTCCAGGCAGGCGAGACATGCTTGCGGGGGGTAGCGTACCATTTCGACTCCAGCGGGGGAGTGCTCGTCCAGTCCGGCTCTTTAAGTCCGTGCTGATGGCTTTTGTAGGCGAAGGTCCTGGCCAGCAGGGCGTCCCAGCGCTTCCGGCCAGTCGACGCGGGCCGAGCGAGGAGGAATCGTCGGCGGCCAGCTGGATAGAGATCGTCGAAATAATTGGCGGCCATGGAAAGCACGCGCATGGCGAAATCCGGATCGCCATTGCGCAGCTCCCGCTTAATCTCACGGGCTGCCATTTCCGCGGTCCAGTAGAGTTCCGGTTCCGGAGGGGTTCCTTCGATGGCCAGCCCGGTGCCCAGCTGGGAAAGAACCTTCAGGGCGGTACTGATGGAGACGTTCCTGCCCTGCTCGAGATCAATGAGGGTTGAACGGCTGATACCGGTTGAACGGGCAAGTGCCTCCTGGGACAGGCCAGCATGGAGCCGGTGGCTTTTCACCTGCTCGCCCAGGGGTGTTGCGCACCGAGCCGGTGACCGAGAAGTGGGAATCCTTCGGCTGGTACACCCAGCGGGTGGACGGCAACGACATTTCGGCGAGGCAATCGCACTCAAAGTCGCCGATATCAATCTGCTCTCCAAACCGCCGACTGCACGAATCAGCAAAGCATGGAAACGTGACGGGCAATCCCACTACTACATCGGGCCGACCAAAACCAGGGCAGGAAAGCGAACCATCGGGCTCAACCCCGCCCTGGCAGACCTGCTCATCCCCCTAGTCGCAAGGCAGCCCGGCAGCGAACTGCTGTTCACAACGACCGACGGCCAGCGCATCGCTCACAAAGGAATACAGGCTTGCGGCCGATTTGGCCACCACGGCTTCGGACTGCTCGTTTATCCTTCATTACTCATTTTTAGGCAAGACGCGACGCGACTATCCCTGGAGCCACCGGGCCCCCTCTTCCAGGAGCCGTTCGGCCGCGGGACCGCGCAGGCCTGGAAGGTCTGTGGGCGGTTGTGCACCGGCTGCCGACTGGATATAGGCTAGATGCCGGTAGCCCTCCGGCCACTGGGCAAGGATCCGGGCATCGAGTTGGACAACTGTGCTGGGGATTACCGGATCAAGGCGATCCCGGTCGTAGAAGGCCCGGCGATGCACGATCAGCCAACGGTCGTTTCGGCGCTCGAAAAAATCATAAAAACGGCCAGCACTCGTGACATCGACTTCGTCCTCCCCGACATATCCGCGGACGTTTATGCTCATGCGAGTCTGGGCCAGCGCCCGATCGCCAAGGATGTCGATAGTGCACCCTCCGAGCGTGTGAAACGCGCGCGTCCCGGACTCCCAGGAAGTTTGGGACGCGGTGACGAAGTCCCGCGCCGCTCCTTGGAACCAAGTGGTGACGATGGTGCCGCCCTCATGCCACGCCGAGAGCAGGCGTTTCCAGTCTCCGGTGTCTCTCGCTACCGCCCAACTCTCGACAACTTCCCTTATCTCGACGTTATCGAGCCGTCCCACCGGGAAATTGCCTGCTGGCTGATTCGAGGCTAAATCCCTGCCCATTCCTCTCCCTCCCGCGGGTCGCATCCGGATTCCTCACCGACTTGATTTGGCGAGTCTAGCAGGTTGTCCGCTGTGCGGAGAACTGTCCGACTCGCCAATTGTAGCCGGTCCGCCCCCTCCTCGGTCCCGCGGATTGGAACCTCAGGAGCGTCGCTGAGGTGCCGGGGCGAGGCAGGCCAAGAGCTTTTATCCTGAACAACAGGGCATTTTTTTGGTTATGTCCGCCCGGGGAACGTAGACTTCGTCGTCCTTGCCCGCTACATACAGATCCTTTCAAGTGATTTCCTTGACGTCGTCGGTGTGCCCGTTATCAATGTCCACCACTCGTTCTTACCGGCATTTATTGGTGCAGCACCCTACCGAAAGGCCAAGGAGCGCGGAGTCAAGCTCATTGGTGCAACTTCTCACTACGTCACCAAAAATTTCGATGAGGGGCCAATTATCGAACAAGACCTCACCCGGGTTACGCACGCCAGGACAGCCGTCGATCTTCAGAGACGCGGCGCCGACGTTGAGCGAGCCGTTCTTGCCAGGCCTGTGCAATGGCATGCAGAAGACGCTGTCGTCACCCACGGCAATCTCACCGTCACCATGGCAAGGTCTGAGAGTTGCATGATGTTGGGGGAGGGGCTTTCATTCATTGTAGGCATTGAGCAAAGTGCGGCTGACTGCTAGTCTCCGTCTAACGGACGTTTGTCCGAAAACGCCTAAGAACGTAAGGAGACCCGGTGCTAGCTTCGTCAATGCGGACCACGCCACCCGGCTATTTCACATCTCGCTGGGGGGAGCCGGAGTACACCGATTGGCTCGATGAGTCCATGTCATGGAAGAAGACCTGCTATATAGGCGATTGGTCGTTCATGTGGGAGCGAAAATACACAGGCAAGGACGTCCTTCAGTTCTTTTCCAAGTACACGGTTAACTCGTTCGATAAGTTCGCCATCGGCCAGTCCAAACACGCGATTCACACCAATGTTGACGGCAAGGTCATCCACGAAGGTATCCTCAGCCGGGTCAGTGAAGACGAGTTCGTTCTCTTCGGCCGCGGCTCATTCCTCATGGACTACTACCTCACAAAGGAGCCCACACTCGACGTGCGTTCGGAAGTGCTCGACCTTTTCGTTCTGCAGGTTTCAGGACCGACAGCTTTGCAAACCGCAGAACGCGCAACTGGTCAAAGTCTTCGCGACGTTAAGTTCATGCACTCCGTCCCCGCCCGCGTGGGCAACAACGATGTGAGGGTTCTTCGACAGGGGATGGCCGGCAACGTCGGCTTCGAGTTCCAGGGGCCTCGCGAGTCTATACAAGAGGTGCGGAATGAGATTTTGACAGCCGGTGAGGAGTTCGGCATTCGGGAACTCGGCGGGCGAGCGGTTTTCATTAACCATCTGGAAGCATGTTTTCCGACGATTATCATTGATTATCTGCCCGCCATCTTCGGTGACGACATGACCGAGTATCGCGAGCAGTTCCTTGCATCTCTGCCGCCAGCATCTCGGACCTTCAACATAACGGGGAGTTTCGCCAGCGATAACTTTGCTGACTACTATCGGAGTCCCATTGAGTTGGGCTGGTCTCGCACTGTAAATCTCAACCATGACTTCGTAGGACGCGCGGCCCTTGAGCAGGAGAAGGCCAACCCACGCCGGGTGATCCGCACCCTGGTCTGGAACTCCGACGACGTGCAGGACGTGCACAACTCATACTTCGGTAAGGAAGATCCTTACCGCTTCATGGACATGCCGCGGGACCAGCGCGGCTATGCGTGGAACGACCAGGTGGTCGATGGAGATCGCCTCGTAGGCATTGCCACGTCGCGTGGCTATAGCTACCACTTCCGCGAGATGCTCTCGCTTGCCGTAATGGACGTCGATCACAGCGAGATCGACACACAGGTAGAGGTTGTGTGGGGAGAACCCGGCTCGCGCCAGAAGCTCATTCGGGCCCGCGTCGCACCCGCCCCCTACGCTGATTCAAGCAACCGCCGGGCCGACCTCAAGCACCTCGGCTCCCAAAACGACCTATGACCGATTTCCGGTCCAGCCCTCCCCCTTTTCATTTCCACGGTTCCGCTGATGGGCGACGTCGAAGCCAATACGGCAGGACCAAGGACTTGACGACTACAGTTAGTGCGGCTTGAAGCGCAAATGTTCCAACGATTCAGGAACGACTCGTGGGAATTGAAGAACTAACACTGACCGATAGGCAAGCAAGATTTAAGGCAAGTCTATAGCCAGACAATGTCAAGACTGTTGCACGTAACTGGTCAACGGAGCGTGTTCACGGCCTCCAAATTTATGTTGAACAGGCCGAGTGTGCTCGGCGGCCGAAATACCAAATCTGGCTGCTGCAAAGAAACAGAAGGTGGGAAATATGTCAGCTAAAAAACTCGACGGCACCGCATCTGCAGCAGCTCTCAAGGACGGGCTGCGAGTACGGGTGGCGGCACTAAGTGCCAAGGGAATCAATCCTGGACTGGGTACCCTGCTCGTAGGCGATGACGGGGCCTCGCGCTCCTATGTGACCGGCAAACATCGCGACTGCGCCGAGGTCGGCGTAGCCTCTATCTCAGTCGAGCTTCCCGCGTCAGCGTCGTTCGAGGACATCGCCGCCGCGGTACAGGCCCTCAACGAGGACCCAAAGGTAACCGCGTTCATTGTGCAACTCCCTCTACCACCCGGCATAGACGAGAACGCGATCATCAGGATGATCGATCCAGCAAGGGATGCCGACGGGCTGCATCCGATGAACCTCGGCGGACTTGTACTAGGTATCGACCCCGCCACAGCAGCCCCCGGGCCATTGCCCTGCACACCCGCGGGAATTATCCATTTGCTGAATCGACACGGCGTCGACGTCGCAGGGAAGCATGTGACCGTTATCGGTCGGGGGATCACAGTGGGACGCCCGCTGGGGCTGCTGCTAACCCGCAAAGGCACGGACGCTACTGTGACGCTGACGCATTCACGGACCGCAGATCTCGCCGCTGAAGTACGCCGAGCCGACGTAGTGGTTGCTGCGGTCGGTGTGCCCCATCTGGTGAAACCAGACTGGATCAAACCCGGCGCCGCGGTACTTGACGTCGGGGTGACCCGATCCGGAACCACAGGGCAAGGCCGGGCAAAACTTGCCGGAGATGTCGATCCGGCCGTAGCGGAGGTGGCCGGGTGGCTCTCCCCAAACCCCGGCGGGGTGGGGCCTATGACGCGGGCCATGCTTGTCGCAAACGTCGTCGAAATCGCAGAACGGCTGTCGAACCACTCCGAATAGAAAAACCTCAAAGAAAGGTCTAGACGAGGAATCTCATGGAATTAAATATCCAAGCTCCACAAGACCAGGCGTGCCTTATTGTTCACGGGCCAGACAAACCGGGAATTGTAGCGGCTATCACTGCGCTGATCACCCGCAATAAAGGGAATATCGTAACGCTCGATCAGTATTCGGACAATCCGGAGGGCGGCGCGTTCTTCCAGCGTGTTGTTTTTCATCGTCCCGGTTTAGCCGGCGCTATCCCGGAAATCGAATCCGACCTTACGGATACCATTACCGCTCTTGGGTTGGAGTGGAAGTTGACGAACCATGCGTTGCCGAAACGGATGGCGATCCTGGCTTCAAAATCCGATCACTGCCTCTTGGACTTGATGTGGCGGCACCGTCGGGGCGAACTGCCCGTGTCGATTCCTATGGTGATCTCTAACCACACCAACGTGGCCGAGGACGTGCGCGCATTTGGCATACCCTTTTTCCACGTCCCCTCTCAGGGGCCGGACAAAAGCGAAGCCGAGGCACGCATCCTCGAGCTGGTCCGCGGCAACGCCGACTTCATCGTCCTGGCAAGGTACATGCAAATCATCTCCGAAGACTTCCTCACGCATGTGGAAGTCCCCGTCATTAACATCCACCACTCGTTCCTTCCCGCATTCATCGGTGCTGCTCCCTACCGCAAGGCAAAAGAACGCGGCGTGAAGCTTATCGGTGCGACCAGCCACTACGTAACAAAAGACCTGGACGAAGGTCCGATTATCGAACAGGACGTCACCCGGATCACGCATGCCATGAGTGCTTCAGATCTTCAGGCCCACGGAGCATACGTCGAACGTGCAGTCCTCTCGCGGGCCGTCCAGTGGCATGCGGAAGACCGCGTCATCCGACACGGCAACCAAACCATCCTCTTCACCTGAAGACCCTGATCCTGCAGAAACGACCCTTCGGCTGCTGGGCGGGTCAAATTCGACGGAAAGCTCGAATTTGCGGGGATTAAAGAAGCCCCCAAGCCCCAGCAGTCTCGATCTGCCGGTTCGCGAGCTCAAGCATCAGACCACTGGCGCACACTAGGGAATAGACCAGATGCAGCGAGAACACCCTCGATCGGCGAGGTAAGGACTAACGCG
>NZ_JBNHEW010000006.1:0-163762 GCF_059089645.1 Arthrobacter sp. K41 | reverse complement strand
ACCCCCCGGGCAGCACCCCCTCACGCTTCAAGGACGTCGCCACGCAGCCCTCCATCACCGAGTAAATATGCAGCAGACCCGCCCGGATCTCCTCCTCCGAACGGCTGTCCTCCTCGTTCACCCGCATCACATCACTGATACCCAGGCCGGTCTCCCGGCAATGCTCCAACAGCTCCGCAGCGGTCCGGAACGGCAACGGCAGCTCCTTCTTGGACTCCTCCAGCTCCTGCCGCGCCGCGTCCTCCTCACCCTCCCGGACAATGAACCCGCCGCCCACCGAAAAGAACGTCGCCGTATGCAGGACGTTGCCGCCGGCGTCGGACACGGTGAACGTCATCCCGTTGGTGTGCCGCGGCAGCACCGTCAACGGCCGCAGCACCATGTCCTTCACTCCATACGGCAGGGCCACCGCACCAGCCAACTGCAGCATCCCCGTCTCTGCAATGGCCGCCAGCCGCTCCTCCACCTCATCGGGCAGAATCAGCTCCGGATGGAACCCCTCCAACCCCAGCAGGATCGCCGTCATCGTCCCATGCCCATGGCCCGTCGCCGCGAGCGACCCATACAGGTCAACCCGCAACGACGCCACCTCCGCCAGCTTGCCGAGGCCCTTGAGCTCCTCCGCGAACACGGCGGCGGCCCGCATCGGCCCCACGGTATGCGAGCTGGAGGGGCCAATACCGATGGAGAAGAGATCAAAAACGCCAACAGCCATGTGCTTGGTTCCTAACTAAAAGACGCAGGTCGGTGTGGGTTAGGCGAGGTTGGTGATGCCTGGGTACAGCGGGTGGGCGGCGGCAAGGGCCTCCACACGTGCGCGCAACCCCGAAAGGTCCGTGCCGGCGTCGGCCGTCAAAGCCTCGGCGATGATGTCCGCAACCTCGCGGAAGGCAGCTTCGCCGAAGCCCCGGGTGGCAAGGGCGGGGGTGCCGATGCGGAGGCCGGAGGTGACCATGGGCGGGCGCGGGTCGAACGGGACGGCGTTGCGGTTGACGGTGATATCGATGGCCGCAAGGCGGTCCTCGGCCTGCTGGCCGTCAAGCTCGCAGTTGCGCAGGTCCACCAGGACCAGGTGCACATCAGTGCCGCCGGAAACCACGCTGATGCCCTTGGCGGTGACGTCCGGCTGGACCAGGCGCTCGGCCAGGATCCGGGCGCCGGTCAGGACGCGTTCCTGCCGTTCCTTGAACTCGTCGGACGCGGCGATCTTGAACGCTACGGCCTTGCCGGCGATGACGTGTTCCAGCGGACCGCCCTGCTGGCCCGGGAACACAGCCGAGTTGATCTTCTTGGCGATGTCGGCGTCGTTGCTCAGGATGATGCCGCCGCGTGGGCCTGCGAGGGTTTTGTGCGTGGTGGACGTGGTGACGTGCGCGTGCGGCACCGGTGAGGGGTGCAGTCCCGCGGCCACAAGCCCGGCGAAGTGGGCCATGTCCACCATCAGGTAGGCGCCTACGGAGTCGGCGATGCGGCGGAATTCGGCGAAGTCCAGCTGCCGGGCGTAGGCGGACCAGCCTGCCACGATCAGCGCGGGCCTGTGCTCCTGGGCCAGGCGCTCCACCTCGGCCATGTCAACGGTGTGGGTGTCCTCGCGGACGCCGTAGGGCACCACGTTGTAGAGCTTGCCGGAGAAGTTGATCTTCATGCCGTGCGTGAGGTGTCCGCCGTGGGCAAGGTTCAGGCCCATGATGGTGTCGCCCGGCTTGATCAGCGCGTGCATCACCGAGGCGTTGGCCTGCGCACCGGAGTGCGGCTGCACATTGGCGAACTCCGCGCCGAACAATGCCTTGATCCTGTCGATGGCGAGCTGTTCAATAACGTCCACGTGCTCGCAGCCGCCGTAGTAGCGCTTGCCTGGGTAGCCTTCGGCGTACTTATTGGTCAGCACCGAACCCTGCGCCTGCATGACGGCGACGGCGGTGTGGTTCTCCGACGCGATCATCTCCAGGCCGTCACACTGGCGGGTCAGTTCGTCGTCGATCTTCGCTGCGATCTCAGGATCCAGGGCGGACAAGTCCGCGTCCAGGGACGGGGAGACCACCTGCTCGAAAGCTGCCGTGGCCGTCATGCCCGCGCCGCTCACAGCTCGCCGCCGTTTGCTGCAGCGTACTCTTCAGCGGACAGCAGCGGACCCTCTTCGGTCACGGCTACCTTGAAGAGCCAGCCGGCGCCGTACGGATCGTTGTTGATCAGGGCGGGGTCGGAAACCACTTCGTCGTTGGTCTCCACCACCTCGCCGGTGACAGGCGCATAAAGGTCCGAGACGGACTTGGTGGATTCAACCTCGCCGCAGGTCTCCCCCGCGGTCACCGTGGAGCCCACCTCGGGCAGGTCCACGTAGACGATGTCGCCCAGCGCTTCGGCTGCGACGGCCGAAATACCAATGTTGGCAGGGCCGGATCCGTCAGCAGCAACCCACTCGTGCTCGGCGGAGTACTTCAGTTCAGCAACAACTTTTGCCATGTGTGTTTCCTTAGGTAGGTGTGTCAAGTGAGAGAGCGTCAGGCCAAAAGGCGCATCAAGTGAGTGGGCGTTGGGACAGAACGCGCATCAAGTGAGAGAGCGTCGCTACTGCTGGCGCTTGTAGAACGGGAGCGGCACTACCTCGAACGGCTCCGGCTTGCCGCGGAGGTCAATCTCCAGGGCGGTGCCGGGGTTGGAGTGTTCGACGTCGACGTAGGCCAGGGCGATGGGGTACCCCAGGGTGGGGCTTGGCTGGCCGGAGGTCACCTCGCCCACGACGTTGCCGTCCTTGAGGACCGGGTAGTGGCTGCGGCCGGCGCGGCGGCCCAAACCCTTGAGCCCCACGAGCTTGCGGCCGGACGTGGAACCGGCGCCCAGTGCCTTGAGTTCGGCCAGAACGGCCTTGCCGATGAAGTCTGATTCCTTGGCCAGCGAAACAACGGGGCCAAGGCCGGCGGCGTAGGGGTTGCCCTCGCGGGAGAGTTCGTTGCCGTACAGCGGCATGCCGGCTTCCAGGCGGAGCGAATCACGGCAGGCCAGGCCAGCGGGGATCAGGCCGTGCCCGGCGCCGACCTCCAGCAGGGCGTTCCACAGTCCGGGCGCGTCCTCGTTGGGGATATAGATTTCGAAGCCGTCCTCGCCGGTGTAGCCGGTGCGGGCCAGCAGCAGCTCCTGGACAGTACCGTTGACCGCGATGCCCACCTCAACGGCCGCGTAGTACTTCAGTTCAGTCACCAGCGGGTGCTGCTCAGCCGGAACCAGTGCCAGCAAAATGGCCGCCGCGTTCGGTCCCTGCACAGCGACCAGCGAGGTCTCCGCGCTGACGTCCTCGACGGTGACATCAAAGTTGGCAGCCCGCTCGGCCAGGGCAGCGGCCACTGCTTTGGCGTTGCCCGCGTTGGGAACCACGAGGTACTTCGCTGTTCCGTCCGCAGCCGCGGGAAGGCGGTACGTGATGAGGTCATCGATGATGCCGCCGTTTTCCTGGCAGATCAGCGTGTACTTGGCCTTGCCCACAGCCACGGCGGACAACTTGCCAACCAGGGCGTAGTCCAGGAAGGCTCCTGCGTCGGGGCCGGTGACCCAGACCTCGCCCATGTGGGAGAGATCGAACAGCCCGGCGGCATTGCGCACGGCGTGGTGTTCAGCCAGTTCGGAGCTGTACTTCAGGGGCATCTGCCAGCCGCCGAAATCGGTGAAGGAGGCCCCTGAAATCTTGTGCTGCTCGTACAGCGCGGTGTAATTCTCGGTCATCACAAATTCCTTAGTTCTCAAACTCTGAAAGTGGCGGGCAGGAGCAGACCAGGTTGCGGTCCCCTGCTGCGCCGTCGATGCGGCCCACCGGCGGGAAGTACTTGTCCTGCCGGAGCGAGGCCAGGGGGAATGCAGCCTGCTCACGCGGGTAGGTCCGGTTCCATTCGGAGGAGACGACGGCGGCTGCCGTGTGGGGTGCGTTGCGCAGCGGGGACTTCTCCACAGTGAAGTCACCGGCAGCCACCTGGTCGATTTCCCTGCGGATGGTGATCATGGCTTCAATGAACCGGTCGATCTCCGCGAGGTCCTCGGACTCGGTGGGCTCCACCATGAGGGTGCCTGCCACGGGGAAGGACAGCGTGGGGGCGTGGAAGCCGAAGTCGATGAGCCGTTTGGCCACGTCCTCGGCGGTGACGCCGGTCTTGGCCGTGAGCTCGCGCAGGTCCAGGATGCACTCGTGGGCCACCAGCCCGCTGGTACCCGTGTAGAGGACGGGGAAGTGCTCGTCCAGCCGGGCCGCCACGTAGTTGGCGGCGAGCAGCGCGGACTTGGTTGCCTCGGTGAGCCCCTGACCGCCCATCAGCTTCACGTAGGCCCAGGAGATCGGGAGCACGCCGGCGGAGCCGAAGCGCGAAGCGGAGATTGCGACGCCGTGTCCCTCCTCGTGCGCTGCCTTGTTCGCGTCACCCGGCATGAACGGCGCCAGGTGCGCCTTGGCAGCGACCGGGCCGACGCCGGGGCCGCCGCCGCCGTGCGGAATGCAGAAGGTCTTGTGCAGGTTCAGGTGGGAGACGTCGCCCCCGAACTTGCCCGGCTGTGCGAGGCCAACCAAAGCGTTCAGGTTTGCACCGTCAACGTACACCTGGCCGCCGGCGGCGTGGACGGCGTCGCAGACCTCGCGAACATCGGAATCGTATACGCCGTGGGTGGACGGGTAGGTGATCATGATGGCCGAGAGGACGTCCCTGTGGGCCTCAATCATGGCTTCCAGGTCGGCGTGGTCAATGGTGCCGTCGGCTGCGGTGGCCACCACAACCACCTTCATGCCGGCGAGGACGGCGGAAGCGGCGTTGGTGCCGTGGGCCGACGCCGGGATCAGGCAGACGTTGCGCTGGGCCTCGCCACGGGAGTGGTGGTAGCCGCGGATGGCCAGCAAGCCCGCGAGCTCACCCTGGGAGCCGGCGTTCGGCTGGATGGACACCTGGTCGTACCCGGTGATCTCCGCAAGATCCGCTTCAAGCCCGGAAATCAGCTCACGCCAGCCCTCGGTCTGGGAATCCGGAGCGAACGGGTGGATGGAGGCGAACTCCGGCCAGGAGATAGCTTCCATCTCGGCCGTGGCGTTCAGCTTCATGGTGCAGGAGCCCAGCGGGATCATGGTGCGGTCCAGCGCCAGGTCCCGGTCCGAAAGACGGCGGATGTAACGCAGCAGCTGTGTTTCAGAGCGGTGGGTGTTGAACACCGGGTGCTGCAGGTAGGTGGAGGTGCGCAGCACCGGTTCGGGCAGTTCGAACCCGGACGCCTCCACGACCGGACCGGCGCCAAAGGCGACAACAACCGCGGAGAGGACCTCCGGCGTCGTGGTTTCATCGACTGACACGCCAACTGTGTCCGCATCGATGAGGCGCAGGTTGATGCCGCGGGCTTCGGCGGCGGTGATCACCTTGGCGGCTTTGCCGGGCACGCGGACGGTGACGGTGTCGAAGAAGCTCTCGGACACCAGTTCGCGGCCGGCAATCTTCAGCGTGGTGGCCAGGGCGCGGGCGTTGTTGTGGACGGTTTCGGCGATGGCCTTCAGTCCGTCGGGGCCGTGGTAGACGGCGTAGAACGATGAAACGATAGCCAGAAGCGCCTGCGCGGTGCAGATGTTGGAGGTGGCCTTCTCGCGGCGGATGTGTTGCTCGCGGGTCTGGAGGGCCAGGCGGTAGGCGGGGACACCGGCGTCGTCCTTGGAAACGCCCACGATGCGGCCCGGAAGGGTGCGCTCCATGCCCTGGCGGACGGCCATGTAGGCGGCGTGCGGGCCGCCGAAGAACAGCGGGACGCCCAGGCGCTGGGTGGAGCCGACGGCGATGTCCGCGCCCTGCTCGCCCGGCGGGGTGATGAGGGTGAGGGCCAGGAGGTCGGCGGCGACGGTGACCAGCGCGCCGCGGTCTTTCGCCTCGGCGATGACGGCGGACTGGTCCCAGACGCGGCCGGAGACGCCGGGCTGCTGGAGGACCAGGCCGTTGATGTCGCCGTCGGGCAGGCCGTCCGCGAGATCGGCGATTTCCACTTCGAACCCGAGGGCCTCCGCGCGGCCCAGCACAATGGCGATGGTCTGCGGGAGGAGGTCGGCGTCCAGGACAGTCTTGCCGTCCTTGGCCGTCTTGGACTTGTTGGCCCTACGCATCAGGAGGACTGCTTCGGCCACGGCGGTGGCTTCGTCGAGGAGGGAGGCGTTGGCCACCGGGAGTGCGGTGAGGTCCTGGACCATGGTCTGGAAGTTCAGCAGCGCCTCGAGCCGGCCCTGGGAGATCTCGGGCTGGTACGGCGTGTAGGCGGTGTACCAGGCGGGTGCTTCGAGGATGTTGCGGCGGATCACCGGCGGGGTCACGGTGTCGTAGTAGCCCTGGCCGATCATCTGCACGGCCATCTTGTTCTTGCCCGCAAGCTTGCGGAGCTCGGCGAGGACCTGGACTTCGCTCAGGGCGCTTTCGAGGGTGAGCGGCGTGTCCTGGCGGATGGAATCGGGGACCGCACTGTCAACGAGGCCATCAACGCTGTCGTAGCCAACGGCCTTGAGCATGGTGTCGATGTCGGACTGGCGGCGCGCGCCGATATGGCGGTCTGCGAAGGTGGTAGGGGACGAATGAACCGTCATGAGAGGAACTCCATAATTCAGGTGGCGCCTAAGCTCCACGTTGATTCGGGTTCCTCCCCGCTCTGTATCGGACCTGAGAGTTTTGCGTTGCCCTGCGTTTTGCAGAGCGCCACTTGCACCGTCGGTGAGCCCGGTTGCCCGGACTGCTTTCCAGAGTTGCCTTGCCGCGGCGGTACGTGGGCCTGAGAGATTCCTGGGGAGGATTTGCTCCTACGGCGCCTGCAGAACGTACCGGCAGGACTCTCCCGCCGCAGATCATCAGCACATGCCACTGTTCGGTGACACGGCTCACACGTTACCGTGTTAGGGAGCGGGATGCAAAATTACCGTCCGATGGTTCGGGAATTCTGCCCCTTACCCGGCCGCCCATCGCAAGTGGACGACGGCGGGATGTGCCCGCCGTCGACAGTCGCGGCGCGCCGGCTTCCCTCAGCCTTCTTCCGGCGGGGTGGCTACAGCCGGCACCTGCGCGTCGGCTGCCAGGGCTTTGCGCCGGCGGTAAATCTGGATGCCCATGGCTGCGGGGATCACAGCCAGAGCGGTGGCGCGCATCCAGGGCCGGTCCAGCACGTGACCGGTTAGGGCGTCCAGGGAAAAGGGGCCGGAACCACCGATAGTGAACGCCACTGCCGCCAAACCCAGCACCGCCGGGTACTCCAGGCCGCCCTCAGTGGCAAAAAAGCCGTTCGGCGCGTGAACGCTTGCAGCCACACCCATCGTGGTTGCAGCGGCGGCGCCGGCGGCAGGGGTAGCCAGGCCCAGGGCCAAGGCAACACCTGCTCCAGCTTCACCTACACCGGCGAGGATTGCGCTGGGTTTTGCGGGACGGAAACCCATGGCGTGCATGCCCTTGCTGGTACCTTCGAGCCCTCCCCCGCCGAACCACCCAAAGAGTTTTTGGGATCCGTGAGCAATAAGAACACCTCCAAGCGCAACCCGGAAAAGGCTTTGCGCCGCGGCTGCTGCCTCAGGACTGGTTGTTACGTGGCTCATCAGACTCCTCCTTGGGTTGGCTGTGCCGGTGCTGTACCTTGCCATTTTGACGCAGAAAGCCACCACTGCACCCCTCCAATTTTCTGCGAAGAAGTTCCTGCTCCTTGGAGTGCGTTCTTCTGCCGAGCACGTGACCCGCCCAGAAGGCCAGGACAAGCAGATCGACGACGGCGAGCGCCAGGCCGATCTGCGTTCCCCCTGACGAAGTGCGTGCCGCATGGGGCAGGATGGGTGCCAAGGGAGGCGTTATGGATTTTGATGTCCTGGTAGTCGGAGCCGGACCGGCGGGCATGGCTGCCGCAACACGGGCAGCGGAGCTCGGTGCGCGTACCGCCGTTGTTGAGCGTGCCCGGCTGGGCGGCACTTGCGTGAACTCAGGTTGCGTGCCCACGCGGGTGCTGGCGAAGACTGCGCGGTTGTACAGGGAAGTGCGCACCGCCCGGGACTACGGAATTGTGGTCCACGAGCCTGCGGTGGACTGGCCGCAGCTGGTCCGGCGGGTGCGATCAACCGTGGACCGCGTACTTGACGCCAAAGCGTACAACGAGGCCATGCGGCAACTGGACATCACGTTCCTTCAAGGGGATGCAGCGTTCAGCGGGCCGCAGGAAATGTTGATCGGCGGGCGCCCGGTTACCGCTGCTTCGGTCATCCTGTGTGTGGGCGGAAGTGCCCGGAGGCTGCCCATCCCGGGCGCGGAGCACGCCGTGCTGCCTCACGAAGTCTTGGACCTTCCTGAACTTCCCAGCTCCGTCGCAATTATCGGCGGCGGCCACACCGGTGCGCAGCTGGCCACGATCTTCGATGCCCTTGGATCGCACGTTACCCTTTTGGACCTCGCACCGCGCATCCTCACCACCGAGGACGATGACGTCTCCATGGCGGTCACGGAAGGCTTCCGTTTCCGCGGTGTGCACGTGGATGTCGGCATCCGTGGCGTGGATGGCATTGAGAAATACGACGGCGGAGGCCTGGAAATCCGCTGGCAAGGCGGGGACGGCGCGCAGTCTGCTCAGGTGGGTGCAGTGATCATGGCTGCCGGCTGGCCGGCGAATATTGACGGTCTCGGCCTGGAGGCGGCAGGCGTCGCCGCTGGGAGGGGAGCTATCCCGGTGGACAACTACCTTCGCTCCAACGTCCCGCACATTTTTGTTGCCGGAGACGCAAACGGGACGTCCATGCTGGTGCAGGCCGCTGTCTTCGAGGGTGAGACTGCCGCAGAGAATGCCGTCCTGGGAGCGCACCGGACCACGCCGCACCACCTGCTGCCGGAGGGCGGGTTCACCGACCCGGACTACGCCGGAGTGGGCCTCACCGAGGCGAAGGCCCGGGAACGCGACGCGGAGTGCGCCGTCGTCGTCGTTCCCTATGCGTCGGTGGAACGTCCCATCATCGATGACCGGGAGCAGGGATTTCTGAAACTGGTCACGGACCGGCACCGGGAGCTGATACTCGGCGCACACGCGGTTGGCGAGAACGCAGTGGAGGTCATCCAGGCAGTTGCGTCCGCAATGGCCGCCGGCACAGACGTGGCCACCCTTGCACGCGTGAAGTTTGCCTACCCGACGTACAGCTCAATAATCGGTCGCGCGGCACGGCAGGTGGTGCGGGGAGCAACGAAAGAGTCCTGGTGAGCGGACTAAATTCGTCGTAGTTTTCCACGGACTCTTACCTCGCCTTTAGGGTATTCCGGGGAAAATACGTGGAACAACCGCACCATCATCATTGTTGTTAAAGGCAATGATGACTCTTCAGGAATCGGACCTGACCACACTTTCTCCCACCCGTTTATGGGTTCCCAAACACGTGCTGATCACGAGGGCCGCAGCAGACCTGCCCCACACAGCTGACATCCTTCGGCGCTGCGAGCGTGCCGGTGTTGACGATGTCCGGTTCCTGCCAGGGAACGCCTTGACAGGGCTGCGCGGTGCCAGTGAGCGCGAAACGTACGCGTCCGCGAAGAACACGCTTGCGGTGGTCGTGGCCCCGCCCAGCGTCCTCAAACCGCAGCCAATCCCGCCGAGCGCTGACTGGCGCATCGACCTCGCCAAGGGTTGCCCCGCCCACTGCCAGTACTGTTACCTGGCCGGATCCCTGCAGGGTCCTCCCGTGACCCGCGTGTACGCGAACATTGACGATGTGCTGGGCGGAATACGCACCCACGCCGGCAGAGGCTCTGTCACCCGCGGGACCTTGGACCGTGGCCACGAGGGTACGACGTTCGAGTTGTCCTGCTACACCGACCCCCTGGGCATCGAGAGCGTGACGGGGTCGCTCGCTGCCGCAATTTCCCGCGTCGGGGCGGGGGAATTCGGCGACGACGTGCAGTTGCGGTTTACGACGAAGTTCGACGACGTCGGTGAGTTGGTAACCCTCGATCATGGGCGCAGGACTCGGATCCGGTTTTCGGTTAACGCCGCAGACGTAGCGGGCCGGTTTGAAGGAGGCACTGCACGGATGCCCGCCCGGCTTGCCGCTCTCCGCGCTGTGGCAGCGGCGGGTTACCGGGTAGGCCTGACAATTGCCCCTGTTATGCCCGTACCTGGCTGGCGGGAGCAGTATGGCACGCTGCTGGACAGCGTCGCCGATGCTGTCGCCGGCATCAATGACCTCGATCTGACCGCCGAGATCATCACGCACCGCTTCACTCCGGCGAGCAAGGAAGTGCTGCTGGGCTGGTATCCGGGAACCAAGCTTGAGATGGACGAGGAATCGCGGAGCCAGAAGCGATCCAAGTTTGGCGGCGTCAAGTACGTGTACCCGAAGCAGACCATGACGGAGATGCGCGGGTGGTTCACAGAGGAGCTGGAGCGGCGGCTGCCGGCCGCCCGGCTCCTCTACTGGACATGACCCGTCACAACGTTGCTGCTTCTTCCTCGGCAAGCCTGATCAGGCGAAGTTCGTCCTCCACGGCGCGGGACGGCCAATAGTCCTTCGCCAGCTCGCTTGCCCGGATCCTGTCTGCCTCGGGGAAGAGCTTGCCGAGCAACCCGGACGCCTGAAGCAGGGCGATCAGCACGATGGTCCGGGCGTCGGGCCCCTTGGCAACGGGCTTGGCATTCGGCACTTTGGACCCTCCCTCTACCGACCCGGCGGACCCGGCCACGGCTGCCTCGGCACTCAGGGCCCCGGCCTCCGCTGCTGTGTCCGGCACCTCGAGGCTGGACGGCGGGCCGCTGAGCGCAGCCCGGATCTTCTCCAGGAGCGCCGCCTCCGGGGCATGGTCCTTCTCCGGGTACCGCGCGGCTCGGAACCTGCCCAGGTGCTTTTCACCGGCATGTTCCACGATGCCCAGTGATACCAGCCCCTCGTAGACACGCAGCACTTCGGAGCGGCTCTCCAGCACGCCCACCCACCACTTGGGAGTGTGGGGCCGGGACTTGCCGCGGATCAGTTCCAGCTCGTGCTCGAACTCGGTTGCCGGGGTGGCGCCGGTGGCCCTAACCCGCTTTCCCTGGAGCTCGATCGCGCCGAGCAGGTCCAGTTCAGCCAATATTGCCCCTGCCACCGTGGTCCTAAGCGCGAACAGCGGCACTTCAGGTCTGCCGTTTGAGTCGTTTGTGGCCAGAAGCAGGAACGCCTGGGGAAGGCTAAGTTCCACTGTTTTAGGAGTTTCAGCATCCATAGGATCATGGTGGCGCAGTTGGGCAGCCACCACAATGAGGACTTGAGCGGACGACGGCGGGACGTCCCGCCGTCGTCGGAATCCCTGGCCTACGCGGCCCGGGTGAAAGTCCCCAGTCCAGTCCTGTCGTAGAAGTCCAGGGTGACGCTTCGGGCGGGGCCGCCGTTTGCCACTGCGAAGATTGCACCGGCCAGGCCGTTGCCGTTCTCGCCGATGGATTCGAAGCTGAACGTGTCGCCGTCGAAGTGGGTGAGCGGGAAGGTTGTGGGGCTGCCGGCCGGTCCCATCCGCATGGCCAGCTTCCCGCCGTCGTCAAGGACCACCAGCGGGCCGTAGTAGGAATTGGTGTAAGTGCCTGTGTAGGCATTGTTCGCTTTGGCGGGAGCGGGGTTGGCCGGAACTTTGGCGTAGTCCACTTCAGGTTTGTCGGCTTCGTCCTGTTGCTTGAAGATACTTGCGGTGAAGGCCAGCCAGTCCACCGTAGGCGATCCGTGCTGGGCGGTATCGAGGAAACCGGCGGCGATTGCTTCAGGAATGCCCTGCGGGCGGCCGTTGGTCAGGGCCACGATGGCCAGTTGCTCGCCGGGCAGCATGGAGACGGCGGTGGCCGCGCCCAGATTGAAAGCCCCGGAGTGGCCCAGCTGGACGCGGGCCTGGTCGTCGTACGAGACGTTCCAGCCCAGCCCGTAAAAACGGGAGCGGGCGGCCGGAGCAGCCGCGGGGTTGGAGACGGCATGGGGAACACGGGTAGTTTGAAGGGCAGCGGGATCAATAATGGGCCTGCCCTCAAATTGGCCGTTGCCGACCTGCAGCCGGAGCCATTGCGCCAGGTCCCGCACCGACGAACTCGCCCCGCCGGCGGGAGCCTCGGCGTCGGCATCGCGGCGGTATCTCGCTGCCCATACCTTGTTTCCGAGCGGCACGTGAAGGATGGCCTTGTCTGTGGCCTTTTCATAGTCCGAGTGACGGTAACTGGTGGCGGACATGCCCAGCTTCCGAAACAGGATCTCGTCGGCCAGATCCTCCCAGGACATGTGCATCGCATCAGCTGCCGCCTGGCCAGCCTCGGTGAAGCCGAAGTTGCTGTAGTTGTAGCTGGACCGGAACGTATCAAGGGGCTCCTGGTTGAGGTGGCTGAGGATGTAGGCCCTGTCGAACCCGAGGTCCTCCAGCAGGTCACCCGCGCCCGTTCTCAACCCGCTGCGGTGGGACATCAGATCAGCAAAGGTGGCGTTCCGCGTGACGTAGTCATCCTTGAGCGAGAAGCCCTTGTTGTGCTGGATCACGGGGTCGGTCCAGTTGACAATCTTGCGCCCCACCGCCCCTGCCACCACTGTGGACGCCAGGGGCTTGGATACAGAAGCCAACTGGAACACCGTGTCAGGGCTGATCTTTCCGGGCTTTCCGACCTCCCGCACGCCGAAGCCTTTGGAGTACAACACCTCGTCCCGGTACACCACGGCTATTGCCATCCCCGGAAGCCCCGTGCTTTCCATGGCGACGTCGGCCTGTTCGTCGAGCTTGGCCAGCGCGTTGGTGATTGCCTTCAGGTCCAGCAGCGGTTCCACCTGTCCCGGCGGGGCCGGGAGAAGCGCCGGCGACGACGTTGACGCACGCCGTGCAGGTTGGGCGCTGCACGAGGACAAAAGGGGCATTGAGGCAACACTGGCTGCCCCAATTCCGGCCGCTTTGAGCAACGTACGCCGGTTTGGGGAAACGGCACCATTAGTCATATCGAGTCCTTGGTCCTAGGGCGGTAAGCACTTTTCAGTAGGCCCCAGCCTCCCCGACAGGCTTAATAGTGGACCCGGCACTGCGCCCGGGCAATGGATGCAGCGGAAGTTGGGTAGGCCTTAAGCGGCGTGGACAATTCAGGGCACGCGCAGGAATCAGCAGGCATAAGCTGATACCAACAGGTTCCTTCCAGCATCGGGAGGTCATCATGGACACCGAAACCGCCAGTGTAACCGGTCATGATGTCACCACAATCGTCTGCGTCTGCGGCAACACCGTCAGCCAGGACGGATTGATTCAGGCGAACTCGCAGGGCATTCCCGTTCATGCAGGGGGTGAAACCCCTGTCCCCGCAGGGCTGGAGCCCTGGCCGGCGGATGAGGATCTCTACACCCTGTGCCCCAGATGCGGCCGCGTGTACCGAGACGCCGTGATCGAAGAGACAGGGACCGCGCCGGTTGCGTTCCAAGTGGACGTTGCTGCCGGCCCGATGGCAGAAGCCATCCGCGTCCACTGGAACCTCAGCACCTGAACGCTGTCTGCGGTCGTCCTCTCTTGCTAGCGAGAGAGTGGTGGGCGTACGACGGCGGGACGCTCCTGCCGTCGGCATGTTTCCGTTCGAGGTGGGGCAAGTAGCCAGTGGCGGCATGTCAGGTACTCCACACTCGTGCGCCGGCTGCGGTCTCCTCGTAAGGTCAGGCCTAACCCGGTACCGGGTGGCTTCGGGGACCGCTGATTCTCCTTCCCCGGCAGCGCGAGGAGCATGGGAGGCGGCCAAGAATGTACAAGGTGGATTCAGCCCGCCGATGTGGCCGCCACGACGCGCACAACTCGGGCACAGAGCCGGCCCAGCAATCGTGGGGAGCTGGCTTTGGTGCAAAAGACTACTAAAGCTACGCGCACCTGGTTGGGACTGGCCTTGGTTTCCGCCGTCCTGCTGGGCGGCCTCATCCTCGCCCAGTTCGCCGCCACAACGAGAAGTTTGTATGCCGCTTGTCTGGCCGTTGGACAGGACTTTGACCGGAACTTTCGTCTTCGGCACCCACACGATGGCCTGCCGGTCTTTCCGCTGCACAACAGGTGCAACGCTGCCTATGACCTCGTCCCCGAATGGGTCAACCCTGCGTTGACTGTGCTGGCAGTGGTGGTGATCATCTCGCTGATTGGTCTGCTCTTCAGCCGTATAAAGGAACCGCTCTAGGTTCCGAGCAGTT
This sequence comes from Arthrobacter sp. K41, assembly GCF_059089645.1. Taxonomy (NCBI): domain Bacteria; kingdom Bacillati; phylum Actinomycetota; class Actinomycetes; order Micrococcales; family Micrococcaceae; genus Arthrobacter; species Arthrobacter sp. K41. The sequence goes on along the minus strand of NZ_JBNHEW010000006.1, from coordinate 149,616 downwards.
GGACGCGGCGCAGGACCAGAAGGAGGCGAACGGCGGCAGGAGATGTGGCGTTGACCGCAGGGGGTGGCTGACGGCGTAGGCGTCACCTGGCCCCGCGGTAAGTTTGTGGCCATGATTTTCATTGACCGGGACGACCCCGCACGGGGCGACGTCCGCCAGCTCCTGAGCGAGCATCTGGCTGACATGTTCGCCACCTCGCCAGCCGAAAGCGTCCACGCCCTGGACCACTCCGCACTGACCGCGCCGTCGATCACGTTCTGGACCGCCCGTGAAGACGGCGATCTGCTGGGTTGCGGCGCGCTGAAGCTGCTGGACTCGCCGCCCGGTGCCGCGCAGCACGGCGAGATCAAGTCCATGCGCACTACAGCGACGGCGCGGGGACGGGGCGTTGCCACAAGCATGCTCAGGCACATCCTCGATGACGCCCGGAGCCGAAACTTCGAGCGGGTCTACCTGGAAACCGGCACCGAGGACTACTTTGCTCCCGCGCGGCGCCTGTATTCCCGCCACGGCTTCACCGAGTGCCCGCCCTTTGCCGGCTATGCCCTTGACCCCCACAGCGTTTTTATGGAACTGCGACTCTAGGCGGGGCCTCAGATCCGTTGCGCCGGCCCGCAGCGGCAATCGGTTCACTCGCCGTCGTAGGCTACTGAATAGGCGGGACGCCTAGTGACGGGCCTCGGGCCCCGGAAGGGACATCGAGTGGGCAGTGATCCTGGTACATGGTTCTTGAGTGGCGGTGAGAGGGGGAACTCAGCCACCCACGTGCACGCGGAAGATGCTGAATCGGCGGCCTGGTCGGAGGGCAACCTCGTGCGGCCCCTGGTTCACGGGGCCACCTACTTTGCCCGGCTGCATGAGGAGCTGACGGCTCTGAACGCGGGCGATCGCGTGTGGTTCACCGACTGGCGTGGCGACGGCGACGAGCGGCTAACGCCGGACGGCCCGACGATCGGTAACTTGCTGGCTCAGTTAGCACGGGCCGGAGTGGAAGTACGCGGCCTGATCTGGAGATCCCACGGAGAGCGCGTCTCGGCGCCGATGAGCTGGCGGTCAAACGAGCTCCTCAGCCGCCAAATCAACGACGCCGGCGGTGAGGTGCTGCTCGACCAGCGGGTGCGGCTCTTCGGCTGCCATCATCAGAAACTGTTCGTTATCCGCCGTCGCGACGACCCTTCCCGGGACGTCGCCTTCGTGGGCGGTATCGACCTCTCCCACGGCCGCAGGGACGATGCCGACCACGCGGGCGACCCCCAGGCGGTGGATATGGACTCCCGCTACGGCAAGCAGCCTCCGTGGCACGATGCTGCCCTTGAATTGCGCGGCCCGGTTGTGGCGGATGTGCTGGAGTTGTTCGCTGAACGGTGGAACGATCCTCATCCCCTGGACCGGCGAACACCGTACCGGATGCTGCTGCAACGCCTTGCTGACATGCCCCGACATCCCGAGCCCCTTCCGGAGACTGCACCGCCCCCGCCACCGGCCGGCCCTCACGCAGTGCAGCTGCTGCGCACCTACGGCGTAAAGCATCCGGCGTTCCCGTTCGCTCCCGGCGGTGAACGGAGCGTCGCCCGGGCCTACACAAAGGCTTTCGCCAAGGCCCGCTCACTGATTTACATCGAGGACCAGTACCTGTGGTCGGCAGAGGTCGCCGCGGGAATTGCAGCCGCCCTCGAGCAGAACCCCGGACTGAACGTGATCGCCGTGGTGCCCCGTTACCCGGACTCAGACGGTCCGCTTGGCGGTCCGCCCAAGAGGCTCGGGCAGTTGCGTGCCATCGAGACTATAAGCCGCGTCGCGCCCGAGAGGTTCGGCGTGTTCAATCTGGAGAACAAAGCCGGGACTCCGATCTATATCCATGCCAAAATCTGCATTATTGACGACACCTGGTTCACGTGTGGATCCGACAACTTCAACCGTCGATCCTGGACCACGGACAGCGAGCTGACCTGCGCGGTTATGGATACCTCCCCTGTCCAGGGGGAGGCGATCGGCGCGGGCGCTCGTTCTGAGGCTGCCCAACCGTTGGCCCAAAGGCTCCGGCGCCAACTGTGGGCCGAACACCTGGGCCTCGATGAGAACGACCCCCAGCTCGACGACCCTGCGGGCGCGCTGGGCCTGTGGAATGCTGCCGCTGAGGCTTTGGATCATTGGCACACAACGGGCCGCCGTTCGCCCCGCCCTTCCGGCCAAGTACGGCACCACGTCACTGAACCCGTGTCGCGCTTTCAGCGTCTCTGGGCCAATCCTGTCAACCGTTTCCTGGTGGATCCGGACGGCCGCCCCCGCAAGTTGCGTGGCACCACCCAGTTCTAGGCGAGGAGAATGCCCGAGGGCGGCTACGAGGCGGCCGAAAGCATCAAGCGGCGAGGCACGCCCCGATTGCCTGTTCCAAAGGGCTGTCAGTAGCGCGCAGAAAGTCACGCGGCAGGCCGTATCGCGGCAGGAGTGGTGGCAGGAGTGGCGGTTCCCGGTCCGGGTGTTCAGCCGGGTAGAACCGGCCTGTGGGTGAAATCCAGCCAGGCGGCTCATTTTTCGTGGCCGGCGTCGGCGCCCAGGTGGAGCGGTGTTTGAGGCGGTGGTGTTTTGGGCACGCCTGTCCAAGGTTGCTGACCCCGGTGGTGCCGCCGTGCTGCCACGCGGTGAGATGGTCAACGTCATTGTCCAGGCTGTGATTGCTGCAGCCCGGGAAGGTACATCTGCCGTCCCGCATCTTGAGCCACCGCTTGATCGCTTCCGGGAGCCGATAGTTGGTGTACACGATTTCCAGCGGCGCCCCGTCACGGGGATCGACCAAAACCCGGTAAAACGAGCCGGCACCGTCGGCAACAAGCCGGCGAGCCATCGACGGCGGGACCGGGCCAAGCCCGTCGACCTCAGCGGGTTCGTCAGTGACGCCCAGGAGGGAGAAGACCGGGACGGTAACGAGCACTTCAGCTTTAGGAGAGGGCACGTCCCCGGCTTTCTGAGTCGCGTTGCCCAGCAGCAGCCCGCCGCCGATGTCCGCGCGCAACTGTGCAAGGTTGCGTGTTTCGTGTGGGCCTTGAAGGCCGCGGGCAATGGCGGTGGTCCTGTTCCAGATGGCGCAGGCTGTGTCCCCCGGGAGGTAGAGCGAGATCCAGGCCATGCCGTCCCGGTCCGGGCTGTACTCCATCCGCCGGTCCAAGAGCTTTTCCGCATGGCGTTTTTCAAGGGACTCCGGGTGGTGGCGTTCACGCCACGCCCGGACCTTCCGCCGGAACCGGGCAGGCACCAACTCTCCCGGTGCGGCACCCCGGGCCGGTGCGTCCGGACCGAAGAAGTGCGCTTCCAAAGCAGCGGCTGCTGCGGGGGTGAGGCCGGTTGTTTCCTCCACCACGATGCGGGCGTGCTGCCAGTTGATGCTGCCGGTTTGCAGCGCCTTGAGTACCGACGGAAGCGACGTGGTCAGCGCGTGGGCTTCTCCCAGGAGGGCGGAAGCGGTGCGTCCGCCGATGGTCAGCACGCCGGCGACTTCCGCCACCAGGCTCATCTCCTGCGCCGACGTCTCATACGCGCTGGCCGGCGGGCCCTCAAGCACCGCTGTGGCCTCCGCGTAGGCGGCCACAAGCTTCACTTTCGCCGCGGCCGTCGCAGCCTCAACCCGTGCCAGTACCTCCAACCCCGCCAGGCACGCTTCGGACAACTCCTGGACCGGATCAGCATCGGGAAAACGTCCTTCCGCTGCAGCCAAAGGACAGGCAACAACACCGGCAAGCTCATCCACCAGCCCGGCCACCGACGCTACGGCAGCCGCCACCGCGGCCCTGCCTCCCGCATCGATAACCACACCTGCTTCCATACCCAAAGCATCGCAGGGGGGTCTGACAATTCGGGACCTACGACGGCAGGACCCTCCCGCCGTCGTACACCTCGATCTGAAGCTGCAAGCGACGGGCAACAGCGCGGTCCGCCAACGTCATACAACGAGACAGCCTCGGGATCAGGACAAGCAACGCCCTACCCTTGACTGGTGACTTTGACCAAGATCCGCACCGCCGCCGCGGGCTCCCTCGCCGCCGCTGGTCTCCTCTTTTCCCTTGCCGCCTGTTCCGCTCCGGCCACCCAGCCAGCGGCCTCTGAACCCGCCCCCACCACCTCAGCGAGCGCCAGGTCATCAGCCGCCAACGAGCCGTGCGACGGCGTGAAGCTCATCGTCGATTCGGGCGCCCTGGACCAGGCCGCTGCTGACAGCACCACGTGCGTGCCCGTCACCGAGCCGACAGTGGCGTCCGACCTGCTAGCCAAGGCGAACGTGAAAACGGAAGGCACCACCGAATACCCCAATGAGCTGGTGTGCCGCGTGAACGGTGTGCCCGCCGCAGACTTCGACATCAAGCACAAGGGCGGCACGTACCGGGAAGAATGCGGCAAGATGCCCGCAGCCTTCGCCTACTGGGCACTCTGGGTCAAGCCGGCCACCGGTGACTGGGCCTACGCCCAGGAAGGCCTCGCCACCTTGAAGGTGAGCCCGGGCGAGAGCCTGGAACTGCTGTTCACGGTCGACGGCGAACCGGCCGCCCCGGCAGCATGACCTTCCGATCCGCGCCGTTTCGGGCAGGGGCGGCTCTCGCCGTTATCTTCGTCGCGGCGCGGGTCATCTACCGGATCCTCTTTAACGGAACCGGCATCGGCAGCCCCGTCCTGCTCAACCTGCCGCAGGTGCCGCTGCCGGCCCCGTACGCCCATGTGGTCCTCCTCGGCCCGGTCACCGCACCCGGCCTGTGGGCGGCAGTCCTGTCCGCCCTGCCCATCGCCGGGATGATCCTCGCCTTCGGCATGCTCAACGCCTGCGTGGACGTGACCCGCGTCTTCATGCGCCTGGCACGCGGCGGGCCCGTGCAGGGCATCGCCCGGATGCTCGTGGTGGCCTGGGCGGCGCTCCCCGCGCTTTCCGACGCCGTAACCTCAGTGCGCCTGGCCTTCCGGTTGCGGGGTGAACGCTTCGGAGCCCGTGCCCTGGTGCCCGTACTCGAGCGCACCCTCGAGCACGCCGGCCGGGTTGCCGCAGCCCTCGAGCTGCGCGGCTTCGGGAGCCGGGCGTTACATAAGGCTGGGGACGACGACGGCGGCCCGCTTCTGGTGCGCACCGCCCAGTTCCGCATCGGTGACGCCCGGGTGGCCGTCGACGAATTCACACCGTCGAGCGGATCCATCAACGTCATCACCGGACCGACCGGTTCCGGCAAATCCACCATCCTCCGCGGCATGTCCGGCCTCCTCTCCCATGCTGACGGCGGCGAGATCTCCGGCACGGTACGTGTCGCCGGAACGGACCGTGCCGCCACTCCCCCGCGCGATACGGCCCGCCTGGTCGGCGTCGTCCTGCAGAATCCCCGCGCCGCCTTCGCCACCACCCGGGTCCGGGACGAGATCGCCCTGGCTCTCGAGCTGCGCGGCGTGCCGTCCGCGGCGGCTAAAGCCCGTGTGCTGGACGTGGCGGCGAGCATCGGGGTGTCGGCGCTGCTGGACCGGAATCTCGGCACTCTCTCGGCAGGCGAAGCGACGCTCGTGGCCATTGCCGCCGCGGTGGTCGAGCACCCGCCACTGCTCCTGGTGGACGAGCCCCTGGCCGACCTCGACACTTCAGCGCGCGGGCGCGTCATCGCCGTGCTTCGTGCGCTCGCCCGTGATGCAGGTGTCTGCGTCGTTGTGGCCGAGCACCGGGCGGAAGCGCTCGTACCTGTTGCCGATTCCTGGTGGACCATCGACGACGGCGCCCTGGTCCCGAGTGTTGCACCAGCCGCCTCCTCGCGGGCTGCCCAAGTCCTTCGGTCGCCAGTCGGGCCATCGCCGGACGAGCCCGTGCTGACGGCGACAAACCTCGCGGTACACCGGAAGGGCAAGCCGTTGGTGCGCGACGCGTCCCTCACCCTGCACCGCGGTGAAGTGGTGGCCCTGGTGGGGCCAAACGGTGCCGGAAAGTCATCCCTGCTTGTCGCTCTGGCCCTCGGTGAAGGCACCGGCGCAGTAACAACTGTCGACGGCGGCACGGACGACGGCGGCCGGGTTGCCCTGGTGCCGGACGCCTCGGATGACCTCTTCACCAGGGACACGGTCGCGGGAGAGCTCCGCGCAGCCGACCGGCGCCAGGCACGCGCTGAGCGCCAGGCTGAACGAAAAGGCGCGCATCGTCGTCGCCCTGGCAGCGACGAGGGATCTCCGATACCGGCGGCGTCACGCCTCGCCCGGTTGCGCGGAGACGTAACGATTCCGGTTGGGCACGAGCATCCCCGGGACCTCTCTGCCGGCGAGCGCAGGATCCTGGCCATCGCACTGCAGACCAGGGACGATCCGCAGGTGCTCCTGATCGATGAGCCCACCCGCGGCCTCGATCAGGAGGGGCGCAGAGCAGTAGCGGGTGCGCTGCGGGCCGCAGCGGACGCCGGTGCCGCAGTCCTGATCGCCACCCACGACCTCGACTTTGCACACGGTCTCGGCGCCCGGATCCTCCCGATGCGCGATGGCTTCGCGCCCTCACCGGTGCCGGCAAACGCTCCCGAACCGGTCCTTTCCACTTTCCAGCCTGCAGGCGGGGAACTGAAGACCAAGGCCATCGGGGAACATACAGGCTCCCAAACCCCACAAAGGCAGCGCCGTATCCAGATGCCAGGCGCCGTCGAACTCGCCGTTCTCGCAGCTGCAAACCTGCTGGCCCTCGCCGCCTTCTGCTGGCCCTTGCTCGCAACAGCCCTCCCCCAGGACGCCGCCGCGGCGCTCCCCTACGCGGCCCTGGCGATGGCACCGCTCGCCGTCGTCGCCATCATGGTGTCCCTCGACGGCTCGGTACGGTCCGCGCACATGGTTGCTTTGCTCGGTGTCCTGGCAGCAGTCGGTTCGGCGGTGCGCGTGGCGAGCACCGGCGTCGGGGGCGTGGAGGCGGTTTTTATCCTGCTGATCCTGGCCGGGCGGGCGTTCGGCCCCCGGTTCGGGCTGCTCCTCGGCGCCGCAACCATCGCCGTCTCCAGTGCCTTGTGGGGCGGCATCGGCCCCTGGACGCCGTTCCAGATCTTCGCCTGCGCATGGGTAGGCGCAGGGGCCGGCTTGCTCCCCCGCAGGGTGCGCGGAAAAGCGGAACTGTGGATGCTGTGCGGCTACGGCGCCGTGGCGTCCTACCTGTTCGGCTTGCTGACCAATCTGTGGTTCTGGCCTTTCGCGGTCGGTGCAGGGACCGGCATCTCCTACCAGCCCGGAGCCCCGCTCAGCACCAACCTGAGCAGCTTCCTGCTGTACTCGCTGGTGACGTCGACGGCGGGATGGGACACCCTGCGTACCGTCACCACCATCATTGGTATCGCCGTGATCGGCAGGGCTGTGTTGGCCGCGTTCCGGCGGGTGAAGCCGGTCTCCAGTCCGGGCGGAAACGCCGGCGGAGGCACTGCGCACACTGAGTCCGTGCAGGTCAGGGACCGGCAACAACTGAGGGCCTGAAAACCTGCCTTAATTAGCGGCCGGATGCCGCCAAGCCAACCATGCAGCAAATCTGCACGGTGGTTTACAAAATCTTGCGCTTTTATTGATGCTCTTGTGACCCTAGTCTCATTTGAGCTGTCCCGTGCCCGTGAAGGGTGCTTCGGTGGCCTGGACCTGGGGAGGTATCCCCATCGAAGCACCGTTCTCGGGTTATGGGGCAGCGCCTGCAATATTGCCGGACCGGTGCTAGGCCATCCGAGAGGAAGGCCTGGCACCAATACCCCTACCAACAGGAGTGCCCATGTCAGGAAACAGAGCTGTCGCCTACAAAGAACCCGGTGTTGTCGAAATCATCGACACCGACTACCCGACGTTGGAACTCAAGGACGGGCCCGGCGTTAATCCGGCCAATGTGGGCAGAAAAGTACCCCACGGCGCGATCCTGCGGACAGTGACCACCAACATCTGCGGCTCGGACCAGCACATGGTCCGGGGCCGGACCACGGCTCCCAAGGACCTGGTCCTTGGCCACGAGATCACCGGCGAAGTGGTGGAAGTCGGTCCGGACGTGGAGTTCATCAAGGTGGGAGACATCGTCTCTGTACCTTTCAACATCTCCTGCGGCCGTTGCCGGAACTGCAAGGAGCGCAAGACCGGCATCTGCCTGAACGTCAACCCGGATCGCCCAGGCAGCGCCTACGGTTACGTGGACATGGGCGGCTGGGTGGGCGGCCAGGCGGAATACGTTCTGGTTCCCTACGCTGACTGGAACCTGCTCAAGTTCCCGGACCGCGACCAGGCCCTGGAAAAGATCATGGACCTGACCATGCTTTCCGATATCTTCCCCACCGGCTTCCACGGCGCCGTCACCGCCGGTGTGGGCGTAGGATCCACCGTTTACATCGCCGGTGCCGGCCCGGTGGGCCTCGCAGCCGCCGTGGGCGCGCACCTGCTCGGTGCCGCCGTCGTGATTGTCGGCGACATGAACGAAGACCGGTTGGCGCAGGCCCGCTCCTTCGGCTGCGAAACGGTCAACGTCTCCAACGGCGATCCGAAGGACCAGATCGAGCAGATCCTGGGTGTCCCCGAGGTGGATTGCGGCGTGGACGCCGTAGGGTTCGAAGCCCGGGGGCACGGCAAGGACGCCTCACACGAAGCCCCGGCCACCGTGCTGAACTCCCTGATGGACATCACTGCGGCGGGCGGCGCCCTTGGTATTCCCGGCCTGTATGTCACGGGCGACCCCGGCGGAATCGACGACGCCGCCAAGCACGGCTCCCTGTCGCTGTCCCTGGGCACCGGATGGGCAAAGTCCCTGTCCTTTACCACCGGCCAGTGCCCTGTCATGTCGTACAACCGCCAGCTGATGATGGCCATCCTGCACGACAAGGTCCAGATCGCCAAGGCAGTAAACGCCACGGCAATCCCGCTTGAGGATGCACCGCGCGGCTACGCCGAATTCGACGCCGGCTCGGCCACCAAATTCGTGCTCAACCCGAACGGATACGTCAAGGCGTAGGACCCCACGTAAGTAGCAACCCGCCCTGGTGGCACGGGCCTTCCTGGCCCGTGCCACCAGGGCGCATCCACCCCCAGCATCACCATCAGCATCAGCAAAGGTAGTCACATGACCCATCGCAACGAGCAAGAATCAATTGTCCGCCTTAGCAGCAACGGGAAGGAGCATGGTGACATCCAGCTGGAAGCATCGAGTCCCGTGACCGTTCGGCTCCAGCTGGATGGGGGCTGCAATTGCCAACATGGTGCCCAGAAACGCCCCGGTTCGTATGTTGACACCGACTTCGGCGTCCGCTGACAGCGGCTGCACAGGCCTTTCTGCATGAGCCCCAAGGCCTGGTCCACCTTCAGATAGGCCAGCAACCTTCGCTGCACGGATGATCATGACAGGCATGCCCAGCTGCACTCCAACTGACAGTTCAACGCCCTCAAGCTTTACGGAAGATTCACTGTCAACAATTCTTCAGCGGGAATAGCCCGTCCGCTGGCCCGACGTCGTACAGCGAAAGGCCCCGCAGCATGGGGGACACCGCGGGGCCTTCCTGGTCGTTTCGCAATTTTGGGGGATATGCGAAACAACCGAGAAGCAAAACTACCGGCAGGTAACAAGTTCAGCAACTTGCATTTTTGCACGTCCGGCCTGCAGCTGTGCAGATATAAACCACCACTGCGGAGCTGGTTGGACATTACGTCAATGCCGCCCAGCGGAGCTGGCTGTGCCCGGGTGGCTCCCTCCCCCAGGCCAAACCCCGGCCAAAGACCGCAGCTCACACCTTGAAGTACTTCGCCTCCGGGTGGTGGAACACGAACGCGTCGGTGGACTGTTCGGGGTGCAGCATCAGCTCATCGCTCAAAACCACGCCCATCCGCTCGGGCTTCAGCAGCTCCGTCACCTTGCGGCGGTCCTCCATGTCCGGGCACGCGGGGTAGCCGAGCGAGAATCGCGCTCCGCGGTAGTCGAGCTTGAAGTACCCTGCCGTGTCCTTCGGCTCCTCGGCCCCGAAACCCAGCTCCTTGCGGATGCGGGCATGCCAGAACTCGGCAAGCGCCTCGGTTAGCTGCATGACCAGGCCGTTGAGCTCGTAATAGTCGCGGTACTGGTTGGCGGCGAACATCTTGGAGGTGAACTCTTCGATCTTCGAGCCGGCGGTGACCAGCTGCACCGGCAGCACGTCAATCTGCCCGGATTCGCGCGACTTCACGAAGTCCGCGAGGCACAGGTGCCGGTCGCGGCGCTGGCGCGGGAAGTCGAAACGCAGCCGGTCGGTACCGATCGGGCCGCCTGAACCACCATCCGGGGCGAGCAGACCCGCGGTGCCAAGGACGCCGTCGCGGTCCTCCCCGTGGTGCAGCACCACCACCTGTTCCCCTTCGGAGACCACCGGGAAGTAGCCGTAGGCGACGGATGCATCGAGCATTCCCTCGCCGAGGATGCGGTCCAGCCAGTACCGCAGGCGCGGCCGGCCCTCTCGTTCCACCAGCTCCTCGTAGGAGGCGCCGTCCTCGCCGCGGCCGGGCTTGAGCCCCCACTGCCCCATGAAGGTCGCGCGCTCATCGAGGAACGCCGAGTAGTCGTGGAGCGAGACGCCGCGCACGATGCGCGTGCCCCAGAACGGCGGCGCGGGCACAGGGTTGTCGGAGGCGACGTCAGACCGGCCGGGCATAGCCTCCGGCTCGGTCACCGTGAACTTGGCGCCTCCCTTGTGGATGCGCTTCTTCAGCGGCGGAAGGCCGACGTCGTCCGGCGACTCGCCGCGGGCGACGCGGACCAGCGGTTCCATGAGGGAAAGGCCCTCGAAAGCATCCTTGGCATACCGGACCACGCCGTCGAATTGCTCCGCCAGGTCCTGCTCCACATAGGCGCGGGTCAAGGCGGCGCCGCCGAGGATCACCGGCCACTTCTTCGCCAGGCCGCGCGACTGCAGCTCCGCGAGGTTTTCCTTCATCACCACGGTGGATTTCACCAGCAGCCCGGACATGCCGATCACGTCGGCGTTGTGCTCCTCCGCCGCCGCCATGATCTCGGCGATGCCCTGCTTGATGCCGATGTTGACCACTTTGTAGCCGTTGTTGGTGAGGATGATGTCCACCAGGTTCTTGCCGATGTCGTGCACGTCGCCGCGCACGGTGGCGATCACCATGGTGCCCTTGCCGGAGGAATCCGACTTCTCCATGTGCGGCTCGAGCAGGGCCACCGCATTCTTCATCACCTCGGCGGACTGCAGCACGAACGGCAGCTGCATCTCGCCGGAGCCGAAGCGCTCACCGACGACCTTCATGCCCTCGAGCAGGTGGTCGTTGATGATGCCGAGCGGGGTCATGCCCTCACTGCGGGCAAGGTCGAGGTCCGCTTCAAGGCCCTTGCCCTCGCCGTCAATGATGCGCCGTTCCAGGCGCGCGCCCGTAGGCAGCGCCGCGAGTTCGGCGGCGCGCTGGTCCTTGAGCGCAGCGGTGTCGACGCCGGCAAACATGTCCAGCATGATGGCCAGGGGGTCGTACGTGGTGTTGCCCTCGGCGTCGTATTCGCGGCGGTCCCAGACGAGGTCCAGGGCCACCTTGCGCTGTTCCTCCGGCAGTGAGGCGAGCGGCACGATCTTGGCGGCGTCGATGATCCCGCTGGTCAGGCCCGCCTGCACGGCCTCGTGCAGGAAAACGGAGTTCAGGACCACGCGCGCTGCGGGGTTCAGGCCGAAGGACACGTTGGAGACGCCGAGCGTGGTGTTGATGCCGGGGTACTTGGCAGTGATCTGGCGGATGGCCTCGATGGTTTCGATGCCGTCCCGGCGGGTTTCCTCCTGGCCGGTGGCGACGGGGAAGGTCAGGCAGTCGACGATAATGTCCTCGACGCGCATCCCCCATTCGCCCACCAGGGCGTCGACGAGGCGCGAGGCGATGGCCACCTTGCCCTCGGTGGTGCGGGCCTGGCCCTCTTCGTTGATGGTCAGGGCGATCACGGCGGTGCCGTGTTCCTTCACGAGCGGCATGATGCGCGCGAAGCGGCTGTCCGGGCCGTCACCGTCCTCATAGTTGACGGAGTTGACCACCGGGCGGCCGCCGATGTGTTCGAGCCCGGCCCGCAGTACGGCTGGTTCGGTGGAGTCCATGACCAGCGGGAGCGTGGAGGCCGACGCGAAGCGTGAGACGATCTCCTTCATGTCGGCCACGCCGTCGCGCCCCACGTAGTCAATGCAGACGTCCAGCAGGTGCGCGCCGACGCGGATCTGCTCGCGGGCGATGTCGACGCAGTCGTCCCAGCGCTCTTCGAGCATGGCCTGGCGGAATGCCTTGGAGCCGTTGGCGTTGGTGCGTTCACCGATGGCGAGGTAGGAGGCGTCCTGGTCGAAGTTCACGTGCTGGTAGAGGGAGGCCACGCCGGCTTCCCGCTCGGTGGGGACGCGGGCGGGGCTGTTATCGCTCTTGGCGACTGTTCCGCTGGTGCGGAAGGGCGCAAGACGTTCGACGACGGCGGCCATGTGCTCCGGCGTCGTACCGCAGCAGCCGCCCACCAGGCCCAGGCCGAATTCACGCACGAACTGTTCGTGCGCGGTGGCGAGTTCGGTGGGGGTGAGAGGGTAGTGCGCGCCGTTGGCGCCGAGGATGGGCAGGCCGGCGTTGGGCATGCAGGCGATGGCGACCGAGGACTGCTTGGAGAGGTGGCGCAGATGCTCGCTCATCTCGTCCGGGCCGGTGGCGCAGTTCAGGCCGATGGCGTCGACGCCGAGCGGTTCGAGCGCGGTGAGTGCGGCGCCGATTTCGGAGCCCATGAGCATGGTTCCGGTGGTTTCGACGGTGACCTCGACGAAGATGGGGAGCCGGATGCCGCGGGACACGATGGCCTGCTTGCAGCCGTTGACGGCGGCTTTGGTCTGCAGGAGGTCCTGGCTGGTTTCAATGAGGAAGGCGTCCGCTCCCCCGTCGATCAGGCCCTCGGCCTGCAGCGCGAAGGTCTGCTTGAGGTAGTCGTAGGTGGTGTGCCCGAGGCTGGGGAGCTTGGTGCCCGGTCCCATGGAGCCCAGGACCCAGCGCATCCGCCCGTCTGTTTTTTCTGCCGCTTCTGCGCGTTCGCGGGCAATCTCTGCGCCCTTGCGGGCGAGCTCTTCAATCCGGTCGTCGATGCCGTAGTCGGAGAGGTTAGACCAGTTGGCACCGAAGGTGTTGGTTTCGACCGCGTCGATGCCCACCGCGAAGTACGCGTCGTGGATGTCGGCGAGGACATCCGGACGCGTGTCATTGAGGATCTCGTTGCAGCCTTCCAGGCCCAGGAAGTCGTCCTCGAGCGACAGGTCTCGGCCCTGCAGCATGGTGCCCATGGCGCCGTCGGCAATTACGACGCGGTGGTTCACAGCATCCAGCAGCTCCTGCGAGCGGGCTGGGCGGGGGACGGACTCAATATCGAGCGCAAAACGAGGCATCTAAACAGGTTACGTGTGGCGGCTGGGTCGTTGCGCTGTGTGTCCGTGTACTACGACGGCGGGTTGGGTGGGCTTCCTAGTCGTTCGCATGTAGAAGTTGGGTGTGCAGTAACGGTGGCATCCACATGCACCGCAGAATATTAGTAGGTTTCGCGTCACCTTCTGCAAAGCGGCCGCCAAGGCGAATCCAGCAAGTGACGGCGGGAACTTCCGCCGTCACTCGCTAAAGTCTTGCCTCGGGGCCTACTCGGGCGACTGGCGCCTGTCCCACCGAAGAACATCCAGCGGATCGACGTCAACATGCGACAGCGCTTGGCGCACCGACTTCTCGTCCAAGACTTCAAACACTCCAGAACTCCGCAAGCTATCGATCACGGAATTTTGCCATTGAATGCTTCGTCCATCGATCGCGGGGACCTCGTACGCCATTCCACTCCGGGCAGAGGAACCACCTAGGAGATTCATCAACCAGCTGATGCACCATAAGCGGGCTGCTGCGGGAACAGCATCTGAAGCAGGCTCGACGGCCAGCATGGCGTGTCCAGGCAGAAGTAAGTGCCAGCCCTGGCACAAGACATACTTTTTGTCTTCAAAGCCAATAAGCTCCAAAGTCTCGGGCTTAGCTGGAAACATGGTGCGATAAATACGGTCGCTCACACGTCCGGACATTATTTCTCGCTCCATGCGAGACGCCATCGAAGATGGCAGGCTCGTGTTCTTTCCAGGTACTACCCAGATTGGGGATGCTCCCTTCTGGCGCCATGAGGCTTTCAGGGCCCGTCCATCCGCGTCGGTTTCCAGTCGAGAAACTTCCCATTCGGCGGCAAACATCTCGCTGATCAGGCCCTGTCGATTCAAACCGCAGACAAGAGGGGCTCCGGGCAGCACCTCGTCGCTTCCCATTGCTTCTATAAGATTTTTCAGGGACGGGGATGAGGCACCTCGCACCGACCTGAGGACACCCTCGAAGCTGCTAATAGTATTGCTCTCAATTGAGGCCAGTTCTTCGTGCGTTGAAAGATCTTCCAGGGAATAAGCTTTCCTCACGCCAGCCTCTTCGACAACTATGGCAGGGACCGTACGCAGCTTTCGATCGCGAATCACAGTCGACTCAGGTTCCACTCTCGCCAAGTCCTCCGCCAGATACGACGCCTCCTGTACGGCCCGGGTGAGGGAAGACGCACGGTTGACTTCGAGCTCTCGCATTTCAGTCTCAATGTGACCAACATAGGCTCCATAGATCCGATCTAGCATGAGTTCGTACTCGTCCGTCTTCTCGATGGCACTCCTAGCCACATTTGTCCGCGGCGCACCCTTCCCCGAAGCATTTGCCATGGCAGCAATTCCACCGTAAACGAAACCGGGCGGTTGCGTAGTGACTCTCACTCCGCTGATGCACACACCAAACGTTCCTTGGTTCAACGCTGCGAAGTCGCGCCTTCCATGCTCAACGCGCACGTATCCCCAGTCTTGTAGCCACTCATTCCAAGAGACGGCATAGGCGATATCTAGACCCTCAACGCTTGCCGTACGGACCTCTAAAGGAGCACCATAGACCGTTTTAAGAACCCCGTCGGAAGTGCTAACCAGGTCAGCGTCGGTTAAAGCATGCAATAAGGCGTCTTGAATAGAGCTGAAACCGACAGGGGTCTCATCTCCAGCATCGACGGTGAGGTAGACCTCGCAGCCTGGCAGCACTATCCATTGGCGGAGCACTGTCTCGACCTCGGACAACTCCGCACTAGGCCGCAACTTCATGGAAACGGATGTACCGTGCGCCCGGATCTGCTCAGGAACCTCCGTGTTCTGCTTGTCGAGCAGACGAACTAGATATTGTCCGTGAACGTCTCGGAGGCTCAGTTTCCGCGCTTCGGTTTCTGACTCATGAACAGTTACGACTGTTACATCGTCCGCGACCATGAAGGTCGAGAGTACTCCGATTCCGAACCTGCTAATAGATGCAAACTCTGGAAACTCCTTCTGAAACTCAGGCTCTTGGTAACGCGAAGAACCAACGCGCAAAAAGTTCTGTTCGATAATCGCCTGGGACATACCGACGCCATTGTCCGTAACAGTGAGAACCCGCTCAGCGGAATCCCACGAAATGTTAATTTTCGGCCTGTACCCGTCCTTCTTTCCAGACTCCAAGTGCCCCTGCAACCGCACCGCATCCAGGGAATTCTGAACCAACTCGCGGACGACGACACCAGTGTCGTTATAGAGGGTGTGACCGGTCAGCAAGTCCAATATTTTCGCGTGATCGATTTTGAAGACGAACTGTTCGGTAACAAAGCCCTTCGCTTCGATGTGCGACGAATCGATACGTCGCCACGGAAATAGAAACTCGGAGCCGCCAGTGGCTTGGTTCTCCTTGGACCATGCATATGTCTGTTGAAGCTGCTTGACCGCATACTGCAGGTACCCGGTCAGACCGAAGTAGCCTTCGGCCTCCTTAAACGTGGCATGCACCTCGATAGTGTCGGGCTGCTCGGCGACTTCGCTTCCTTCTGCGCTCTTAGCCACTGGTTTAGCACGGACCCTCCTGACTGCACCTTGCTTCGCCCACTCGACCTGGCTTTTCGGATTGCGGGGGTTGATTATCAGAGCAGCCATTGAGGGGACCCGGTCATTGGTCACGTGAAGGAGGTCGGATGTTCTCAGAAGGAGAGACGCATATTGTACGTTTGCTTCCTCAGCAGGGCTTGAACCATACGGTCGGCTCAGAGGGTACTTCCGAATATCATGCAAATCATCGGAATGATGACTTTCACAAACTAAACCGATGTCCTCGCGAAAGGTTTCCTCGAGTTCTCCAAGCAGTTTTCCCAGTCGATCTATTACCCTAGGGTCACCTCCCCACGACATGTCAGGATTGTCGCGGAGCCAAGCCCTTATACGCTCGGCATGATAATACCGTACAAATTCTTGATACATGAACTTTTCGGCTTCATCCGTGGTAAGTCGCTGTACTTGCGACCTATAGTCCTTTACGCTCGGGTCGTCGTTATCAACAATTCGACTTCGGAAGGTTTGATAAAAAGAAACGGAGTCTCTAGCATCGAATTCGTCGCGCGTTATAAGCAAACCGAAATCATGCAAGTAGGTAGAGAGTGTCGTTAATAACCAGTCTGCGGGAGTCATTAACTCCTTGGTTTCATTAGGAATCATCCATTCGTACATAGCCAACATGGCGTCAATGTGAGAGATGTCATGCTTGGTGTATTCCTCAAGCAAGCTGAAGCTGCCAAAGTGGCTCAACGCTTCAGAAATTTGACCACGAAAATGCCTTAAGCTGAGCCCAGCAAAGGCGGGGAGTTTCTGTGCTTCTTCCGCTTTCAGCTCAGCTTCAGAAATCAAGTCTAAGTCGGGCATGGTGCTCCTGTTGGTGGATATTTCCGTTTTCCGCATCTTCTCACGCTCGTTACATACAACTTGACTACCACACAAAGAGTCGCCAAAGTCGTGCGAAGGTTCCTTTATACCTCCGCCACAGGAGCCGCGAACTGCGCTTCATACAGCCGCGCGTAAGCCCCACCCGCAGCAAGCAGTGAAGCGTGCGTCCCCTGCTCCACGATCTGGCCGGCCTCCATCACTAGGATGAGGTCGGCATCGCGGATCGTGGACAGGCGGTGCGCGATCACAAAGGAGGTCCGGTCGGACCGCAGCGCACTCATCGCCTTCTGCACCAGCACCTCGGTCCGGGTGTCCACCGAAGACGTCGCCTCGTCCAGAATCAGCACCGAAGGCCGCGCTAGGAACGCCCGGGCAATCGTCAGCAGCTGCTTCTCCCCCGCGGACACGTTGGCGCCCTCGTCATCCAGAACGGTGTCGTACCCGTCAGGCAGCGACCGCACGAACCGGTCCACGTACGTCGCCCGGGCGGCCTCAAGAGTTTCGGATTCGGAAGCCGAAGGCCGCCCGTATGCGATGTTGTCCCTGATCGTCCCGCCGAACAGCCACGTATCCTGCAGCACCATCCCCAGCCGCGAGCGGAGCTCGCGCCTGGGCACCGAGGTGACGTCCACGCCGTCGAGCGATATCCGCCCGGCGTCCAGCTCGTAGAAGCGCATCATCAGGTTCACCAGCGTGGTCTTGCCGGCCCCCGTTGGCCCCACAATCGCCACCGTCTGCCCCGGCTCGGCCACCAAAGACAGGCCGGAGATCAGAGGCTTGTCCGGCGAGTACGAGAACGACACATCCTCGAACACCAGCCGCCCCCGTCCAAACACCGGACCGGCAGAAGGGGCAGGCTCAACTGACTCCTCGTCCTCGTCCAGCAACGAGAACACGCGCTCGGCCGACGCCACCCCGGACTGCAGCACATTGGCCATGGACCCCAGCTGCGCCAGCGGCATGGTGAACTGCCGCGAGTACTGGATGAACGCCTGCACGTCGCCCAGCTGCATGGCCCCGGACGCCACCTGCAGCCCGCCCACTACGGCGATCCCCACGTACACCAGGTTCCCGATGAACGTCATGGCCGGCATGATCAGTCCGGAAATGAACTGCGCGCCGAAACTGGCGTCATACAGCTCTGCGTTCTTCTGCCGGAAACGCTCCTCCACCTCGCGCTGCCGGCCGAACACCTTCACCAGCGCATGACCGGTGTACGTCTCCTCGATCTGCCCGTTCAGCTCCCCCGTGTTCTTCCACTGCGCCACGAACAGCTCCTGCGAGCGCTTGGCGATCAGCGCCGTGATCCCCAGCGTCAGTGGAATGGTCACCAGCGCGATCAGCGCCAGCGTGGGCGAGAGGATGAACATCATCACCAGCACGCCCAGCACCGTCAGCACGGACGTGACCGCCTGGCTGATGGTCTGCTGCAGGCTCTGGGAAATGTTGTCCACGTCGTTGGTCACCCGGCTGAGCAGCTCACCGCGCTGGATCGAGTCGAAGTACCGCAGCGGCAGCCGGTGGATCTTCGCCTCGATCTCCCCGCGCAGCCCGAACACCGTCCGCTGCACCACCCCGTTCAGCACATACGCCTGCACCCACATAAACGCCGAGGACAGCACATACAGCACCAGCGCCCACGTCAGCACGTTCCCCAGCGCGGCGAAGTCGATCCCCTGCCCGGGCGTCAGCGCCATGGGTGTCAGCATGTCCGCCTGCTGGTTCTCCCCCGCCGCCCGGAGCTGCGCAATCACCTGCTCCTTGCTGGTCCCGGCCGGCAGGTCCCGGGACACCACCCCGGCGAAGATCAGGTTGGTGCCCTCCCCCAGCAGCCGCGGCCCGATCACCGAGAGCGCCACCCCGGCCACCGCCGTCGCGAACACCAGCAGCAGCCACAACCGTTCCGGCCGCAGCCTGCCCAGCAGCCGCTTGGCCGACGGCCAGAAGTTCATCGCCTTCTCCGCCGGCACGTTCATCCCCGCGAACGGTCCGCCCCTCCCCGGTCCGCCGGCCGGGCGGGGAATGCGTACGACGTCGGCGCTTCCGGTTGTGGAGGCGGGTGCGGCTTTGGTGCCGGATGCGTGAGTGGGTTCCGGGTTCATACCGTCTCCTCCGCCGCCAGCTGGGAGGAGACAATCTCGCGGTACGTCTCCGAGGTTTCCAGCAGCTCACGGTGCGTTCCGCGCCCCACGATCCTGCCGTCGTCGAGCACCAGGATCTGGTCCGCGTCCACGATGCTGGAGACGCGCTGGGCGATGATCACCAGCGTGGCGCCGGCGGTGCTGCGCTTGAGGGCCTGGCGGAGCCGGGCGTCGGTGCCGGTGTCCAGCGAGGAGAACGAGTCATCGAAGATGTACAGCTCGGGCCGCTTCACCAGGGCCCGGGCGATGGCCAGCCGCTGCCGCTGCCCGCCGGAAACGTTGGTGCCGCCCTGGCTGATAGGCGCGTCCAGGCCCTCCTCCATCCGCTCCACGAAGTCCTGGGCCTGGGCGATGCGGAGCGCTTCCCAAAGCTCGTCTTCGGTGGCGTCCGGCTTGCCGTAGAGCAGGTTGCTGCGGACGGTGCCGCTGAACAGGTAGGGCCGCTGCGGGACCAGGCCGATGTGCCCCCAGAGCAGGTCCGGGTGCAGCTCGCGCACGTCCACGCCGTCCATCCGTACCGAGCCTTCTGTTGCGTCGAAGAGCCGGGGCATGAGGTTGACCAGGGTGGTCTTGCCGGCGCCGGTGCTGCCGATGATCGCCGTCGTCTGCCCCGCTTTGGCGGTGAAGCTGATGCCGGAGAGGACGGGCTGGTCGGCACCCGGGTAGGCGAATCCGACGTCGCGCATTTCCAGCTCGCCGCGGCGCACCTCACTGCTCACCGGGTTGGCAGGCGGCCGGACGCTGGACTTGGTGCGCAGCACCTCGCCGATTCGGTCGGCCGAGACGGCGGCGCGCGGGATCATCACGGCCATGAACGTGGCCATCATGACGGACATCAGGATCTGGATCAGGTAGCTCAGGAACGCGATGAGCGTGCCCACCTGCATGGAGCCGTCCTGGATGCGGAACGAGCCGAACCAGATGACGGCCACGCTGGAGACGTTCAGCACCAGCATCACCACGGGGAAGGCGAGCGCCATCAACCGGCCGGCGCGCAGGGCGGTGTCCGTGACGTCCTCGTTGGCGCGGGCGAAGCGTTCGGTCTCGATATCCTCACGGACGAAGGCGCGCACCACGCGAATGCCCGTAAGCTGCTCGCGGAGAACGCGGTTCACGGTGTCAATCCGTTTCTGCATCTTGCGGAACAGCGGCACCATCCGGACGGTGATCAGGCCGACGGCGACCAGCAGTACGGGGACGGCCACGGCGATCAGCCACGACAGCTGCACGTCCTGCTGCACGGCCATGATCACCCCGCCGATACTGAGCATGGGCGCGGTGACCAGCATGGTGGCGGACATCAGGATCAACTGCTGGACCTGCTGGACGTCGTTCGTGGACCTCGTGATCAGGCTTGGTGCGCCGAACCTGGTGACCTCCTGCTCGGAGAACTCCCCCACGCGTTTGAAAATGGCGCCGCGCAGGTCCCGGCCCACGCCCATCGCCGCCTTCGCCGCGAAGTACACGGCGATGACCGCGCACACGATCTGCAGCAGGGTGATTCCCAGCATGACCCCGCCCAGGCTGAGGATGTAGCCGATGTTCGCCTTGGCCACGCCTTCGTCGATGATGTCGGCATTCAGGGTGGGCAGGTACAGGGACGCGATGGACTGCGCCAGCTGGAAAACCACGACTGCGGCCAGCAGCTTCCGGTGCGGGCGGACGTATTCAACAAGCAGCTTCCAGAGCATGGGCGGCTCCTGGTCCTCGGCGCTGGCCCGAAGGCTCACGGGACGTGATGCGAAGGTTAGTTTACGTCCGGCGGCTGCGTAGATCAGGAGCGGCAGCAGGAGAAGTTGGGCAGGTTCTCGGACAGCGTAGCCGCTGGCCACTGGGGCCCGCTGGCTACGCTGTCCGCGGTCAGGCTCTGCGAGCCACTGTCCCTCATCAGAACCAATAAATTGGATACGTGGCTCCGCGGAGCCGGGACCCGACGATTCCAAACCCGACCAGGATGCAGGCCGCGATCCCGGAACACACCACAAAGGCGACCTGACCCGTCGTCGCCATGGTACCGATGACTGCGGTGGCAGCCGCCGGTGAATGCGGCATCCTCAGCCACAGGGTCGCTCCGATCGCCAGGCTGCCGGCAACAGCGGCGGCCCAGAACGAGTGGCTGACCAACCCCGTGCCCACACCAACCAAGGCGGAAACAACCTGTCCCCCGATCACGCTCCGGGGCTGGGAGAGTGGCAGATGGGGCGCTGCGGCCACGAGCGCCATGGACGCAGCCATCGGCGGGATGAGCAGGAGGTGGCCTGAGAGCTTGCCCAGCAGCACCAGGCAGGCGAGGGCGGCGACGCTGGTAAGGGTGGTAACAGCGAGCTTTGCCACCGAAGGCCGGTGGGGTGCTTGCGAGGACCAACGCATGCGGGGCTGAGGGGGATGGACCGGTGACCGGGCAGGACTGGTAACGGGCACGGTCATCCCTTTACTCGGCGACGAAGTACAGGCGCTTGTTGACGAATTCGCCCATGCCCAAGGGACCCATCTCGCGGCCAAAGCCTGACCGCTTCACGCCGCCGAAGGGAAGTTCTGCTGCCTCCGCGGCGATGATGTTCACGTGCGCCATCCCAACGTTCAAGCGGGACGCAATGTTCGCAGCACGTGCCTTATCGGTGGAGAAGACTGAGCCGCCCAGGCCGAAGTCGGAATCATTGGCGAGTTCGAGCGCCTCTTCATCGCTTGATACCTTGAACACGATCGCCACGGGCCCGAAAATCTCTTCCCGGAAGGAAGCCGATTCGCGGCTGATACCGGTCAGGACGGCGGGTGAGAAGTACGCACCTTCCCCCTCGGAGAGGACACCGCCCACTTCAAGAGTGGCGCCTTCGGCCACAGCCCGCTGCACCTGGGCGCTCACCTGCTCCGCAGCTGCCCTGCTGGAAAGAGGACCATAGGCACCCTCCGGCATGTTTAGGGGATCACCCGGTACGAGCCCGTCCGCCAGCTTCTTCAGCTGGGCCACAAACTCGTCATAAATATCTTCCATGACGATCATCCGCTTGTTGCCGTTGCACACCTGGCCCCCGTTGTAGACGCGGAAGTTCCAGGCGTCCGCAGCGACCGATGCGAGGTCATGGGAGTCGAGCACGATCATCGGGTCGGTTCCGCCGAGTTCGAGCACAGCCTTCTTCAGGTGCCTGCCGGCCTGCTCCCCGATGATGGAGCCGGCACGCTCGGAGCCCGTGAGGGATACGCCCTGCACCCGCGGATCGGCAATGATCGCAGCGATCTGGTCGTGTGTGGCAAAGATGTTGGTGTAGCCCCCGTCGGGAACACCGGCTTCTTCCATGATCTGCTGGATCGCCAGTGCCGAACGGGGGCAAATGTCTGCATGCTTGAGCAGGATGGTGTTGCCGAGGACCAGATTGGGCGCAGCGAAGCGGGCCACCTGGTAATACGGGAAGTTCCAGGGCATGACGCCGAGCAGTACTCCCACGGGGCAGTTCTCGATGAGCGCCTTGCCGGGAACAGTGCTGGGAATTTCCTGATCAACAGCGAGGCCGGGGCCGTGCACGCCGTAGTAGTCGAGGATCGAAGCGGCGAACTCGACCTCTTCGATGCCCTCTGACAGGGGTTTGCCCATCTCCTGGGCAATGATCCTGGCGAGCTCTTCCTTCCGCTCTTCGAACAACTCAGCGATGCGGCGGACAACGGCAGCCCGGTCCTGGATGCTTTTTTCGCGCCACTGGCCGTAGGCGTCGTCAGCACTGGCCACTGCCTGCTGTATCTGTTCGTCCGAAGCTGCTTCAAAGGTCTCTACGACCTCACCTGTTGCAGGGTTCTGCACCCGGTACCGGGACATATGTCTCCTTTTGTGTTGCTTCTCTGACGGTTTCTGGTGTCCAGGGTCTGATGTGGTTAGGGCTGATAGGTGGACCGGCTGCCCGCGGTGGGTGCTTTCTCCACGGTCAGGTGATGCCCGGTGTTGCTGCGATACATACGGCGCTCCAGCGTCGGCGAAAGTACCCACAGCGCCGAACCACTCGTGGTTTTGGCCACGACCGTCCCGTGATGCAGGAGTTGGCCGTTGCTGGAGAGTGAGACTTCGGTGCCAAGTTCAACTTGGGCCCACGCAGTACGTGTTGCAGGTTCCACTTTTAATCGGCTTTTCTTGTCGAGGTTTTTACCGGTGTCGGTCAGCGATCGCCGGGCTGTATTCCATCCGGGGCCCAGGGGTAGCCGGTGGCCAGGGGTGCGCCGTCGTCGTGGCGGGAAAGCCATTCGACCGCTGCACCGTGGTAGCGGTGGAAGCCTTTGTAATCCACGAGTTCGGAGTCCAGCGACGCGAGGGCCCGGTGGATGCGCTTGGCCCAGTCGGGAGCGAACTCCACCAGTTCGGCGAGGCTGACGAGGTAAGTACGGACGGGGAACACTATCGCGTTTGACCGGGGCAGACGGTGCAACGGCTGCAGTTCAATGCGCAGGTACACCTTCTCGCCGGCGTTTTCGCTGGTGACTGTGGTCCGGTCCGGCGCCCATTCCGGGAGCGTTTCCACTGACGTCTCGAGGCGCGGGTTGACGGTAAGCGACCAGTTGACCCTCCTTACAGGGTGGCCGGCCTTCATGCGCAGCAGGAACTTGAGGGCCCTGTCCAGGATGCCCATCTCGTGCAGCTTCGGTACCGGGCCGTGGAACTCAAAGAAGCTCATGCCGAGGTTGAACTTCAAGGAGTAGTCGGCACGCTGGGTGGTCATGCCCGCGCCGATGACGAGCGTGTTGTCCTTTTCCTCGAGGACGACGAATTCGCCCTGTGCTTGCCGGGTGGCGTACTCCATGGGGTCCATCGGCAAGGTGGCCGGGTCACCGAACGTGAACGAATCATCGATTCCGAGGAGCCGGTTCTGCCACCGCCACTCGTTTCCGTTCTTAGTGAGAGTGAAGTGTTCCGGGAAATCCCTGGCGTAAGACTCAAAGATGAGCTCGAGCAGATCCCACTGCGCTTCCAGCATGTGCGGCAGTGCAAGGTAGTGTACGTCCGGCATATCGCTGAGCATTTGGGCGCGGTGGGCGCACTCCGACACATAGTGTTCATCAATATCGAATGCGGCTCTGAGGGCACCGTTTCCGGCCGGAACGTGCGGTTCCAGGTTCATTGAATACATGTAATCGTCGTCCGGGAACGGGAACGGCAGCCGGCGAACACCCTCGGGTGAATTCCGGAACTGGTATTCGCCCTCCGGCGTGTAGGTTTCATCCGTCTTAAAGGCTGCTGGTTCAGATACGGCAGTCATGTCACTTTCCTAAGCGTTGATAACGAGTTTTGTGCAGGTGGCCCGCGAAACGCAGGGCATGATGAGCTTGCATGTTGCCCGGTCTGATTCGGACAACCAGTCGTCACGGTGATCAATGGTGCCCTCGAGTTCCAGGACCTCGGTCTCGCACTCCCCGCAGGCGCCTCCCCTGCAGAGGTAGGGCAGCTTGTGGCCTGCCTCCTCGACCGCTTCCAGCAGCGACTGCTCGGGAGAAACCTCAATCACGGCTCCCGAGCGTGCCAATGTCACGGAGAACGGGTCTCCCGTGGAACCGAGGTCCTCGAACCTCTCGAAGTGGATGTTCGCGTCCGACCAGCCAAGGGCATGGGCGGAACTGACGACGTCGTCGATCATCCGGGTGGGCCCGCAGACGTAAGCGTGCGTACCCAACGGCCGTCCTGCCAGGATGTCCATGGTGTTGAGCCTGGACTGGCCGTCGTGGCCGTAGAGCGTGACCCGATCGCCGTAGCGTTCCTTAAGTTCGTGGCCAAGCGCGGCGTGGTCCGGGCCGCGGACGGCCAGGTGGAGTTCGAAAGGGCTTCCCTTGAGGCTTAGTTCTTCGAGTTGGGCAAAAACGGGCGTTACGCCCACACCGCCCGCGATGAAGAGATGGTGCCGTGCGTGTTTCGAGACGGGGAAGAGATTCGCGGGAATACCTGCGAGGAGGACATCGCCTTCCCGCACGTTGGTGTGCATGGCCAGCGAGCCGCGCTTGCCGTCATCCACCCTGCGGACAGCTATCTGGTACTCGCTGGTGTCGTACGGCGAACTCATCAATGAGTACGCATTGCGCCTGGTGTCTCCGTCGGCCGGAATCAAGACGGTAAGGTGGCTGCCGCCCGAAAATGGAGGGAGCCAGGAGCCGTCGGCTGCGCCGAAGGTGTACCGGTTGATTTCCGGGGTCACCGCTTCGATCCGTTTAACCCGGAGCCGCAGGGCTCCATGCTGGGACTCGCTCACGTATCCAACTCCTCATTTTCCGGCATTTCGCCGGGTACTTCGCTGTCTGCTTTCACTCCCTGGAAGGCTGCGAGCCTCCCGGAGTAGTGATCGCGCACAATCAGATTTAGTTCACAGCCAGGGCATACAAAGACCCTGTGGGTGACATTTTCGGAATAGTGGCCACAGTGCGCGCACCACACGCGCCTCACAAAGGAGCCCGCATGCTCGCGCTGCACTTCGTCCCGGTTCATGCCGTACGAGGTAGCCACCTGCATCGACGTACCGATGAACCCCTCAGAGCCGGCCAGGTACAGCCGGGTGCCCATCTTTGCCATCGCGAGGGACGCATCGAGTCCGCGCACGGCTTCCGCGTTGCTGGAAAACACGGCCAGGTCCCGCACCTTGAACTGTTGGAGGTCAATCAAATAGTTCTGGCCGGTAAACGACTCTGTTGAATACAGAACGGTGGTGGCCGCCAACTGCTCGGGGGTCATCGCTCCAAGCAGGCGCACTAGGGGTTTTCCGCCGCTGCCCTGGGCGGCAGCGAGGTGGTTAAGGCCGCTCGCCATTGGCGCCAGCTCGTCGTAGACGGGTCGGCTCTTGATGCCGGTGATCAACATTGGATTTTGTTACCTTTCGTCCTTCACGCCGGCTGACGGGCAGAAAGCGCGGGAACTGCATCAGCTGCCGGGGCGTCACCCTTGAGGTGCGGTTTCTTCCATGCCATGTACACCAGGCCAACCACGACGACCGTGACGGCGGAAATCAGGACCACATGGTTGGCGAACCATCCGTCTTCCGGTGTCCGCGGCCAGGCCATGTTGACCATGCCGAGCACGCCCCACACGAGAGCTGCGATATTTACGGGAATGCCCCATACGCCCAGGCGGAAGGCGCCGTTCGGCTTCCAGCCCAGGATGCGTGCCCGGAGCGAGGCAAGGACAACCATCTGGAAGCCCATGTACATGCCCATGGCAGCAAAGGAGATGATCACTGTCAGCGCGTCGCTGGAGACCTTGGATCCAATGACGATGAGTGCCGGCACCAACCCTGCCAGGAGCAGTGCGTAAGGGGGCACATGGCGCGATTCGCTGAACGTGCTCAGGAGCTTGCTGGCCGGAAGGATTCCGTCACGGGCCATCGAGTAGGCAAGGCGGGAGGTTGCGGCCTGCAGGCTCAGCACGCAGGAAAGGAAGGAGATCAGGACGACTGCGAGAACTGCCTTGAAGCCGATGGGGCCGAACGCCGAAAGGAGAATGTTGCCGACCGGGTCCGTCTCGGTCCCTGAGATTACGGCGGCGAAATCGGGAACGGCGAGGATGAGGGACAGGCAGACGAACATGGCAGCGAAACCACCAATGTAGATAGTCATCCGCATGGCTTTGGGGATGGTGCGGCCCGGGTTGGGGACCTCCTCCGCCACATCGCCGCAAGCCTCAAAGCCGTAGTACTGGAAGATGCCTATGAGACCGGCAGCCGCAAAAGCAAAGAAGTAGTTACTGCCTTCTCCTGCACCGAATGTCTGGAACAGGACGCTGAGGTCGTGGTGCCTGGCGGTAGCAAGCAGCCAGATGCCAACGACCAGGGCACCCCCGAGCTCTGCCAGAAGACCGATCATGGCCACGGCGTTCAGCACCTTGGTGCCGCCGAGGTTCAGCACCGTAGCAAGGGCTATGACCACCAAGCCGCACAGGATCGTGGCGTCCACGCTGCTGTCCATGCCTGCCAGGGTGCTCAGGAACGGGCCTGCCCCATACGCCACACTGGCGATAGTTGTCAGGAGCGCCACCAGGTAAACCCAGCCGTTCATCCAACCCCATTTACGGCCCCAGAGCCGCCTGGACCACGGATAGACTCCGCCGGCCACAGGGTACGCCG
Organism: Arthrobacter sp. K41; assembly: GCF_059089645.1. Lineage (NCBI taxonomy): Bacteria > Bacillati > Actinomycetota > Actinomycetes > Micrococcales > Micrococcaceae > Arthrobacter > Arthrobacter sp. K41. The sequence goes on along the minus strand of NZ_JBNHEW010000006.1, from coordinate 122,643 downwards.
CCACAACTTCACCGAAGACTGTTGCCACCAGGAGTTGTCCGACCCCGACGATGAGCAGGGACCAAAACATCTGCGGCCCGGCCACACTCAGGGATGCTGCGAACAGGGAATAGATCGCCACTACCGGAGACAAGTACGTGAATCCCAGCGAGACGTTTCCCCAAAACGTCATCTCCCGCTTGAATTGCCTCTCGTACGAGTAACCAAGGCTGGCGAGATGCTGAGCGTCATCATCCACCGCAGCTTCCCCAACAGATTCAGGTGCTTCTACACGCATTGGACTCCTTCTAATCGGTCACATCGCTGCCTGTGAGCGGGACCACGTCGTAAAAACCATAGTTTCATATCTTTATTCGCGCAACCCTCACCGTGGACGCCGTGAAAATCGCGATCTTCGGGGCTCTCACGGCCTAATCCGGCCCGATAAACTATGGTTTCCACGCTTTTAATCCGTCTGCAGTACACTTCATAACCAGCAGCGCCCGAAGGTGTCAGCGGGAAGAAGGAAGCATGCGGGACCTTTGAGCGGGGCCGGCTGATCGGCGCCGCATCGGCTGGGCGGGGAAGTCCGTCAGTGCCGGACTAGAGTTACTGCTGTCCCTATTCCCCATGGAGTCGTTCTTGGCATCTACCACCGCTTTCCAAGCCCAGGTGTACCGGGCATTGCCGGAAACAGAGCGCTCCGAAGCCATCGTCAACCGGATCTCCAAGGCAATTGCCCTTGGACTGCTGAAGGTCGGCGAGCGGCTTCCCCCCGAGACGGCACTGTCGGAAATGTTTGGCGTTGCGCCGTCTACCCTCCGGGAGGCATTGTCCGACCTTCGGGATCAGGGAATTGTTGCAACCCGGCGGGGCCGCAACGGCGGCACATTCGTTGTGAAGCAGCCCTTCACGTCCGCTGATGTCATAAAAAAGTGGTTCCAGGACACATCTATTGCCGAAATTCGGGACGCGGGCGACGAGCATGCTGCCATCGCCGCCGCAACTGTAAGGCTGGCCTGCGAACGGGCCGAACCCCACGAGATCAACAGACTTACAGACCTTGCGCGCGGCGTTGTCATGACTGACAAGCCTGAACTGCAGGCGCGCGCCGACAGCAGATTTCATATCGAATTGGCGGTCTTGGCGCAGTCCCCCAGGCTCACAAATGCAGAGATCAGGCTGCAGGCCGAGACAGTCCAAGCACTGTGGGCACCGGTATCCTTGACCCGCGATCCCGAACAGGTTGCCGCCGAGCACCTGGCCTTGGCACGTGCCATCGCAAACGACGCACCTGAGGACGCTCAACAACTGGTGCTGAAACACATCCGGCATGACGCACACCACTTGGTGGACGCGAAATTGTCCCTCGGATACCCGACGTATCAGCAGGAGCGCCCATGACAACCACTACCCCTGCGATCAAGGCCGCACAGGAGATAGCCGCCTGGACGGACACACTCGGCCTCGACGTCGACAAGTTCGCCTTTCAAACTGCCGCTTTGTGGACAAATCGCCAAAGCCCTTTCCCTTTCACCGTTACGCCCCGGGACGTTGGGCAGCTGGAGAACATGAGCAAGGATTTCCTTGCAACCCATAGTTTCGTTGTGGGAGCCGGGATCATCTTCTCGTCAGACGCCATCGAAAACCGGGACGGCGTTCTCGAGTGGTGGATCAGGCGGGGTGAAGGAATCGAGAAACTTGAATTCGACCTCACCCCTGGCGGGGAGCGCTTTTACGATTACCAGAACATGCCATTTTTCACTTCGGCAAGCCGCACAGGGGAACGGTCAATGTGGGGCCCCTACGTCGACTATCTGGGCGTGGACGAATACATCCTCACCTACACAGCGCCGATCCAGGTGGGTGGAGAATTCGCGGGAGTGGCGGGCTGCGACATCAGGATCCGCAAGCTCGAAGAGATATTCATGCCTGCGCTCCGGGCCATCCCGGGAGATGCTGCCCTCCTCAACGGAAGCAACCGCGTCGTCGTAGGAAACTCCGGCGCGCACCTGGTGGGCGAAAGAATCCGGCACATCCCGAAGGACAAACAATTGATCCCGATCGAGGTGGCGCACCTGGGCCTCACTCTGATGTGCAGCCGCTGACTCCTCCACAAGAGTGAGGATGTTGGGGGCTAACCCTGCTGACAAGTACGGATGGCGTCACGCCACGAGCTCAGCGGCATAGAAGCCGCCCTGCCCTGCGAGGTACACAGTGGTCCCCACTTTCCCGGCCTGGGATGAGGTGACGACGGGGCAAGCACAAGTACCGCTTCGCGTTCAGTCGCATCAGGCTATTTTCGTCATCGGAAAGGATATTTCCGGCCAACTCCCCCAACGAGTGTCAGCAAAATATGACAATTCCGTAAAAAGGTGCTTCGTACTTTACATTGGCGAGACAATAAGTAGACTTTCTTTGTGCCGTCGTCATATTCTGGGACGGTCGTCTGAAGCAGACATTACCGGGGGGTGGTGCACGTGACTGGAACCAGTTCTCTGTGGCGTACCCTTCGGCCGACCCTCTTGGCAGGGGCAGCCGCCCTTACGTGGCTCACAGTGTCGTCCACTGCTGCCAGCGCTGACACGCTTCCTGAGCCTTCGTCGCTGCTTGGCAGTGTCACATCCTCGGTGGCATCCGTTGGCGAAGTGCTGCCCGCCCTGTCGCCAAGCGTCGAAACGGGCCGTACGCCCGCATCCGTTCCGAACGGACTGCTGCAGCCCGCAGCGGCACCAGTGGCCGGCGCCGTCGACAGCCTCATTACTTCGGTACCCGTGGTCAACCATGTTGTGCCGGCAAATACTGTCTCTGCCGTTACGGCACCTGTAACGGCTGTCGCCGATAACGTGGCAGCCGGGGCCATTGGCGCGGTGGTATCACCGCTGACCGAAGCTGTTCCCGTTCCGGAACCTGTGGTTCAACCCATTACCGATCTGGTTGGCGGTATCTCACCCCTGCCTGGCGACCTCCCGGAGCTCCCGCAACTTCCGGCCGCACCGGATGCGGAACCGACTGCCGAAAATACTGGCATCAGTGACGGCACTGCGGTACCAGAATCGATCCCAAGCTCCGCTGGTCCTGTGACCGCCGAAGACCCGGAATACACCGCCGCTCCGGCGACGTCCGAACCTGCATACTTCGCGTCCTATCCCACTTCCGGCGTAAACCCGATAGCAGTGGTGGGCGTGCAGACGGTTCCCTCCGGCGGGTCGCCTTACCCTGCCCATGCTCCTGCTCCCCCTGCCTCAGGCGGCGGCAGCAGCACGGCATCGGGAACAGGTTCCGGTCCGGCAGCCTGGCTGGACGCCTTCATTCTTCAGCTCCCCCTGGCGGGCAACAGCCTGCTGGGCGAATACGCCAAGCACGCTCCTTCACCGGTGTTTTTCGACCCCGGTTCCTCTCCTGATTAGTTGAGTGCCCACTGCCGCACGTGTGGCAGAACACGGCTAACGGGTTGCTGATCCAGCGCCCGACCTCAACTACTTCAGGAGAAACGAATCATGAGTACCAACCTTCGCAGGGGGCTGATCGGCACCCTCTTTGCCGGCGGGCTGCTTGCCCTGAGCTGCACCGCAGCCAACGCTGCAGACGCCACCACCGCACCCGAAACCCCTCAGGCCGGCCTCGCAGTTGCCGCGGACGTGAACTTGGGCCTGGGCGGCATCACCGAAACTGGCGCCACCAACGGCAGCATTGCTGATGCAGCGGTAGCCGCCGACGTCGCCCTCAATCTCGGCAGCGTGACAAATACCGGAAACGCCGGCAGCCTCGTTGACGCAGCCGTTCTTGCCGACGTCAACCTCGGAAGTCTGACGGGAACCAATGGGACCCACACAGACGCTGGCGTACTCGCCGATGTCGACCTCAACCTCGGCGGCACCAACGGCACCGGCACTGCGCTCCCCGATGGCACAGTCCTCGCAGACGCAGCGGTCAATCTCGGCGATGTCACGGGCACAGGCAACACCGGCAGCCTCGACGCAGCCGTTCTTGCCGACGTTAACCTCGGTCTTGGAAACGTGACGGGCACCAATGGGACCCTCGCCGACGCTGCCGTACTCGCCGATGTCGACCTCAACCTCGGCGGCACCAACGGCACCGGCACTGCGCTCCCCGATGCCACCGCCGTCGCAGACGTAGACGCAGCGGTCAATTTAGGCGATGTCACGGGCACAGGCAACACCGGCAGCCTCGTTGACGCAGCCGTTCTTGCCGACGTTAACCTCGGCCTGGGCGGCACCAACGGCACCGGCACCACCATCCCCAACACCGACGTCCTGGCAGACATCGACCTCGACCTCGGACTCGGCGGCACCAACGGCACCGGCACCACCGTCCCCAACACCGACGTCCTCGCTGACATCAACCTCGACCTCGGACTCGGCGGCACCAACGGCACCACCGTCCCCAACACCGACGTCCTCGCTGACATCAACCTCGGCCTCGGCCTGGGCGGCAGCAACGGCACCGGCACCACTGTCCCGGGGAACACCGGAGACGTGAATGTGGACGTTGATCTGGGAGTTGGTATTGGTGGTTCCGGCAACGGGACAGAAGTTCCCGGCGGCGGAACTGGCGGCACCGGAACTGTGGACCCGGGCACGGGCGGCACGGGCACTGGCGTAGCTCCCGGAACGGGCACTGGCGGCACCGCAACAGTTGCCCCGGGAGCCGGCATCAGCGTCGTTACCCTGGTCTCCGGCACCACCAACTCTGAGGCTAAGACCAGCGCTGGTTCAATCAGCGCTGGAGGCCTCGCGGCCGGCAACGCCGTCAATGCTGCTTCAGCAGGCAATGCACAGACGCAGGGCTCCAGCGCCCTGGCCAACACGGGTGCCGACGCTTCACTGCTCCCGTTCGCCCTGGTCCTTCTGATTGCCGGCCTGCTGCTTCTTATGAAGCGCCGCTCAGCCTAGCCTGCAGCAGGAACAATAACCGACAGGCATCAGGACTGCCGGCATAAGTGCAAGCAGCCCTGCACAGGATAAAGGTCCGGTGGTGGACGCAAGTCCGCCACCGGACTTCCTGCTGGGAGCCCGGAGCCTGTCCTTGATCTTCATAACCCGTCACGATTTAGAACACCGCAAGGAACAACACTGTGCAACACCAGGAATGGTTTACGGCTTCGAAGGATAACGGCACGCTGCAGCTGCGATGGGCTCCACGGACTTTCGTCACCTACGAGATCGCCGTCCAAGCTGCCAATGCGCTTGCCGGACTTAGCAGCAACCAGCCCCTGCCGCTCCTCGTCGACATCACCGGCGTCACCGGCCTCGCCCCCGAAGCCCGGGCCGGGATGAATGCCTACAGCGGGTTCTCGACCGTTGCACTCGTTGGCGACCATCCCATGGGCACGGTAATCGCCGGTTTCGCCCGGCGGTCGACAACTCCGACACGGTTTTTCACTGACGAAACAGAGGCGCTCCGCTGGCTTTCGGGCCATACTCTTTAGCCTCCAGGCGCCTGCCGGCGTCGACGCGCCGGCTCGGAGCCGCAGAAGAAACAGGGCCCGTTTCTCTCATCGCGGACAGGGGTTCTCCCCGGCCTTCCTGTCCATGTTCAAATGGGAAGGTTGAACCGGCCGCCGAGTCCGCTCCCGGCCTCGGCCACATGGAAGGAAGCATATGACCGATCCCCAGGAACACCCCCCGGTTCCCACCCCTGGAAGCGCCCAAGGCCTGGACAGCAAGGTTGAGGGCGGATGCCCCGTTGCCCATGGCAGCGTGACCTCGCACGGCAGCGAGAGCGAGAACCCGGCGATCGACTCGCCCCAGCCCAAGGGGCACCGGCCGCGGACCGTCGCCGACTGGTGGCCCAACCAGCTGGATCTCTCGGTGCTCCACGCCAACAACCCCAAGGGCAACCCGCTTGACCCGGGCTTCAGCTACCGCGAGGAATTTCAGAAGCTCGACGTCGAGGCACTGAAGCGGGACATCACTGAAGTCCTGACCACCTCCCAGGACTGGTGGCCCGCGGACTTTGGCCACTACGGCGGCCTGATGATCCGCTTGAGCTGGCACGCCGCCGGCACCTACCGCGTCTATGACGGCCGCGGCGGCGCAGGCGACGGCAGCCAGCGGTTCGCGCCGCTGAACAGCTGGCCGGACAACGCCAACCTGGACAAGGCCCGGCGCCTGCTGTGGCCCGTGAAGCAGAAGTACGGCCAGCAGCTTTCCTGGGCAGACCTGCTGGTCCTCGCCGGCAACGTAGCCCTTGAGTCCATGGGCTTCAAGACGTTCGGCTTCGCCTTCGGCCGCGAAGACGTGTGGGAGCCCGAAGAGATCTTTTGGGGACCGGAGGACACCTGGCTGGGCGACGAACGCTACATCGGCGAGGGCCAGATGTCGGAGGAGGTCGGCTCCACGGAGATGGGCCTGATCTACGTCAACCCCGAGGGGCCGATGGGCAACCCGGATCCCAAACTGGCGGCAGCCTTCATCCGTGAGACCTTCAAGCGGATGGCGATGAACGACGAAGAGACCTTCGCGTTGATCGCGGGCGGCCACACCTTCGGCAAGACCCATGGTGCGGGCCCCGCGGATGCGCACGTGGGCCCCGAGCCGGAGGGCGCGGACCTTGAGGCGCAGGGCCTTGGCTGGCTCAGCACCTACGGCAGTGGCAAGGGCGGCGACACCATCACCTCCGGCCTCGAGGTCACCTGGACGGACAAGCCCACCGAGTGGAGCAACCGCTTCCTGGAGATCCTGTTCGAGTACGAGTGGGAGCTGGTCAAGAGCCCCGGCGGCGCCCACCAGTGGGTTGCCAAGGACGCCCCGGCCATCATCCCGGACGCGCACGACCCCAACAAGAAGCACCGTCCCACGATGCTGACCACGGACCTGTCACTGCGCGTCGACCCCGCCTACGAGGCAATCGGGCGGCGCTTCCTGGCGAACCCCGATGAGTTCCAGCTGGCCTTCGCGAAGGCCTGGTACAAGCTCCTGCACCGTGACATGGGACCGGTGGGCCCGCACATGCTGGGGCCATGGGTCCCGGAAGCGCAGCTCTGGCAGGATCCCGTTCCGGCTGTGGACCACGAGCTGATCAACGAGCAGGACATCGCCTCGCTCAAGGCATCGCTTTTGGACTCGGGACTGTCCGTCTCCCAGCTCGCGACCACCGCATGGGCCTCCGCGTCCACCTACCGCAAGACCGACAGGCGCGGCGGCGCAAACGGGGCACGGATCCGGCTGGAACCACAGCGCGGCTGGGAAATTAACGAACCTGAGCAGCTTTCGACGGCGTTGCAGGCAATTGAGCGCGTGCAGCAGCAGTTCAACTCAGCTCAGGCCAACGGCAAGAAGGTTTCTCTTGCCGACCTGATCGTCCTCGGCGGCTGCGCCGCTGTGGAGAAGGCCGCGGCCGACGCCGGGTTCCCCGTCACCGTGCCGTTCCGCCCGGGACGCACCGATGCCGCCCAGGAACAGACCGACGTCGACCAGTTCCAGTACCTGCAGCCGCGGGCAGACGGGTTCCGCAACTACGTGCGCCCCGGCGGGAAGCTCCCGCCGGAGACCCTCCTGCTGGACAAGGCGTACCTGCTGGACCTCTCCGCACCCGAAATGACGGCACTCGTCGGCGGCATGCGTGCGCTCGGAACCAACGTGGGCGGCTCGGCCCACGGCGTCCTCACCGACAAGCAGGGAGTACTGACGAACGACTTCTTCGTCAACCTGCTCTCCCCCGGCACCAAGTGGAAGGTGTCGGAGGCGGAGGAGAACGTCTACGAGATCACGGACGTGGCCACCGGCGAGCTGAAGTGGACTGCCACCCCGGTGGACCTGGTCTTCGGCTCCAACTCCCAGCTCCGGGCATTGGCCGAGGTCTACGCAAGCAATGACGGCCGCGAGAAGTTCGTCAACGACTTCGTGGCCGCCTGGGTGAAGGTCATGGAGGCTGACCGCTTCGACCTGCGCTAACCCCCGGGTTACCAACGAAGCGTCCGGTCCGGCTGCAACTGCGGCCGGTCCGGGCGCTCCCCGCAGGGGCATCGGCCGCATGCCCGCGGCTAGGATCAGGACATGCTGTCCCTGTCAGTGGTGATCCCGTGCAAAGACGACTCCATCTTCCTGTCGCGCTGCCTGCAAGCCCTGGAAGCCCAGACGGTGGCCCCGCTGGAAGTCATCGTTGTGGACAACAATTCCGCCGACGACAGCGCGAAAGTAGCCACCAGGTACGGTGCCCGGGTACTTCACGAAGCAGCGCCCGGCATCGCCGCCGCTGCTTCTGCCGGTTACGACGCCGCCCTTGGTGACGTGATTGTCCGCTGCGACGCAGACACCATTCCGCCGCCTGGCTGGCTGGAACGCATTGCTGCCCGCTTCACCCGTGAGCCAGAGCTGGCGGTCCTCACGGGGCCCGGCGACTTCTACGACGCCGGCCCCATCCGTTCCAGGCTCGCCGCACTCGCTTACATGCAGGCGTACTTCGTTCTCATGGGCTTCGCGATGGCCCATTGGCCGCCCTTCGGATCGAACTGCGCCTTCCGGCGCGAGGATTGGGAGGCTGTCCGCGGCCGGATCCACCGTGACGATGTGGGCGTGCACGACGACGTCGACCTCGGCTTTGCGCTCGGCCCCACCCAACCCACGGCCTACGACCGCCGGCTCCGGGTGGGCATTTCGGCGCGCTCCCTGGCCGGGGGCGCTGCCGGGCGCCGCCGCTTCCGGCGTGCGTTCCACACACTCGCCCTGCACTGGCGCGTGGCACCGCCGTGGGAACGTTGGAAGGTAACGCTCGGCGCCCGCCGCGAGCGCCGTCGTCGGACACCACTGCAGCGGTGATCACCGCGTAGTTGAGCTGAACCTCGCGGGATAGAGCAGCGGCAGTTGGAGGGTCAGCCACGGGCTAAAGGCCCACGGCGCCGCAGCGACAGCAGCGGTGACCTGCAGCGGATCGGCCCACTGCCACTCCATGACCTCGTCATCCCGAGGGTTCAGGGGGGACGCGGCTCGGGCCGTGTAGACGGGGCAGATTTCGTTTTCGACTACTCCTGAGGCGTCCACGGCCCTGTACCGGAAGTCCGGCAACCGGAGCTCCAGGGACTCCAGGCGAAGCCCCAGCTCATACCCGGCCCGCCGCGCCACTGCGTCTTCGGTAGTTTCCCCCGGGCCGGGGTGTCCGCAGAACGAGTTGGTCCAGACGCCGGGCCACGTGCGCTTGGACAGGGCGCGCCGGGTGATGAGGATGCGGCCGTCGTCGTCGAACACATGCGCCGAAAAGGCCAGGTGCAGTGGTGTGGAGGTGGAGTGCACTGTTTCCTTGGCCTGGGTTCCGACGGGTGTGCCGTCATCGGCAGCCAGGACAACCAGCTCCGGCGTGTGGTTCATTTCCCTCCAAAGGTCCTCGCGTGTTTACTTTACCTATGGACAAGGAGACCACGCTGTCTAGTTTCTTCGACAGCCGGCTGGTGGACGACGTCCTCACGTCCTTTTTCGCCCGGTCCAAGTCCCGCGCCGAAGCAATGCACCCGGACTACCTCGCCATGTGGGAGCACCTCGAAGCCTGCACGGTGGGCGGGAAGCGTTTCCGGCCCCGCCTGGTCATGACCGTCTACAGCCTGCTCGGTGGCCGCGATATGGCGACGGCGGCAACCGTCGCCGCGTCCTTCGAACTGTTGCACACCGCACTGATTGTGCATGACGACGTAGTGGACCGTGACTTCGCCCGCCGCGGGGTGCCCAACGTCTCAGGCACCTACCGCAACCTCGCCGCAGCAAGGGGAACCGGCCCATCCCGGGCAGAACATACGGGCCTGTCAGTCGGAGTAATTGCCGGTGACCTTGCCCTGTCCAACGCCTACCGGCTCCTGGGGGAAGTGGACGCGGACCCCGCCACCCGGCAGCAGCTGGCTGACCTTCTCGACGAGGCCATCTTCGCCTCCGCCGGCGGCGAATTGCTTGATGTGCTTGCTCCGTTGGACCCCAACCCCCAGCCCGTTGATGACGTGCTGGATATGGCGCGGCTGAAGACGGCCGTCTACTCGTTTGAGGCTCCGCTCCTGGCCGGAGCAGTCCTTGCCGGCGCTGAAGACGGACTGCTGGGCGCGCTGGGCGAGTTTGGCCGCTGCATCGGCACCGCGTATCAGGTGGCCGATGACCTGATTGGAGTCTTCGGGGACGAATCGCGGACCGGCAAAGTGGGGTGGAGCGACCTGCGGGAGGGAAAGCGCACCGCGGTGATCTCCTATGCGGCGGCGCAGCCCCAGTGGCCCCGGATCGCGGAGCTGCTGTCCGCCCCGGACCTCACCGCCCCGGGCGCGGCGGAGGTCCGAGGACTGCTGATCGACTCCGGTGCCCGTGACCGGACCATGCAGCTCGCCGCCGGTCTTACTGACCGGGCGGAACAGGCACTTGACCAACCGTGTGTGCCGCAGGCCATCCGGGACGGCCTGTCACCCATCACCGGGGCTGTCACTGAACGGATTGCCGCATGAGCCAGGACCGCGACGCGCTGGCAGAGTACACGAGTACTGCCATGAGGGCCTCCGCTGTGGTGTTGCGCTCCTACTCCACGTCCTTCGGGCTGGCTTCCCGCCTGTTCGGCGACAGCGTGCGCCGCCAGGTGGAGTCTGTGTATGCGCTGGTGCGGGTCGCAGATGAAATTGTCGACGGCGTCACCTCCGCCGCAGGCCTGGAACCTGCCGAGACCCGGCGGCAGCTCGATGAATTCGAGCGGGAAACTGAACGCGCCCTGGCCCTGGGGTACAGCGCCAACCTGGTGGTCCACGCCTTCGCAAACACCGCGCGCCGCACGGGCATCGGCACGGACCTCACCCGCCCCTTCTTTTCCTCCATGCGCGCCGACCTTGACCAGGTGGAGCACACACCGGAGTCTTTCGCCGAGTACGTTTACGGGTCCGCTGAAGTGGTGGGCCTGATGTGCCTGAAGTGCTTCCTGCACGGGCAAGCCGTGAGTGCCGGGGAAAGGGAGCGGCTGGAGCGCGGTGCCCGGCACCTTGGCGCCGCCTTTCAGAAAGTCAACTTCCTCCGGGACCTCGCCGAGGACTTCACGTCATTGGGCCGCAGCTACTTTCCCGGCGTCTCCCCCGCCAACTTTGACGAGGCGCACAAGAAGCAGCTCCTGGCTGACATCGACCGTGATCTGCAGGAATCCCGTGCCGTGCTGCGGGGACTGCCGCCGTCCAGCCGGCGTGCGGTGGCCCTTGCACAGGAACTCTTTGCAGAACTTGCCGAGCGGATCCGGGCGACGCCCGCGCCGGAGCTGATCCGCGCCCGGGTCAGCGTCCCGAATACCGTGAAGGCGCGGATCGCCGTCGCCGTCCTCACCGGCAGGCGTGGACTGGAACCGGCCTCCCCGGACACCAGCCGGGTAGGGGCACAGTGAAGGCAAGCACTCCCGCCGGAACTGCCGTCGTCGTCATCGGCGGCGGCATCAGCGGCCTGGCCACCGCCGCGCTGCTGGCCGCAGAGGGCTACCACGTCACCGTGCTCGAGAAGCAGGACGTTGTAGGCGGCCGCGCATATTCCTGGAGCGAGGACGGCTTCCGGTTCGACGCCGGTCCTTCCTGGTATCTCATGCCCGACGTGATCGACCACTACTTCCGGCTGCTGGGAACCTCTGCCGCTGAGCAGTTGGACCTGGTAAAACTGGATCCGGCATACCGGCTGGTCTCTGAAGGGTTCAGCGATCCCGTAGACGTGCCGGCCGGGCGGGGCCGGGTGGTGGAACTCTTCGAGCGGCTGGAACCCGGTGCCGGCGTCCGGCTGGAGCGGTACCTCGATTCCGCGGCCGATACCTACGCCATGGCAACCCGCCGGTTCCTCTACTCCACGTTCGAGTCCTATGCCTCCTTGCTGACGCCGGACGTGCTGGGCCGCCTGCCGCGCCTTGCCCGCCTGCTGCTGGAACCGCTGCACAGCTACGCCCGGCGCTACGTGTCGGATCCCCGTTTGCAACAGATCCTCGAGTATCCGGCAGTGTTCCTCGGAACTTCGCCGTTCACCGCGCCGAGCATGTACCACCTGATGAGCCATTTGGATCTCGACGACGGCGTGCTCTACCCCATGGGCGGGTTCGCCCAGCTTGTGGACGCTTTGGAGCGGCTGGCCAGGAGCACCGGTGTCACCATTGTGACGGGCGCTGAAGTGCTCGGGATCGACACCACTCCCACAACCTCCCGGAGACGCCCAGCGGCGGTGCGGGGCGTGCGCTACCAGGCCGGTGACGGGACCGAACAGACTCTGGCAGCGGACGTCGTCGTATCCGCTGCGGACCTGCACCACACCGAAACCGAGCTCCTCCCCCGGAACCTGCAGACCTACCCCGAGCGGTACTGGTCACGGTCCACCGCCGGGCCCAGCGCCCTCCTCCTTTACCTGGGCGTCCGCGGTGAACTGCCCCAACTGCAGCACCACACCCTGCTCTTCACCAAGGACTGGGAGGAGAACTTCCGGGCGATTTTCGGCAAGGACACCTTTGTCCCCGCGCCCGCGTCCCTGTACGTGTGCAAGCCCAGCGCCACCGATCCCGCCGTTGCCCCGGATGGACACGAGAACGTCTTCGTCCTGGTTCCCATCCCCGCAGACCCCGGCCTCGGCGGCAGCGGTGATGACCGGCTCGAACGCGTGGCGGACGCTGTGATCCAGCAGCTCAGCGACTGGGCCGGAATACCGGACCTCGCGCAGCGGATCGTGTTGCGGCGCAGCTACGGCCCCGAGGACTTCCGGCGCGACTACCACTCATGGAAGGGCACCTCGCTGGGACCGGCGCACACGCTGCAGCAAAGCGCTTTTTTCCGCGCCGGCAACGTAAGCCGCAAGGTCCAGGGGCTGTACTACGCGGGCGGTTCCACCATTCCGGGGATTGGCATTCCCATGTGCCTGATCAGCGCCGAACTGGTCATCAAGCGGCTGCGCCGTGACCTGAGCACAGGTCCCCTGCCGGTGCCGCTGCGCCCGGGCAGGGTGCGGGAGAACACGGACGCGTGATGCCTGCCGCCTACTTACTGTTCCTGCTCGTGTCGCTGGGCTGCATGGTGCTTCTTGACCAGCGCCTGCGGTTGTTCTTCTGGCGTGATGCCCGCCGGGCAGCTGCCGTGCTCATAGCCGGGCTGGTGTTCTTTTTGGCGTGGGACCTGGCGGGAATCGGGCTTGGTATTTTCTTCCGCGGACACAACGAGACGATCGGGATCGAACTCGGCCCGGAGCTGCCCCTGGAGGAACCCATCTTCCTGGTCTTCCTCACCTACCTCGTGATGAACCTCTTCCTGCTGTTCCAGCGGGGCCTCCAGGCCCGGTCGCGTCCAACCGAAAGGGTGAGGGAACGCTCATGACCTACTGGGCGCTGAACTCGGTGTTCCTTATCGTGGCTTTTGTTGTGGGCATTGCAGCGGTGACCGTGGGACTGCGGGGCCGGGGCCGCCGCATGGCACTCGGGGCAGCAGGCTGCACCACCGCCGTCGTGCTGGTCCTGACGGCCGTGTTCGACAACCTGATGATCGCCGCCGGGCTCTTCACCTACTCCCCCGACCATACTTCGGGTGTCTCCGTGGGCCTGGCACCGCTGGAAGACTTCGCCTACCCGGTGGCCGCGGTGCTTTTGTTGCCCTCTCTATGGATTCTCCTGGGCCAGGGCGCAGAGCGGCGGCGGGCATGAAGACCCTGCGCACGCTGCTGGTCTCCTCCCGCCCGCTGTCCTGGGTGAACACGGCCTTTCCATTCGGAGCGGCCTACCTGTTGACCTCTGGGCAGATCGACCTTGCTTGGGTGATCGGAACACTGTACTTCCTGATCCCCTACAACCTGGCGATGTACGGGATCAACGACGTCTTCGACTACGAATCGGACCTCCGGAACCCGCGCAAGGGAGGTGTGGAAGGCGCTGTGCTGGACCGGACCATGCACACCATCACCCTCCGCGCCGCGATTGCCACCAACCTGCCGTTCCTCGCGGCGCTCGTGCTGCTCGGCGGGCCGGCCTCGTGGCTGGTGCTGGCCGTCAGTATTTTTGCAGTGGTTGCATACAGTGCGCCCGGGCTGCGCTTCAAGGAGCGCCCGTTTTTTGATTCGGTCACGTCCAGCACGCACTTTGTGAGCCCAGCGGTTTACGGTCTGGTGCTGGCACAGGCAGAGTTCACAGGGGCGTTGTGGGCGCTGCTGGCTGCCTTTTTCCTTTGGGGCATGGCGAGCCAGGCGTTCGGTGCTGTGCAGGACATCGGCGCCGACCGCGCCGGCGGCATAGCGTCGATCGCCACCGTCACCGGCGCCCGCGCCACGGTTCGGTTCGCCATCGCCGCTTACCTGGCCGGCGGCGCACTGATGCTGTTCACCCCATGGCCGGGACCGCTGGCAGCGGTCCTGGTGCTGCCGTACGTGATCAGCATCCTGCCGTTCGCTTCCCTTGACGACGACAAAGCTGAACTTGCACACCGGGGCTGGGAGCGGTTCCTGTGGCTGAACTACGGGACCGGGTTTTTCGTCACGATGCTGCTGATCTGGTACGCGGCGGTCCGCTGACAGGTACTCCCGGGCCGTGAATCTGGTCCGGAAGTTTGGGCCGCGGCTGGGCCCGCGGTTCTAGTCGGCGGCGGCGAGCTGGCCGCAGGCGCCGTCGATCTCTTTGCCGCGGGTATCCCGGAGGGTGCAGGGCACGCCTGCGGCGCGGAGCCGCTCGATGAACTCCTGCGCCACCGGCTTGTCAGAAGCGGTCCAGATGGAGCCGGGGGTCGGGTTGAGCGGGATCGGGTTCACGTGCACCCAGCCGCGGCCGCGCTGGTTAAGCTTCTTGGCCAGCAGGTCCGCACGCCAGGGATGGTCGTTCATGTCCTTGATCAGCGCATACTCGATGCTGACCCGGCGGCCGGTCTTGCGGTAGTAGTTGTAGGCCGCGTCCAGCGCCTCGTCCACCTTCCAGCGGTTGTTCACCGGGATCAGCTCGTCACGGAGTTCGTCGTCCGGAGCGTGCAGGGACAGCGCAAAGGTGACAGGCAGGTCTTCGTCAGCGAGCTTGCGGATGGCCGGGACGAGGCCCACCGTGGAGACAGTGATGTTCCGGGCAGACATGCCCAGGCCCTCGGGTGAAGGGTCCACGAAGCGGTGGAGGGCAGCCATCACGCGCTTGTAGTTGGCCAGCGGTTCGCCCATGCCCATGAACACGATGTTGGTGACCCGCTCGCCGTCGTGCTCGTTCTCGCCCAGCTCGCCGGCGGCGATGGCGCGGTTGGCAGCGACTACCTGGTCAACAATCTCGGCGGTAGACATGTTGCGGGTCAGGCCGGCCTGGCCGGTGGCGCAGAAGGGGCAGTTCATTCCGCAGCCGGCCTGGGAGGAAACGCAGAGGGTGATGCGGCCGGGGTAGCGCATCAGCACGGACTCCACGAGCGCACCGTCAAACAGACGCCAGAGGAACTTGATGGTGTCCCCCTTATCGGTCCGCAGGCGGCGTACCTCAGTGAGCAGCGGCGGGAACATTTCGGCGACGAGTTCCTCACGTCCGGCCTTGGGCAGGTCACTCATGGCGTCCGGGTCCGTGGTCCAGTGCTGGAAGTAGTGCGTGGAAAGCTGCTTAGCCCGGAAGGCGGGCACGCCAAGCTCCTTCAGCTTCGCGGCGCGCTCGGCCAGGGTCAGGTCCGCCAGGTGCACCGGCGGCTGCTTCACGCGCGGGGAGGCGAACTGGAGGAGCGGCCGGCCCTCGGCAGTGCGTGCCTGCTCCCAGCCCTCGGCAGTGGGACGGACCTGCGGGCGGGTGCTGTCAGCAGCCTCGCCCTCCCCTGCGCGGGGGCGGACGGGAGTCTGGGAGGAAGGAGTGGGGGAAGTCATCCTATCAATGATCGCATGCTGGTTTTCATTTGGGGAATCGGGGCGCTATGATTCCGCTCTCGCTGGAGCGCGGGCCGGCTGCAGGCAACTCCGCGGGCACCGGGTGGGTCCTATCGTTCTGCCGGTGTGGCTGCTTCTTCCGGGACGTATCCGTCGTAGCGGACGGCCTTGAAGAGCACGCTGAAAACCACCAGGTCGTAGATGACCCAGGCGACGTTCACGAGCGTGCCCAGCGGTTCGTTCATGCCCAAGGCGAGGCGGACCAGGCCGATCACGCCGGCGCCGGCGAGCATTCCCATGGCGATGAGCTGTGGCCGGATGAGGTGCCAGTCGCGGCTGTTGCCTTCCTTCACCTTCGGCGTGACGGCGAACCCGAGAGGCCGGCCGAACCAGACGTTGCGGGCCGCGGTGGTGCAGGCCTTGATCCAGGTGGGGAACAGGGCCAGGGAGTACTGCTGTCCCCGCCATGTTTTCGCGCCGCGGCCTGCGTAGGCAAAGAGGATCTGGTTGGCCACCATGAAGGGGATGAACCTGATGAAGAAATCGGTGCTGAGGCTCGTGACCGGCAGGATGCCCAGGACCAGGTAAATAATTGGGGCCGCGATGTAGACGACGGCGGCGAACCCGGACAGGTAGCTCCACATGGTGGCGAAGTACATCAGCCGCTGGGCGCCGTTCATGCCTTTCTTGGTGAGGGGGTTTTCCCGGAGCAGCACCTGGATGGTGCCCTGGGCCCAGCGCAGCCGCTGGGTGAGCATGGTTTTCAGGTCCTCCGGTGCCAGGCCGAGGGCCAGGATCTCGTGGTGGTAAACGCTCTTCCAGCCGAGCGAGTGCAGGCGCATGGAGGTGGCCATGTCCTCGGTGACGGAGATGGTGGCCAGCGGCATGAGCGGCTGCGCCTCATCGCCGCGCTCCACGGAGATCGCTTCCAGAACCGCCTGCACTGATTCGAGCGCACCCAGCGGGGACCATTGCCGGGAGGACAGTTGCGCCACCGCATTGTCCACTTCCTCGGGGGACAGCTGCCCATGCCCGGCGTCCAGGTCCATAGCCCGGATCTCGGCGAGGTCTGCCTGCAGGGCGGAGAAGTCCGCGGCCACGAGCTCTGCAACGGCAGCGTCCACCGTGCGGCGCAGGTCATAGGTGATCTCGCTGTACGACCGCCCGGACTTGAGGTCCGCTGCCGCTTTTGTGGTTGCCCGTTCCACTTCGTCAAGCAGCCGGGCGACCGTGGGATTGGCGGCCTGGGTGGATTTGCGTGCATGACGGAGCGCTTTTCGGGAACCATTAAGGGCGCTGCGGATGTTCCGGTCGACCTCGGCGACGTACCCGGCAAGGCCCAGTTGCATGAGCGCCTCACGCCGCAGCAGCGCGTTTGAGCCGCAGAAAAACGCGGCATTCCACCCGTCTTTGCCCTGTTGTAGTGGCCCGTAGAACAGCGGCGCCTGGCTGCCCAGCGGATCGTCGTCGGGAACGTTGATGAACCACTGCGGGGTCTGGACCAGGGCGACCCTGCGATTGTTGAAGTATCCCAACGTTCGATCGAGGATCTCCGGTTTCGGAATCTGGTCGGCGTCCAGGATCATCATGAACTCGCCCTGGGTCATCATCAGGGCGTTGTTGAGGTTGCCGGCCTTGGCGTGGCGGGGGAGGCTGGAAGTCCAGTCAGCACTGCGGGTCAGGTACCCCACACCGTGCTGCGCAGCTGCTTCCCGCATTTCCGGCCGCGCACCATCATCCAGAATCCAGGTTTTGTGGGGATAGCGGATCCTTTGGGCAGCCAGTGCGGTGTCCATTACCATCTCGATTGGCTCGTTGTACGTGGTGATGAAGACATCCACCGTCAGTCCGGGAGGGGCTTCCGGCGGTGTTCTTTCCCTCAGCCGCCACATCGTCAACCCAAACAGGCACACGTCGATCAAACTGTACGTTTCGGCAAGCACCAACGGCACCGCAATCCACCACGCCGACCAGTTGAGGGACTCCAGCCACCGCCAGGCCACATAGTTGACTCCAAGGATTACCGTGAGCACCACCAGCAGGCGAAGCACGAAACGATGCACGCTATCCCTCCTGTATACGGCCGGGCGTGTACGCAACCGGGCAACGAGATCCGATGCGCTCCCCTCGACGTCATCAGGCGCCGGGAACCGGCGCGGTAGTCCACCAGCCTAGTCCAGGCCACCGGTTTGCAGACAGGGGCAACAGGGAAAGGGCAGGATAGTACCTACTGCCAGTGGACTCTGAGGGAGAACATGACTTTCAACCTGCGGCGGTTCCCGCCCCTGCCGATGCTCACAGCGCTCTTTGTCCTCCCGCTACTGACGGCGTTGCTTCTGACCACTGCTGCACCCGCCCGGGCTGCCAGCCCGTCGCCGACTCCGCCGCCCACACCCGGGGCATCAGGTGGGGGCCCTTACCTCGGTGCGCTGCTGGATTGGTCCACGGACTCACCGGCCGCCTACGAGGATCGGCTCGGGACCCCGGCTGCGCTTTACGGCCGGCCGGTGCAGTTGCCCATGAGCGAGCAGGAACAAGGGTTCCTGCGTTCATACTTTGGCCAAGTCGCCGCCCAAGGTGCCCAGGCGTTGCTCACAGTACGGCCCGACGTTCCATTGACGGACGTTGATGACCCCCTGGCCTCGGCACTGGCAGCGCAGGTTGCTGACGCGGCCCAGGGCTATGAAGGTACCGTGTTCATTCGTTTCGCCCCGCTAATGAATGCCACCTGGGTACCTTGGGGGCAGCAGCCCGAGGCCTACCGGGACGCCTTCCGCGTCCTCAGCGCGGCAATGGATGACGAACTCGGGGATCCGGTGATGGTCTGGTCCCCCACAGCGGCTGAGGACTACCCCTTCCGGGCTCCCTCCCCCACCTCGCCTGCGGGCGGGGCCCTTGGGGCACTGGATACTGACGGCAACGGGGAGTTCAACTTCAACGATGACGCCTACGCCCCCTACTATCCCGGTGACGACGTCGTTGACTGGGTAGGGCTGTCCGCCTACCACGACAAAACTGACGGGACACTGGAGCCCAATACTCTGCCTCAGCCCGGAGAGTTCGAGGCGCTGCTGGGCCCCGCCACCTCCGCCGGGGCCGCCGCGGAAAACTTTTACGGCGCCTATGCCTCCGCCCGGAACAAACCCTTGATGGTGGAGACAGCAGCTTTCTACAGCCCCGACGTCAGCGGCGGGCCCACCGAAACGGACATCAAAAACAATTGGTGGGACCAGGTGATGAAAGCACCTGGCAACGGATACGACCGGATAGAAGCGGTGGTGTGGAACGAAACGGCCGAGCAACGCCAGCAGGGAACAGTCGCAGTGGACTGGCGATCCACGCACACTCCCGACCTGGCCGGCGCTTTCGCCCAGCGCATCACAGCCACTGGTACGGTAACCGGGCCGGTCTTTGAGCAATCAACCCTGGACGGGGCGGCGGCGCCTGCCACGGGAACCGTCCTTAACGGATCCGCCGCGTGGGTAACAGCTGCCGCCGGCCTTGCCGGGGCCCTTGCCCTGTGCCTGCTGCCCCTCTGGGGTCCGGTGCGCCGATGGGCCTATGCGGTCGATTCCCCCCGCGACGCCAGGATCGACATGCTGCGCGGGGCAGCCATCATCTTCGTCGTCGTAAACCACGTAGGACTTACCTCATTCTTCCAACTGCTGACTCAGGAAACCATCGGAGTGGTCTCCGGAGCCGAACTGTTCGTACTCCTATCCGGAGCCGTCCTGGGCCTGGTCTACGGCCCCCGGGTCAAAGACAATTTAGGTGACGTGGTGGACCACACCAGCAAACGGGCGTGGAAACTTTACCTCACCGCACTGGCGGTCGTGCTGCTCGTCTTCGCCCTGAGCCGCCTGCCATTCCTGAACGCCACCGCCGTCACCACCTTCACCGACCAGGGCACCGGCGCAACGGGCGCCGGGGGCGTAGGGTCCACCTACAACCTGTACGCAGGGATGGAGTCGCTGTTCCAGTTTCCCGTCCCCGACTACCTCATACCGTCACTGCTGCTGCTGCAGTTGGGGCCCTGGCAATTCAACGTCATGGGCCTCTACGTGATCCTCCTGGCCATCAGCCCCCTGGTGCTCGTAGCACTCAGCCGGGGACGGGCCTGGCTGGTTCTCACCATTAGCCTGGGGCTCTACGCCGTGGGAACCATCACCCAGT
This sequence comes from Arthrobacter sp. K41, assembly GCF_059089645.1. Taxonomy (NCBI): domain Bacteria; kingdom Bacillati; phylum Actinomycetota; class Actinomycetes; order Micrococcales; family Micrococcaceae; genus Arthrobacter; species Arthrobacter sp. K41. The sequence continues at coordinate 102,712 of NZ_JBNHEW010000006.1, read as the reverse complement.
TCCGGCTGCTGCCCTCACAGTTCGAGGATTCCTTCCCGCTGCTGGTCTGGCAGGTGCTGTTCGTCCTGGGCATGGTCGCCGGCTACTACCGCGGCCAGATCGTGGCCTGGTTCTCCCATCACCGGCAAAGAACGCTGCTTTGGGCATGCGTCCTCCTGACGGCCGCCCTGGCGATCTTCTCCTGGACCAGCACCTACTACTCAAACGCCTACGATGTCAGGCTGGCGCTGCTGCCCGAACAAACCTTCCGCACCATCTATGAGGGCTTCTTCGAACGCACCTACCTCGGCCCCGGCCGACTGCTCAACGTCCTGCTGATCATCATCACCGGGTACGCCCTGCTCAGCGCCTACTGGAAACCACTTGAGCGGGCCCTCGGCTGGTTCCTCATCCCCCTTGGCCAGGCAACGCTCTACGTCTTCATCCTCCACGTCTTCCTGATCCTCGCCGCAGCGAATATCCCGGCGCTCCGGCAAGATGACATCTGGCTCAACACCGCCGCCTACGTGGTGATCCTGGCCGTTCTCTGGGTCATGGTCCGGACCCGCTTCCTTTTCCGCGTAATTCCACGATAAGACCCACTTCCTGGCTATTGCACAGGTCGTTGCCCCAACGCTGTTGCAGACGGGACTACGGCGATAGCGGCTTGATTAGTTGTCCGCTGCCTACATTTGGCTGTGCGCGGCCACGGCTGGATCCGCGCCGACACGGGCGCCGGACTCCAGTCCCGTGATGCCCGCCAACTCGGTGGGGGTGAGCGTGAGACGCACGGCTTCCAGGTTTTCCCGCATACGTGTGGAATCCGCTGACTTCGGGATGACGATTGTGCCTTGTGCGAGGTGCCATCCCAGCAATATCTGTGCCGGGCTGACACCGTACTTGGCCGCAAGTGACTTGACTGCAGCTGCCGTGAGGTCTGCGCCCTGACCCAGGGGACTGTACGCCTCCACGGCGATGCCGAGGGAGCGGCTTGTCGCGGACAGTTCCTCCTGCTGGAAGGTGGGGTGGATTTCGATCTGATTGACGGCCGGAACAACATCGGACCCTGACAGGAGCGTGTCCAGGTGGTCGGCCAGGAAGTTGGAGACGCCGATTGCGCGGGCCTGGCCGTCGGCGTAGAGCTTTTCCATTTCTTTCCATGCCTCCAGGAAGAGTCCCTGAGACGGTACGGGCCAGTGGATCAGATAGAGGTCCACGTAGTCGACCCCCAGAGCCAGGGCACTGTTATGGAACGCCTCTTTTGCTTTGCCCTGCTCGCCGTTGCGCAGCTTGGTGGTTAGGAAGATCTCCTCCCGGGGGATCCCCGACGCGGTAATTGCTGCCCCAACGCCGGCCTCATTTCGATAGGCGGCAGCCGTGTCTATGTGGCGGTAACCAGCTTCCAGGGCATCCTCGACAATGCGCTGAGTCTCCTCCGGCGGAACCTGAAATACGCCGAATCCGAGCTGCGGGATCCGGACGCCGTTGTTGAGGGTTACGGTGGGGACCGTTGTTCTTTGTGTTGGAAACGTCATTGTTTTCTTCCGTTGGTTCGGTTGGATGCACTCGTATGAAATGCACTGGAGAGTTCGGCGGGAGTGCATGCTAGCACTCACTCCCGCTGAGGTCAGCGGTTGATCAACTGTCCTTCGGCGTCGAGGTAGTCACGCCAGGAACGCTTCGCCGTCCAACCGAGCATTCGTTGGGCTTTCGCGCTGGAGATGCCCGACGCATCGGAGCGGTCAAGGCCGCGCAATTCGATGCTGTCCCCGTAGTACTTGCTCAGGATCTCGGCGAAGTCGTGGCCGCCAACATTGTCAGGGGCAGCGATGTAGAAGACCTCGTGTCCGGGCAGGTCTGACTCCGTGGCCAACACGATGGCGTCGGCGAGGTCGTAGACGTCGATGTAGCTCCATAAGTTGGGGCTGAGGACCGACGCATCACGGATTTGCGGTCCGAGGTTTATCTGGTAGTTGCCCTCGAACTGGACCCAGCTGGGACGGATGGAGATGCACTGGACGTCCGAGCGGGCGATCGCCGCGTCCATGAGCTGCTCGCCGAAGTGCTTGGAGAGCGCGTAGGGGTCCTGCGGGTGGATCGGGTGCTCCTCGTCCACGGGGGCGTAGTCCGGGAGGAAATCCCGCTCGGGAAAAAAGAAGCCGGGGACAGTCTCACTGGAGATGTAAACAAAGCGCTTCACGCCAAATCGAATGGCGGCCTCGAGAACGTTGAAAGTCGCCATGAGATTGGTTTGGAATACAACGTGGGGCGGATGACCGGTGGGTTCGGGGATCGCAGCGATGTGTACCACGGCATCCACTCCACGGACGACGGCGTACGCTTCCCCTGCGTTGGTGAGGTCAGCCATCATGTACTTCGGAGTGCCTTCAGGCTTGCGCTCGAAGCCGGGACGGGTCAGATCGGTGGTTAATACTTCGTGCCCGGCGTCGATCATCGCCTGGGTAGCGGCCCGACCGACCTTTCCATGGGCACCAGTGATGAGGACCTTCATAATGTCTCCTAGATGGCGCCTAAATACATAGTTTATTGCCTGAACTATATGCGAGTAATGAATCAAGGTCAATGCCCGGCGCTTGATCCCGGCGGACTCCCCCTTACTAGGTTCTGTCGTTGACACCGCAGGGCGCCTCTCCCTAGGCTCCTGCCAGTGTGACCCCAGGATACGGAACCGAGAGGACAGTGCCATGGACCAGGACAACAGGCAGTTACGGGATCGGCTTGGGCGGTTAGGCTTCGGCGGCACCGGCGTGGGCAACCTGTACCGCTCCATTCCGGATGGGCAGGCTGCAGCAACGGTGGAGGCGGCATGGGACGCCGGCATCCGCTACTTCGACACCGCACCCCACTACGGGCTGGGCCTGTCCGAACGGCGGATAGGTGAAGTCCTTGGCAACAAGCCACGGGAAGAGTTTGTCCTCTCCACGAAAGTGGGCAGGGTCCTCGTCCCGTCACCTGCAACCAAGGACACAAAGGACCCTGACGGCTTCGACGTACCGGCCTGCATGCGGCGTGAATGGGATCCTTCGGAAGCAGGAGTGCGGCGCAGCATCGAAGATTCGCTGGAACGGCTGGGCCTTGAGTACATCGACATCGCCTACTTGCACGACCCCGACGTCTACAGCATGGAAGACGCCGTGAGCTCCGCGCTGCCCGCCCTCGAAAAGCTCCGGGCCGAGGGCCTGGTGCGGGCCATCGGCGTCGGCACCAACACCGCCGGTGCAGCACTGCAATGCGTCGAAGCGGCGGACCTTGACCTCCTCATGCTTGCCGGTCGGTTCACCATGCTGGAACAGCCCGGCTCAGACGGCCGCCCCGGCGAGGGACTGCTGGACCGCTGCCTGGAACTCGGCACCGGGATGGTGAGTGTCGGCGTCTACAACTCCGGCATCCTCGCCAAGCCGGAACTGCCCTCGGACGCGCACTACAACTACTCCCCGGCAAGCGAAGGGGTCTTGGAGCGGGCCCGGCAACTGGCCGGCGTCTGCAAGGAACACGGGGTCGAACTTCCTGCTGCCGCCATCCAGTTCCCGTTCCGGCACCCCGCCGTCGTCAACGTCACGGTTGGCGCCAGCAGGCCCGAACAGATCAGCGAAAGCGCCAAGCGTTTGTCCACCAATATTCCGGCTGAGCTGTGGCAGGACCTCCGGCAACGGGGGCTGGTCAATGTATGAGTCCAGCTCAGGGGTTTCTTTCGGAATCCAGGGATCCCGCAGGGAGCCAGCGTAGGATAAAACAGTAAGCCGTCAGCGTGATGCTGGCGGATTCCGACCGAAGGAGAAACACCATGGGTTTGGACGACAAGATCGGTAATGCAGCCGAGAAGCTGGGCGGCAAGGGCAAGGAAGCCGCTGGAGAAGCTACCGGCGATGAAAGCCTGAGGGCCGAAGGACAAGGCGATCAGGCCAAGGGGGACCTGAAGCAGGCCGGCGAGAAGATCAAGGACGCTTTCAAGAAAGACTGACTTCCCGCTGCAGGAAGGGCGCTGCTCCAACCGGAGCGGCGCCCTTTCCCTTTTCCTGCGGGTTTCCCGGGCCTCTCCCTACAGACAAGTGGACTCCTCGGTATTAACAAGTGGACTCCTCGGTATTAACGAGTACCGACTACTCGTGTACGTGCCGCCGGAGCAATTTAGTGTTTCTAGCAGCGGATCAATTACTTCCGCTGCCAAGGTCTCAGCCTCCGATTTCCCCGGCCACTTGCCAGGGATCAAGCTGGGGCCGGCGATGATGGTGTCCGTTCTGAGACCGCGGGCACCGCCCCCCAGCCATCGCCGGCCCCTCTCAATCGCCCGTCCGCCAGCCATCCGCGGGCAATGCCCGTCCTGGGCGTTGGCTGGCAGGGCAAGCACCGGCAGCACCTCGTTGTTAGAAGCCCCCACGCGAGTCTGGCTCAAGCGCGGGGGCTTCCGTTGTGCTTCCGCATCGGGGGGAACTTGGAAGCATCTAAAAATCTACCGGCTGGTAACCTTCCGGAAAGCCGGTTTGGGTCGACCGAATTGAATCTTGATTGAACCTTGAGCCGGGCCTGCAGGCGGCATCAGGCCGCCGGGCTTCAGTCCGTCTGCGGCTCTTCGGTTGCCTCGGGATCCTCTTCGGGTTCGAAGGTATTGGGCTCCGCATCGGCGCCAAGGCCCACGCCGTCCGCGCCCCCGGGAACACTGCCGTCCTTGCCCTTGCCGGGGGCCGCGCCCCCCTGCAGCTTGTCATCAGGCAGTGAATCGGGTGAGTTGATGGTCATTGCTCCTCCTTCTTTGGCCGGGCCTCCACGCTAACAGCACATGGCGCGAAAGGCGCGGACCAGGCCAAAGAATTTACGGCCGACGGCGGGCCGGCGCCGCCGCTTTCAGGATAATCTCCAGCCCGGGCCGGCTTCCCGGCCAGTGCCTTTCCAGCGCCCCGGGCCCGGCCCGCCGAAACACCGAGCGCAGCACCAATGCCACAATGACGACATCGTCCGCGTATCCGATCACGGGGATGAAGTCCGGCACCAGGTCAACGGGCGAGAGGAGGTAGGCGAGCAGCAGTGCCAGGAGCACCCGGACCCCGACGGCGACCGTCCGGTCAGCGGCCAGCCTCCTGATCAGCCGGAGCAGGTCCGGCAGCAGGCGCAGCGCATCCTTCATGGAGACGGTCTCGGGATGCCGGCGGGCGTACCACCACAGCAGGAGGAGCAGAACGGCGTACGCCAGCAAAAGGCCCGCCACGAGGCCGGCGACTGTTTCCCAGGACATCCGCACCTTTCTTGAAGCACCGACCATGGCCGGGTTCTTCAACGAGGGTACTCTGCCGAACGCTGTCGAGAAGGTGGTCCTGTCCCCGCTAAGCCCTAACCCCCGAGGTGATGAATGGTGAAGGCGGCAAGGAAGCCTACTGACGCCGTGAGCCCGGTTAGGTTGTGGTGTTCCTCGAAGGCCTCGGGGATCATCGTGTCCGCCAGCATTGCCAGGATGCCGCCGGCCGCGACTGCGGTAATGAGTGCCACTACTTCCCCGGGCGCGTTCTCCAGGGCGGCATAGCCCAGCAAAGAGGCCACCCCGCAGAGCAGCGCGATGCCGCCCCACATCCCGAACACGTAGCGGGCGCTCCTGCCGGCTTTCTTCATTCCGGCGGTTCCGGAAAGTCCCTCCGGAACGTTGGAGATGAATACCGCCGCCATCATCGCCGGACTGACCGCCCCGCCTGCCAGTATGCCAACGCCGAGGACCACCGATTCCGGCACGCCGTCAAGCAGCGCGCCCACGGCGATTGCCGTTCCGCTGCCGGGGTCTTCGGATTCCGACGGCTGCTGCCCGCCGGAGCGCTTTCGGTGCTTGGCCCCGGCCCTGGCCAGCATCATGTTGGCCCCGACGTACACCACGGCACCCGCCAGGAATCCAACCACGGTGGGCCACAGTCCGCCGCCCTGAACTGCCTCGTCAACGAGTTCGAATGCCAGGGCAGAAATGAGCACCCCTGATCCGAAGGACATGATCGAGGAAACCAGTTTGGCCGGCAAGTTCCAACGCCAGGAAAGCGCCGCGCCAATGACCAGCGCTGCTCCGGCGCCAGTCCCCCACAGCAGTGCCTGCGCCCACAACGGCATGTCCTCCAACTTTCCGGCCCCCAGCCGGGCCTTGAACCTTCGAACCGGCCAGGATCCGGAATCCCGCCGGGCTTGAAGCAGCCAGACTAATTCAGCGCCTTGCGGCACGGAGAATTGATGGGATTTTGAGGATAACCTTGCTGCCCGTTGACGCTGGAGGTCCACTCTGGAGGTATCGAACCAACAGCTTGCGGGGTGCAGGAAGTCATGGGAAACGAAACAGCTTTTGAAGACGTGAAGGTTGTGGCAGGCGTGCTGACAGATCAGCAGCCGCTCGACTTTTACACCCTGGGGCTGGCCGGCTGCATCCACCGGCTCACGGCGCCCCTCCGCCGGAACGGGATGGCGGTCGCCTGGGACACTCCGCACTGGGGCATCGAGATTCCGGCGGACTGCGCCCTTCTGCTCTACCAGTCGGCGCGCGAGGCGCTCAGTAACGCGTTCAAGTATTCGGAAGCGTCGCAGCTCAACCTGGGGCTCGCCGCCGTGGACCACGGCGTGCGCCTGGTAGTGGCCGACGACGGCAAAGGCTTCGACCGCAACCTCGCCACGTGCGGGCGCCACGGTTACGGCCTCAGGCTCATGACCGCGGCTGTCCACGAGGCCGGCGGCTCCGTGGACATCTGCTCCGCCCCGGGGCAGGGCACCACCGTGACAGTCACCCTGCCGCTTGACTAGGGACCCGGATGCCCGCCCTCCCCTTGACGGCAGGCATCCGTGATTCTGCAGTGCGAGGGTTTTTACCTGGACAGCTTGGCCGTATCAGGTTCACGGTCGCCGATGTGGCCGGGTGCGTTGGCGGTCAGGACACGTTCCACGAAGGCCTCGTACTCCTCCATGTAGTGGCGCAGGAACTTGGCTGTGCCCTCATCCTTGACCTCGCCGTCGTCGCCGAACACTTCGGGGTTGTAGTGGATGTACATTTCCGGAGCGTTCAGCTGCGGTGCGTCCAGGAAGCTGAGGACGCTGCGCATCGAGGACTGCATCACGGCAGTGCCGATACTGCCCGGGGATGCCCCGATGATTCCGGTGGGCTTGCGGGCAAAGGAGTTGCTCCCCCACGGGCGCGAGCCCCAGTCGATGGCGTTCTTCAAGGCACCGGGAATGGACCGGTTGTATTCAGGGGAGACAAACAGGATGCCGTCCGACGCCTCGATGGCCTCCTTCAGCGCACGGCCTTCGGGCGGGAAGTCCGCGTCGAAGTCGTAGTTGTAAAGCGGGAGATCCTTGATGGGGATTTCTGTGAACTCGAGGTTCTCCGGAGCGAGTTTTATCAACGCTTTGGCGAGGACCCTGTTGATGGAGCCGGCTGCCAGGCTCCCCACGAAGTAGCCGATTTTGTATTGTGCCATGAGTGTTCCTTCCGAAAGCCGGTAGATCCCGGCGGCAATATTCGTCCTGGAAAAGATGCCGCCTCCCAGGCGGTTTTGATGCCACTGCAGCATCAGTCCAGCACAGAAGGCCTGTCCCGGCCAGAGTAAGCGGCGGGTCCTTGACAGGCCGGGCCCTGGAGCGCTGAATGACTGTAGCGAAACCCCCGTGCGGTCAGGAGCAGCCATGAGCGAGAATCCAATGCAGGATGAACGGGTCCACACGGAAGCCCCCGCTGAGGGCGACCCGGATGCCGATGCCACAGAGATCAGGGTCCACTCCCAGGACCCGGCCGAGGGCGCGGATACTCCGGAAGCCGCCGGGTCCGGCAAGTAATCCGCATCAACAGCTATTGAAACGCTGGCCTTGGCGGACTCCGGCTACATCCCTCCCCGCGGCGCCCTCCGGACAGCCCTGAACAGCCCTTCCTGCCCTGACCTCGGGAAAGGCCCGACGGCGGCGCTGGACCGGCAGTCCGGCGCCTCGGGCCGCCGTCATTTTTTCTTGCTCTGGAAACCAGCCAGCCCATTAGGTATGTTGGTAAGCATGCTGATGATTTTTACCAAGCTCATCAGCTCCGGTAACAAAGCGAAGGAGACGTTATGAGCACGAAGGTCGAAAAACGCATTCTGGTGAACGTACCGGTAAGCACCGCTTACAACCAGTGGACCCAGTTCGAGGAGTTCCCGCACTTCATGGGCGGCGTCAAGAGCGTGACGCAGCTCAGCGACGACCGGCTGGAGTGGGTGGCCGAAATCGGCGGGATCCGCCGGCAGTGGGAAGCAAAGATTCTGGAGCAGATCCCGGACCGCAAGGTTGCGTGGGCAGCCACGGAAGGCGCCACGAACGCCGGTGCCATTGAATTCGAGGACATCGGCGGCGGCCAGACCTCCCTGCAGCTGACGCTCGAGTACGAGCCCGAAGGCATCATCGAGAAGGTGGGCGACAAGCTCAACGTCGTGGAGCGCCAGGCCGAGGCAGACCTGCAGCGGTTCAAGGAATTCATCGAGGCTGAGGGCTACGCCAGCGGAGCATGGCGCGGCAGCGTAAGCTCCGGCGCACCCGCAGGCACGCCTGGTGTGGAGGACGCAGCAGGATCCCGCGGCGATTCCGGCAAGGCGGGCATCTCCGGCAAGGTCGCGGCCGGCCTGGGCGTTGCTGCTGCAGCGGGCGCCGCGGCAGCCATGGCCGGGTCCAAGAAGGACACCACCGAGGGTGCCGACGTAACGGTGACCCCAGTGTCCCCCGCCGAGCCGGTAACCGTCACGCCAGTCCCCACGGATACGACCACTACCACGGGCACGACGGCGGCAGCTGGCTCCACCGGTTCAGTCGCCGACTTGGGTAATGACCGTATTGGCCACGCCTTCGACCAGACCAACGGCCTGGTGGACACCACGGGCGAGTCCGACGAAACCCTCGAGGGCGAGAACCTCAGCGCCGGCGAACGGCGTGCAGGCGACGGCCGGCCCGACGGTGGACTGCCGCCCATCGGCGGGAACCTCGGCCAGCACTAGACCGGGACCCACCCGGCACCGGAACTGACTGCGGCTGACCGCTGAGGCAGCGTCCGGCGTCGAAGTTTCCCGGACCCAACGAAAGCGCCGCCCACCTCCACTGGAGGCGGGCGGCGCTTCACTGTGCTTGATGCCTTTGTGTCGGTGCTTGCGTACTGCACCGACGGCGCGGCCGGAATCTCCATGCCCCCGGGGATGAAGCTGGGATCAGTCAGTCGCGTGCCGGAACCAGCACTACCTCGTAGACGGTTGGGGTGGGCTGCACGCCGAACTTCGCGTTGACAGCGGCAAGGGTGTTGCCGAACTTGGCAATCGTCGTCGGGACGTTGAACGCCGGGCTGGTGATGACGTCCCGGACGGTGCCGGACGAAAGGTCACCGGCAAGCTTGACGCGGACAATCTGGTTGAGCCTGTTCTGGACCGCCCACAGGTTGTTGCCCTTCACGAGGATGCCGTCTACGAACTCGACATCCAGGCCTTTGATCCTGTTGCTTTCGCCGCTCCACGGATCGACTGTGTAAAGGGCCTTGTTTTTTGTGTGGGCCACGATCAGCGCACGGTCATCCCTGCTGGACGCGATGCCGTTGAATCCAAAGTCCGCAGGTGCCAAGGCAGCTCCGGCCTCGCCCTTCACGGTCAGCGTCCTGGCGGCTTTGCCCACCTCGCCCCACCGGCTGACCTTGACCTGGTACAGCTCACCGTACTTTGAGTTGTTGAACCAGGCGCCGTCGTCGGTGAGAACCACATCGTTAATGAACGAGCCCGCCTTGGTGGTCAGCGTGAGCTCCGCCACCGTGGCCTTGGTTTCCGTGTTGTAGACATATGCCTTCCCGGTGCCCCCGCCTGCCACGAACAGCAGATCGTTCCGGACGTCCGCCTTCATCCCGACAGCCATCCGCCCATCCGGTACGTCAATAAACCGTTTGGCCTTCCCGTCACGAATATCGCCGCGGAAAATATCCCCGGTCATCAGCTCCCCGGCATAGAAAGTCTTCCCCTTGCCTGCGGCGATGCCTTCGGCGGACTTGGCACCGTCGAGAATAATGACTTCGTCCCGGGAGGGCGGCGAGGCCACCGCCGGCAGCGCAGCGGGTGAGAGCAGGGCCAGAAGAGCAATGATTCCGACGGCGGTTCGGCGTGGTACTCGGCGCATGATGCTTCCTTGGATTGGGCTGGTGCGCGGGGCCCAATCTGCGGCAGCTCCGCACGATGGTGCTGCCATTTTAGGCACTGGCCGAAGGGCCCGCCAGAGCCCGATGCCCCCTTCATAGTCGTTGGTGCGGGGATCACGGACCAGCACCGGCTTCCGGATTCTGCTTACAATCGAAGCCTCAATCAACTACTGAGGGACCCATGAAGAAACTCGCCACAGCCCTGATCGCCGCCGGACTCGTTGTCTCCGCCACGGCCTGCACCGCTTCGACCCAGCTCAGCACCGCGGAAACCTGCGAGCGCATCCAAAGCGTTGTTTCCAACCCGGCGAACAACGCCGGCAAGACGGGCATGAACCGCCTGGCCAACCAGATCCGCCCTATTCACGCGGTTGCATCCGCAGAGCTCAAGCCGGCTCTCCAGTCGATCATCGAATACACGGACGAGCAGGCCAAGGAAACCCCGGACCAGGCCAGGCTGACTGAACTCCAGGCCGGCTACGAGCAGGCCGGCAGCACCTACAGCCAGTTCTGCAGCTAAGCGCTAACCTCCGCCTGGACCCGGCTGCCCGTTCTAAAGGGTGGCCGGGTCTGTGTTTGCCCCGCAGAGAACCACTGCCACGCGCTCGCCCGGCTTCGGCACATAAGCGCCCGAGGTCAGGGCAGCGTATGCCGCGGCAGCGCCGTGTTCCACAATCACCCGGTACTCGTTCCACAGGAGCGCCCGGGTACTGACGATGTCGGCGTCGGACACCAGGACGCTTTCGACGCCGGTGCGGACCGCGACCGAGAAGCCGATGTCGCCGATGCGGCGGGCTCCCAGGGAGTCAGCAGCGATGCCGGAAACTGCTACGTCAACGGGCTCACCAGCGGCAAGGGCGCCATGGAGTGTTGGCGCGTTTTCGGGCTCGACCCCCACCACCTGCGCGTGGCCTTCCACTGCTGCGGCGACTCCGGCCATCAGCCCGCCCCCGCCCACCGCAACCAGCACCGTATCCACCCCGGTTATTTGCTTCAGCAGTTCCGTCCCTACGGTTCCGGCTCCGGCTGCGATTTCGGGTTGATCGTAAGCGTGGCAATAAACAGCACCGGTTTCCCGGGCGTGGGCCACAGCAGACTGGTAGGCCTCAGCGTATTCGGCGCCGCCCTGGATGACCGTGGCTCCGATTGCCCTAAGCTTCTGCACCTTCACAGCCGGCGCGGCAGCGGGGACAAACACCGTTGCCGGGACACCCAGCAGGGCTGCGGCGTAGGCGTTGGCCAGGCCGGCGTTTCCACCGGAGGCCACCACCACGCCGGCGTCCTGCTTCAGCTCTCCGCGTTCCTTGCTGGCGAGGATGCGGTTCAGCGCTCCCCGTGCCTTGAAGGTCCCGGTGTGCTGCATGAACTCGCATTTGAACCACACCTCGCCCTGGAAGGCGCCCGGGGCCGCCTGCAGGACCGGCGTCAGGCGGGTGAGGCCGGCGGTTCGGTGTGCCGCGTGCTCCACATCGGCCCGGGTGATCATGTCAGACTTCGTCGTCCCAGGTTCCCGGCTCCTGCAGTGCTTCCTCGGGCTTGTGCTCCTGGGGCGGCCCGCCACTGCCGGAGTACGACGCCGGCACGGTTCCGGCTGCATGCCCCTGCTGCTCCTCACGGATATTGCTCGCACCTGGCAGCTCCGGGTGCTGGCCGCTCTGCGGCGCCTCCGTCACGTGCTTGGCCTCGTCGGGATCACCAGGGCCGCGAAGGTCAGCCGTGTTCCCGGGCTCCTCATTTGAACTGGTCATGCTCCTGCCTTTCACCTGGCATACATGGGAAAAGGCGGGCGGGACCCTTGGGGTCCGCCCGCCTTTGCCTACTCTAACCCGACTCTTCCGCGCGATCCTTTAGCGCGACGAAGTCGGTGAAGCGGAGGACGTCTCGGCGCTTTCCGTTTCGGTCTCGGTGGCGGACGGTTCGGTCTCGGTTGCGGACGGTGATGCCGATCCGCTCGGTGAGGAGGTGCCCGCTGTACCGGACGTGCTGGTGGACGTCGGGCTGGAAGTTGCGCTGCCGCCGTCGGCCTTCTCCAGCACCTCATCGATGAGGTCCTCGAGCTCCTTCTGGTCCGGATCGCCCAAGTTTGCGCCGCTCTTGGTGGCAACAACCAGCAGCTTGCCCTGTGCGGCGGAGACCTGCATCAGCTTTTCCTGGTTCTCGCCGCTGCGGGTGCTGAGCGTTCCGAAAGTTTTCTCGGCGTCCGTCTTGGCCTGGAGCTCCTCGCTGGTGACCTCATAGGTCTGGCCCAGCGCGGTGACGGAGAACTTATCGCACTGGTCCATCTTGCCGCTGATTTCGTCCAGAACTTCGACGGCACCGGGCCCGTCGCTGCCCGACTGCGCGGAGATTGTACGGGGCTGGTCGCCCTCGGAGAGCGCGACGGCGATCTCGCCGCTTTCCACCGAGTCCAGCAGGCCCGCCGTGGCGATGTCCTTGCAGTCGACGGGGTCCACGGTTGCCGTGCTCAAAAGGAGGTTGGCGATGTTGCCGCCCTGGTCTACCTGCTCTTTGGAGTACAGCTTCAGCTCGTTGCCGTCTTCGTCCTTCATTCCCGAGATCAGCTCGCGGAGCTCATCCTCGGTGTAAACCTTGGCTTCCGCCGTCTGGCTGGCCGAGGCGCTCGCCGTCCCGGTAGCGCTGGGAGTGGCGGCTCCACCGCCGCCGCCCGTGCAGCCCGCCAGGGCGATCATTGCTGCAGTCATCAGTCCAAGCGCGGGTACTTTTCGCATCAGGTAGAACCCCTTAAGTGAAATAGGAAGCATGCTTAGTGTTTCCTACACTAAAGGGTTTTGGACGGAGATGGGAAATTTCCCATCCTTTGTTGCGGGTGGAACTGCAGCACCGCGCCCCCGGCTTGCGACGCAGGCTGCCGGGGTGACCGGGAGCGGTGGCACCGTCCGTCTGCAATAATCCGAAACAGCAGCTCTCCTTGCCTCATGGGATGCGGCGGTTTGCCATACCTGCAGGTGCGGACGGAATACGGAACACGGTGACCATGGGTGCAGAGATTGTCCTTCGGGGCCACATCGTGAGCGCGAGCATGGACGTCGAGGACGGCCTGGTGGCAGTGGACGGCGACCGGATCACCTATGCCGGGCCGGTGTCAGGCTTTCCCGGGGAGAAGGGCCCTGCCGGGCGCCCCGGTGATGACGGCGACGCTGCAGGGCGCCTGCTGCTCCCGGGGCTCGTGGACCTGCATTGCCATGGTGCCCACGGCTCTGACTTCTCGGACGGCTCGGTGGAAGGCGCGCGTGATGCGGCCCGCTACCTCCACAGCCGTGGCTCCACCACACTGCTGGCCAGCCTGGTCACGGCAGTGCCCGCAGAACTGCTGCGCAACCTACAGGCACTACGGACCGTGACCGAAGAGGGGCTGATCGCCGGGTCCCACCTTGAGGGGCCCTTCCTCTCTGCCGGGCAGTGTGGAGCGCACAACCCTGCGTTGCTGCTGGAACCCGACGCCGGGCTCTTGTCTGAACTGCTGGAGGTGGCGGGTCCCACATTGGCCTCCGTGACCCTGGCCCCAGAACTTCCCGGAGCCCTGGATTTAGCGGACCTTTTGGCCGCCCGCGGGGTCGTTCCGTCGCTGGGGCACGCCGCAGCGGATCACCAGTCAGCCGCCATGTTCCTGAAGCGGGCAGCCGCCGGACTTTCGAAAGCATCACCAGGGGCGGGCTTCAGTGGGAAGCGTCCATCCGTCACCCATCTCTTCAACGCCATGCCCGCGATGCACCACCGCTCCCCCGGGCCCGTCTCCGCCTGCCTCAGCGCGGCCCGCGCCGGGACGGCCGTCGTCGAACTGATCGCCGACGGCGTCCACCTGGCCCCCGAGACGGTCAAGACGGTCTTCGAACTCGTTGGCGCTGACAATATAGCCCTGGTCACCGACTCCATGGCGGCCACCGGCTTGCAGGACGGCCAGTACAAGCTGGGCACGGTGGCCGTAACGGTTGACGGCGGAGTGGCCCGGGTGGACGGCACCGGTGCAATCGCCGGCGGAACGGCCACGCTGCTGGACGTGGTCCGGACCGCGGTGGCCGCCGGCGTTTCTTTGCGTGACGCGGTGACGTCTGCGAGCGCTGTCCCCGCAGCCGTCCTGGGACTGTCACGACAGGTAGGTGACCTGCGCTCCGGGATGCCGGCGGACGTCGTCGTGGTCGGCAATGACCTGAATCTTGCCGGAGTCCTCCGACGCGGCGGGTGGGTGACTGATCTGCAACTGCAGCAGGGAAAGAGTTACTGGCCACCCGCTTGCGTCTGAGCCAAGACCGCCGGTACAGCACTCAAAATTGTCAGTGCCCCGATGGATGATGTGGGTATGGGAAACGGCGTGGGAACGGCGGCAGTGATGGAGGGCATTCGTGCCTCTATTACCTCCGTGGCAGCCTTGTTCCTGAAGGGCGCCCGCCTTGAGGCTGGAGGGCCGGTACCTGCCACCGGCGCCGAACAGGATGTGCTGCAGCGCCGGTACGAAATTCGCCTGGAACGGTTAGCGGCAGTAAATCGGCTGGAAGGGGAGCTCGCCGCGGTCAAGGCCCAGGACGCAGCTGAGGCCGTCGACGTTCAGCACGCCATTACCCCGCCGGACGCGCCTGTGCACGAGCGGAACTGCACCGAAATGTCCGCCATAGCGGAAATCGCTGGTGTCCTGACCGTCAAGCTCCGCGGCGGCCGGTGCGCTGGTCAGCCAGGCCCGGCAGCTCTCCTCCCTTCCGCTGGCCATGGACGCCCTGTCCAGCGGGACAATTGCCTGGCAGCATGCCAAAATCCTGGCTGACGAAACGAACTGCCTCGGCTCCGCCGGGGCCGCCGCCCTGGCCGCCCACTTCCTGGACCCCTTCGCCCCCAACTCCGCCCGCGGAGCCGCCGAGGGCGACCTGGTCCCCGCACGCTTCCGCACCAAAGTGAGGACGTGGCGCGAACGCCACCACCCCGAAACTCTTGAAAAACGCCACACCAAGTGTGCCGCCGACCGGCGGATGGAGTACAGTCCGGACCGCGACGGCATGGCGTGGCTCTTGCTGTATATGCCCGCCGAGACTGCAAACGCCATCTGGAACCGGGCGTTGGTCACCGCCCTAACGGTGGCCACGGTCGAAGCGGCCGAAGAACTCGCCGTCCACTCCCGCAGCGGACGCCTCCAAACACCCAGCGCCATCATGTTCGCCTCCGGCGCCCCGGCAGCCCTGCTGGAAACAGTGCCCTGGATGGGCGGCAAACACGACACCAAAATCCGGGCCTCCATCGCCGCCCACGACCCTTCCAAGCGTCCAGCAACGGTGGATACCGCTGCCGCTGAGATGGTGAATCCCTGGGTTACCGCCGCAGCATCCAGCCGGAGCGCAGCAGATGAGTGACCTGGGCGAATGGGACGATGACCCGGAGCTGCCTGTCGAACCATCAGGATCGCCGGACCCGGCAGAAGCTGAACCCGAACAGGAGCCGGAACTGGTGTACCGGACCTGGTCAGCTTCGTCCAGGAAAAGCTTTCCCCGGCCTACCGACGCAGCCTCAGCGGAACAGACCGAACGTGGTGCCCATCCTGGTGGAAACACGAAGAAGCCATCAGTCGCCTCGAAGCCCTCTGGCGGTCCTGGGAATTCCTCCGCCTCGACGCCTCAACCGGCATGAGCATCTGGTGGAGAGACCACGCCGACCACCACATGGGCGTCCTTCTCTCCGCCGACGGATCCTTCAAAGGTTGCAAACCCGTCGCCGGCGGCCACGCGGCGAACAAGCTAAAAGCTCTACCGTGCGATCCTCCCCCTGAAGGGCTTTTCTAAAGTACTCTGACCGGAATCTTGGCCCACTTTGACTTCGTAGGAAGGCCTTGGTCGTCAATTTCATGAGCGCAAGTACCCAGACGGCGAAGCTAAGCCAAACTCTACGACCTTGTGGTGAGCGCTCAATAGCAGGGCGAAACTATGAGACCTTGACTTCTTCTTCAGAACCACCGCGCTCCACCACGACATCCTTAATTTTTTCGGCTATATCCTTGGCCTTGTCTTTAGCCCCCGAGAGCACAGAGATGAGTACCTCTTTGAGGACAGCCATCAGGGTCTCAAAGACCGATTCTTGCGGCGTGTAGGTTACCTTCTTCTCGTCCGTGGACAGAATGGTGACTGAGTCATCTGGCAAGTTCGGATCTGTGTAAACCTTGGGTTGCCCATCTCCGCTCGCGTCGATAACGGTTCCTCCGGTGCGTCCAAGGTCTTCAATAATCTCAGCGACCAGTCTGACCAGATACGCAGCTCCCGCGATGATAATAAAGAACTCCACGACACCGATGCCGTGGTGTCCTGGTGGAAGTTTGGGGCGTTTTTCATAGGTTTCTTGTACCGAGATTGATGCCTCAATTCGGGGATCACGGGCAAGGGATTCAACGAATTCTTGAACTGCGTCCCGCTTAGCGGCGGTCGCAAAACTAAGAGGTCGGGTAATTTCGGTTACAGTCTCTTCGGTGGTCATGGTCTCTCCTTTGAGTTGACCCGGGGACGTCGCCCGGTTCTCGAAGAATGGGCGAAAGCCCGCCATAAAGCAAGACCTTCGCTACCCTGTTTCTGGCATGCGTCGAGTCCGGGTACTGAGCATGAGCCTGGTGCTCGTAGCCGGATACTCGTGCCACACACTAGACAAGTGTTTTCACGCTCTGCACAGTGATTTACTGCCGATTCAAGCCCGGATTGTCACGTCCTACCGCCACGGCAACTGCAGGCGTACCATGATTACCACCGCGTCGTCATAAGGCGGTAACGGATATGCTTTCTGTGCAGAAAAACAGGAGTGCGGCACTAACCGCAGCATTGGCCCTCGTCCTTGGGGCAGCGACAACCTCTTGCGAGGAGAAAGCGAAAGATCAGAGCACGGGTTCACCCGGCATCGCAGTACCGCCGGTCGCCGAGGAGCCGACCGATGCTCCTGAACCCGTGCAGCAGGCGGGACCCTGTCCCAGCGCAGCTTACGATCACTACAAATACGGGGCTCCCGGCACACCCTTTTATGCCCAGGATCAGGACTACAGCAGCATTTTTACTGGCTTTAACCTTTGCCGGTCCACAGCCAACGGAGACTACGTGTTGTATAACAACACCAACCAAGTCTGGGTTATGGCGCCCACCATTAGTTGGAGTTTCGCCGAGAATCCTCAACCAACCAGCGAAGCAACCTTCTTTCGAACCCTAATAGGGGGCGGACAACAGCAACTAACCTATGTGGTGCCGGGGGAGATAGTGACACCGTCCATTTCGGAATGGCCGGACCAGATCGCCTGGGCACCCGAGCCAACTCTCACCTCTGGCTGGATAAGTCAGAAGCTGGCGTTGGAAAACCTGGATATCAACGCAGAGTCAGGAAATCTTGATGAAGGTGTTCGTGAATTCGTACGAAAGCGGCAACTGAAGGCTTCCAGCCCCGTCGCTGGGGCAATCTATGGTTGCGTCAAGAGCGGACAAGAAGCCGCCTCGGACGCTGCAAAAATCACGCATGAAACCGATCTTGCTGATCGATTGAAGGCCGCACTTGGTGCCACCCAAGGGACGGCCAGTTGTGCACGATCCCTTAAGGAGTTGTACAAAGATCCTGAGCAGGGACAGAAAAATTGGCTGAAGTACGTTGAACACTCGTCGGGTGGAGCGAAACAAGGTATCAACGCAGCAGAGGCTTTTCAACCAATCTGGGCTGCATGTCATGCCGCCGTAATCCCGAAGCTTGGCCGGTTAAGCAAATTTTGCCCCTGAAAATTCCACACGTGTAGCCGTCCAAAAGACGTGCTCGAAAGAACGCCGATGGACGGCTCATACCACCGTTTCCAATGCAGAGGGCTATACCGTCCTGTCAGGATGACCTCCAGACGGGATGCCACAAGTCGTCTAGTTCGTCTACGAAGACCTGTTTACACACTATTTCCACTGACGCCTGACGTCAGGCTCGGGTGTGCCCTAGCCCCAAATCAAATGGATCAAGGGGGACAAGATAAACGATATCGCAACGTGTGCATGACAGCTGAAGCTGCAAACCACACGTGTAAGCAAGAGCTGGTCCCCGCCCTTAGCCACCTGACCGCTGGAGCAGAACATGGCGCCCGCCAGTAACGCCGCCGTAACGCTGGGTGTTTTCCAATATCAAGGAACCTAAGTAGTCGGCTGCTTTTCGTCTACGCGGAACACCTTTCACTGTGAAATGGCCAGACCATTTTGATACCCACCAATGAAAGAAAAATCCTATCCGTAGAAAGGAAAACGATGTCGACGTCGGTGCCGACGTACTTTGCGCTGGGGCAGCCAGACGCAGCCACAATTCACTGTATCCATGGGAGGCAGAAACGATGAGCGTAAGCGGCTTGTCCTCGAGCGTCGGTGACGGGGGCACCAATGTTCTAGACGATGTCTTCACGGTGCAGATGCTGCTCAATCACGTCGATGCTAGATTCGGTGGCTCGAATCCGTCTCTGCAGGTAGGTGGGCTTGTTGGCCTGAAGGCGATCGGGGCGATCAACCGCTTCCAGCAACTGCAACTTGGCTTCCAGCAGGAGCCGATAGGATGATCGATGCTCGCCTGCGTTTATTCATTCCGTCCCGTGCCGTGACCATCCCTCTACCGGTCGTCGGCGACGTAGGATTCGATGGGGACGATCGCGGCTTCAGCTACGGGGAAGGCACCGCCAGGGCAGATTTGTGGGTGGAGATAGATGATTCGCCCACTACGATAACGCCGATTCGCGTCAAGCGCAGAATGTTCGGCGAAAGCCGCTGGTACACGAAGGACAAGCTCGTCGACGTCTGGGGGAAGCCGTACTGGTGGAAGGAGATCCAGAAGAACCCGTTGCTAGGCACGGAGGCGCTTCCAAACGGCATTGCGACGGCGGTCGTCACGGACGATGCCCTCAACGTCACTGGTCGGCTCGAACCTGCAGACCCCTTTGGCTTGATCAAGAATATTCGCGTCTCATTTAGTGTCAACGGCATAAACCCGCTTGAGGCGTTAGCGCCCGCGATCGACTGTCAGCTTGACCTCGTGGTCTCGGCGACTGGGGTTCCCGCCTTCACCTACAGCCTGATGGGGACCCACGACGGCTTCCCCGCGTATGAGGTGTATCTGCAGCAGCGGCTTGTCTACTCATTCGATCCGGTGCATGAAGGAACCAGTCCGCTGAGCCTGGGCGATCCTACCAGCGTGCAGGTCGCCATCCCGTTGACGGTGTAGCGGATGGTTGAACTGGGAGGTCTGTCAGATCGACTCGTTGCATTGGCTGGGCAAGGCGAGGCGGCCATTGATGCTGCCTGGCCCCCAGCTGGGGCGCATAAGCCAACCCATTTCCGCGCCGAGGTGGGTGCCACGTTTGTTTAGGTCATCCTGCCTCCGGGGAGCACTGGGCTCAGATGGCGAGGTAGTTTGAGGAGGGTGTTGTGGCTGTTGAAACCATTACTCTGCGTGTGCTCCGAACCCAGGATCTGCTGGTCCTGGACATAACTCTGACCAATCTCGCCCTCGAGAACGACGGGGCCTTGCATGTTGTCGATCCGGCGACTCCTGGACGGGTCGTCTTCGATTTCCAGCCTCAGCACATCGCCGAACAGGCATTTCTGGAGTCGGAGACGCAGAACGCGCCCGTCACTCCAGTGCCGGTGCGGTCGATGGCGGCGTCGCCAAGCCGGCTGGCATTTGACGTCCCTCTGGACGGGCCTGGTATCCCCTTCACCGTCGCTGGACTGCTCGGCTGGGCAGCGTTGCGCCCTGTTTTGGCGCCTCACGCGCACCCACCCGGCACACCGACTAGCGCCGGGGCGGCCCGTCCTACCCCGCCAGCCGCAGACGTTACCGCTCTGGAACTGGCTTACCGTCTGGTCCTATCACCGGTTGGTGACCACAGATGGACGCACCGCAGCACACCGCACGCCGTAGACGGCGTGACCGAGCTCTGGCACACTCGGCTGTCCGGCGCGCACCCCGAGTTGCGCGCGATCTGGGGCCGCGA
This sequence comes from Arthrobacter sp. K41, assembly GCF_059089645.1. Taxonomy (NCBI): domain Bacteria; kingdom Bacillati; phylum Actinomycetota; class Actinomycetes; order Micrococcales; family Micrococcaceae; genus Arthrobacter; species Arthrobacter sp. K41. The sequence goes on along the minus strand of NZ_JBNHEW010000006.1, from coordinate 82,598 downwards.
CACCGACCCGTTCCTCACATCGCTCTCGGCCAGCGAGATTGCCGACCTTGTCACCCTGACCAGTGACTTTGGCAACGCGGCTAAGTCCTTCCGCGAACTGCGGCTCTCGCCTCTCTTGTGGGTGTTGATCAGTCGCCGGCTGAGCAGGTCGGGCCCGCTGGTGCCCCCGCCCGCCACGCTGACTGCCCAGCACGTTACACTTACCTCGCTCGGAGCACATCACCACGTGCTGGGGGCATTCGACTTCCCCCGAAACGACCAGAACCCGGAAGACTTGGAGCGGCTCGGGGTCATCGTCCCCAACGTGCAGGCCTACGAGCACATCACTGGCCTTGGGCGCGACCAGTTCGTCAAGGTCGTTCGGCGCGGCTTCCTCGATACCGGTCACCGCGCCTCGATCGTTAAGGTCACGGAGCGTCGGTTCGAGCCGGTGTCCCTGGGTACCGAACCCGGCCCCCATGGCAATGTTGGTGTCTTCGGTACCCGGACCGTCCTGCGGCAGTACTACCGGATCGTCGTCACCCAACCCTTCCTCGACTATCGTCTGTTGGCGCCCGGCTACTCCTCGGGCAGTCGCGAGATGCCGCTGCGCACGATCGAGCTGCGAACCCTCGAGACCCCCAAGATCGACCTAGGGATCTCTTTCGGCGGTGAGACCGCGCAGGAAGAGATCGACCGCGCACTTGGCTCGCCCCTGTGGATCAAGGCGTCCGGCCAACTGGTCCGGTTCGATTTCGACAGCATCGACGGCGAGGATCGACGGGTCAGCCTGACCAAGCCGATGCTCTTCATTCCCTACTCCACCGTCGGTAATGCCGACAGCATCATCAGCACGTTCAACAGCGCGCCGGCGCCCAACCGCACTGCAGAGGCGCACGCGCAACATCTAGCCCTCGCAGAGGCACTGCCCGGCCAGCCGGACGCCACCACCGCCCCGACCGAATACCTAACCTTCGACTTGGTCAAGGTACGGGATCGAGCGGCTCTCCCGCCCGACTATCTTCCCGGGTGGCTTCCCCAGTCGGTGGTGGCCGGGATTCACCTCCGCGCCGTCGAGGAGCTTACCGGGCGTCCGCAGACGGTGGAGGTGCGTCTGGCCCCCACCTTCCTGGAACACGGGTTGGCCCCGGCGGCGAACCCGGCGGGGCTTTTTGCAACCTACCCGGAGATTCCCTTCGCTGTGCACGCCGCCAGCGGCGGTGGTGTGGCCACTCCTGCCATCAAGCTCGATGCGCTGTCAGCGACGATGGGGGCGATGCCGGCCCTGATGGCGGGCCCGGTTCCCACTGCCTTGCTCAAGTCCTTGTTCGCCGGGATGAAGCTGTTCGGCACGGTCGACCTCGCGGACCTGCTCGCAGAGATAGGACCACCGATGCCGGAACGGCCTGGGGGAACGTCCGACGCGGACCTCGACGCCGCCCTGAGAGACGCCGATGCCAAAATCCCGACCCCGGTCATCCGGACCCGACCGGTGCCCGGACCCGACGGGCTTCCGGTGGCCAACGTCACCCGGCTTGTCTGGAAGCCCCAGCTGAAGGTATCGCCTCCCTTGAAGCCCGTTTTCGAGCTCAGCAAGGCGCAATTCCTGCTGGACGTGGCAACGGTTACCCGGCTTGACGGCACGCCGCCCAAGACGACGGTCACCGGGGAACTGCGTGGCTTCAGCCTGACGCTCGCTGGCGTGGTCCAGCTGTCCATGGGCACGATGAAATTCGTCTCGCTTCCCGGGCGCAAGCCTGATGTCACCGCCGAGGGCGTCGGGTTGGAGTTCGTGGGGGCGCTCAAGTTCATCGAGACCATCCGCACGCTCCTTCCGGCCGACGGGTTCAGCGACCCGCCCGCCATCTCCGTGGGACCGGAGGGGATCAAGGCCGGGTTCAGCCTGGGCATCCCGACCTGCGGCGTAGGAGTGTTTTCACTGCAAAACCTGTCACTGTCGGCGGTTCTCTCGCTGCCGTTCGTCGGCAAGCCGGCCGGGCTGCGGTTCGCGCTGTCCTCGCGCGAAAACCCCTTCCTCGTCACCGTGACCCTCTTCGGAGGTGGAGGGTTCTTCGCTCTCGGCGTCAGCGCCGCCGGGGTCGAGGAGATCGAGGCGAGCATCGAATTCGGGGGCAACATCTCGCTCAACCTTGGGGTTGCCAGCGGCGGTGTCTACGTCATGGCCGGCGTCTACTTCAAACTGTCCGAGACTAAGGGGAACGAACTCACCGGCTACTTCCGGTGCGGCGGCTTCCTCGAGGTCCTCGGCCTAATCAGCGTCTCATTGGAGTTCTATCTGGCCTTCACCTACCGGGACAAGGGAGCTGGCCGCAACGAGATCTGGGGCCAAGCGAGCCTCACTGTCTCGGTAAAGGTGTTGTGCTTCAGCACGAGCGTGAAGCTCTCGGTCGAGAAGCGGTTCGCTGGGCCCGCCGGTGACCCTACCCTCGAGCAGGTTCTGTCCCCCGACGATTGGCAGGACTACTGCCTCGCCTACGCACTGGAGGTGGCATGACCACGGAACAGAAGCTGCAGTGGATCACCGTTCCGGGTGGGGTGCTGCCCGACGGGCGACTCCGTGTCACCGCCAGCATGTCCCCCCGGCTGTGCACAGATGAGGGCACCGCCCTGGCGCTCTTTCCCGACCTGCTCATCTGGCCGACCAGCGTTGCGTCCATTACATGGCAGGTTGATGCCGACGGCCTCGACCTGCCAGCCGAGGTTGTCAGTCCGGGGCCCGATGCCGACCTGTGGGCGGCGCTCTTCGGTCCGGACACGCCAGTCAAAACGTGGCAGTTCCCCCACCTGGCCGACCGGCCTGTGGTCACTTTTGACGTGGTCAGGGTGCATGACCAGCTCAAGCGCCTCTACTCACGCACCGCCGCCGTGTCACCGGACAACCTGCCCAAACGCCAGACCCAGCACAGGGTCGAGCCCTTCGTGCCCGGACTCGACGAGCTCTTGTCGGAGGTCTTCCAGCCAGGCCAGAGCCGCTACGGCGAGATCGAGCGGCACATCGGCGTGTCCGCCGCCGCCGATCGAATACTCGCGGAAGCCCGCGCCGAAGCCGCCCACCGCTGGGCGGCGGGGATCCACGGCGGCCCGGCTATCCACCCACTGGCACCGGGCTCCGTCTTCGAGGTCGAGCGCGCCGCGCTCTTCCATTCCTCCCCTGAGACCGAGCCGCGCGAGATGCCCACAGACGGCGAGCACTACCGTGCCTCCGTCGATTTTCACCAGATGCTCGGCGCCCTCGAGGATTATCCCGAGCTGCGGCGCCGCCTCGGACTGGCCGTCGACCTCGCGGTTCCCGCCGAAGCCGTCCCCGGACCGACCGGATTCCTCACCGCGACGCCGACAATGCCACCACCCAACCCGGCCGACGCTGTGGTGCGAGAAAGCGTCGCCCACCATACCGCCTTCACGAGAGTGGGAGGGCGTTTCGTGGCCGCGCGCGAGATGCACGACGCTACCGTGCCCGAGGGCCTCGTGCCGCTGATGTCCATGGGCTTCACCATTACCCAGGTCGATGTCGATGGTGGCGCCCTGAAGACGATCGCGACCGCAACGACGGTGACCACCCCGCCACCCGCGGCGGAGGGCGCCGCCCTCAGCCAGCCCGAGGACGCGGGCCTGAGCACCCTGCGCACTGCCGGTCTGGCGCTGGTGCAGACCGGCCGGGCAGACCTGCTGCAGGCCGAGTTCAGCCACAGCGGCACCGTCAACAGCGTCATCGAGGGCGGCGCCGCGCAGCTCTACGCCGAGGATCTCGTCCGCGGCTACCGGCTCGACGTGTTCGACGAGCAGACCGGAGTGTGGCACTCCCTGCACGAACGCGTCCTCTCGGCCACCGCGCAGAAGTATGCGCCAGGGCTGGCACCGACTACCGGCGAGGGGCAGGTCCTGGTCAGCCTCGCCGAACGGCTCACCCCTCCCGGCCAGCAACCGGACCCGGACGGCGAGCTGTACGTCCATGAGGTGCTGGTGTCATGGGACGGCTGGAGCCTGTCCGCCCCACGCGCCGGGGCGCCGCTGTCACGGCACGCCGACGCTCCCGACCCGGACCGGCCCGAGACGCTGCCTGCGACCGTGCCCAATGACCCGCAGACAGCAATGGGTCTGAGCTTCACCTCAGTGGTTGTGCCCGGTTCGCTGCCACGCCTCCGGTTCGGCCGCTCCTACCGTGTGCGGCTGCGCGAGGTTGATCTAGTCGGAGGTGGTCCGACACTCCGGGAGGCCGACGCGCTGGGGGTCGGCGACCTCAAGGTGGCTCCCTACCTGCGGTTCGAACCGGTGTCAGCGCCCGTAGCGGTGCCTTACGCGGCATATCGTGAGGGCGCTTCGCTGCACCGCCTCGTGATCCGCAGCGACATCGGCACCGAGCCGGGCGACTACGCCAAGCAGTTCAACACCGAGTTCCCCGATCATCCGGGCTACACACCCGAGGACGTGCGGCATCTGGCGCCGCCGAAGGCGAGTTACGACCTGACCGAGAAGCACGGGATGTTCGACCTGGCCATGGGTTCAGACCGTACGCCCCCGAGCCCGGAACGGGTAGCGGGCATCCGCGGCGCCTATGAGATTGCAAGGCGGGAGAAGGGGAGCTTCAACGACCCTGAGGCCCCAGGTGCGAAAGTTGTAGGGATCCCCACCCCAGACGGGACCGGAGGAGGGTACGTCGTGCACGCTGTGGATCAGCTGGAGCTGCCCTACCTGCCCGATCCGCTTGCCGTCGGGGTGATTTTCCGGGGCCTGCCGGGGACACCCGAAGGCGAGCCCTTCCGACTGTCCTTCGATACCGCGGACGGCATCTGGTGGAAAGCACAGCCTCTGCGGCTCCGGCTCGTCGGTGGCGACGGGCCGCCCGAATGGGACGAGGAGACTCGGGTGCTGACTGTCAGCCTTCCGCAGGCGAGGACCGCACGGGTGCGGATGGCCTCCGAGTTGGCCGACCTGAGCCTGATGGGGATGGCACGGTGGTGCGAGGAGGAGCTGGGAGGGGCCGAGCTCGACCGGGTCATCACCGCGATGAAGGAGAATCGCTGCTGGCTCACGACGCCATGGCACGACCTCGAGCTGGTGCACGCCGTGCAGCACCCCTTGATGGTGCCCGAATGGGACGGCGTCCGGGTGAGCCGCCAGCAGGGAGCCACACACGCTGAGGTCGCGGGAACGGCCTACCTTCACGGAGCCTCCACCGTGAAGGTGGACCTGGACGCCTCCTGGACCGAACCGGTCGACGACGCGCGCGAGGACGGCCCACGCAGGTTGTCCGCTCGGATGACCGTGCTCAGCATGCCGATGGACGCCTCGGCGCTGGTACCAGAGGGGCTGCCCGCGGCCTATCGGCTCCGCGACGGCAAGGAACTGACCTTCGACACGCAACAGACAGGCGAGCGGGAGCAGAGGCTGATGAAGCCGCACCAGTTCGGCGACACAAGATACCGCCGGGTGAGTTATGCGCTGACCGCGACCACGCCCTTCCGAGAGGACTTCCCTGCTAGCTGGATCGACCAAAAGGAACGCCTGTCGGTAACCAGTGACGTGTACTCCGTAGATGTGCCCAACTCGGCACCCCCGAAGCTGCCCGACCTGCACTACGTCATGCCCACGATGGGATGGAGCGCCAGCGAAGAAGACGGCAGCCGGGTGATCCGACGGCAGGGCGGGGGCCTGCGGATCTGGATGGGCCGCGGCTGGTGGTCGTCAGGGGATGGGGAACTGCTGGGCGTGGTTATCGGCAGCGAAGTCATCTCACCCAAAGGGTCGGACTACCCATTTGTCTCCCTTATCGGGCAGGACCTCATTCGCGGGAGCGCACCTCTCCGCAACCTGCGACCAACGAGCTTCCGCGGGAATCCGATAATCGCCGAGAGACTGCCCCTCGTCGGTGCGCCGGCCGTAGGGACCGTCAGCGTGGTCGCCGTCGCGCCCCAGTACGACGAAGAAACCAAACGGTGGTTCGCGGACATCGACGTCGACACGGGCGAGGCATACGCGCCGTTCGTGCGTCTGTCGCTGGTGCGTTATCAACCGAACTCGCTGCCCCGGTGTGCGTTGTCGCCGATTGTGCTCGCCGACATCGTGCAACCGGTACCGGACCGGACTGCAACCGTAACGGCGGTGCTAAACAACCAGTCGATACGGACGGTCACAGTGGCCGGCCCAAGCTACACAGGAGTGCAAGGACGAGGAACAAACGCCCAGGACGACAGCGAGTTACCGGCGGTGACGGTGTCGGTCCAGCGGGCGGACCCCGCAGTCGCCGACGAGGTCCTGCGGTGGCAGCCGGTTGAGGGGACCAGCACAAAACTGGCGCGCTCAGTGACTGGGACCACTGCGACGTGGACAGGACAAGTCACCGTTCCGGCCAACGGCGGCCAGCAGCGGTTGATGATCATCGAGGAGGAGATGCTCTACGCGGATGCCCCTGACGGGACGGAGACGGTCACCTCACGCGTTGTATACGCCGCGACCGCACCGCTCTGACCTCACCTCACCGCTGAAGCCTCAAGAGTCGAGCAGGCCACCCATAGTGCTGGTCCGGTCAGCTGTAAAGCCCTAACTCCGATAATTGATCCTGTCAGCTTGGCCATGTCTAGATCACCGACGCTTCCTGCCTACAGGGGAGACGGTCCAAAGCTGGGTCAACTCTGGTTATCCACGGCTGGGAATGGGAGCCGTTGGAGTAGCTCCCTGACAGCAGTAGCGGTGGATAACCAATTAGAGTTGTCCTCGGTTGTGGGCCGCAGGAGCCTCAGGTGCACTCTGGTTCTGGAAGCCAGGGGGCATCATAAGACACATCACACCGTCGTCGTCGTCAGGTTGGGGTGTAGGTAAAACGCAACATCGAGTGGCGGATGCGGCCTGACCTTGGTCCTGTTCTGGCGGGCAGCTTTCCATGAGTATCGGCGGGGGAGTGATCAGCCGCTATAGGTCAGCATGCCTTCGTCAGCAAAGGGGCACATTAACAGCGAGTCCGCCGGTTGCGGTTTCTTTGTACTTCTCGCTCATGTCGAGTCCTGTTTGTCGCATGATTTCTATTATCTGGTCGAGGGTGACGTGGTGCTTGCCGTCGCCGCGCAACGCCATTCTTGCGGCTTTGATGGCCTTATTTGCAGCTATCGCGTTACGTTCGATGCAGGGTAACTGGACCAGATCGCCAATGGATCACAGGTGAGGGTTGTGTTCCATGGCGATTTCGGCGGCGTTTTCAATTTGTTCCGGCGTTCCTCCCAGGATCTCGGTAAGGCCTGCGGCCGCCATGGATGCCGCCGATCCCACCTCACCCTGGCAGCCAACCTCGGCTCCTGAAATGGACGGGCCGCGCCTTGTACAAGACGACGTTGGCTCCGGCTGTGGAGAAAGCGGACGACGGCGTATATTTTGTCTTCTTCGGACGCAGTGGCGATCTGCTCAACGTAGGTCGTTGTGTGGTGGAGGACTGCCGGAGTAATGCCTGCGGCTCCGTTGGTTGGGGCTGTGACAACACGACCTCCGGATGCATTTTCCTCATTGACTGCCATGACCATGAGCTTGACCCAGTCCGAGGCGAATAAATCATAGTTTGGGTCTCCCTGAGATAGGCGGCCGAACCAGGTCTTTGCGCGTCGGCGGACATTGAGACCGCCCGGAAGAATGCCCTCCCGGGTGACGCTTCGGCGGATGCAGTCCTCCATGACGCACGGATTTTGAGCAGTCCTGAACGGATTTCGTGTTCGGTTCTTATTGCCAGCTCGTTGTTCGCCCTGATGTCGCTGATACCCAAGCCAGTAGAGGCGCAGAAGTTGCGGAGTTCATGATTTGAGGTGTAAGGGAAAGGCACAGGTACCTGGTTGAAATCTGCGGCGCATTCGTCCTTACCCTGCAGGATGATGAAGTTACCACCGGTGCTTGGCCATTGAGCTGCACGAGAGGGCTTTCCAAGGGGTAACCAGACTTAGGCGCATCACCTGCCGCGCAGCTCAGCCACCCCGAACGATAGGCCGGGTCGAGGTTCGGGCTAACAACTAGCGTGGCGATATACGGATAGGAAGAAACGGTCGTGTTTATGTATGTCCCACCACATGTGAGGGCGCGCGCCCTGATACCGATCGGCAGCCGAAAAGCATGGTCCTTTCCCGTGATACGGCGATAACGCCACAGTAACGGACGGGGAGATAGCCTCAAGCCAGTTCTTGAAACTGACATATTGTTTTATGTGATATCGCAGGCTCTTGGACCCGAGACCTGCTAGGAGACTGGAATGGGAAAGACCTGTAAGCCGCCGGAGGAGATTCCCGGTATGCCAGAGGAAATCGAGAACGCCATGGGTGATGTTGTCGACGCTTTCGCAGAGAAGAAGATCTTTGAGCACTACTGCAGCAATCAGGGATTCAATCAGCTGACGTCCGTCTTCCCGAGACGCAACTTTGACGGGACTCAGATCTTTGAAGACGTGCGCGGCCTCAATACGATGCTCTTAATCGCATTTCTAAAAGAGAACAACCCGAACGTTAACGAAGCGTCGCTGGCAACTCAAGCAACCATGGCGGGAGGCGGGATCAAGAATCCGGACTTTTGGACGCACAGCCCGGCTCGGCCCGCTATGGAGTTTTACGAAATTAAACCCAATTCCGCCGCCAGTCGGCCCAAAGGAATAGCCAAAGTGGCTCAGCTTGAGATCATGTGTCACTTAAACAACCTTCCTTACACTGCCGGGAGAAACTACAACCCAGGCCCAGACAAAGAGGAAGTATTGTGGATCGAGAATAAGGGATTTATCGTCACAACAATCTCGCTCCGTTGGATGAGGGTCGCTCCAGGACTCATCGTATATGAAATCTGCAAAGAAAGCCGGTTGCGCAGCCCAGTACCTCAGAAAGTGGTTGATGCAGTTGAGCGGGCCGCAATGCTAGCCGTAATGATCATGCTGATGATTGCGGCGGGTGTAGGGTCGCTGGTCTTCTCGTAGTGAAAGGTAACCGCACGAATTGAAGAGGTGCCGCTCATGATACGTAATTCTGTTGGAGCGAACGGGTCCAACCAGGCCGGTGACGTGATGTACGTTCAATTGCTTCTGTGCGACTGGCGGGTCCGAAGAGAGCTGGGTGAGATTGCTATCGACGGCAAGTGTGGTGCGAAGACGATCCAGGCCGTTCGTGACTTTCAGGGCGTAGAGACAGCAGTTTCGGACGGCCTCGTTGAGGTAGGCAAGAGCACCATTTCTAAACTCCAGCAGAGGTACGTCGAGTCAATGGTAAGCGGCGATTTCACTACGCCTGTAGATATCGAGGGATTTCCATTCGCCATTGTTGGCGACGATGCGGTTGCGACCCTGATAGACACCTACCTTTCGACTTTGCGCGGCGGCTTAGATTAGCCAGGTAGGGCTGCGCCGCGCCGGTGCCGCTCACGGAAACCATTGTCACGCGGAGGTGGCCGGTGCCACATTCGTTTGCATCAGGCAATTCGGTAACCGGGACCACCGCGAACTGGACAGGGCTAATCAGACAGTCACCTCACGCGTTGTATACGCCGCTACCGCGCCGCTCTGACCTCACGTTGCGCTGAAGCCGGCCTTCGTCTTTAACTTTTTCTCGTGCCCTTCAGGTGGACCATAAGCTTTCAAGCCCCGGCGCCCCTCCCTCGGATCGAAGCAGAGCTACCCAATCAGTTGAACTGCTCGGCTAGGCGTATCAGCCACCACCTTGTGGAAGTTGGGGGTTCTCCACCGTCGCTGAGGATGTGGCAGTTGGGCCATAGTTGGAGTGGCTCGTGAATCTTCCAGCTCGATTGTTGTATTTCCTCCTCAGGGTAGAAGTAGAGAAGTACAAAGCTAGAGCACGCGGCGATGCGATTCTTCAGCTGCAAGCCACGACTTTTTGAGCCTTCGTTGAAGCGGGTTATAGATACGATCGTTAGGTCAATTACGTCGGTTGGCCAGTCGGCATCAAGAATATCGCCTACAACGAAGGAGTCCGCATAGTCTGGGAGTATTGCTTGGGCGCGGCTCACCTTCTCCGGCGCTGCATCGATACCGCTGGGGACCACGTTAGAACGGGTCATTCGAATCTTCTCGAGTAGAGCCCCATTGCCGCATCCGAGATCAAGGACTCGTACCGGCCCGCCCATATCAATTCTTGCAGCAGCATCGATCAGGGGCTTCTGCAAGCGAAGCATCGCCGAGTGGGAGGGGAATCCGTTATCGGTGTAGCGCCACCGTGGTTCACCGGAACGAACCTCGATAATCGGTAGTTCTAGCCCTCGCCTAAACGCACGTGACTCTCGCATGGGTCGTTTGGTGGGGGAACGGTAGGGGAACGACAAGCCAGTGGGGAGGGCGTGATCGGGCTGATCGCCAACCGCCGCAACAACGTAGCGGTCCGCGGTCGCGTCTGTCTTGGTAGTCATTGTGAGAAGCGGAGTCTTGACTAACGCTATGCCGTGCAAGGCGCTCCACTGAACGGACCAGCCGAGCACCTCTTGCAGCCAGTCGACCTCTCTGACGTAGTCAGAGGCTCTGCCCAGATCGGCCAGGCGGCCGCCGATAGTCAGCGTTGCCGGGCAGGAGAAGCTGCAAGGAAGGTGCATCACAGGACGAATGCCCGCCCAGCGCCAAAGGACATTACTCCGTTCATCCGAAGCGAGGGAGACAGTTCGATCCTCCACGTCCGCTCCAGCCGTTCTCAGCGCCATAGACCAAGTCGTATCGACATGACCGGCGTCCGTCCATACAGCCTGAAAGAAGTCACGGCAGCAAGAGGGGTAGCCAAGTAGCTGCCCCAAGTCCTCGTTGTCGCGTCGAGCGTAGGCATCTACGACTTCGGCCATACGACCTTCTGGCGCAATCGCAACGCGCCATAGCTGACTACCGGATCCGGCAGGCGGAACCGATGCCGCGTAAGGGTATTTTCCTCCCCACACCGAATCGAGCACCTCTACACGCAATCCGTGGCGGGCGACTGCTTGTTTGATGGAACTGATTCCGGTAACGCCAATGGTTTGGATGCATGCATCGCGAATGCCGGCAGATACAGATAACCACTCCAAATTGGACCAGGCCGTGGAGATGGCCATGATTCGAGGCTCCCATTCGTTGCGCACCACCTCGCTCACCCAGCTGAGTCGAGTGAAATCGTGAAGGGCGAAAGGAAGCCGTTCGACCAAGGGGACTTGCACTTCAGGCCTTCTTTGCATGTCTTTCACCCGGCCCCGCGGCTTGCTCTGGAGCGATGTTCTTTAGGTCGGCCCGGATACTCTGCAACTCGGACCGCCAGTCCCAGCCATCTGGCGAACGCCAAAATGCTGTCATTGATGAGAGAGACCTCGTTCTACCCTCCGCCCATGCAGATAGCAATTCCTCCTCAAGGTGTGCTCTCCGAGAGCTCAGCGAAAGAGGAGTCCTACCTCTGTCGATAAGATCTGCCTCGATCTTGGCATACAAACGCTTCCAAACGCCGCAAAGCTCCGAGCGGTTACGCCAGTCTCCGTCAACCGCAGTTCCCGGACATTGGCCCTTGCACATCATGAAGAATCGGCAATCTTTGCAGCCGTTGCTTTCTTGCGGTGTGTGGTAAAGCGCGATGTATCGCTCGAAGCCGGGGGTATCGGCCTTTGCGAAATCAATACCGTCCTTGTTCGTGCGTCCACAATTGCTTCTCTGTCCTCGACCTTCCACCCCCCGCACTGCCCTAGTCGTAAGCGGATCACAGGCGTTCCAAACGCAGGTTGTGGTTTCATCATCACCGAGCAGCATCCTTCGCATGTCCTCGAAGACGTCGAAGCGAATCGCGCAGTGCGGTTCAAGTGCGTAGAACGCCAGCAGTGCGTCAAGATTCTCTTGATCGGAAAGGGCATATTTCTGACGCGTGGCCTCGTCCTCTACCTCAAGCAAGTGGAGCCGCATCGAGCGAACACCAACGGTGGCCAAGTCATTACACCAGTCAATAAGTGTAGCGAGCCTTTCGCCTACGGCATTTGCTCGATGGAGTGTAACTATAAGACTTGGAGGGCGGCCAGCGTCGCACAGCCGCTGAATGGCTTCTTCAGTGGCGGCAGTTGCCTGTCTGGTCTTCGGGAGTGACCCGAGCCAGCGGGCGTCATTAAGTGGACCAGGCCCATCTATGGAAATCCCAACGGCAACTTGATATTTGTCGAACAGCAATAAGTGCTCTTCCTTGATGAGGCTTCCGTTAGTCTGGATGGAGTTTCGACCAAATTCATGAAAACCCCAAGCCCAAAGCTCCTCCAAGTCCTCCAGCGGCATGAGTAATGGTTCCCCACCAAAAAGAGTAAAAGGTCCTCCTTCGGCGAGGATGGCCTGCTTCATCAATTGCATGTCGTAGTGCTGCCTGGGGTTCCCCGCATCTCGCTGAGGGTTCTGATAGCAGTAATGACACTGCAAATTGCAGGCAACGCCTAGAGGCCGGAGTTCCGTTGTCACGATGGATCGCCCCCTTGTTTATGCGCTCGGGAAGGGTCGCTTTCCAGCACGGAAAGACGCCGTTCGATTTCGCCGAGTACGCGGTTCATTTCAAGGGTGACGGGGAGCATCTGCTCCCTAAAGATGCCACCTATTTGTCGGTCCAGCGCAAGATAGCGGTCCTCAACACGAGAAATCAGCTCCTCGAGGCGCGTCCAAGGGGATCGTTCACTGTCCTCGTGAGAAGTGTCGTCATGAGGGGTGTCGTCATGGTCGTGGTGCAAGTCGTAATGGTAATCGTGGTGGCCAGCGTCATCATGTCCCCCTTCGTCAGAGTGAACATCCGCGAAGGAGTCATGGTGCGTGTCGTCGTGGCCACTGTCTCCAAACGGCTCATCTCCGTGGGCATCAACATGTTCGTTGTCGATGAAACCAATATCATCGTGGCCGGCGTCGGAATGCGGATCGTCCCAGTGCAGGTCTTCGTGGTTGTCAGTATGGGGTGTGTCGATATGTGTGTCGTTATGGAAGTGATCCGTGTGGCCCCACGTGCCGTCAGCGCCACTGACGTCAAAGTGCAACGGTTGCCATGATGGTAAATCCGACCTATGGGGCCGACCTGGGCCAGGGGGCATGTGTTGGCCACCTCCTCCAACGCAATGGCAGGTGAGGGAGCCGGAGCGCTGGACGCCTCCCGCGCCGCTTCTCCCTTCTGGACGGCCAGATTGCCGGGTGACGAGCCTGCTGTCAAGGACCTGGGCTAGAGTTTAGGGGTTTCAAGCTATGTAAGATTTCTCTGCCTGATTCTCAGGGTCGGTAGCCGTCGGCAGCGTTCGTCTTGTGCTCGGAGTACTGTTGCGAGTTTGGGTCCGACGGAAGGGGGTTGCTGGGGCGCAGGCGTACGAAACACCTGACGGGTAATTCACGAATCACACCGAAAATCCACCGGCCTACGTGTTCCGATAACCGACGTTATGTAAGGTTAATCGCCTGAGGCAGGCTTATCCTATATACAGACCCATGTGTGGGGCTCTTGATGACCACTTTCGGGAAGTTTCCAAAGGTGGAACGAACGGTCGGGTGCCAGCAGGGCGGCTTTTGTCATGCTTTGGAGGACTTCGATTGCCCTAGCCGACCTGCTACAGCCCGCGCGAAACTGCAGGCGGAACAATTTCCAGTACTCCTCTCGCGTAGCGCCACGCCAGGCATCCGGCGTAGCTGGGTGCGCCTTGCGCTTTGTTCAGCGGCTAAGCTCCGGCAGCAGTAACGCAGCAGTAACGGCATTTGAAACAAGATGGGTTCAGTCGAGGCCACCGCAACATGATGGCCGCTAGCTAATTCCCTATTTGAACAGAACTTCGTTTTGTGGATGCAACAACTTATCCGTAACAGTAGCTTTACAGGAGGAAGCATGCCGCGCGTTATGGTACGACTTGATGATGTCGTCTGCTTTGATCCAGAAGAAGTCACCGGCAGTGGCGATGAATTCTATGTAGTAGGGGCAGTTTCGGACGGTGAACAATCCGAAGGCGTAGCAACGCTGCCAATTCAAATCGGCAAAAATGAAACTAAAGCCTTTGGCGTGGGTGGCGGAGTCGTGTTCGACAAAATGGTCGATAGCAATAGGGTATTGAAAATCGCCCTGACTGCTTTTGACGAAGATTCAGCCAAAGACTGGAGCAAACAGGGTCAAATAGTGGACCAAATTGCCAATGCTGTATCAGGCGGTCTTGCCACCATACCTAATCCCTACACCGCCGGTGCGGCCATTCTGGTGCCTTTTGTTGTTAAAATTGCCGGAGGCATTATTAGTCTTGACCAAGACGACAACCTTGGTTCATACACTCAGGATCTCCCGGTGTGGGCCTTACCTGTCGGCAGCAACCAGCGGGAATGGCAATTCAACGGCGACTGGGGAGGTGGCTTCCTTGGTTTCAGCAGGTGGAGCTACGCCCTGCGCTACACCGTCATCGTCGGATAATCACCGCTGGTTTTAGTAGCAGCCGGTCACTCCACAAGACTCTTTGCAGGCAGATAATTAGAACCTGTGGAGACCCTGGCCTCTCGGTTGCCTTCATGAGGACTGGCACCTTGATCAATGCCGTGCAACAGGAGCAGACACTCCCCGATTCCCGGACAAAAGATGTCCACCACATCGAAGGGTGACTAACGTGCTGAACCAGAAAATTGCTATTCCCACCTACTTCGATGCGGGTCCCGGTGGAGACGATGACTGGTCGGCTGCAGCCAGCGCAGGCCCGCTTCTTGCCCTCGCGATCATCAACCCTGCAAGCGGGCCAGGATACACCTCAAGCTACTTGCAGGGCGGGGCAAAACACGCCCAATACCAGCAACGCCTTGATCAACTGCACGCGGTTGGGACTGACGTTCTTGGCTATGTAACTACGAACTATCGTGACAGCGGGACGACTCCCGGGACGACTTCCGTTCAAGCGGAACATCGGTTCACAGTGGAAGCAGCGACGAATGTGGTCATGACCCGAAACTCATCCGGAGCAGTCAACCCGACAGGATGGACAACAGGCTTCGGACCCATTCGAGTTCGGTCTAAAGCGCTGCCAAGCGGACTCGCGCCGGATGCAGACTACTTCTGGATTGAAGTATCACCGACAACAGGAAGCTTCGCCACGTCACCAATGAACGCCACCGCCGGCCTCGCCGCCCCACTCAACTCCCCCGGCGACCCTGGTCCTGATAACACAAACCATGCCATGGGTTTGTCAAGGATTGCGGTGGACAACGTTATCTTCGAGATCGACACCTTCTATGCCCGTTGGCCGAATATCGACGGGATGTTCTTCGATGAAATGAACAACGCCGACGACGAATTAAACATTGCTTACTACAAGAAAATTTTCGACCACGTTCGCACTAAAGGCGGTAAAGCGCTGGTTGTACAGAATCCCGGCGCGACTTTCCCGGAGTCAATGATAGGTATTGCTGACACCTTCATGGCTTTCGAGTCTTCTAGCTCGAACTATCAGTCCTACGTCCCCCCCACTTGGCAGGTAAACTACCCTCCCACCAAATTTTGGCACGCCGTTCACTCTTGTCCTGATCCTCAGATGCCCAAAATAATTGAAACCAGTCGACAAAACAAAGCTGGCTACATATACGTCACGGACAGGGTCCACCCGGACCAAAATGTCTGGCTGCACATAGCTTCAAACTTCAGCGCTGAAGTCGCCAAAGTTGCAAGCGAGAACTCGCCACCGGCGGTGGAGATCGCCGTGCCCCACCTACAGGAACTGCGACCCGCCATGGCTGCCGACAAACTTCAATCCCTTGGCCTTCAGGCGGAATTCCGAGGGACGCAAGGACCCAACGCATGGGTGTGGAGGCAGTCGCCAAGGGCGGGCACAACGGTGGCTCGCGGGACGAAAGTTATTCTCCAGATCAGAAACGGTCCCATCCCCTAAATCTGCGTCCACGTATTCAGGAGCAGAAAGGCAACGCCTACCAAGCGCAGCGACAAGGGCAGCGACAAGGGCAGGTACGCCTAAGTGCCCCATCTAACCTAAGAGGTGCGCAATGAGCCTACTGGTCGAGAAGTTTTCAACTGCTGCACGTTCCGCCGCTAAATACCTGGGCCGTGCAGCCGCCCGGCGCATAACAAATTTTCCTATTTCCCTGCCACAGGCCCCAGTGGCCCTCCGGCCGTGGCCTTTGCGGCGACCGCGCACACTGCCACCGGGAGCACAATTGCAAAAACTGGCGGTGCCAGCCTTCTGGAGTCTGGACCAAGAGTTTCAGCCGTACTGGACGCAATTGAAAAATAGTGCCGGCGCACTAGCGATAACTGTCGTAGCGCAATATTGGCCAGACACCGCGAGAGGGAATCCTACCTTCAAGGCTGCAGCAAAGGCCCAAATAAACAGCCTTCCCGGTACAGTCCTGGGATATGTCAGCACCCGAAACGGCGGCCCCCACCTCTTAGCTCCCGACGAAATCCTCGGCGGACCAGCAAAACAGGACTGCGTTCAAGCCTGGTACGACCACTTTGGAACAGAGATCGACGGCGTGTACTTTGACGAGCTGGTGCTCCCCGATGACCCTGCATCCGTTGCCGCCGCTCAGACTCTGGTGGCTAAGTTCAAATCCGCGCACCCCACGGCAAAGGTCATGGTGCTTGCAGGGCAATGCGTCGATGACGCCGTTGTCGGCACAGACATCGACTTTGCGCTCCTCTGGGAAACAGATTATTCCGCCTATAAAGCAAATTTCACCGGCCTAATAGGCACCAGGAACACGCAGGTACCATCGTGGTGGAAAAACCCGTCCTATCGTCAAAGAATTCTTCACGTCGTCCATAACTGCGCCGAAGCAAACCGGCAGCACGCGCTGGGGCTTGCGAAGGAACGCAATGCCGGGCTGATGTTTGTAATGGATGAGCGCGGAAAAAATAGCTCAGGAGATCCAGTCTTATACGATCACCTTCCCCTATACTGGGACGCGGAAGTTCGCGAGGCAAACAGCTACTACGACTTCGGTTTAGACCCGGAAAGGGCTCTTCGCGCGGCACACCGATATGGCCGTTCCCAAGGATTTCTCACCGCGTGGCCAAACTTCGAACAGGCCTGGTACGGCGGAGAGCACAGACGGGGTACATGGTTGCTTAACCTGACCACTGACGCAGAACATCGCGACGTCCCCTTGTCCGATCTCACCGATCCATGCGCCGATCCTCAATACAATCCCGATGCGCTGCTGGATGAACACCCACACCTCTACGACGTTCCTGCCCTTTGGCGAGCATCGCATGCCTATGCTCAAGCTGTGGGCTACGAGACGGCAATTCCAACTTTCGAGCAGACAAGCCGTGGGAACGGCCCGGAGTACGGCATGGTCTTGTTCAAAAAAAACTTGCCCTGGCTGACAGCTACCAAGGTCCTACTAAACCAAACGTACGAGACCCCGACTTTCGCTGAACCAGGAGCCGTATTGCGCAACGTTGGGCGGGCAATCGGCTCCTCAGGAGGAGCCAAAGGCGCCGTTTGCACTTTCACCCCGGACAATTTGGCCCAACCGCGCGGCCGAGACAACTTCTTCAACTGCTACGTCTTTGGACCCGACGCCCCTGTTCTGTGGAGGGACGTCCCAACCGAGACCTATATCAGTCTGCTTTGAAACGCATGCCCTCCCGCGGAGGAGCGTGAACGTGGCAAATTACCATGCTGTCGTCTCTAGTGGAGCTGCGACTTCCTGTACCCAAGCAGATCCTTCTTGTTTTGTAGCAGCTGATTACGGAATAAGCCCAATCCACTGACCGGCGAGCAACTGTTTGGTATGCAGCATCATCCGGTGATGACCTGGATCAATTGCTGCAGGCCTGGCACGACCTGTTGGCCGGCGCTCTTTCCTGCTGCAGAACCAAGTGCGGTAGCTAAAGCTAAGGCCGCTTTTGCAAGCAAACTTTCCTTCACAGGTTCTGGCTTCTCGGCCTCCGCGCGTATCGCAGCTACCTGCTCTGCGAGCCCAGGGTCGGCTTGCACGCTCGCTTCAGTCTCAATTTCCGCCAGTTTCGCGAGTACAAGTTGGCGGTGATCGTCGTTGAGGGTCTGATTCACGGTGGCTGTATTGTGGTCACCCTGCTGGATGGCTCCTACATTGCCCTGCACGTGGTTGCCGTAATTTCGGTAGTCGTTCATGGTCCCATGTCGGTGACGACGTCGTAAAGCTTCGAGGCGGGCAGGATGCCCTCGTAGCTGACCCGGTAGACGGTGCCGCCGAACTGCTCCTGCACCTCCGAGACGGTCCCGTAGGCGCGGGCGGTGCCGTCCTTAAGCAGGATGACCCGGTCGCAGAGCCGCTCGACCTCCTCCATCTGGTGACAGTCTTCTGGATTCTCCTAGTCCGCGCCGGGGAGGTTCACTTCCACGAGCCCGCCGGTGACGCGGGTTGCGAAGCGCGGTTGCCGCGCTGTGGCTGGCCCCGCCTGCACCTCGCCCGAACGGAGCGAAAAGGTACTGCCGTGCCACGGGCACACGACGCAGGGATCGCCGTCGTTCTTACTGCCATCCTTGAGTTTGCCCTCGTGGAGCGGACCGGCCAGGTGGCTGCAGACGTCGGACAGCACGCTGACTGTACCCGCCTCGCGGAACACCACGAGCGGGAGTCCGGCCACAACGCGCTTGTGCAGCTTTCCTTCGGGCAGGTCTTCCAGGGGCGCGAGGGCCTGCCAGCCGCTCGGGAAGCGATGCAGAACGTCCTCAGTGTGGTTCGCGCCGGCAGCCTGCCGGTAGCTGAGGTGGCCGCCCAAAAAACCGCCGAAACCAACAATGCCGAGGCCCAGGTACGCGAGCACCTTGCCTGCACCCTGCTGCCCGTTTGCCCGCGCCACCAGCGACGCCCCGTAGAGGCTCGCGGCAGTGATGTTGGCGGCGGCGTGGACCAATCCCACCCGCTGCTGCTGGCTGTGCAGCTGGGACCAGTCCATAAAACCTGCCACCGCCGAAGGCAACGCGGAGGCGGTTCCGACGCCGATCAGTACGGTGGCGGCCCGCGTGTTGCCGGGGAGCGCATCCAGGACGGCGGCGGAAATCCAGGATCCCAGGGGAACCTGGACTGCCAGGGGATGAACCGGGTGGCCGATGGGCACCCCGTGCAGAATGTCACGGGCCCACTGCGGGCGGACCGTGCGCTTCACTAATTTCCGGACCTTCTTCGCCACGGGATCCAGCCAGTCGGCATCTTCCAGGCGGGTAACAAGTTCAAGTGCAGGCAGCGGTTTCATGTGTCTCCCTTACCCCGTTCGTCAGTGTGCACACACTGGTGTCCAGTCGATGCCGGTCAGCCTAGTTGCTGGCGGGCGGAAGAGACAGGGGCGCCCGCGGGAGACGGTTCAGCGAAGCGGGGATCCGAGCACTGTGAACTGGCTGCCGCCCATCTCCCCCGAGAGCAGCGGCATCGCCTCGCTGATCGCTGCCCGAACGCTGTCCAGCTGCAGCGAGGCCCGGTGCGCCTCCGGCGACTCCCACAGCTCGGACACAAATACCGTGTCCGGCACCTCATCATTGACGCCCACCTCGTACAGCAGGCAACCGGCTTCCTTCAGGCCCTCCATGGGCCGGAGCAGGATGGACACGACGGCGTCGCGCTGGCCGGGCCTGGTTCCAAGGCTTCCAACATTCGCAAAAGTCATGAAAACAGTGTGCAGCACGCGGGTGGCGTACCTGCGAAGGCGGGGCCCGCCGTCGTGCGCGCATCTCCCTTTCCAGAAAGAGGGACACCTCTGTGATTCGATGGAGTTCTTTGGAGGGAGGCGGGCATGGAAGTCTGGACGGGGAGCCCTTATCCGCTGGGTGCCACCTATGACGGCAGCGGCACGAATTTCGCGGTGTTCAGCGAAGCGGCGAGCGCGGTGCAGCTGTGCCTCTTCGACGAGGACGGCGCTGAGCAGAGGATCACCCTGGAAGCAGTGGATGCCTTCGTCTGGCACTGCTACCTCCCGCATGTCCTGCCCGGCCAGCTCTACGGATACCGGATGGAGGGCCCGTATGATCCAGCCCGTGGGCTCCGCTGCAACCCGCACAAACTGCTGCTGGATCCCTACGCCAAGGCAACCAGCGGTGACATTGCCTGGGGCCAGCCGATGTTTTCCTACAACTTTGGCGACCCTTCCTCGTTCAACACGGAAGACTCCGCTCCCAACACGATGAGATCCGTGGTGATCAGCCCGTTCTTCGACTGGCAGCACGACCGCCCGCCGCGGACCCCCTACAGCGACAGCCTGATCTATGAAGCCCACGTGAAGGGCCTGACGATGACCCATCCGGAGGTGCCGGAGCGGGAACGCGGCACCTATGCCGGCATCGCCCACCCCGCCGTCATCGAACACCTGCAGAAGCTCGGCGTGACGGCGATCGAGCTGATGCCCGTCCACCAGTTCGTCCAGGACAGCACGCTGAAGGACAAAGGCCTCAGCAATTACTGGGGCTACAACACCATCGGCTTCTTCGCGCCCCACGAGAGCTACAGCTCCAGCACCAAACCGGGGCAGCAGGTGCAGGAATTCAAGGCCATGGTCCGCTCCCTGCACGCCGCCGGCATCGAAGTGATTCTCGACGTCGTCTATAACCACACCGCGGAAGGGAACCACCTGGGGCCAACCCTTTCCTTCAAAGGCATCGACAACCAGGCCTACTACCGGCTGGTTGACCACGAGAAGCAGCACTACCTGGACTACACGGGCACCGGTAACACCATCAACGTGCGCCACCCGCACGCCCTGCAGCTGATGATGGATTCCTTGCGGTACTGGGTGCTCGAGATGCACGTGGACGGGTTCCGCTTTGACCTCGCCTCCGCGCTGGCGCGGGAGTTCTACGACGTGGACCGGCTGTCCAGCTTTTTCGACCTCGTCCAGCAGGATCCCGTGGTGTCGCAGGTGAAGCTCATCGCCGAGCCGTGGGACGTTGGCCCCGGCGGGTACCAGGTGGGGAACTTTCCGCCCCTCTGGACCGAATGGAACGGGAAGTACCGCGACGCCGTCCGCGACTTCTGGCGGGGCGCACCTGCCACGCTTGGCGAGTTTGCCTCCCGCCTGGCAGGCTCCTCGGACCTGTACGAAAGTTCAGGACGCCGGCCCGTGGCTTCCATCAACTTCGTCACGGCGCACGACGGATTCACCCTGCGGGACCTGGTGTCGTACAACTCCAAGCACAACGACGCCAACGGAGAAAACAACAACGACGGCGAGTCCCACAACCGCTCGTGGAACTGCGGCACAGAGGGACCCACCACTGACAGCGGCATCCTTGCCCTGCGGGCACGCCAGCAACGCAACTTCCTCGCCACGCTCCTCCTTTCCCAGGGCGTTCCCATGGTGTTGCACGGCGACGAACTGGGACGCAGCCAACTGGGGAACAACAACGTTTACTGCCAGGATTCGCCCCTGTCATGGATTAACTGGGAAGAAGCCGACCAACCCCTGGTGGAGTTCCTTGCCGCCGTCACCAGGTTGCGCCGGGAACACCCCACCTTCCGGCGCACCAGGTTCTTTGAAGGCAGGCCCGTCATGCGCGGTGCGGGCCAGCCGCTGCCTGACATCGTCTGGCTCGACAAGGATGCTTCGGCCATGGGACCCGGAGACTGGGACAACCCCCTCGCGCGGGCACTGGGGGTGTTCTACAACGGGGCCAGCGTTGGCAAGGACCACCGTGGCCGGGTTATCCACGACCACAACTTCCTGCTGTTCTGCAATTCCGGGGACGAGCCGGTGGTCTTCACACTGCCCAGCGCCGAGTATTCGCCCAGCTGGGAACAACTCATCGATACCGCAGGTGAGCACGCGGGCACCGGCCTCCTTCATGCCAGTGAAACGGTAGAACTGGTGGGGCAGTCGCTGCTGGTGCTTCGGTCCTACACCAGCCCGCCGGAAAAGCCCGACCACTCTGTCACCGCCTCGCTGGCCCTGCTCGCCCGCCCCGGTCCAGCCGTCCCGCCGACAGCGGTCCCGCCGGGGGCGAAGGAGCTGCCCTAAACCGTGCTAGTTTTGGCACCGCCGCGTCTGGCGGTGGCCAAACCTGAAGCGGAATGCTTCACATCAGTGCGTGCATCCCGTGTCGTCGTGGCCGGCCCAACGAAGCGGCGCCCAGGAATTCGACGGCGACGAACGGCTGGTCCCCCACCACCCACTCGTCGTGGCCGGGAGGGCGCATAGGTGTCGTTCGCGCGGATAGTGGACCTCGCGCGTCGGCCGTTTCAATTTCCAGCACGCCGGAGATGCAGTAGCCCCTTGCTCCCGGCGCACACGCGTTCACCAGCCTCTGCTGGCGTATCTCCAACCAGAGCCTGCGGCACCTGAAGTCAGTGGGGGGATTTGAGGCCAAAGAAGGGTAGTCCCGACCCTAGCGTCGGGCGGAATTGCGGGCGCAACATATTACTACCGGACCCCGAAAACGGGTCCGAAGCCGCGCCCCACACATTAGCCGGGCGTGCTGTTTGAAAAATGGGACGGGCAGCTGCGGCCGCCAGACTGAACAATCGCGACACGCTCAGCCGCGTGGTTTCATGCTGTCCAAAAACGAGGACTCGCACCCTCACAAAAAATGGTGAATCGCATCCTTACAGGAGCAAAAAAATGTCAATTACTCCCTCAAAGAGCCGTTCGATCCGGGCAAAGATCGCCCTGGTTCCGGCCCTCTCATTAGGTCTGCTCGGCGGGGCAATGGCTGGCCCTGCCCAAGCCCATGACGACTACAGGCATGGATACACCCATGGCTGTTGGGTCAAACCGCTGGATCCCAAGGATCTCCGGGGCAACAGGGTCGACTTCAAGATCAAAGTCGATTGCGACGGCGAGAAGTCTGTCCAGATACGCCAGCTTCGCTACGAAGACGAGGACGGCCCGCGGCGCAGTGACGACTTCCTCGGACACTCGCACTTCTATGTGAAGTTCGAAAAGCACGACGGTGAAAAGACCCTTCACAGTGTTGACCGCGTGCGCAACCTTGACCGCAGGGGCGCAGAAGAGGTCTACCATCTCGTGTCATTCCGTGTGAAGGACCACAAGGGCCACTGGTCCGACTGGTCGAAGTGGTCCGACTGGAAGAAGAGCGAGGTAGTTAAGGTACGCCGCTAAAACACGCAGATCTTCATATAGAAGGATTGGCGCACGGGAGCCAGGGGCACATGCCCCTGGCTCCTTCGTGTGTACACGCGCTCTTGACGCACCGGCACCTCCTTCCCTACACTTTTCATAAAGCAGAATCTAAATTCCACAAAGCGGAAACCGACAAGATGCCGGGAAGCACAGGAAGATAGATCAAAGCCCCTCCTCGGAAGGACCTACGATGACGTACACAGTGAACTGCTCCATCCTCCTCACGGAGCTGCCCCTGCTCGAACGCCCCGCAGCGGCGAAGGCAGCCGGCTTTGACGCTGTCGAGTTCTGGTGGCCCTTTGAAAGCTCCGTCCCCTCCGATTCGCAGGTCGCCGCATTCGAAAATGCCATCCAGGACGCAGGCGTTCAACTGACGGGCCTGAATTTCAACGCCGGCGATATGCCCGGCGGCGACCGCGGCCTGGTGTCCTGGAAGGGCCGCTGCTCGGAGTTCAAGGACAACATCGACGTCGTCGCGGGCATCGGCGGGCGCCTGGGTTGCAAGGCCTTCAACGCCCTCTACGGCAACCGGCAGGACGAGTTCACGCCCGAAGAACAGGACGAACTGGCGCTCAAAAACCTTGCCGCAGCTGCGGAAGGCGTCGCCCGGATCGGCGGCACCGTCCTCCTCGAACCCGTCAGCGGTGCGCCGAAGTACCCGCTCCTCACGGCTGTTGACGCACTCAAGGTCATCGCCCGCGTCAAGGCGGAGACCGGCGTCGGCAACATTAAACTCCTCGCCGACTTCTACCACCTGTCCGTCAACGGCGACGACGTCGAAGCGGTCATCGAGAACCATGCCAAGGACTTCGGCCACATCCAGATCGCCGATAACCCCGGCCGCGGCGCCCCCGGCACCGGCACCCTCCCGCTTGGCGAGTGGATCGCCCGCAGCCGCGAACTTGGCTACGACGGCTGCATCGGCCTCGAATACAAGCAACCGCAGGAAACGGCCTTCAGCTGGGCCATCCGCCAGCACGCCACGCAATAGTTCCCCGGCCCGCTCAACCAGGTAGCACCAACTGTCGTTCTGGCCCGTCAAAACGGCAGTTACTGCTACCTCGTTGGGCCCCGGCCGCCATTAATCACAGACTTCAGAAAGAGAACCATCATGAGCAACGTTGCTGTTATCGGACTCGGAATCATGGGCCTGCCCATGGCCATCAACCTGGTTAAGGCCGGCCACACCGTCACCGGCTATAACCGCAGCCAGGACAAGATCGACAAGCTTGTCTCCGAAGGCGGCAAGGGCGCCACGAGCATCGCGGACGCGGTCAAAACTGCCGACGTCGTGATCACCATGGTCCCGGACTCCCCCGATGTTGAGGGTGTAGTCAGCGGCAAGGACGGCGCCTTCGCGAACGCCAAACAGGGCACCTTGTGGATCGACGCTTCGAGCATCCGCCCGGACGTAGCCAAGCGCCTCGCCGACGACGCCCGCGAAGCAGGCATCCGCCCGCTGGACGCCCCGGTCTCCGGCGGCGAACAGGGCGCCATCGACGCCGCACTCTCCATCATGGTGGGCGGCGAAAAGGAAGACTTCGAGGCCGCCTCCGATGTCCTGAACGCCGTCGGCAAAACCATCGTCCACGTGGGCCCCTCCGGCTCCGGCCAAACCGTCAAGGCTGCAAACCAGCTGATCGTCGCCGTCAACATCGAGGTCCTCGCCGAAGCCATCGCCTTCCTCGAGGCCTACGGCGTGGACACGGACGCCGCGCTCAAGGTCCTGGGCGGGGGGCTCGCCGGCTCCAAGGTGCTGGACCAGAAGGGCCAGAAAATGCTGGACCGCAACTTCGACCCCGGCTTCCGCCTCGCCCTCCACCACAAGGACCTGGGCATCGTCACCTCCGCCGCCCGCGAAGCCAACGTCGCCGTCCCCCTCGGCGCCGTCGTCGCACAGCTCGTCGCCGCCACCGTCAACCAGGGCGACGGCGGCCTGGACCACTCCGGCCTCTTCAAGCAGGTCCTGAAGCTCAGCGGCCGCGAGTAACCCCCGGCTTAACCAACACAAATTTGGACGCCCTGACCACCAGGGCTTCCTTCAGCACACCCTCCCCACCCGCCCCCTAACCTCCCAAGCCCGGTCAGGGAACCCTGCGGGCCTGGGCCCACAGACTTTCAAGCTTTCAAGGAGTACACCATGAGCAAGATGCGTACCGTTGATGCAGCGGTGGCCATCCTGGAGAAGGAAGGCGCCATTGAGGCGTTCGGCCTGCCAGGCGCCGCGATCAATCCCTTTTATTCCGCAATGCGCGCCCACGGCGGCATCCGCCACACCCTGGCCCGCCACGTTGAGGGCGCCAGCCACATGGCGGATGGCTTCAGCCGCGCCAAGGACGGCAACATCGGCATCTGCATTGGCACCTCCGGCCCGGCCGGAACGGACATGATTACCGGCCTCTACGCCGCATGGGCCGACTCGATCCCCATGCTCTGCATCACCGGCCAGGCTCCGGTTGCCAAGCTGCACAAGGAAGACTTCCAGGCCGTGGACATCGAGTCCATCGCCAAGCCCGTCACCAAGATGGCCATGACCATCCTGGAACCCGGCCAGGTTCCCGGCGCCTTCCAGAAGGCCTTCCAGCTGATGCGTTCCGGCCGTCCCGGCCCCGTGCTGCTGGACCTGCCCATCGACGTGCAGATGGCCGAGATCGAGTTCGACATCGACACCTACGAGCCCCTCCCCATCGAAAAGCCCAAGGCCTCGCGCAAGCAGCTGGAAAAGGCCCTGGACATGCTCACCGCCGCGCAGCACCCGCTGATCGTAGCCGGCGGCGGCATCATCAACGCCGGCGCCTCCGCACAGCTGGTGGAGCTGGCCGAAATCCTGAACGTTCCGGTCATCCCCACCCTGATGGGCTGGGGCACCATCCCGGATGACCACATCCTGATGGCCGGCATGGTGGGCCTGCAGACCTCCCACCGCTACGGCAACGAAAACTACCTGCAAAGCGATTTCGTGATCGGCATCGGCAACCGCTGGGCCAACCGGCACACCGGCGGCCTGGAGACCTACACCGCCGGCCGGAAGTTCGTGCACATCGACATCGAGCCCACGCAGATCGGCCGGGTGTTCTCGCCTGACCTGGGCATCGCGTCCGACGCCGGTGCGGCGCTGGCGGGGCTGGTTGAGCTCGCCAAAGAGCGCAAAGCGGCAGGGTCCCTGCCGGACTACAGCGCCTGGGTTGCCGAGTGCCAGGAGCGGAAGGCGAGCCTGCACCGCAAGACCCACTTCGAGAACATTCCCATCAAGCCCCAGCGCGTGTACGAGGAAATGAACAAGTCCTTCGGCCGCGACACCATCTATGTGTCCACCATCGGCCTGTCGCAGATCGCCGGGGCACAGATGCTGCACGTGTTCGGACCGCGCAGGTGGATCAACGCCGGCCAGGCCGGTCCCCTGGGCTGGACCGCCCCGGCAGCCCTCGGCGTCGCACGTTCCAACCCGGACCAGACCGTGGTGGCCCTCTCCGGCGACTACGACTTCCAGTTCATGATCGAGGAACTGGCAGTGGGCGCGCAGTTCAACCTCCCGTACATCCACGTGGTGGTGAACAACTCCTACCTGGGCCTGATCCGCCAGTCCCAGCGCGGTTTCAAAATGGAGCAGAACGTGTCCCTGGCGTTCGAAAATGTCAACAGCGCGGACCTGTCCGAAAACGCACGTGGGTACGGGGTTGACCACCTCAAGGTGGCCGAAGGGCTCGGCTGCAAGGCCGTCCGCGTGGAGGACCCCAAGGACCTCGCCGCCGCCTTCGACAAGGCCAAGGCACTCATGGACGAATTCCGGGTTCCGGTAGTGGTGGAAGTGATCCTGGAAAAGGTCACCAACATCTCCATGGGTGTGGAAATCAACGCGGTAAACGAGTTCGAGGAACTGGCCGGCTCCGCTGCCGACGCCCCCACCGCCATCCTGGCCCTGCAGGCCTAGACAGGAAAGACCGATGCGCATCATCATTGCCCCGGATAAGTTCAAGGGTTCCCTGTCCGCACCTGAAGTTTGCAGTCACCTGGAAAAGGGACTGCAGCGCGGAGCGGGAGGCAACCTGGACGTGGTCCGGATTCCAGTGGCTGACGGCGGCGAGGGCACACTGGACGCCGCCGCCGGCTCCGGGTTTACCCGCCGCAGCGCCTTGGTGGCCGGACCGTCAGGAGAGCCCGTCACGGCCCACTTCGCTGTCCGGGGCAATGAGGCCGTCATTGAAATGGCGGCCGCCTCGGGCCTGGCCCTGCTCGCCGCCGGAGCACTTGTTGAGGGACGGCCAGGCCCTGCGGCTGCACGTACCGCCACCAGTCTGGGAACCGGCCAACTGATCCGCGCCGCACTGGACGCCGGCTGCAACCGCATCATCCTCGGGGTCGGCGGCAGCGCCAACACCGACGGCGGGGCCGGCGTCCTGCAGGGACTCGGCGCCACCTTCCTTGATGCAGAGGGCAACGAACTTCCGGGAGGCGGTGCCGCGCTGGCCCGCCTGGACCGGATCGACTTCAGCGGGTTTGACGCCAGGCTGAAGGACACACGCTTTGTGCTGGCGTCCGACGTCGACAATCCCCTGCTGGGCCCCCAGGGCGCCGCGGCGATTTTCGGCCCGCAGAAGGGCGCCGCACAACAGGACGTCGGCTTGCTCGACGCCGCCCTGGCCAGGTTTGTCGAAGTCCTGGCCAGGGAAATCGGTCACCGCGCCATCAAGGCAGCGGAAGCCCCGGGAGCCGGTGCAGCCGGCGGCGTTGGCTACGCGGCCATCGCCGCCCTGGCGGCAACACGGCGCCCGGGCATCGACGTCGTCCTCGAATTCACCGGGTTCGCGGACCGGCTGGCCGGCGCCGACCTGGTGATAACGGGCGAAGGCAGCCTGGACGATCAAAGCCTGCTGGGCAAAACGCCCATGGGTGTTGCCCGGGCAGCCGCCGGGCAGGGCGTTCCGGTGATCGCCGTGTGCGGACGGACCACCCTTGAACCGGGCCAGGCACGTGCCGCCGGATTCGAGGAGGTCTACGCTTTGACCGAACTCGAAAGCAATGTAAACAGGTGCATAGCAGAGGCAGCGCAGCTTCTGGAGCAGCTGGGCACCCAGATCAGCGGACGGCTGGCAGCCAGTGGGCTGTCCGGTTCCGCCAGTACCAAGGAGGACCTCCATGTCTGAAGAACGTTTTGACCTGGTCATCCGCGGCCAGCGCATCCTCACCACCGCCGGCCTGGCACCCCGCGAAGTGGGTGTCCGCGGCGGCAAGATTGTTGCCCTCGAGCCGCTCGGCAACGGCCTGGCCGGGACCGAGGTTATTGAACTGGCTGATGATGAAACCCTGATCCCGGGCCTGGTGGACACCCACGTCCATGTCAACGAGCCCGGCCGGACCGAGTGGGAGGGCTTCGCCTCGGCCACCCGGGCCGCCGCCGCCGGCGGTGTCACCACCATCATCGACATGCCGCTGAATTCCGTTCCGCCCACCACCACGGTGGAAAACCTGAAGCTCAAGCGCGAGGTGGCGGAGGACCAGGCTTTCGTCGACGTCGGATTCTGGGGCGGTGCGATCCCCGGCAACAAGGGGGACCTGCGCGCCCTGCACGATGAAGGTGTGTTCGGCTTCAAGTGTTTCCTCCTGCACTCGGGCGTGGACGAGTTCCCGCACCTGGACGCGGACGAGATGGAGGAGGACATGGCCGAGCTGAAGTCCTTCGACTCCCTCATGATCGTCCACGCCGAGGATTCGCACGCCATTGACCGCGCACCCCACCCCGGCGGCGACCACTACCAGACGTTCCTGGCCTCCCGCCCACGCGGCGCCGAGAACAAGGCCATCGCCGAGGTCATCGAGCGGGCCCGCTGGACCGGTGCGCGCGCGCACATCCTGCACCTCTCGTCGTCGGACGCGCTGCCCATGATCGCCTCGGCAAAGCGCGACGGCGTG
The DNA here is from genome assembly GCF_059089645.1 of Arthrobacter sp. K41. Taxonomy (NCBI): domain Bacteria; kingdom Bacillati; phylum Actinomycetota; class Actinomycetes; order Micrococcales; family Micrococcaceae; genus Arthrobacter; species Arthrobacter sp. K41. Next base: position 53,682 of record NZ_JBNHEW010000006.1, on the reverse strand, counting down.
AAGCTCACGGTGGAAACGTGCCCGCACTACCTGACGCTGATGGCGGAGGAGATCCCGGACGGCGCCACCGCCTACAAGTGCTGCCCGCCCATCCGCGAAGCCTCCAACCGGGAGTTGCTGTGGCAGGGGCTCCAGGACGGCACCATCGACTGCATCGTCTCGGACCATTCCCCCTCAACACTGGATTTGAAGGACCTGGAGAACGGTGACTTCGCCGTGGCGTGGGGCGGTGTCTCATCGCTGCAGCTGGGCCTGTCCCTGATCTGGACCGAAGCCCGGCACCGGGGCATTCCGCTGGAGCAGGTGGTGTCCTGGATGGGTGAGAAGCCGGCAGCGCTGGCACGGCTCTCCAACAAGGGCCAACTGGCGCTGGGCTACGACGCCGACTTCGCCGTCTTCGCCCCGGACGAGGCCTTCGTGGTGGACGTGTCGAAGCTCAAGCACAAGAACCCCATCACCCCGTATGACGGCAAAGCGCTCTCCGGCGTGGTCCGCAAGACCTTCCTGCGCGGCAAGGTCGTGGACGGTCAAGTCCCCACGGGCAAGCTGATCCGCCGCGGCGGAGTCTAAGGACGCGCCATGGCAGTGGAAGCTGTACGTCCGAGGACGGTGGCACGCCCGCGGCTGGCTGCCACGGGAGCGGCCGTACCAAGGACTGCTGCCTCACCTTCTGCGTCCTGCCCCCGTCCGGTGATTGCCCGTGGCCTTGCCGTATGGGTGGTTCCCGGGGACGGCACCAGCCCCGAACTCCTGGCCCGGGCAGCCGAACTGGTCCTTGCCCGGGCCCTCGAAACTGCTCCGGAGGCGGAAGTCCACTGGCCTGCCGCCGGAGCTCCCACCGGGTTCTCCGCTGACGCGGGAGGAGCCGCAGACGACTCCTCTCAACCTCCTCCCGCAGCGGAGGCCCTTTCCGGGGCACCAGATGAGGCCGACGGCGGCACCCGCCTGCCGCCGTCGGCCGGCCCCGTCAGCCGGGTTGCCGTTGACCTGGCCGCCGACAACGTGCTGCTGGACGGCCGCCCCGTCCCGCTTACGGGCGTGGAGTTCAAGGTGCTGCGGTACCTGGTGACCCACCTGTCCCGCACGGTGGCACGGGAGGAACTCCAGGACTTCCTGGATTCGTTTGAAACCCCGGGCGCCTCCGCGCGGTCCATCGACGTTTACGTAGGGCGGATCCGGCGGAAACTCGGGAACGCCCGGCACGCTGTGGCCACCGTCCGCGGCGGCGGTTACCGGTTTGTGCCCGGCCAGCTGGCAACTGTCCGCGGGCCGGCGGAATACTGCATATGACGCCGGAGTTGTATGACTGAGCGGGAAGCCGCTTCACTTGATGTTTTGCCAGTAATGACAAAGTCTTCCTAAGGAACGCCATGAGCCAGACCCTGACCACCAAGCTTCAGCCCGGATCCCAGGCCCCTGAATTCACCCTTCAGGACGCCCAGGGCCGTGAGACTGCCTTGGCCGACTACCGCGGCAAGAACGTCATAGTGTACTTCTACCCCAAGGCCGCCACCCCCGGCTGCACCACCGAGGCCTGCGACTTCCGCGACAGCCTGGCCTCCCTGCAGGGCAAGGGCTACGAGGTCATCGGCATCTCCCCCGACGCCCCCGAGGCCCTGGCCGGCTTCACCGGCGATTTCTCCCTGACCTTCCCGCTGCTGTCCGACCCGGACCACGCTGTCGCTCTGGCGTACGGCGCCTGGGGCGAAAAACTGGTGGACGGCGAAATTGTCGAGGGCATCGTCCGGTCCACCGTGGTGGTGGACCCCGAAGGCAAAGTCACGCTCGCCCAGTACCAGGTAAAGGCTGACGGCCACGTCGCAGCGCTCAGGGAAGCCCTGGGTATCTAGGACTTGGCGCTGGCCGTCTCCGCAGCCGCCGCCTCCGCGTACTCCGCTGACACCCGGCGGTAGACCGGCGTCAGGAAGGCCAGCACCGCGGCGGCGACCATGATGAGGCCCGCAACCAGGAACACCAAGGCAATGCCGCGGGAGGTGCCCTCCCCGAGCAGCGGGGCCAACTGGGCTGCGCCGTCGGCCGAGCGCGCGTACGGGATGATCCAGAACTGGGCGATCGGCGCAATGAGGAACGCGGTGACCGGCGCCGCCGCGGACTCAAACGCCATGGCGAATCCGAACACCCGTCCCTGCCGCTCCAGCGGCACCACCTGCTGGATGACCGTTTGCTCGGCCGCCTCCACGAAAGGCACCAGGGTCAGGTACAGCCAGATCCCCACGATGTACAGCCATGCCCACTCCCGCAGCGTGAACACCGCGCCCAGGACGCCCATCGCAATCACGGCAAGCAGCAGGGTGCGCAAAGGGTTGGAACCCAGGCCGAACTTGCCGATCAAGGCTCCGCCCAAAAGGAAGCCGCTGGAACCAACCGCCAAAAGGATCCCCCACAGCTCCACCGAAAACATTTCCAGGCCGTAGGGATCCATCAGGGCCATGTAGACCCCGCCGATGAAGTTGTTGAACGTTGAGAACAGGATCAGCGCGAACAGCCCGGAGATGGCCAGGACGGCGGCAAGGGCACCGCGGAAATCGAATCCGCCGTGGGCATCCGTTGCCGCCGGGCGCAGCTCCTCGGGCATGCGCAGCATGAGGAGATGCGCGAAGGCCAGGGCCGTGAGCACCACGGCGACGGCGATGGTCCAGCCCATTCCGAGCAGCCCAATGGACAGCCCGGAGAGCACCGAGGTGACAAGGAACATCAGTCCCTGCACCATGCCCACCAGCCCGTTGGCGTTGGCCCGCCGGTCCGGCTCGATGAGGATGGTGACGATGGTGGAGAGCGCGATGTTGCGCATGTTTTCCACCACCGCGCCGATCAGGATGACCATGGTGAACACCCAGAACCACGGCCGCGCCAGGTCAAGCAGCACGGCGGCGGGTGTCAGCAGGAACATCACTCCGGACAGCACGAACATCACCAGGGTGAACACGGCAGCAAACCGCATCACGGATAACTTGCGGTAGCGGTCCACGAAAGTGCCGAAGCTGATGCTCGAAAGGGCGATGAGCAGCATGTATGCGCCGCCCACCACCCCCGTGGCGATCACGTTGCGGGTTCCCAGGTACACCCAGAACGTCAGGGCGAACCACAGGTAACTGGTAGTGATGTTGGCGAGGGCAGTGTTCACCAAAATCCAGGTGAAGGTGCGGTTCCTCTCCGCGGGAGTGCGAAGGGAGGTGTCGACGGCGTCCGGGTCGGCCAGGTGCGGGGTTCCGCCGTCCTCACCCGGCCCCGCGTTAACGGCTACGTCCCTGCCAGGTCCTGTCCCGCCGTCGGAAGCCGCAGCCGCCCTGCCCCGGGCCGGTTCCTGCTCGGTCATGCGTCCCAGTGTAGTGACGGGAGACAGACGCCGACAGGGTAGGCACCCCCCTCCCTGCCGGCCTTCTTCCACCCGCCAACGCTTTGCCAGGCCAGGAAACTAAGCTCTTGTGGGAGGGTGACTTAACGGAGCCACGAAAGGGGACGGGTCCATGGCGGACGAGCCTGCTGAAGAGGTATTTTCCGCAGTGGCGGCGGAGCGCGACGCTGCATACGCAGCCAACCGCGAACGCTTCGAAGCCCAATCCTGGTACGAGATCGACCACCGTCTTGCGCTCCTGTTGGCTCCTGTCGCCAGGATGGGGAACGACGCAACGGTGGAGCTCACCGTTGTTGTGGACGGCGCCGTCATCTCCGGATCTGTCGTGTCCGCGCATGCCTGGGCACAGCGGCAGAATGACCAGATCCGCATCGGCAGCCCGGCCGTCGCCGCCGCCTTCGAGTCGCTGGAGCCGGCGACGGACCAACTGGAACGCCAGCCGGCGGAAGAAGGCGGGGCAAGCCCGCAGCCGAAGGACCAGGACCGGTACATCCACTTCCTTGGACCGGTGCTGCTTTCAGGGGGAGTCCACGTACGCATGGCGGCCACCAGAGTTGACCTGCGCAAAGTCTCGGCTTGGAGCATAGGGCGCATTCCGGGCGAGTAGGGACAGGACCGTTGCCCGCTGCGCAGGCCGGTGACAGGATGGCCGCATGGCGATCGAGGTCCGTCCGGCCACTGAGTTTGAGGACGTCAGGACGATGGTGGGGCCCAAGCGGCCGGACGCCAACGTCTGCTGGTGCCTGAGCTACCGCATTCCATCGAAACAGAACCAGGCACTGCACGGGGCGGAGCGCGGGGAGCTGGTGAAGGAGCTGGTGGCCCAGGATCCCCCGCCGGGAATCCTGGCGTACGACGGCGGTGAGGTAGTCGGGTGGGCAGCAGTCCACCCCCGCGCGGATACCAGCTTCGCCGGGAACCGGAAGATTCCGCACGTGGACGGGCTGGACGTCTGGTCTGTGTGGTGTTTGCGGGTGCGGCCAGGGCACCGCGGCAAAGGCATTTCGCATCACCTGCTCAACGGCGCCGTTGCGTTCGCTGGAAGCTATGGGGCACCGGCCATCGAGGGCTACCCGGTGGATAACCGCGGGCAAAAGGTAGACCTCACCATGGCGTACGTGGGCACGCGCAAGCTTTTCGAGGACGCCGGCTTCACCAAGGCTGCGGACACGGAGTCAGTACTCAACGGCTTCCCGCGGGTGCTGATGCGCCTGAACCTGCGGGATCAGGCGTAACCCCCCGGTTCCAGCGGCGCGCCGAAATCAGGGCGCCCAGCCCATAGCGCTAACCAGGGTTCCCGGCACCTAAACCGCCGCGGGACGCCCCAGGGCCGCACTCCTGAAAAGCGCCTCCAACCTGCAATGCGCCTCGGTCTCCAGGTTAAGGCGGTGCGTCAGCTTTTCCACCTGCACGGACATCTCCTCACCCACCCGCAACCGGTCCCCGGGCCAGCTCGACGCCGCCCTCGATTCGGCGAGTGCCTGCGCCAGTGCCTTGGCCGCGGCACGCACCTTCCGCGAGTGGAGGTAGACCCGCAGGAGCGCCCTGCCCTTGTTCAGGCCGGCCTGCACCAGTTCACGCGGACCCGCTTCCGCCTCCGGTCCAATCGCGGTCGCCCCGCCATCGGCAGGCGCCGCGCCCGCGGCGGCATACGCCGTCGTCTGGTCTTTGATGTTGCTGTGTCCCATGGCTGCCCCTCCTGCACCGGCCAGCTTCCGGACCGGTCTTCGTTGACCGTTGTCCCTGAAGCTGTTTCTTCTGCCTTCGAGTGTCCCGGGCCTTCCTCAACGTCCAGGCAAGCAGGTGCCAAGATTGGCGCAAGATCCGCTGGGAGCGGCCGCCGGGGAAGCCCGGATCCGGTGGCCGCTCCCAACACGGCCAGCACCACAAAAAGCCTTGCGACATGCCCCGTTGCCGTTAATACGGTAGAAGTAGAGCTATGGTCTCTCCCTCCGAAACCCGCCGTGCCGTTGTCATCGAGGATGACCCGGACATTCGCGGCCTGCTGGTCCGCGTCCTGGTCAAGCAGGGCTTCGACGTTACTGAGGCCGGAGCGGGTCTGCCCGGTGTGGAGGAAGTCCGCCGCCGCCAGCCGGACCTGGTGACCCTGGACCTGAACCTCCCGGACCTCGACGGACTGGAAGTCTGCAAGCGGCTCCGGGAATTCTCGGACGCCTTCATTGTGATGCTGACCGCGCGTGCGGACGAACTGGACAAGCTGACCGGACTGGACAACGGAGCTGATGAATACATCAGCAAGCCATTCAGCCCCCGGGAGCTGCAGTCCCGGATCAACGCCCTTTTCCGCCGCCGCCCCTCCGCAGCTGCCGATTCGGCCGCCCGGAGCGAGCTGGAACGCGCCACCGAAGTCCAGCTAAGCCTCCTCCCGCAGGAGGACATCCGCGTCGAAGGCTATGAAGTGGCCGGGATGTTCCGGCCTTCCCGCAGCGTGGGCGGGGACTTCTACGACTGGTACCAGACCCCGGACGGGCTCCACCTGACCTTCGCCGACGCCATGGGCAAAGGTATGGGCGCCGCCCTGATCGCGGCGACAGTCCGCGCCGTCATGCGCTCCACCGGCCACCGGCAGGACCTCGACGGCGCGTTCGCCTCCGCCAGCAAGGCGATAGCCACGGACCTGGATTCCTCCAACTCCTTTGTCACTTTGTTCCACGCGCGGCTTGACGCGGCCTCGGGAACGGTCAGCTATGTCGACGCCGGGCATGGGCTTGCGCTGCACGTCACCTCCGGCGGCGCCGCCCACCGCCTCGGGTCCGGCGGGCCGCCGGTCGGAGCCTGGGCAGGAACACAATGGCCCCAGTCCAGCCTGGAGCTCGCCCCGGGCGATTCATTGGTGGTGGCCAGCGACGGCGTGCTGGACGTCTTCGAGACCGTTGAGGACTTCACCGAGGCTGTCCGCAGCGCTGCGCAGGGACATGAGTCGGCCCAGGCGGCCAGCAGCGCCATCCTTGCCCTGGCCCCGGCCGAGACCGCTGAGGACGACGTCACCGTGGTTGTGGTCCGCCGGCTGCCCGAAGGAGCAGGCGCATGACCCGGTTCCTGACCCGGCTGGTGGTGGTGCTCACCGTCATCACGGGCGTCAACTACATCGCCTGGCGCTGGATGGCATCGCTGAACTGGGACGCCTGGTGGATCGCCGTGCCGCTGGTGGTCGCTGAAACCTACAGCCTCATCGACGTGATGCTGTTCGGCATGACGGTGTGGAAGCTGAAGATCCGGAAGGGCGCCCCGGCGCCGCCGGCCGATGCCACCGTGGACGTCTTCATCACCACCTACAACGAAGACCTGGACATGGTGATGACCACCGCGCTGGCCGCTCAGAAGATCCGGCACCCGCACAGCACGTGGATCCTGGACGACGGCGCCCGCCCCGAGCTGGAGGCCCTCGCCGCCCAGCATGGCCTGGGTTATGTCACCCGCAGCGAGGACTGGACCTCCAACCTGCCCCGGCACGCCAAGGCCGGCAACCTCAACAACGCCCTGATGCAGACCCACGGCGAGTTCCTCCTGATCCTGGACGCTGACCAGATCCCCGAGCCGGACATCCTCGAAAAGACCCTCGGCTACTTCAACAACCGCCGGGTGGCGCTGGTCCAGACACCGCAGTACTTCAGCAACGTCCCGGCCGATGATCCCCTCGGCAGCCAGGCGCCCCTCTTCTATGGCCCCATCCAGCAGGGCAAGGACGGGTGGAACGCCGCCTTCTTCTGCGGCTCCAACGCCATCCTCCGCCGCGAAGCCCTCATGCAGCTGGGCCTGGTGGGTTACGTCAAGGAAACCGAGAAGAGCATCCGACGTGCCCTGGCCGCCTCCCGCTCTGCCATCAAGCAGGCCCGGAAGTCTCCAGACATGACACCACTGGTGGCCCAGGTGCTGGACGAAGTGGAGGCGGCAACCCGCGAGGCGCAGCAGGAGCTCGACGCCGGCGGAGCCCTGAGCGAGATCACCTACCGGGTACGCCGCCGCGTGGACGCCGCCGTGCAGACCCTGGTGATGGCCGACGTCGAAGCCCTGCAGGCAGACCTTGAGGAGATCGCCGCCATGGAACTGGCCCACGTGGGCGAGTCAGGCGTCCCCGTCGTGGCCGACGATGCGGTGCAGCGCATGTCCGCCCGTGACTGGTCGCCCCTGGGCGCCCTGGAATCCGTGCAGGCCGTCCTGGATGCCCTCTCGGTGGAACGCAACGATGAGGCACAGCCGGTCATGCCGCTGGCCACGATCTCCGTCACCGAGGACATGGCCACCGCCATGCGCATGCACGCGATGGGCTGGGAGAGCGTCTACCACCACGAAATCCTCGCCTACGGGCTCGCTCCCGAGGACCTCAAGACCATGCTCACCCAGCGCCTCCGCTGGGCGCAGGGCACCATCCAGGTGCTGCTCCGCGAGAACCCGCTGGTGCAGAAGGGCCTCAAGCTGGGGCAGCGGCTGATGTACTTCGCCACCATGTGGACCTACCTCAGCGGCTACGCAGCGGTTATCTACTTCGCCGCCCCGATCATCTACCTGTTGCTCGGAGTCCTGCCGGTGACGAGTTTGAGCTGGGACTTCTTCATCCGGTTCATCCCGTTCATGGTGGTCAACCAGCTGCTGTTCGCCGTCGCCGGCCGCGGCATCCCCACCTGGCGCGGCCAACAGTACAGCCTTGCCCTGTTCCCCACCTGGATCAAGGCGTGCTCGACGGCGGCCCGGAACGTCTGGTTCGGACGCCCCCTTGGATTTGCCGTCACCCCCAAGGCCCGCCAGAACGGCGGACCCAGCTGGAGCCTGATCCGGCCACAGATTGTGGTGTCCGTCCTGCTGGCCGTGGCCGCCGTCGTCGGAATCATCCGCCTGGCTACCGGCCTGGCCGAGCCACTTGGCACCCTCGTGAACGTCGTGTGGGTCATTTTCGACCTGGTGGTCATGAGCATCCTGGTGCGTGCAGTGCTCTACAAGGGTTATGAACCGGCTCCAGATTTGGCATTAGCAGAGAGGAAACCCGATGGAGTTTAGCTATGAGGTCAAGGACTCGTATGCGGAGGTCAAGGCGGACGGACGGCTGAACATGGTCTCCGCGCCCAAGCTGCGCGAGTTCGTCACGGATGTAATCGCCGGCGGATCCAACCGGATCGTGGTGAACCTGGAAAAAACGGCGTTCATGGATTCGTCCGGCCTGGGCGCACTGATCGGCTGCCTCAAAGCGGCGCGGCAGGCGGGCGGGGACCTGCGGATCGCAGCTGTCCAGCCCCAGGTGAAGATGGTCCTGCAGCTGACCAGCATGGACAAAGTCCTCACCGCTTACGGATCCGCCGAAGAGGCGTTCAGCAATGACTGAAGTCCTGGCGTCCCGCAGCTTCCGCGGGCCGGCGTCCGAGGACGCCATCGAGTCGATCCACAACCACCTCGACAGCCTCTGGCTCGACGTCCCCTTTGTGCAGGACATGGACCAGATGACGTTTACGACGGCGGTCATCGAGTCGGCGTCGAACATCGTCCAGCATGCCGAGCCCGTGGCGCAGGAACCCGTGGAGCTGGGGGTGGACATCGAGGTGCGGCCCGCGCTGCTGCAGGCACGGGTGAGCGCCTACCACGCGAAGCCGCCCTTCGGCCCGATGGAGCCGGCAACCGTCGGTGAGGACGCCGAGTCCGGCCGCGGCCTGGCGCTGATCCAGGCCTTGGTCACGACGGTTACCTTCGAACGGCAGGACGGCACCAACGTCTGGGTCCTGTCCAGGACACCGCAGGGCTGATTTTTACAGCCGGCCCGACGTCCCGGCCGGGCCCGCAGCGGCTTCGGCCGGGATGAGCACCGAAACAGTGGCCCCGCCCCCGGGAGTGTCACTGATGGTGAGTTCTCCCCCGTGCGCCTGGGCGATCCGGTGGCACGTCGCCAGGCCCAGCCCTGTCCCGGGGCCATCGCCGGGCCGGTTGAGCCGGACCAGTGGCTCCACGGCCCTGGCCCGGTCGGCGGGGAGGATGCCTTTGCCGTTATCAGCAACCTGGACCGTCACGCCCCGGGGGCCGTTTGCAGCGCTGACCTCGATCCGCAGCGGACGTTCCGGCGAGCGGTAGTTCAGTGAGTTGGCCAGGAGGTTCTGCAGCAGGGTGCGAAGCTGCCCGCGGTCTGCGAAGAGCTTGGCGTCGTCGCAGGAGATTCCGCTGCCGGCGTCGAGGTCCACACCGAGGTCCTGCGCTGCCTCCGCCGTGACAGCCAGCAGGGACACGTGGTTACGGTTCAACCTGCCGTCGGCGCGCGAGTAGTCCAGCACGTCTTCCAGAGTTACCAGCATGCGGCGCCCGCCGTTGGCTATGAGTTCCAGGTACTCGGCGGAAGGGTGTCCTTGGGGTATGTTGGGGTCGTCCTCGGCCAGTTCCACATACCCCAGGATGGTGGTCAGGGGCGCTCGCAGGTCATGGCTGACCCGCCCGGCGAATTCGGCCAGCATCTCGTTGCTCCGGTGGAGATCTTCAAGGGCTGTGTTGAGCTGCAGCGTACGGTGCTGGAGTTCCAGAAGTTCAACGACCTGGCCGGCCAGGACCTCCACCAGGCGGATCTGCTCGGGCGTGGGCAGCTCCGGCTGCTCAGAAAACACACAGAGTGAGCCGAGCACCAGGCCGGAAGAGGTCTCCAACGGCACGGAGGCGTAGAAGCGGACGTCCGCTATTTCCCCGGTCACGAACGGGTTGGACCGGAACCGCGGGTCCACGGAAGCGTCACGCACCACCGTGGACTCGCCACTCAGAAAGACGCTCGAGCACATCGAGTCCTCGCGGGAGCATATTCCGGGATCTATACCGGCGGCGGCGACCTGCAGCTGTTGGTCCGCGGTAATGATGTTCACCACGCTGTAGGGCACGCCGCACAAACTCGCTGCCAGGCGTACCAGGTTGTTCAGCGCAGCACGCGTCCTCGGGTCCACCAGCGCCGGCAACCCACCAGGGTCGGCGGGGATCAATCCGTATTCCCGAAGGCCACGATCGCGTGCGGCGTCCTGATCGGTCAGCGTTTGCATAGCCGTCCCGTCCATATTCTTTTTGTTCCCCCAGCATCTTCCGCCCGGGCCCTGCAGCTTCCCCGTGATGATACCGGTTGGGGCCCGGCACTGTTGTAGTCTCTTGACACCGGCAGCAGCCTGATCTTCAATATTACGTATGCTGAAATAACAGTTCCATGATGCGGAAGCCCTGATCCGGGTTCACTGGTGATGGGCGCCGGGAAGTCCGGCATCCGCATAGCCGTCACCATGGATGCCAGCAATTGTTACGAGGTACCTGCCAGCATGAAGCTTGCCGAATTCAACACTGCTGACCCCGCCCGGGCAGCGGAGACGCTTAGACCCTGCATCGACGTTCAGCGCTGGGTGGACACTGTGGCTGCCGCCCGGCCCTTCCCTTCCAAGGACGCGCTCCTGGCGTTCGCCTCCGAGGCTGCCCACCCGTTCACTCCGGCCGAGGTTGAAGCAGCCATGGTGCACCACCCGCGGATCGGTGAACGTCCGACGGCGGCCACCACCGAGGCGTCCATGTCACGTTCCGAGCAGGCAGGGGTGGATCCGGCGGACAAGGCCCTGGCGGAGGCTCTGGCCCAGGGCAACAGGGACTACGAGGCCAAATTCGGCAGGGTCTTTTTGATCCGCGCAGCCGGGCGCACGGCTCCCGAAATCCTGCAGTCCCTGGACCAGCGGCTGGGGAACTCCCCCGCTGAGGAAGATTCCATTGTGGCCCAGCAGCTGCGCGAGATTGCCGTACTGCGGCTTGAAGGACTGATCACCGAATGAGCGTCTCCCACGTCACTACCCATGTCCTCGATACCGGCGCCGGCCGCCCGGCGGCCGGGGTCGCCGTCGTGCTTTACAAAAACAACGGCGGCAGCTGGCAGGAACTTGCAGCCTCCACCACGGATGCCGACGGCCGCGCGAAGGATCTGGGCCCGGAGCAGCTGGAACCCGGCAACTACCGGCTCAACTTCGCAACGGGCAGCTACTATGCCGGCCTCCAGACTGCCACGTTCTTCCCCGAGGTGGACCTTGTGTTCGAAGTCACCGGCTCGGAGCACTACCACGTTCCGCTCCTGCTCAGCCCCTTCGCGTACTCCACCTACCGCGGCAGCTGACACCCCTCCCCGTTGCCCTGTCACGTACGGTCCCCAAACCGGCGCCCTGGCAGCCGTAACTGATAGGGCAACGGCGGAAATGTAGGCTTGAGGCATGGCTTCTGAACAACCCCCCGCCGAGCGCCGCGAGATCACCGTCCGCCGGGCGCCCAAGTACGTCCCGTTCCTGATTCTGGGCGCACTGGTGGGTGTGGGGGCAGCAGCGGCGGTTGCTTACGGCCTGCCGGCGAGCGAGAGCTTTGACCCCGCCTCGGTCTTCGGATTTTTCCTGGTGCTCTTTGCCGGCGCCGGCGCAATACTGGGCGCCGTACTGGCGCTGATCCTGGACCGGCGAAGCCTAAAAAGGCAGCAGCGGGCTGTGGTGGAGTCCGTCCCCGATTCCGAACCGGACACCGACCCCCGGCCCTAGGCAAGTCACAAACGGGCGGCCGGAAAAGTCCTCCTCCAGGTCGTGAGATAATCGACCAGTGGCACGCGGCGATGGAAAACTTTCCCATGATCTTCTCCCTGGCGAAAAAGGCCCGCAGGACGCCTGTGGCGTTTTCGGAGTCTGGGCACCAGGTGAAGAAGTAGCAAAACTTACCTATTACGGGCTGTATGCACTGCAGCACCGCGGTCAGGAGTCCGCTGGCATAGCCACCAGCGACGGCAACCGGATCAACGTCTACAAGGACATGGGCCTCGTCTCCCAGGTCTTCGACGAGACCACCTTGAACACCCTTACCGGACACCTGGCGGTGGGCCACTGCCGCTACTCCACCACCGGAGCCAGCCACTGGGCCAACGCCCAGCCCACCCTCGGCGCCACCAGCACCGGAACGGTTGCCCTGGCGCACAACGGCAACCTCACCAACACCGCTGAGCTCAACGCGATGATCCAGGAACGCAACGGCGATCAGCTCACGGGCGAGATGAAGCAGGGCAACACCTCGGATACGGCCCTGGTGACGGCCCTCCTCGAGGGCGAGCCGGGCAAAACCCTCGAAGAGACAGCCATCGAACTGTTGCCCAAAATCAAGGGCGGCTTCTGCTTTGTCTTTATGGACGAAGGCACCCTTTACGCCGCCCGCGACACCTACGGCATCCGCCCGCTGGTCCTGGGCCGGCTGGAGCGCGGCTGGGTTGTCGCCTCCGAGCAGTCGGCACTCGCCACCGTCGGCGCCAGCTTCATCCGTGAGATCGAGCCGGGTGAGTTCATCGCCATCGACGAGCAGGGCGTGCGTTCCCAGCGTTTCGCCGAGCCGACGCCGGCGGGCTGCGTTTTCGAGTACGTTTACCTCGCCCGCCCGGATGCCGCCATCGCCGGCCGATCGGTGTACGAGTCCCGGGTGGAAATGGGCCGCCAGCTGGCCCGCGAAAACACGCAGGCCGCGGACATCGTTATCCCGGTTCCGGAGTCCGGTACGCCTGCAGCCGTGGGTTACGCCGAGGAATCCGGCATCCCGTTCGCCCACGGCTTCGTCAAGAACTCCTACGTAGGCCGCACCTTCATCCAGCCCTCGCAGACCCTGCGCCAGCTCGGCATCCGGCTCAAGCTCAACGCCCTCGAGTCCGTGATCCGCGGCAAGCGCGTGGTGGTGGTGGATGACTCGATCGTCCGCGGCAACACCCAGCGCGCCATCGTCCGGATGCTCCGCGAAGCCGGCGCCGCCGCTGTCCACGTCAAAATCTCCTCCCCGCCGGTCCAGTGGCCCTGCTTCTATGGCATCGACTTCGCCTCCCGCGCGGAGCTGATCGCCAACGGCGCCACAATCGAGGAAATCTCGCAGGCCATCGGCGCGGACTCGCTGGCCTACATCTCCGAGGACGGCATGATCGGCGCCACCCGGCAGCCGCGCGAGCGCCTCTGCACCGCCTGCTTCACCGGCAAGTACCCCATCGAGCTTCCGGGCGCGGACAAGCTCGGGAAGAACCTCCTCGAACGCACCGACCTCGGCGGCCCGAAGCCCTCGCCTTCCGCCCTCCCCGGTGCCACCGCGGCCCTTGCCGTGGACTCCGAAGAGGACCCGGCGGAGAAGTCCGGCGCCACCGGCTGCGATCCCGGACCGGACTCGGAGTTCGAGAACCTGCTGACCGAAGCCGACCTTGTGCCAGACGTACACGCCGCCGCCGGCACTGACAAGAAAGAGTCCGTATGACTTCCGCTGCCCCCGCCTCCGGCAACACCTCCGGGAACACTGCAGGCATCACTTACGCCTCCGCCGGTGTCGATGTCGAAGCCGGCGACCGCGCCGTCGAGCTGATGAAGGATGCCATCAAGGCCACCCACAACTCCTCGGTAATCGGCGGGGTAGGCGGGTTTGCCGGCCTCTACGATGTCTCCACGCTGCTCACCTACAAGAAGCCGCTGCTGGCCACCTCCACCGACGGCGTGGGTACCAAGGTTGCCATTGCCCAGGCCATGGACATCCACGACACCATCGGATTCGACCTGGTGGGCATGGTGGTGGACGACATCGTGGTGGTGGGTGCAGAGCCGTTGTACATGACGGACTACATAGCCTGCGGCAAGGTGGTGCCCGAGCGCATCGCCGATATTGTCCGCGGCATCGCAGCGGCCTGCTCCGTCGCCGGCACCGCACTGGTGGGCGGCGAAACGGCCGAACACCCTGGCTTGCTGGGCGAACACGAGTACGACGTCGCAGGCGCAGCCACCGGCGTTGTTGAGGCCGACCAGCTCCTGGGACCGGACCGTGTCCGCGCCGGGGACGTGGTGATCGGCATGGCTTCCTCCGGCCTCCACTCCAACGGCTACTCGCTTGTCCGCCGCGTAATCAACCACGCCGGCTGGGCATTGGACCGCCAGGTTTCCGAACTGGGCCGCACCCTGGGCGAGGAACTCCTCGAGCCCACCCGCGTCTACGCCGCGGACTGCCTGGACCTCGCCCGCACCTTCCCCGTCACCGGCGCATCAGCGGTGCACGGCTTCAGCCACGTGACCGGCGGAGGCCTGGCTGCCAACCTTGCCCGCGTACTCCCGAAGGGCCTCGTGGCCACGGTGGACCGCTCCACCTGGGAACTGCCCGCCATCTTCAAGCTGGTGTCCGAACTGGGCAACGTCCCGCTGGCGGACCTGGAACGCACGCTGAACCTGGGCGTAGGCATGGTGGCCATCGTCTCGGCTGACGCCGCTGACGCCGCAGTTGCCCGCCTCAACGACCGCGGCCTGCCTTCCTGGGTGATGGGCACCGTCACCAGGGACTCCGATTCCATCCTGAAGTCCGGCCCGGACTACGTTCAGGGCGCCAAGGGTGTGGATGGCGGGGCAGTCCGCCTGGTCAACGCCTACGCCTAGCATTTCCTCGACGCCGGTGGGTGCCTTCAGGGGTACCCACCGGCATTTTTGTGCCCGCTGCACCTCTTTGGCGCATTACGGTTTGCGTAATTGCGAATGATTATTGTTAGTATGAGACCTGCCCTGAGTCCTGTTACGAAATGATGCCCAGATGCCTGCACCCGCCCTCTCCGTGAAAAACCTCGCGCTGGCGCATGCAGGCCAGCCGCTGGTGCATCCCCTGACGTTCTCCGTCCACGCAGGTGAGTGCGTTGCCCTGTTGGGCGCCTCCGGATCGGGAAAGTCACTGACGGCCGCCGCCGTGACTGGAACCGTCCCGGAAGGGATCACCGTCAGCGGGGCAGTCACCTTCCCAGGGCGTCCGGCCGTAGCCGGCAAGGTGCAGGCAGCCCCGGGGAACGCGGCATTAATCCGCCAGGACCCGCAGACCTCCCTCAATCCGCTGGTCCCCGTGGGCAAACAGCTCCTCCTTCCGCTGCGCAGGGCCGGGCTCAGCCG
Organism: Arthrobacter sp. K41; assembly: GCF_059089645.1. NCBI lineage: Bacteria > Bacillati > Actinomycetota > Actinomycetes > Micrococcales > Micrococcaceae > Arthrobacter > Arthrobacter sp. K41. The sequence continues at coordinate 38,397 of NZ_JBNHEW010000006.1, read as the reverse complement.
GACGGACGCCCGGACGCAGGCTGGCCGGTTCCTGGCCCGGGCCGGAATCGAGCAGCCTTCAGCCATCCTGCCCCGCTACACCGGCGAGCTGTCCGGCGGGCAGCTGCAAAGAGTCTGCATCGCCCTGGCACTGGCCTGCGGTACCCGCGTCCTCGTGGCTGATGAGCCCACTACCGCCCTGGACGCCGTCACCCGGCTGAAAGTACTTGCGACCCTCGGCGCTTGGGGGGCCGAGGGCCGCACGCTTCTCTTTATTACCCATGACCTCGCGGCCGCCGCCGCGCTGTGCAGCCGCGCCATGGTCATGGAGGGCGGCCGGATCGTGGAAGACGCACCGATGGCGCAACTGCTCCGTACTCCGCGCCACGCCTACACCCGTCGGCTGGTGCAGGCAGCCGGTGCAACTTCGCCCTCGGCTTTTCCGGGAACCCCCGCGGCTGGAACAACAGCGGTGGCAGCATGACCGCCGCCCTGGCCGCAAATGGCATCTCCTTTGCCTACCCGCCCCGCGGCTTCCGCAGCAGGCGACCCGCGGAAAAGACGCTGGCCAACGTCAGCCTTGCCCTCTCCCCCGGCACCAGCACAGCGCTTGTGGGAAGCTCCGGCTCGGGCAAGTCCACCCTGGTGCGGATTCTCCTGGCCATGGCAAAGCCCTCCGCAGGCACCGTGACGCTCGGCGGACGGACCGTGGGGCCCGGAACCGCCAAAACACTTCGCTGGTACCGCCGGACAGTGCAGTACATTCCGCAGAATCCTGCAGGCAGCCTCGATCCCCGGATGACCGTTTCGCAGCTGTTGATGGAACCGTTGCGGCAGCTCCGGCTGGAAGGAAACCACCGGGAGATGATCGGCGATGCGCTGGAACGCGTCGAGGTGCCGGCTGCCCTGATGCACCGCCGCCCGGGGGAACTGTCCGGCGGGCAAAGCCAGAGGGTGGCCATCGCCCGCGCCCTGGTTGTCTCGCCCGCCTACCTCTTGGCCGACGAACCCGTCAGCGGCCTGGACCTCCCCCTCCGGGATACCGTGCTGACATTGTTGGCCGGACTGGTGCGGAATGACAACCTGGGACTGCTCCTGGTCACCCACGACCTGGAAACCGCCCGGCTGTGCGGCACCACGGCCGTGCTTGCAGGCGGCACCGTCGTGGAACAAGGGCCAACGGGGAAGGTGCTGGAAAACCCCGCCAGCCCGGCCGCCGTCGAGCTCGTGCAGGCCTCGGCTAACCTGCAGCTCCACTGCGCCGTCCCGGCGGGTGCCCTGTGACCGCCCTCAGCGCTGCAGAACAGACAGCAGCAGAACCCCGTCCTGCCCCTGGCCTCCTTCTCGCCAGCCAGCTCGTCTTCAACATCGGCTTCTATGCGGTGGTTCCGTTCCTGGCTCTGGTGATGACCCAGGACTTCGGAATGACCGCCACCGCGGTGGGCGTGGTCCTGGGCGCCCGCGTCTTCAGCCAGCAGGGACTCTTCCTGGCGGGCGGGATGATCACGGACCGTTGGGGTCCGCGCCGCGCCATGCTGGCGGGCTGCCTGGTCCGCATCTCCGGCTACCTGACCCTGGCTCTGGCCGGCAGCTTTCCGCTGTTCCTCCTGGGCGCCGTGCTCACGGGCGTGGGCGGCGCACTGTTCTCCCCGGCCCTGGAATCACTGGTTGGCAGGGCAGAAGAACGACGGCGGAACACCAGCGGGAAGGCACCTGGACTTTTTGCGCTCCTCGCCATCTGCGGAGAAATCGGGGCCGTGGCCGGCCCTCTGGTGGGAGCACTGCTGCTGGGGTTTTCCTTCAGCTGGGCCGCGGTGGCCGGGGCGGCGGTCTTTGCCGTCATGACCGGGGTGCTGTGGCACCACGTGCCGGCCCGGGCCGGGACACCTGCTCCAGCCCGCCTGCATTCCCCTGCCCTGCCCGCCGACGGCGTCCCCGCGATGCTGCGGGACAAGCGTTTCCTGGCCTTCGCCGCCCTTTACAGTGTGAACCTGCTGGCCTACAACCAGCTCTACTTCGGCCTTCCCATCGAGCTGACCAGAAGCGGCGCAGGACCTGAGGCCCTGGCCGTGCTGTTCGCCGTTGCCTCCGTCCTTACCGTGGCGCTGCAGTGGCCAATCTCCCGGCTGACCACCCGAATGGGCGCCGGGCGGGCATTGACAACCGGCTTCTTCCTCAAGGGCCTGGCCTTCGCCACCATGGCCCTGCTTGCCAGATTCCCTGCCACCGGCACCCTGCAGCTCCTGCCGCCCCTGCTGCTCGTGGTGGGGCTGTGCCTGGGGCACATGTGCATCGGACCCGTGGCCATGCCGCTGGTCCTCGACTTTGCCCGCGGCCGCCTGACCGGCATCTACTACGGACTTCTTGCGAGCATGGGCGGCTGCGCAGTGCTGCTGGGCAACTTCGTCCTGGGACCGCTCTACTCAGGTGCCTCCCGGCCGGGCCCTGACGCCGTCTGGCCCTGGGCGGTGATGGCGGCACTCATGGTGATTCCCGCCGTCGGACTTCCAAGGCTTCTGCCGGCCAGGCGCTGAACCGCCGCGCATATCAAGTAAACGCTCATTCCGGCAGTAAGCCGGCTCTCCCACCGACAATCGAAGCAGGTAACAAACGTGCCCAAAAAACGACTCCAAACAGGCGTAACTACCCTTTCAGCCCTCCTGATCGCTGCCGGCCTGAGCGGATGTTTCGCCGGCACCGAGCAGGCGGCCGAGGGCGGGGACGGTGCCGGCCGGATCAAGGTGGCCATGCTTCAGCCGCCCCGGTCCGGGTTGTCCCCGTTGAGCGACGACGCCTTCAAGCTGTCGCGCTGGAAGACCGCCGAAACCCTGGTGGTCCTGGATGATCTCGGCGAGGCCAAGCCGGCGCTGGCCACCGAGTGGCAGCAGATCGATGAGACCTCGTGGCGCTTCACTCTCCGGGAAGGTGTGCAGTTCCACGATGGGACAGCCATGACGTCGGCGGAGGTTGTTGCCTCCCTGACCGCTGCCGCGAAGGCCAGCCCTAAGCCAAGGATCCTCGACGGCGTCGAACTTGCGGCCGATGCTGACGGTCCCGGCGCTGTAGTGGTCAGGACGGCGACGCCCGATCCACTTCTGCCCCAGCGGCTGTCCAGTCCCCAGCTGGCCGTCCTCGCGTCCTCGGCTTACCAAGAGGGCGGCATGGTTGACCCGCGGAATGCAGGCACAGGGCCGTACCGGCTGGTGTCTGTGGACGGCACCTCGTCCGCACGGCTGGACCGCTTCGACGGGTATTGGGGTGAAAAAGCGGAGGCCGACGGCGTGGACGTCCAGTTCGTCCCGGACGGAACCGCCCGGGCAGCGGCTCTGCGGACCGGGGATGCGGACATTGTCGAAGCCATACCCGTGGGTCAGGTGGCACAGATCGATCCCGCCCTGGTGCACGAGGTGCCAATGCCGCGGACCAACACGCTCTACCTCAACACTGCCGCGGGTCCGTTCGCTGATCCGGCCGTCCGCGCCGCTGCCCGCGGGGCGATCGATGCCGGCACCGTTGTGGACAGGGTTTACGAAGGACGCGCGGACAAGGCAGCCGGGCTGCTCGGCCCGGCCCTTCCGTGGGCGGCGGACGAGCGGAATAACGAAGGGTACGCTGCAGCCCTTGCTGCCCGCGTTGCCGCAACCGCGGTGAAGGGGACGCCCATCCGGCTTGGAACCTTCACCGACCGGGCCGAGTTGCCGGAAGTTGCGGTCCAGCTGGAGCAGCAGTTGGAAGCCGCCGGTTTCACCGTAGAGCAGGATGTCCGCGAATACCAGCACATCGAGGCGGACGCCCTGGCCGGGAAATTCGATGCCTTCATCCTCTCCCGCGCAACTGTGCTGGATTCCGGTGATCCCGTGGCCTACCTCTACAGCGACTTCTCCTGCAGCGGATCCTTCAACATTTCCCAGTTTTGCGATCCGGCTGTGGACGCAGCCTTGGCCAGGGCCGCAGGCATTCCTGCCGGCCCGGAACGCCGTGCTGCCATCGCGGCCGCCGAAGGCCTCATCCTGGCCCGCGACGCCGCCATCCCGCTGCTGCACGAACGGGTCATCCAGGGCGAATCCGTAAGGGTGCGGGGCGTGGAGCGGGATCCGCGCGAACGGGCTCTGATCACGGGCAGGACAGCAGTCAGCAGCACGACGGAAAGCACGGGCGGCGGGTCCACCGGCACAGGCGCGGCCGGCTGATGCCCGCTCTGGTTTTCCTGAAGGTCACCGTCTCGCGGATCGTCGCCCTCCTCGGGCTGGTGGTGCTGATCGGGATGATGCCGTGGCTCTCGGGGCGTGGCGCCGAGTACACCATCCTCCGTGCCAGGTACGCGGACCGCGAGCCCACGCCGGAAGCATTGGCTGCCATCCGGGCGGAGCTCGGTTTGGAGCAGGGACCGGTGGCCATGCTTGGCTCCTGGGTCCAGGGGGTGCTTGCCGGTGACCTTGGCACGTCCTGGATCAGCAATACTCCGGTGGGACCCGGCGCCGCGGCTGCGTTGAGCGTGTCGGTGACGCTGATGGGTTTCGCCATCGCCATAGCAGCCGTTATTGCCCTGCTGATCTGCGCGCCGGCCGTAGTGGACGGCCTCCGGCAGCGGCGGAGGACAGCGTCCGGCGCGCTTTCCGCCGCACTCACCTCGCTGCCGGAATTCCTGCTTTCCGCCATGCTGCTGGTGGCAGGTGCCATCTGGCTGCAGTGGTTTCCGCCCTTCGGCTGGAAGGGCCCGGAGTACGCCGTCCTGCCCGCCCTGGCCCTCGGCATTCCTGCGGGCGGCCTGATGGGGCTGCTCCTGTCCGACGCCATCCGCGCCGGCTTCGGCGAGAAGTGGGTGGGCACCTGGCGGCTTGCAGGAACAGGACCCGGGCGGCTGACGCTGGCTGTGCTGCGGCGGGCGCTGCCATCGGTGCTGCCACAGATCGGGCTGGTCCTCATCGGGCTGACCGGCGGAGCGGTGGCGGTGGAAAAGGTCTACGCCATTCCGGGGCTCGGCCGCTTGCTCCTCGGTGCCGCCGGCGCCCAGGACATTCCCACCCTCCAGGCCGGCATGCTGGCACTGATGGGGCTGGCACTGCTGGTGGGAACGCTGACGACGGCGGCGCGGTACCTGCTGATTGGGCCCGCGGTCCGCTTCGGCACGCTGCCGCTTCCCGAGCCAGCGCGGTCAGGGCGGCGCCGCCGGCCGGCGGTGCCGGCAGTCGCAGCTGCCGCCTTGCTGCTCATTGTCGGGGCCGGGCTGCTGCGTGATCCCTTCACCTCCGCCCACGCCAGGCTCGCGGCACCCACCTGGGCGCTGCCCTTTGGTGCCGACGCCAGCGGCCGTGACCTCCTGGCCCGGGTGGGACACGGCGCCCTGGGGACGCTGGGGACTGCGCTGGTAGTGGTCCTGGTCTGCCTGGCGGTGGGAATCGCCGTCGGGCTGTTCCCCTTGGCCGCTGCGGGGCCGCTTGAGGTGGCCAACGCCGCGCCGCCCATCCTCGCCGGGCTGGTTGTTGCTGCCGTGCTGGGACCCTCGGCAGAGGGCGCTGCCCTGGCCGTGGCCGCCGTAAGCTGGGCTCCGCTGGCCGCACATACCGCCGCGCTTGCCCAGGAGGCACGGGCGCAATCCTACGTGCAGATCCTCCCTGTTCTGGGGGTGGGCAGGGCGCGCATCATGCTTCGCTACATCCTGCCGGCGGTGGTGCGGCAGCTCCTGCGCCACGCGATGCTCCGGCTGCCGGGGGTTGCCCTTGCCCTGGCGGCACTCGGGTTCCTGGGGCTGGGACCCCAACAGCCGTCACCAGACTGGGGCCTGATCCTGGCCGAGGGCATCGGCTACGTGGAACGGGCGCCGTGGGCGGTCCTGGCACCGGCTTCCGCGCTGGTCCTGGCGTCAGTTCTGGCTGTGAGCCTGGCCGGACAGCAAAAAGCCCGCCCCGGCACCGTATAAGGCGAAGGGGGCGGGCTTTATGTCTGCAGTTCAGCACCCTCAGTCTGCGAAGACCAGGGGGCTACAAAGAAGCGCAGCACTGATCCGAGCTGAAAGACCGGGACCCCGATACTGAATCCATGAGTGCGACGGTGTCACAGGGCTGTCCGGTTACGGCAACAGACCTCGGGACAACTAGCCGATACGACGGGTATCTACCTCGTCGTCATCTTCTTCCAAATCATCCGCGTACTTGTCCACGTAAGCCGAATAGTCCGGTTCAACCGGCTCGTTGGCGAAACGGCTGGGAGCGCGGACTTCTGAACTCTTGAGCTCACGCTGGAGAGCTGTGTAGTCAGTGTTCGGGGAGTAGTACTTGATGTCCCGAGCCTGTTTAGTAGCTTTTGCCTTTTGACGGCCGCGCCCCATGGCGTGACCCCCTTTTGTACTCGGACCGGAGGTGGTCACCTTGGCTATGGTGAGGCCCCGGAATGTTTGGTCAATTTGTCGTACACCTAGATTACATGCTTTCTACTGCTCCCGCTTGCCAGGCGCGCTCCCGCAGTGCCGATGCACATCACATGCAGTACCGCTCCTGCCCTGCCCAGGCCGGAATCAGGCTTTTTTCTTCGGTAGAGTCACATCAGCAACTACTGAGCCCGGCCGGAATTCCGGCGCCCGCGCGGAGAAAAACGCAGGAGGATGCACCCCGTGAACCACCAGGACGTCCCGCCCAAGCCCGCCTCTTCGCCCGCCGCCGGCCTGCCCACGGTACCCGCGGCCGAGTATGGAGTCCCGGCAGTCGAGCCCCCGTTACGCAGGCGGCAACAGCGGAATGAAGCCGGGGCGGGGGGCCGCAACCGGTCGGCCCTCCCGGAGGGGCCCGAAGCGGGCCGCGGGAGCATCAACCAGCGGACGCTGTGGAAGGCGTTGTTCGTTGTTGTTCTCCTGGCGGTCATCGGCTCGCTCGTTTGGCTTGCCCTGTGGTTGAACAGCAACGAAAACCAGGAGGCGTCCGGAGGCGCCGCTGCCGGTGTGCTGGAAACCGCCGCCACTCCCCCCGCCAGCCCGCTGCCCCTGCCCCGCGAGGCGGAACCTGCCGACTATGCCCTGGGCGACTGCTTTAAGGACTTCAGCCCGGAAGCGCTGAAAGCCACGGTTGTCCCCTGCGACACCGGCCATTCAGCCCAACTGGTCGCCTTGTTCCGCTACCCGGAAAGCGAGTCGTACCCGGGCCCCGAGGCGTTGAAGGCCAAAGCCCTGGAAGCGTGCCAGGCCGCAAGACTGGGACCTGCGGCCAACGAGTACACCCTGAACTTCGAGCGGAGCTTTCCCAGTTCCACCAGTTGGGAAAGCGGGGACCGCAGGGTGGACTGCTACGTCACCTCCCCCGGCGGCAACAACGTTAACGCGAGCGTGCTGCCCTAGCGCCTGGGGCACCAGGCGCCAGGGCAGCACGTCCTGGCCCGGCTACACGTCCACTGCTTCCGGTGGGCCTATTCCTTCCGGCGAACCACCAGTCCGGTTCCGGGGACCGCACCGCCGTTGGGCTTGGCCAGCGCTTCCAGCCCCTCGATGGTGAGTTCAACGGAATCGGTGGCCGTGTCCACCAGCACGGTGTCGCCGTCCGAGATTTCGCCGGACAGGATCGCCTTGGCCAGACGGTCGCCGATTTCCCGCTGGACCAGACGGCGCAGTGGCCGGGCGCCGTAGGCGGAGTCGAAGCCGGACATCGCCAGCCAGGCGCGGGCGCCGTCGGTGACGTCGAGGGTCAGCCGGCGCTCGTGCAGCCGCCGTCCCAGTTCGCCCACCTGGAGTTCAACGATGCGGGCAAGCTCCTCCACGGACAGCGGGTCGAACAGCACCACTTCGTCCAGCCGGTTCAGGAACTCCGGCTTGAAGGAGGCGTTGACGGTGGCCATCACGGCGTTCCGTTTGGCCTCGGCATCCAGCGAGGGATCAACCAGGAACTGGCTGCCCAGGTTGGAGGTCAGCACCAGGATCGCGTTGCGGAAGTCCACGGTGCGGCCCTGGCCATCGGTGAGGCGGCCGTCGTCGAGCACCTGCAGGAGGATGTCGAAGACCTCGGGGTGGGCCTTCTCCACTTCGTCCAGCAGCACTACCGAGTACGGACGGCGGCGGACGGCTTCGGTGAGCTGGCCGCCCTCCTCGTAGCCCACGTAGCCCGGAGGGGCACCCACGAGCCGCGCCACGGAATGCTTCTCGCCGTACTCGGACATGTCAATCCGCACCATGGCGCGTTCGTCGTCGAACAGGAAGTCCGCCAGTGCCTTCGCCAGCTCCGTCTTGCCAACGCCTGTGGGGCCAAGGAACAGGAACGAACCGGTGGGGCGGTTGGGATCACTGATGCCGGCGCGGGCGCGGCGGACGGCATCGGACACGGCGGTGACGGCCTTCTTCTGCCCGATCAGCCGCTTTCCGAGCTCCTCCTCCATGTGCAGCAGCTTCTGGCTTTCACCCTGCAGCATCCGGCCTGCGGGGATCCCCGTCCAGGCGGAGATGACCTCGGCTATGTCGTCTGCGGTCACCTGCTCGGCCACCATCTGGGCGGACTTGTCCGTGATGGCGGCTTCGGCCTCCGCGGCAGCGTTCAGCTCCCGCTCGAGCGCCGGAATTTCGCCGTAAAGGATCCGTGACGCCGCCTCGAGATCCCCTTCGCGGGCGGCCATGTCGTACGTGGAACGCAGCTCGTCCAGCTTCGCCTTGAGGTCGCCCACCCGGTTGAGCCCGGCCTTTTCGGCCTCCCAGCGGGCATTCAGCGCAGCCAGTTCCTCTTCCCTGTCCGCCTTGTCCGCCCGCAGCGCGGCAAGGCGCTCCATGGAAGCAGCGTCGGTTTCGCCTTCCAGGGCGAGTTCTTCCATCGTGAGCCGGTCGACGGCGCGGCGGAGCTGGTCGATCTCCTCGGGTGCCGAGTCGATCTCCATCCGCAGTCGGGACGCGGCCTCATCGACTAGGTCGATGGCCTTGTCCGGCAGCTGCCGCCCGGAGATGTAGCGGTTGGAGAGGGTCGCTGCTGCCACCAGGGCAGAGTCTGCGATGGCCACCTTGTGGTGCGCCTCGTAACGCTCCTTCAGGCCGCGGAGGATGCCGATGGTGTCCTCAACGCTGGGCTCACCCACATACACCTGCTGGAAGCGGCGCTCCAGGGCAGGGTCCTTTTCGATGTTCTCGCGGTATTCATCGAGGGTGGTGGCACCGATGAGCCGCAGTTCGCCGCGTGCCAGCATGGGCTTGAGCATGTTGCCCGCGTCCATGGATGAGTCTCCGGTGGCACCTGCACCCACTACCGTGTGGATTTCATCGATGAAGGTGACGATCTGGCCGTCGGAGTTCTTGATTTCCTCGAGGACGGCTTTGAGGCGCTCTTCGAACTCGCCGCGGTACTTGGCGCCGGCCACCATGGAGGCGAGGTCCAGTGCGATGAGGGTCTTCCCGCGCAGGCTTTCGGGCACGTCCCCGGCCACCATGCGCTGGGCGAGTCCTTCGACGACGGCGGTCTTGCCCACGCCGGGCTCACCGATGATGACGGGGTTGTTCTTGGTCCGGCGGCTGAGGACCTGGACGATCCGGCGGATTTCGTTATCGCGGCCGATCACCGGGTCCAGCTTGCCGGACCTGGCCATGGCGGTGAGGTCCGTGCCGAACTTTTCCAGCGACTGGAAGGTGTTCTCCGGGTCCGGGCTGGTGACTTTTCCGTCGCCGCGCACGCCCGGCAGGGCGGCGAGCAGCGCTTCGTGGGAGGCGCCGGCGTCACGCAGCAGCCGGCCTGCGGCGTCGCTTCCGGCCGACAGGCCCAGGAGGAGCACTTCAGTGGAAACAAAGGTGTCGCCCAGCCGGTCGGCTTCCTCCTTCGCGTTTTGGATGGCCTGCAGGGCGGGCCGGGACAGCTGCGCCTGCTGGCTGGACGCCCCGGACGTGGCCGGCAGCGCTTTGATGGCACTGCTGGCCTGGACGCTGACAGCGTCCGGGTCGGCGCCGGTTGCACGGAGAAGCGCCACCGCTACGCCTTCACGCTGGTCCATCAACGCTTTAAGCAAATGGGCAGGTTCCACCTGCGGGTTGCCGGCGGTGGAGGCATTCATGGCCGCAGCCGAAAGAGCCTCCTGGCTCTTGGTGGTGAATTTGACGTCCAAAGAGAGCTCCTTTCAAGGGCAATTGATCTAAGTTGAGTCTACTACGCTCAACTTTGGATGGGGTACTTTTTATTTCCAGTTTTCCCACAGCGAACCCGGACGCCTCACTTCCCGCCCCGTTTCCAAGCAGAGCCATCCACCCTAGGATCGGCTTGTGACCGGGGAGCACAGTGCCGGCCGGCGCACGGGAGACGGGACAGGCAATGAAGAAGTTTGTTGTTCTCTACATCGCAGCACAGTCGGCCCAGGCGCAGATGGCCGAAAGTTCGCCGGAGGCAGCCCGGGAGGGCATGAAAGCGTGGATGGCGTGGGCCGAGGGCGCCGGCGACGGCATTGTGGACCTGGGCACCCCGCTGGGAGCGGGGAAGGAAGTCACCTCAACCGGCACCTCAGATACCAGCACCGGCGTCGCAGGTTACGGAATCCTCCAGGCCGAGGACCTCGCCGGTGCCCAGGCTCTGTTGGACGGCCACCCGCACCTCATGATGCCCGGCGCCAGTATTCAGGTTTACGAGTCCCTGGACCTGCCGGGGATGTAGGCCGCCGCCGTGGGGAGCAGGCCGAGGACCGGCATCCGCTCAACGGCAACGGCAGCGGCGTCAGCCCGCAGGGTAACCGGCCGCCGGTTTGGTCTCGATGTAGTTGATGACCAGGAACTCTCCCGCCGGGACCAGTTCCACATACCAGCGCGTGGGCTTGTCCAGGTCCTCCCAGCTGCCTTGGCCGGCAACCACGGGGCGGTACACGGCATCGAACTTCAGGAACGTGCCGCTGTCTGTGGCGCTCGAGTCGATCTCCTGCAGCAGTTCGAACATTCCCCGCCCGCTGCTTTCCGGTTCAGCAGAGCGGACCGCTGCCAGGTTCTGCTGGTTCATTACCTTCACGGAGGTGAAGTACTGCTGCCAGGCCACGTCGCTGTGCGACGTGAAAAGGGTGTTCGAGTAGGCCTCCGCGTTCCTGGCCGCGAGCCGCTCGACACAGTTCCCGGGGACCGCGGTGCCTGGAGTCCAGGCGCTGACCAGCTCCGAACCGGCGTTGAGCCAGGCGCTGTAGGCGTTCAGGACACTGCCGATCGTCTCGCGCGGTGTGCCGATGGGGATCCGGACCGGCAGCAGGTCGTTCTGGCCAACGAAGGGGCACTCGGCCGGCAGCGCGGACACCGGCGTAGCCGGGGCGATGTCCGGCAGAGGGGCCGGCGACGGGAAGAGGCTGCAACCGCTTGTGCCAGCCAGCAACGCAAGGGCGGCAGCCGCCGTCGTAATTTTTCTGCCGAGGACATGCCCCGCTGGTACGTTCATTAGTTCTCCCCCAATACGCCGCGCCCGTCCGCGCGACGCTGACCAGCCTACCCTTCGGGCTCACCGCACCATTAGCCGGGGCAAGGGCGACTAGTTCGGGTAGATGGCCACGGACCCGGCCTTGATCACGAAGTACACCCGCATGCCTGGCGCCAGCGCGAGATCAGCGGCGGCGGCCGGCGTGATGTCCGCGTTCAGCTGCCCGCTTTCGCCCGCGCGGACGCGGACCCGGTCCCCGTGCGGCTCCAGGTCGGTGATGGTCACCGGAAAGGCGTTGCGCGGGCTGCCGTGCGCTTCAGACAGGAAAACCGAAACGGCCGACGGCGGGAAAACCGCCACGCCTGGCTGTCCGGCGGGCAGCGGGCCCGGAAGCTCGTGGTGCTGCCCGTAGAGGTTCAGCCCGCCGGACCGAAGCCCATGGTCCGTTATTTCGCCGGCCAGGAAATTGAGCCCTGCGAGCCCGGCGGCGAACCGGCTGCGGGGCCGCTGGAGAACCTCCCGGGTGGGGCCTTCTTCTGAGATTCTGCCCTTCTCCAAGATGACCACGCGGTCCGCCAGCATCAGGGCATCCAGGACGTCGTGGGTGATGATGATGGCCGGCCTGGCCGCCAGGACCCGCTTCAACAGGCGGCGCAGCAGCAACGCGGAATGGATGTCAAGGGCAGCCATGGGCTCATCCAGAAGAAGGAGCCCGGGATCTGCTGCCAGGGCGCGGGCCACGGCAACCCGCTGGGCCTGGCCGCCGGACAGCCCCGCCGGACGGCGGCCATGAAGATCCTGCGCTTCCACCTCGGCCAGCCAGCGCGCAGCTTCTGTCCGTGCCTGGCGCCTGGCCACCCCGGCGCTCCGTGGCCCGAAGGCCACGTTTTCCAAGGCGTCGAGATGCGGAAACAGCAGGGGTTCCTGGGCGAGCAGGGCGGTGCCGCGGCGGTGCGGCGGCGTCCATGTCCTCCTGCCCGGCGAGAGATCGAACAGTGTCTTCCCGTCAAGCTCGGCCCGCCCGCTGTCCGGCCGAAGCAGGCCTGCGATTGCGGACAGCAGGGTTGATTTACCCGCACCGTTCGGCCCCATCACTGCCACTGTTTCACGGGGGCCGACAGTGAGGGCCACGTCGAATCCCCGCTCCGCCACGGTTGCCTCAAAGATCAACGTCACGGGCCGTTCCCGCCCGGCGCGGCGGCCGTCGTCGTGCGATGCCTGGACGCCCGGAAGGGACTGTTGCCGGGCCGGCGGTACGCAAGTGCCACCACAACGACCGCCACAGCCACCAGTACCAGGGACAGTGCGGCGGCGGAATCCGGATCCGTTTCCCGCTGCAGGTAGATTTCCAGCGGCAGGGTCCGGGTCACCCCCTGGAGACTGCCTGCGAACGTCAAGGTGGCGCCGAATTCACCCAGGCTGCGGGCGAAGGCCAGCACCGCACCGGAGGCCAGGCCGGGCAGCACCAGCGGCAGCGTTACACGGCGGAACACCCGCCCGGGCGAGGCGCCGAGGGTGGCCGCCACGGCTTCATACCGTTCTCCTCCGGTCCGCAGGGCCCCTTCGAGGCTCACCACCAGGAAGGGCAAGGCCACGAAGGTCTGGGCCAGGACAACGGCCGTGGTGGAAAAAGCGATCTGGAGGCCGAAGACGTCCAGGGTCCTGCCAAGGAGGCCCTGGCGGCCGAACGTGTACAGGAGCGCGATGCCGCCCACCACGGGCGGCAGCACGAGTGGGAGAAGCACCAGCGAGCGCAACAGGCCCTGCAGCGGAAACCTGCCCCGGGCCAGGACCAGCGCCAGCGGCACACCCAGCGCGATGCACAGGACCGTGCTGGCGGCGGAGGTCCGCAGGCTCAGGCCCAGGGCTGACATGGCGGATTCGGAGGTGACCAACGGAAGGAAGTTGCCCCAGTTGACCCTTGCCACGAGGGCGGCCAGCGGCAGGACCACCACCAGCGCGGCCAGGACCGCGACGGCATGCACCCAGCGCGGTATGCCGCTGTAGGCCTGGCGGCTCACGGGCTGCTGCTCACTGTTGACCACTGCCGAAGCCGGCGGATGCCAGGACTTGTTGGCCTTCGGGGCTGGCCAGCAGCTCGAGGAAGGCCCGGGCGTCTGCGCTGTTCCGGCTGTTGGCCAGCACGGCGGCCGGGTAGCTGTTGACGGTGGTGGCGGCTTCCGGGAAGGGAACAGCATCCACCTTTCCTGCAGCGGACCGGACATCGGTGACGTAGACCAACCCCGCGTCGGCTTCCCCGGAGATGACTTTGCCCAGCACATCCGTCACGGAGTTTTCCTCACTGACCGGGTTGAGCTCGGCACCAGTCCGCTGTTCGATGGCGGCAACGGCGGCACCGCATGGCACCTGCCGTGCACACTGGACCAGCCGCGTACCCGGTTCCGCAAGATCCGTGAAGGAGCTGATGCCGGCCGGGTTTCCTGGCGGGACTGCGATGGCGAGCGTGTTGGTGGCGAAGACCCTGGGACCGCCGTCCACCAGCCCGGCCTCCTGCAGCTTTTCCATGTTCCTGGTGTCGGCGGAAGCGAAGACGTCAGCCCGTGCGCCCTGGCTGATCTGCGTGGCAAGGTCCGCGGAGCCGGCGAAGCTGAGGCTGACGGTTGTGCCGGGGCGCCTGGCTTCGAACGTCCGGGCCAGCTCCGTGAAGCTGGCCTTGAGGGAGGCGGCGGCAAAGATCGTCAGTAACCCGCCGCTGCCGGCGGCCTGGCCGCTGCCACCGCAGGCTGCCAGCGCAGCCGTCATCAGGACCGCGAGCAGCAGGGCCATTCCCTTCTGGCCCGTCACAGGCCCTTGCCCTGCGGCGTCTCGATGATGACCGTGGTGGCTTTGACCACGGCGGTGGCCACGGAACCGAGCTCCAACCCCAGATCGCGGACAGCTTCGCTGCTCATCAGCGATACCACCCGGAACGGCCCGCACTGCAACTCAACCTGGGCCATCACTTTGTCCGCTGTGATGCCGGTGACCAGCCCCACAAACCGGTTCCGCGCCGAACTGCCTGTGCGGTGCGGATCGTCCGGCAGTTGAGCCAACTTCTGCGCATGCCGGGCCAATTCCAGCCCGCCGACGGCGATCCGGCCGCCGTCGTCCTTCACGGGGGTAAGGGAGCCGTTGTCCAGCCAGCGGCGCACGGTATCGTCACTGACACCCAGGAAGCGGGCAGCCTCAGCAACGCGGATAATCGTCATAACGGCAGTTTAGGGCTCATTTGCGGAAACAGTCTTACAAAACTGCCGCAGCTTCGGAATTACCGGCCCGCTGCCGGCACCCGGTTCCCCCCGGCAGGTCCCACTAGACTTCCTGCATGGCCATCTACATCGACCCGCCCCTCTGGCCTGCCCACGGGACGCACTTCTCGCACCTGGTCTCGGACTCGTCGCTGGCGGAACTGCATCAATTCGCCGCCGCGGCCGGGATTCCGGAGCGCGCCTTCGACGCCGACCACTACGACGTTGCCGAGCGCCGCTTCGATGACCTGGTGGCCGCAGGAGCGGTTCCGGTGGAGGCCCGGGTCCTGGTCCGCAAACTGATTGCAAGCGGGCTGCGGATCCCTGCCCGGCAGCGGAACAAGTCACTCAAGGTTCCGCTGTTCAACCGCTGGGACGCCATCATGCCCGGCCACGACGCGCTCTTCCTCGACCTTCTGGACCGGTGGAGCGAGCCCCACCGCCGGTACCACGGCTGCACCCACCTGCTCTCAGTCCTGGAAGCCCTCGACCTGTTGGCCGATCCGGCCGACCCTCCCCGGACCGTGCTGCTGGCCGCCTGGTTCCACGACGCCGTCTACCGGGGTGCGGCCGGCCAGGACGAGGAGGAATCAGCACGCCTCGCGGAGGACCGGCTCCCTGCTGCCGGCCTTGACGAAGCGGACGTGGCTGAGGTGGCCCGGCTGGTGCGGCTGACGTCTCGCCACCGCCCGGAATACGGGGACGACGACGGCGCCCTCCTCTGCGACGCCGACCTTTCGGTTCTCGGGGGCGAACCTGACGAGTACGCCAGGTATGTTGCGGACGTCCGCCAGGATTATGCCCACATCGGTGACGCCGACTTCGCAGCCGGACGCGCGGCTGTCGTACGCCACCTGCTGGAACTTGACCCGCTGTTCCACAGCGGCCGGGCCCGGGAGCTTTGGCTGGACGCCGCGCACCGGAATTTAAGAGGTGAACTGGCGTGAACGCAGGTCCCTCAAACGCTGCCCGCACCTTTGCAGCGAGCGCAGCCCACCGGCAACTGCCCTACACCGTGCGGATGGAGTGGGGGCTGGACGGTGCCAGGACCGTAACGTCCGGGGCGGACCTCGCCGTGGTGGTGGACGTGTTGTCTTTCGGCACCTGCGTCAGCGTGGTCCTGGACCGGGGCGGCGTGGTTTTTCCTTTCCCCTGGAAGGACACGGGCGCTGAGGGCTTTGCCGCGCGCCACGGGGCCCAACTGGCCGGGCCCCGCAACGGGGGCGGGCTCAGCCTTTCCCCCGCCAGCCTCCGCGCTGCAGCGTCGCTGGACCGGGTGGTGCTGCCGTCCCCGAACGGTTCGGCGCTCTGCCACGGGCTGGCGCGCGAGGTCCCGCTGGTAGCAGCCGTGTCCCTGCGCAATGCCGCGGCAACAGCCGACTGGGTAGCTGCCAACCTCGCCGAGGAGGCGGTGGTCGCGGTGATTGCTGCCGGTGAGCGGTGGCCGGACGGCACGCTGCGCCCCGCAGTGGAGGACCAGATCGGGGCAGGCGCATTCATCGCCGGACTGGTAGCTGCGGGCAAGGGCGGCTACGAGGCGGAGGACGGCAGGCATGGCTACTCGCCGGAGGCCGTGGCGGCGATGGCGGTCTTCGAAGCCGCGGAGCAGAGGCTCCGCGGGATGCTGCACGGTTGTTCCAGCGGCCTCGAGCTGGCCGGTGCGGGCTACGCCGGGGACGTGGACATCGCCGCGGAACTGGACGGCAGCAGCGCGGTGGCCATCCTGGCGGACGGGGCCTTCAGCCCGCGCTGACTCTTACCGGTAGGCGGCTACGAATGGTGCGCTGGTAGGTACGATCTGCTTACCCAGCGGCATCAGGGATACCGGGATGAGCTTCAGGTTGGCAATGGCCAGCGGGATGCCGATGATAGTCACTGCCATGGCAAAGGAGGTGACCACGTGGCCGATGGCGATCCAGATGCCCGCCACCAAAAGCCAGATCACGTTGCCCAGCAGCGAAAAGACTCCTGAGCCGCCGGGCTTGTCCACCACCGTCCGGCCGAACGGCCACAGCGTGTATTCGGCAATCCTGAACGAGGCGATGCCCCACGGGATGGTGACGATCAGCAGGCAGCAAATAACCCCCGCCACGAAGTAGCCCAGCGCGAGCCAGAATCCCCCGAAAACCAGCCAGATGATGTTGAGCAGTGTCTTCATGCATCCATTGTGCCCTTGGGGTGCGACAGAAAGGGATGGGGGCCTTCCCTGACTGCCCCCTGAATCAGTGCCGGACCGGGGAGGCGCCCTTCACTGCCTGCACGAAGGCGCGCACCCTGGCGAGGTCTTTGACGCCCCGGGACGCCTCCACGCCGGACGACACGTCCACGCCCCAGGCATGGGCAGCCGTGGAGGCAGCACCCACGTTGGCCGGGTCCAGCCCGCCGGCGAGGAGCCAGTGCCGGCCCTGAAGCACAGGCAGGGCGGCCACTGAGGCGTAGTCCCAGGCCTCCCCCGAGCCAGGCACAGCGGCGTCGATCAGCAGAATGTCCTCTCCCCAGTCTTCGAATTCCTCTGCAGTGGCACCCACGGTGATTGCCCGGATCAGCTTCATGCCGGCGTCGTGGACTGTTGCGACGTCCTGCCGGGAGCGCGGGCCGTGCAGCTGGATCCACTCCAGGCCGGCAGCACGGGCGATTGCCACGGCATCAGCTACCGGCTCGTGGCGGAATACGCCGATGGGCGAGACGTCCGCGGGGACCTCCGCCAGCAACGAGGACACCTGGGAGGGCGAAACGACGCGCGGGCTGGCGGTGAGGACGAAACCGACCGCATCCGCCCCGGCGTTCACCGCTTCACGGACGGATTCGGGCGTACTGAGACCACACACTTTCACAAACATTCCCGGCTCCTTGAGGCTGTTTCGGTGTTATCCCCCCGGAGGAGAGTAGCAGGAGGCCGGGGCCCGGAGTGGACGCGGGCCAATTAGGCTGGGCAGATGGAGATCATCCGCTTTGCAGACCTCAAGCCCCAACCATGGCGCAACGGCGCCGGGGTGACGCGCCAGCTCGCCAGCCACCCCGCGGCGGCTTCAACGCAGGACGGATCCTGGGACTGGCGGGTCAGCATCGCGGACGTCAGCAAGGCCAGCGACTTCTCCCCGTTCCCCGGCATGGAACGGGTGCTGACGGTGATTGACGGCGAACTGCTGTTGCTCTCGGTGGACGGCGCCGAACACCCGCTCGAGAAGTTCCGGGCGTTCCGCTTCCCGGGCGGCGCGGCTACTTCCGCCAAGCTGCCCACGGGCGACATCCGGAACCTCAACGTCATCACAAGGACCGGCAGCTTCAAGGGTTTTACGTCCATCATTGAGCTCTCCAAGAAGCGCGCGAAACCCCTCTTTGCAGGACAACTGGGAATCCTGCTTCAGGGGCAGGCTACAGCCGGTGTGGAGACGGAGGAACCCGAGGCCTTGGCACAGTATGACGCCGTGGTGGGCTCCGACGTCGGCACCCCTGACGTCCTGGGCCGCGGCTTCCTGGCCGTTGTATCCATTGACCCGGTCGAGGAAGAGCCCGAAGGGGCATAGGACAGCCTGGCCTTGCATAGCAGAGCCTTTCCACACTGGTGGGCGCCCGCGGCCGTCCCTAGACTCGGGCTATGACCACTTCAACGTTCAATGCACTCCTGTCCACGCAGATCGGCAACGAATTCACGGCATCGCAGCAGTACATTGCCGTGGCCACCTGGTTCGCCAACCAGGACCTCCCGCAGCTGGCCAGGTACTTCTACCGCCAGTCCGTGGAGGAGCGGAACCACGCCATGATGATGGTGCAGTACATGCTGGACCGGGACATCACCTTCACCATCCCGGGCGTTCCGGCGGTCCGCAACGACTTCGCCTCCGTGACTGAGCCGTTGGCCCTGGCCCTGCAGCAGGAAAAGGAAGTCACCCGCAATATCGAGGACCTGTTCCGGGCTGCGCGCGGCGAGAACGACGCCCTTGGCGAGCAGTTCATGCTCTGGTTCTTGAAGGAGCAGGTGGAGGAAGTCGCTTCCATGACCACGCTGCTGAACATCGCTGAGCGCGCGGACAACCTGTTCGACATCGAAAACTTCATTGCCCGGGAAACCATCGGTGATGGCGGCCGGGACTCCGCGGCCCCCGAAGCTGCCGGCGGCGCCCTCTAGCCTTTGGTCCGCCCGCCCGGGCGGCCAGCGCCGCGTGCCGTTGTGGAACCCCGGAGCGGCACGTGGCGCTGCCTGCTTGGATGCAGCTGGTGAGGTTGGGCACCATCGTTGGGCGCCCGGCGCCCGGCGTTGCTACGCTGGAAAGGTAGGCCCTGCAGACGGGCCTCCGGACGACGGTTCAGTACCCGGCAAGCGACAAGACTGGCCAAAGGATCTGTCATGCCGTGGTTAATCCTCATTCTTTCCGGTGCCCTTGAAGCCGTGTGGGCGGCCGCCCTGCACCGCGCTTTTCAAGCGTCGGGCCGGCGCCGCATCGCCCCCGCTTTGTTGTTCCTGGCCTCCGTGGCAGCGAGCACCGGCGGCCTGGCCATCGCCATGCAAACCATCCCCACCGGCACCGCCTACGCCGTCTGGGTGGGAGTGGGCGTAGTGCTCACCTCCGCATATGCCATCATCACCAAAGTGGAACGCCCGACGGCGGCACGCCTGCTCCTGCTGTCCGGCATCGCTGTGTGCGTGGTGGGCCTGAAGGTGGTGGCGTGATGCTCCGGCGTTCGATTCCCTGGCTGGTACTGCTGGCCTCTGCCGTCCTCGAAGCGGTCTGGGCCACAGCCCTTGGCTTGTCGGACGGTTTCACAAAGCCGGCGCCAACCCTGGTTTTCGCGGTGACAGCAACCCTGAGCATGCTGGGTCTGGGCATGGCCATCCGCAGCATTCCCCTCGGGACCGCCTACGCCGTGTGGGTGGGGATCGGGGCAGCGCTGACTGTTGGCTGGGCGATGGCCACCGGCGCGGAACCCTTCAGCGTGCTCAAGGTGGTCTTCATTGCCGGGATCGTCGCCTGTGCGGCCGGGCTCAAGGCGCTGCCCGGCGGCACCGGCTCCCCTGGGTCCGGGTCCGAGGCCGCCGCCTCCGCTTCGGCTTCCACCAGTCCCTGATGTTCCTGGCGCCGTTAGGCTTTTGCCATGGACTCCCCAGAGATTACTGAGGCCCTGGCTGCCCTGCGCGAAAGACTGCACGGCGGCCGGCGGGTGCTGCTGGGCGTCGCGGGGGCGCCGGGTTCCGGAAAGTCCACCTTCGCTGCCTGGATCCAGCAGCAGTTCGACCCCGGGCAGGCAGCCGTGGTGCCCATGGATGGCTTCCACCTGGGGAACGCCATCATCGAGGGGACGCCGCTGCGGCAGCGCAAGGGAGCCATCGACACGTTCGACGCCGGCGGTTACCTGTCGCTGCTGCGCCGCCTGGTGCGCCGGGATGAGCCAGTCGTTTACGCCCCGGAGTTCCGGCGCACCCTGGATGAACCCGTGGCAGCCTCCATCGTGGTCCCGGCGGAAGTGCCGCTGGTGATCACTGAAGGCAACTACCTGCTGGTGGAGCAGGAGCCCTGGAAAGACATCAGGGCGCAGCTGGACGAGGTCTGGTTCGTGGACACGCCTCACGCGCTGCGGTTGAGCCGCCTGGTGGAACGGCACGTGTCCTTTGGCATGGAACCTGTCGCGGCGGAAGCCTGGGCAACGGGGCCTGACGAGGCCAACGCGGTGCTGATCCAGGCGACCCGCCCGGCAGCGGACCGGCTCATCCCCTGGCACTAACGGAATACAGCCACCCAGGACGGGGTTCTTGGCTTGGATAACTTCGATGATGGGAGCACGACCATGACTGGACCCACCGTTCACCTCGGCGATGGCCTTCGGGTCAGCCCGCTCGGCTTCGGCGGAATGGCGCTCACACCGGTCTATGGCGATGTTGATCCGGCCGACGCGCTCCGGACGCTGCACCACGCCGTCGACTCCGGCGTCAGCTTCGTTGACACGGCGAATATCTACGGCGGGGGCAGCAACGAAGAACTGATCGCGCAACTGCTGAAGAAGCGGCGGGACGAGGTCCAGCTCGCCACCAAGTTCGGCCTGGTGGGCTCGCCGGCGGACGGGTACACAGACATCCGCGGCGACGCCGCCCATATCCGGCAGGCCGTGGACCGCAGCCTGAAACGGCTGGGCACGGACGTCATCGACCTCTACTACATGCACCGCCGTGACCTCCGCGTTCCGATTGTGGAAACCGTGGAGGCCATGGCGGAGCTTGTGCAGCAGGGCAAGGTCAAGCACCTGGGGCTCTCGGAAGTGACGGCCCAGGAGCTTGAGGAAGCCTCCGCCGTCCACCCGATTGCTGCCGTCCAGAGCGAATGGTCCATCTGGAGCCGCGACGTGGAACGCAACGTTGTTCCTGCCGCCGCCGCCCTCGGGGTGGGTTTTGTGCCGTACTCGCCGCTGGGCCGGGGATTCCTCACCGGCACCGTTGACGCCTCGAACCTGGGGGACAATGACTTCCGACGCCGCATCCCCCGCTTCGCCCCGGACGCCGCCAGTGCGAACGAGGCTGTAGTGGACACCGTCCGGTCCGTGGCGGACGAGATTGATGCGACGCCCGCCCAGGTGGCCCTGGCATGGCTGCTCGCCCAAGGCAAACGGCTGGGACTTCCAGTGGTCCCCATCCCCGGCACCCGCAAAAGGCACCGGATCAACGAAAACCTGGGCGCACTGGCCCTGGTACTGACTTCCGCGCAACTGGATGCACTTGGCGAAGCATCGGACGCCGTCGTGGGGTCCCGCTCCGCCGATCCCAATTGGGTATCTCAAGGCCGCGAGTAGCCCGGCCACAAAAGGGCGTCCCTAGACTGAAGCCTATGGACTCACTTCTGTACGACCTGCCGGCCCTGACCATCCGCCGGATCCCAGTCAGCGAGATGGACAACAATGTGTACCTGCTGACGGCCAAAACCAGCGGCGAACAGGTGCTGATCGACGCCGCGGATGATCCTGCTGCCATCCAGCAGTTGCTGCAGGACTCCTCCGCGGACACGGCGGGTGAGCCCCGGCTCGCCCTGATTGCCACCACCCACCAGCACTGGGACCACGTGCGGGCGCTGAAGGAGCTGGTTGAGGCAACCGGTGCGCCCACTGCCGCTGGAGCGGACGACGCCGACGCGTTGCCTGTCGCGGTCGACCGGCGCCTCCAGCACGGGGACACGGTGGCCGTAGACGGCTTTGAGCTGACAGCAGTCCACCTGCGCGGACACACTCCGGGCTCAATAGCGTTGGTGTATGAGGACCCGGAAGGCCCCGCGCATATCTTCTCCGGCGACTCACTGTTCCCCGGCGGAGTGGGCAACACCCAGAAGGATCCGGACCGGTTCAACCAGCTGATCACCGATGTGGGCGGGCGTCTGTTCGGCGCCTACCCGGACTCCGCCGTCGTACACCCTGGCCATGGCAAACCCACAACCCTGGGCGCCGAGCGGCCGCACCTTGAGGAGTGGCGCGCCCGCGGCTGGTGACACAACCGCATTGAAGCAGTGGTTGAGCCCATCCAAATCTGACGGGCTCAACCACCGAAAATACTCTTAGCGGCCGCGGCGCTCGTTGGAGGCCGGAGCCGAAGCGCGGCGGGGACCGCTGCGCGCGGGACGGCCGGTACCGCCGCCGTTGCCGGCGGAGTAGGATCCG
The DNA here is from genome assembly GCF_059089645.1 of Arthrobacter sp. K41. Lineage (NCBI taxonomy): Bacteria > Bacillati > Actinomycetota > Actinomycetes > Micrococcales > Micrococcaceae > Arthrobacter > Arthrobacter sp. K41. The sequence continues at coordinate 16,205 of NZ_JBNHEW010000006.1, read as the reverse complement.
CCGGAGGTTCCCCCGGTGTTGGACGACCAGACAGCCTTGTTGCCACCGGCAGCAGCTGCACCGGCACCTGCGGAGCGCTGTCCGCCGGTCCGGGCACCTGCGCCGGCTGCGGCGCGCTGGCCGGTTGCCGGACGTCCGCTGCGCTGTCCGCCCGAGGTGGCCGGGCGGCCTGAGGAAGCCGGACGGCCGGTCCCGCCACGGGGAGCGTCGCTGCGGGTTACACGTGAATCAGTGCGTCCGTCCGAACCGCGGCCAGCCGATGCACGGCCACCTGCCGCGGGGACGTCGTTGCTGTGCGTGGACGCGATGCCGCGGCCACGTGCGTTGCGGCGGGCAGCCGCTGCGGCGATGGCGCGGTCCTCGTTCTGCTCGCTGACGCGGTCGAACGCTGCACGGGCTTCGGTGCGGCCTTCGAAAGCTGCCGCGCGGCGCTCGGCACGCGGTACGTCGGTACGGGTGGGCTCGGCGGAAACCCGGCCGCGTCCACCGCGGCCGCCACGTCCACCGGCGGTGGGTGCAGCCTGGCGTCGGGCGCGCTTACGCTCGGCGTTGGCACCGGTGGAGGTACCGCCGCCCTGCTGCGCGGCTTTCTTGGCCAGCAAGGCAGCACGGGTGCGCGGATCGATCTTGTCGGCCATTTCGCCCACCAGTTGAGCAACCAGCGGCGAGTTGGCGGTGACGCGCTCGAAGTTGACCTCGACGCCTGCGGCCTTCATGAGCTTCTTCACGTCGGTCTGCTGTTCGGGGAGGGTCAGCGTGACCACTGTGCCGTCGGAACCGGCACGGGCGGTGCGGCCTGAGCGGTGCAGGTACGCCTTGTGCTCGGTGGGCGGGTCTACGTGGATGACCAGTTCGACGTCGTCCACGTGTACGCCGCGAGCTGCGACGTCGGTGGCCACCAGGACGCGCACGTCGCCGGAGGAGAACTCGGCGAGGTTGCGGTCACGGGCGTTCTGCGAAAGGTTGCCGTGCAGGTCCACGGCGGGGATCCCGGCGTCGGTCAGGGTCTTGGCCAGCTTCCGGGCGTGGTGTTTGGTCCGCATGAACAGGACGCGGCGGCCGGCACCGGAGGCGAGCTCCACGATCAGCTGCTTCTTGACGGTCTGGTCGTTGACCACCAGGACGTGGTGCTCCATGGTGGTGACCGCTGCCTGCGGATCGTCCACGGAGTGGGTCAGCGGGTTGGACAGGTAGCGCTGGACGATCTTGTCCACGCCGTTGTCCAGGGTGGCGGAGAAGAGCAGGCGCTGGCCCTGGCCCGGGGTCATGTCCATGAGCTTCTTGACCACCGGCAGGAAGCCGAGGTCGGCCATGTGGTCGGCCTCGTCCAGGACGGTGATCTCCACAGCTTCGAGGGTGAGGATGCGCTGGCGGATCAGGTCCTCCAGGCGGCCTGGGCAGGCGATGACGATGTCGACGCCGGCACGGAGGGCCTTTTCCTGGCGGGCCTGGGAGATGCCGCCGTAGATGACGGTGGTGTTCAAGCCGGCAGCCTTGGCCAGCGGCTCGATGGTGGCATTGATCTGGGTGGCCAGCTCGCGGGTGGGGGCAAGGACCAGGCCCATGGGGCGGCCGGGCTTGCGGAAGTGCTTGGCCTCCCGCTCAGCGAGCCGTGCAACAAGCGGGATCGCGAATGCGATGGTCTTGCCGGAGCCGGTACGGCCGCGGCCCAGGACGTCGCGTCCGGCCAGGGTGTCAGGGAGGGTCTTCACCTGGATGGGGAACGGCTCGGTAATTCCCTGGGCGGTGAGGGTGTCGGCGAGGGCTTTGGGCGTGCCGAGGGCAGCAAAAGTAGTCAAAGTCAAAGGTCTTTCAGGCGGTATCCGTGCGGATATCGGCCCCCGACGCCGGTTGGCAACGGGGGTTCGCCGAAGAAAATTCAGGTGATCAACCAGCCTGCTGCCGCTTATGCAAAGCGGCGGCCGGGACCAAATGGAACGCGTTCATCGACGCAGGATGTGCCTCTCACATGAAAAAAGCCCAGTCCCTCAATGATGGGAGACAAGGGCATCACTGCACATCAAGTTCCACCAGTCTAGCATCCCGCGCCCACTCCCCTTCCCCGGACCACCCGTTGCCAACCCTGGCAGTGCGGGGCAGGGTGGAGGCATGACTGAACACGCCTCCCACCAGCATGAAGCGCACTCCCCCGAATCCCACCGGGCAATGCACGACGCCGGGCCAGGCCTTTCCGGGGACAGTGAAGGCCAGGGCATCAGGGACGCTGCCGCCCTGTGGGACGAGCGGTACCGGAGCAAGCCCCAGATCTGGAGCGGCAAGCCGAACCCGCAACTGGTCCGGGAGGCCGGCGAGCTTCGGCCGGGACACGCGCTGGACCTCGGCTGCGGCGAAGGCGCTGATGCGATCTGGCTGGCCCAGCACGGCTGGACTGTCACCGCCGTCGATGTTTCCGCCGTCGCCCTGGACCGGGCACACGGACACGAGAAAGCCGCCCTGGCGCGCGAAAGCGTGCACGCTGCCGAGGGCGCCATCGCCAGCCGCATCCATTGGCAGCAGGCCGACCTCGAGGAATGGCAGCCCGACGAATCGTACGACCTGGTGACCTCACAGTTCCTCCACTCCCAGGAGCTCGCCTGGCAGGGTCCCTTAAAAAATGCCGCAGCGGCGGTTAAACCAGGCGGCACCTTGCTGGTGGTGGGCCACCATCCGGACCGGCTTCCCCCGTGGGGCGGCGCCCACACAACGCATGGGATGTTCTACACCGCAGAGCAGGTGGTCAAGGAACTGGAGCTGGATGGCCCCGAGTGGCAGCTGGAAGTGCAGACCAGCCGCGAGCGTCCGGTGACCGGACCGGACGGGCAGCACGCCACCATCGCCGATGTAGTGGTTCGCGCCAGCCGCGTGCCCTGAGGTCAAGCTCCGCCCTGGCTCTTGTTGGTTACCCGTGGAGAAACCCCCGCCGCGGCTGCCGCTACCAACGCGGCAAGTGCGAAGACCCCCGCGAAGGACTCCGTCGTGGTCGTAAATGCTGCGAACACTATGCCTGTGGTCGCCAGCGCGAGCGCACCGCCCAGGGAGTCTGAGATGGACATCGCGGAGCTGTTGAAACCCTCGTTCTCCTTGCTGGAAAGCGCGAGTGTCATGACGCTTAGCCGCGGATAGAGCAGGCCCATACCGCCGCCGGCAAAGACCCACCCCGAGATGGCGAGAGCGGCCGGCCAGTGCAGGGCGGTGGTGGCCAGCGCGAGGACCACAGCACCAAGAACCATGAAAGCGCCGATGCGGACGGCGCGGCGATGGGGCAGCCGCGCCCCGAGCCGGCCCTGGACTGCCGACGCGCCTGCCCAAGCCAGCGCTCCACAGGTGAGGGTGAGGCCGGCCAAGGTGGGCGGGAAGCGGTACTGCTCAACCAGCAGGTACGGCAAATAGACCTCGGCGCCGAAGAAAGCAGCCGAAGCGAGCCCGCGGACCAGGATCACGCTTGGCAGGCCGCGGCGGGCAATGAGCGTCCCCTGCGGCACCAGCGGCCGCGCGGCCACCAGCGCAATAACGACGGCGGCGACCGCCAGGAGCGCCGGTGCTGCGGGCATGCCGGGGAGGCGGACATCCCGCGACAGATTGAGTCCCAGCACCGCCAGCGCCGCGAGGATTGCCCAGACAAGCCTGTTCAGGGCCCGTGGAGTGGATGGTTGCTGTGCTTCGGATCGTTCTTTGGCGTCCTGTTCCCTGGAGGACGGCACGTTCCGCAGCACCGGCGCAATCATCACGAGCGCCGGTAGGACCAGTAACACCACGCCCAGGAACACCCAGTGCCAGCTGAACACCTGCGCAACAATCCCGGCGGCAAACGGGCCCACCAGGGACGGAATCACCCAGGCCGCGGAGAAGGCAGCGAAAATTCCAGGGTGCAGCAGCGCGGGATAAATTCGGGCCACCAGGACGTACAGCGCCACGGTCAACGCGCCGCCGCCCAGGCCCTGCACCAACCGGCCGGCCACGAGCACCGGCATGGATTCCGCAGTGCCCGCGATCAGCAGGCCAACCACGAACAAAGCCACTGAGGTGTACAGGGGGACGGTGGGGCCACGGCGGTCGGACCAGTTTCCAGCAGCAACCATGCCGATAACGCCGGTTGCGAGCGGCCCCGCGAAGGCCAGGGCGTAGAGGCCGCCGCCGTTCAGTTCCCGGCTCACCACCGGCATGATGGTGGTCACTGCGAGCGACTCGAACGCGGCGAGGAACACAAGCGCGCAGGCACCGATGGTCACCCACAGGTACGGCCGCTGCAGAATGCCGGCGTGGGGGTCGCTGGCTGCAAGGGTTGTGTGGCGCACGCTTCTGCCCATCGGTTGTATTGGACGTGCTCCACAGCATAGCGGCGGGTGTCGGATTGCGGCCCTCTGCTACCTGGTCTGGTCCCCGACATATCGGTTTCGTCCAGCCCGGTAGCCGAAAACCGCCGCCAGCGATCCGACGGCCAGAAAGAGGATTCCGGCGGCGGTGAATGATCCCGTGGCATGGTGCAATTGGCCCACCATCAGGGTTCCAGTGGAGCCCAGGCCGTAGCCCACGCCCTGCATCATTCCAGACAGGTGCGCCGCCGTGTGTCCGTCCCTGGTGCGCAGCATGATCATGGTCAGCGCCACCGCGGTGAGGCTGCCTTGGCCAAGGCCCAAAAGTCCTGCCCATATCCAAATCAGCTCGAGCGGCCCGAAAATGCTCAATGCGAAACCGCTGCCGGTCATCAGCGCCACCACCGTGTTGATGCCTCGCTGGTCCGGGAACCTCGCAGCCAGCGCCAGCGCGAAGAGGGAACCAAGCATCTGCAGCACGATGCACATGGACACGACCAGCCCGGCTGTCGCTCCGTCCACGCCCCTTTCCCGCAGGATGGGCGAGAGCCAGGCGAACACGCTGAAGGACATCATGGCCTGGAGCACCATGAAAATCGTGACCTGCCAGGCGACCGCCGAACGCCAGACGTTCACCCCCTCTCTCACCGCCTGGTGGCGGACGGAGTGCTGCCGCACCGCCACTGGCAGGAACAGGACAAGGACGACGGCGGCGGTGAGCGCCCAAAACCACAGCGCCATGGTCCACTCCCCCGTCGCCTGGTACAGCGGGTAGGTGAAGCCAGCCCCCAGCGCGGCCGAGGCACAGATGGCAGTGGTGTACAGACCACCCATCAGGCCCAGCCGGTGGGGGAAGTCGCGTTTGACCACCCCGGGCAGGAGCACGTTGCACAGTGCGATGGCAGCGCCGCAGGCCGCTGTTCCTGCCAGCAGTGCCGGCAGGTGTCCTGGTCCCGGCGCCGCACCCGCGGCCGGCAAGGAGAGTTCGGCGGGGCGGAGCAACAGCCCTGCGGTGAGTACGGCCATGGCGCCAAGGAGGACCCGTTCCGGACCGAAGCGGCGGGCGAGGACCGGGGCCAGGGGCGCAAAGAGACCCAACAGCGTCACCGGGACAGTGGTCAGCACCACCACCGCCCATCCCGGAAGGGCAGCTTGTGAGGTGACCTCGGGAAGCACTGCGGAAAAACTCGAGAAGACGGTGCGCAGATTGAGGCCGATCAACACAAGGCACAGGGCCAGGTAGATGAGTTCCCTTCGGCTTCCTGCCCGGGTTGGTTCCGGTGCCGGCAGCTCATCAATTTCCGTGTCCACCAGGTTGCCGGGCTGGGGCTTTCCCGCCGGGCTGCCGGGCTGCTGCTTCTTCGCCGCAGCATCTGTCGCTTCCGTCACGTGCCCATTCTTGCAGGAGGACTGGCGGAGGAGTTCGAGGTGACACCCCCGGCCAATAGGCCACCGCCCCGCCGGTATTCTGGAAGGGATGAGCGAATCCCCAGAATCCCCGCAGCCGGAGCACGTCCCGAGGCCGGTGACCCCCGGCACGCAGGCGTCTTTCGGCACCTATGGTGGCCGGCCGGTCAGCTTTGTCCGCCGCGGAACCCGGCTGCAGGGCCGCCGGCAGGCCGCATGGGAAGAGCACGCCGAACGGTGGGCTGTTGACGTCCCCCGGCACGTCGCCAACACCTCAGTCCACCCTGACTACACTTTTGACGCCGAGGCGGAGTTCGGCCGCAAGGCACCCCTCATCGTGGAGATCGGCTCCGGCCTGGGTGATGCCATCTGCCATGCCGCAGAGCAGAATCCGGACTCCGATTTCCTGGCGGTGGAGGTTTACACCCCCGGCCTTGCCAACACCATCATCAAGATCAACAGCCGTGGGTTGAGCAATGTCCGGGTGGTGGAGGCCAACGCACCGGAGGTGCTGGCCAGCATGCTTCCCGAAGGATCCGTCAGTGAACTGTGGGTCTTCTTCCCGGACCCCTGGCACAAGTCCCGGCACCACAAGCGGCGCCTTATCCAGCCCGAGTTCGCGGACCTTGCCGCCCGTGCGCTGAAAAAGGGCGGACTTTGGCGGATTGCCACGGACTGGTCCAACTACGCCGTCCACGTCCGTGATGTCCTGGCCGGTTCAAAGGACTTCGAGAACCTGCACACCGGCGAGCGCCGCGGGCCGGAGAGCCCGCTGACCCAGGTATGGCAGTCCGGGGTCGAGTCAGTGGTGGGCGGAGCCCCGGTCCGTGAAGGCCGTGCCCCCGTCAGTACAGAACACACCGGCCCCAACGAGGGCGTGGACGAGACAGGTGGCTGGGCGCCGCGGTTCGAGGGCAGGATCCGGACGAGCTTCGAGGGCAAGGCCCACGAAGCCGGGCGGCTCATTTTCGATCTCTGCTACCGCCGCCGGTAACTCCGCAACCCCTCCATTCGTCCTGCCAGCCCCGGCGGCCGGCGGCCGTGCGATGCGTGGCCGTGCCGGACCACTGGTCCCGGCCACCCCGGCATGGCACGATTGCCCTTGTGCGGGTTGGCACGCTAAATCAGCGCATTAGCGCGTGCGTAGAGGGAACAGCCATCAAAAGAGAACTGCGACAAGCGGCTGATGCAGCGGAAAACGTCACCAACTCCCGGACCTTTGAGCTGCTGGCAAGGGCGGGATTTGCGGCGAGCGGCATCCTGCATCTGCTGGTGGGGGCCATCGCGATCCGGCTGTCCATGGGCGGTACAGGCAACGCTGATTTCAGCGGCGCAGTGGCAGAGCTTGCCGGCCAGCCGGCCGGGCCTTTCCTGTTATGGGCCAGCTTCGCCGCGTGCGCGGCCCTCGCGTTGTGGCAGACCAGCGATGCCGTCTTCGATTACAACCGGCTGCCCACAAAACAGAAGGTTGGGAAAAAGGCCAAGGCTGCTGCACAGGCACTGGTGTTCGCAGGTCTTGCCCTCACGCTGATGTCCTTTGCGAGGGGAACCGGTTCCGGCGGGGACAACCAGCAGGCAGCCAGCGATTTCACCGCTTCGATGATGAAAGCTCCGGGTGGCGTGGCGCTGCTGGTCGTGCTGGGCATCGGCATTGCCGTTACCGGCGTCGTTTACGGCATCCGGGGCCTGCGGAAGTCTTTCGAAAAGCATCTGGTGATGCCTGCCTCCTCCAGCACCAGAACGGCCGTCACCGTCCTGGGTGTCACGGGGTATGTGGCTAAGGGGGTCGTGCTGCTGCTGACCGGGCTGCTCATCGCCATAGCCACCCTTCAGGCGCATCCCGAGGAGTCCACCGGGTTGGACGGCGGGCTCCGGGCGCTCCGTGACCAGCCGTTTGGAATATACCTCCTGGCAGCGGTTGGGGCAGGGCTGGTCTGCTACGGCGCCTTCATGATCGTCCGGGCACGCCTGGGGAAAATGACCCGATAAATTGGCAGCTCCCCGCAGATGCCTCTGTCCTCGTAGGGGGCTTTGGCCCGCCGCGCAGGCACCCGGGCGCCTCTAAGGCACAGTAATTACTGCGACGGCATGCTGCATGCCGTCCCGCAGTTCCACGCTTGAAATGCTGGTCAGCTGGATGGGCGTGGCTCCCGTAACCCTGACCCTGCCGCTTGGCGTGGCCGTCCAGGCGCACGCCCGGTCCTCGCCGCCTGCGCGGTCACGTACCCACAGGGACAGCGTGCCGTCGGAGGGGAGGCTGCTGCCATTCACGGCCAGCTCGGTCCCCCACGTTTTGCGGGCCATATCAATGCTGAACTGAAGGCCGCCTCCTGACTGGACGGAATATGTGGCATCCGGCGGCGCGGGCCGGTTCAAAAGCGGACCCACCGCCAGCCCCACGGCGAGGCAGGCTGCGGCGACCGTCCCTGCCAGAGCTGCCCCCCGCCGTCGTGCCTTACGACGGCGGCGTGCCAGTTCGGAGAGGAGGTGCACCGGGGCACGGGTTGCAGGGGCGGGCGGCGCACCTGATCCGGCCGGGACGACGGTGAGCGCTACGGCCTGCGGGACAGGAAGGGCGTCCAGCAAGGCAGGCACTTTGTCGAGGCGGGCAAGCTCGTCCCGGCATTTCGCACATCCCTGCAGATGGGATTCAAAGCCCTGCACGTCCTCGGCGTCCAGTCCGCCCAGCAGGTAGGCGCCCAACAACTGGTGCTGGTCCGGGGCGTTCACCGTTCCACCCCCATCTCGTCCAGGATGGTCCGCAACGCCCGCACAGCATAGTAGGCGCGGGACTTTACCGTTCCGCTTGGGACGTTCAGCTGGACTGCTGCCTCATTCACGGTGAACCTGCGGTAGTGCAACGCCACCAGAACGTCGCGGTGTTCCGGGCTGAGCCGGAGCAGCGCTTCCTCGATCAGTACCCGGTTCAGCAGCTCATCCACGCGTTCCTCGGTTGCCGCCGAATCGGCGAGGCCGTCATCCAGTGTCTCCGCCGGGCGGCGCTGCGCCCGGCGGTAGTTGTCGATCATGATGTTCCTGGCCGTCCGGAAAAGATAACTGCGGAGGCTGCCGGTGACTTCCGGCGCGTGCTGCCATACCCGGAGCACCGTTTCCTGGACCACGTCTTCGGCAAGTTGCGGGTCCCGGGAGGCGCTCAGCACAAAGCGGCGGAGGGCCGGGCCGTGTTCACGATAGATGGCTTCCACAACGTCCTCGTCCAGCGGCATTCCCAGGACCTCCCGTCCCGCCAGCAGCACTGCCCGCTCACGCGCTGCTTCCGGCTGATACGACGTCCGCAACCGGAATGTGGTTCATTTGAACCATTCTTCACCCGGAGGCGTCGTACCCGTTAGCGTCCGGTGATCCGACGCCGGGCACCAGCCAAGGAGCAGACCCATGAAAAAGCATCTGGGGACAGGCCTCTTCGTCCTGGCCTTGACGGCGGCCCTGGCGGGCTGCGCCGGCGGAACCGGCACAACTCCTGCCGCCAGCAGTCCGGCTGTCACGGCAGGATCGCCCCTCGCCTCCGCAACCGCACCCGCCGCCTCGGTCTCCCCGCCGTCCGCAACGCCTTCTACAACGGCGAGTGCCGGCGTCGACCTCATGACCGCCTCTTCCAGCCTTGGCGAGATCGTGGTGGATGCCAAGGGGATGAGTCTCTACTTCTTCACCAAGGACGTGAAGGACTCCGGAACCAGTGCCTGCACCGCGGAATGCCTGGCCGCGTGGCCGCCGCTCCTCACCACCTCGGCCGAGCCCACGGTCGAGGGGGTAACCGGAACGGTAGGTACCATCACCACGCCGGAAGGTGCCCGGCAGGTGACCTTGAACGGGCTGCCGCTGTACTACTTCGCCAAGGACACCAAGGCCGGCGACATCCTCGGCCAGGGCGTCAACGGCGTCTGGTACCTGGCTGATCCGGCCGGCGAAATGATTAAGACGGCTGCCAAGTAGATGACGCATGGGGACGGGAAGCCGGGTGCCGGGCAAGGTTTATGAGGCGGGGACTTCCCCGGGCTTGCCCGGGGAAGTCCGCTGGCGTGCGGGGGCGTCCGCCGGCGTGCGGGGGCACCTTCCGCGGCCGGGCCGCCCGACGACGAGTGAAGGAAGGGGCGGCACGAGCTCTGGGGCCGGTGCGCCGACAACACGTTGTCATCGATCCGTCGGGCGGACCCCCTGAACCGCGGAGGAGGGCGGAAAAGTTACGGGTGTCCGGAATCTTTTTCCGCGGCGCTACGATCGATCCATGCCTGCCACCCCGGAATCCCATAAAAAGCCCAACACCTGGCAATCGATGGTGGACAACAATAAAGCCCTCCTTCTAAGGAAGACCGGCGAAGACACTGCGCTCTGGGTTGAGAAGGCACGCGCCGCCGGCATCCGGGACGACAGCGAGCTCCGCACCTGGATGCGCGACGGCTTCGGGGTGACGGGGTACGCGCAGTACGCGGTGTCCTGGGAGATGTTCGGCTACCCGGAATTTATGCTGCGGGACGCCGATGAGCTGATCGACGGGCAGTACGCCAACCACCCGCATCTGCGGCCCGTCGCGGATGCCATCCTGGCGTGGGCGTCCGGGACTGAGGGCGTGGAGATCCAGATGCGGAAAGGCTACGTGTCCCTCCACAGCCCGCGGCGGAAGTTCGCCCAGGTCACCCGCACAACCAACACCGCGGTGGACGTGACCCTGCGGCTCGATGCCGCTGCCGAAGGACGGATCGAAACCGTGAGGACACGGGCGGATGACCCTTTCACCCGCCGCGTACGCCTGACCTCAGCCGAGCAGGTGGACGACGAACTGCTGGAAATTCTCACGCTGGCTTTGGAGCAGAACGGCTGACCCCGGGGGCGTTATCACAGCCGCCAGTCAGATAGCTCCTGGGCGTCGGCCTGCGCCTGGCGCCCGCTCGAAGCCGGAATCCGGGCAGCGAGCTGCTCGATGTACGCGCCGACTTCCTCGTCGTCCAGCACCAGGAGTTCGGGCTGGCCGTGCAGCCAGGCGGCGTTCAGTGCGGTGATGTTTTCCCTCTCCAGCAGCTCCTCAAACTCACCGTCGAGTTCCTCCATCCGGAGGACGCCGTCGGGCGTTTCCCGCGAGTCCTCCTGGCCGCCGTCGAGGTAGCACTCTTCGTCTTCTTCGGACAGTCCGTCGAAGGCCTCAATGAACCGGTTGAAAAGGTCCAGGTGCGCGGTCGCTCCCATTCCCGCCATGCCTTCGCGGATCAGCTTGTCTGCTTCAGCCCTGTCGTCGGCGTTGGACACGTACTGCGCGAAGCCACCCTCCAGTACCTCGGTGAGATAAAAGTCCACGTAGTAGCTGCGGACGGCGACGCGATTCATCTCGTCAGCGGGGAGCAGGGCAGAGTGCATGGCATCCACAACACTGACATTGGCCTCCACGACGTCCTCATCGCTGGATCCAATGCTGCTGCTGGTCAAAACGACAGGCTGCTGGCTGGTAATCATGGCAATCCTCACTGCTGTACGCGGATGGTGCTCAAACGCTTTCCACGCTATGTGCGGCACGCACCAGCGGCGTTGAGGGCGAAGTGAACGTCCGGCGAAGTTTGCGGGCCCCCCTTCCCCAGCCTTCAAAAGGCGCGGCACGCCCTCCCCCGCGGGCGAACTAAGATGGATCAGATAACCAACCACCGGCCCCGGCCCCGCCGTGGCCTGTTGAAAGTAGCGCGCACCATGCCATCCCAACCGGACGAGAGTGCGGCACTGGCAATACAGACCCCTGCCATCAACGACCGCTCCCTGGCGGCCGGGCTGGCCTATGCCATGGGAAGCCGCGTCTCCGGCATTTCGTTCGACGCTGCCACCGGGCTCATGCTGGGCAAGGTCCGCGGCGGTGCGGACCTGCCGTATTCAACCACCGCAAAGCTGGTCCGCAAGGGTGGCGGCTGGAGCTGCACCGTGGGTGTGTGCAGCTGCCCGGTCCGGAAGGACTGCAAGCACGTGGCCGCGCTGCTCTTCGCGGCGGAGGACAACCCTGCCACCCGCCTGCAGCTGCTTTCGCCGGCCACCGCCACGCAGGTTTCGCGCGAACCGTCCAGTGCCGTTTCTGACTGGGAACAGGCCCTCAGCCCACTGATCTCCCGGCCCGGCGCCGGGCCCTCAAGCAACGGCGTTCCCTTGGCGCTGCAGTTCGAGATCGAAGAGCCCGCACCGCACTTTTCCTACACCGGCCGCCGGGATCCCCTGCGCAGCGTCCGCCAGCTCAAAGCCCGCCCGGTGATCATGGGTGCCAAGGGAAAGTGGATCCGCGGCGACGTCTCATGGAACACCCTGAGCTACCTGAACTTCCGCCGCGAATGCAACGAATCGCACGTGGAATGGATGCAGGAGTTCCTGGCCGCGCACTCCGCCTCCGCCGGCCGCATGCAGAACTCATCAGGCCTGTGGCTGGGCCTGAACACCTACTCCGGGAAAAACCTCTGGAGCCTGCTGGCCGACGCCAGGAAGATTGGCCTGGCGCTGGTCCACTCCCGCGGCACCGAACCGGTGCGGCTCGCGGAGTCCCCCGCCGCCGTCGGCCTGAACCTCAGCCGCTACGGGTCCCCCGCCGCTGAACCTTCAGCTGCCGGCGGGGGCACAGCCGGCTCTGCCGCTGCCGCTCAGGCGTCCGACGGCGGCCTGGAGCTCGCGCCCACCGTCACCGTTGAGGGGGTCGAGGTCGATCCGGCGTCAATAGGCACCATCGGTCGCCCCGCGCACGGAATTTTTGTCACGTCCGGAGAGGCAGCCTTGCCTGGAGTTCCGGACCCGGACGGTGTCATCACCCTGGCGCCGCTGGAAAGCGGGTTGAGCGAGGAGCTGCTGGCGTTCGTCACTGCCGGCAGCACGCTCCACATTCCCGCCAAAGACGAGTCGCGCTTCCTCACCGGTTTCTACCCGAAACTGAAGCAAACGGCCCGTGTCACTGCGCGGGACGAGTCCGTTGAGCTCCCCACCCTTGCCGTCCCCACGCTCTCCCTGCTGGCAAACTACGGCGCCGACCACAAAGTGCGGCTGCACTGGGAATGGCACTACAAGACGGGAAACCTGGTCACGGCCCAACCGCTGTGGCGACACCCCGGCGACCACGGCTACCGCGACGACACCGCCGAAGCCCGGATCCTCGAAGGAATCGGCCAGCCCTGGGACGTGGTCCCGGCGCTCGGAGAATCGGCTACCGGCGGCTGGGGCACCCCCCGGCTCGCGGCGTCCGTGGAGCTGAAGGGCCTGGACACGCTGGCGTTCACCGAGGAGGTACTGCCCCGGCTTCGCCAGGCCCCCGATGTGGATGTTGACACGGTGGGCGACATCGCGGACTACCGCGAGGCCGAGGAAGCGCCGGTGGTTTCCATTTCCACCAAAGCCACCGAACAGCGCGACTGGTTCGACCTCGGCATCCAGATCTCCCTCGAGGGCCAGCCGGTTTCCTTCGCCGCGGTGTTCTCCGCGCTCGCCGCGGGGCAGACCAAGATGCTGCTGCCCAGTGGCGCTTACTTCTCGCTGGATCTGCCCGAACTGCATCAGTTGCGGGCACTGATCGAGGAGGCCCGCTCCCTGCAGGACAACAAGGACGCGCCGCTGCAGATCAGCCGCTTCCAGGCCGGCCTGTGGGACGAGCTGGCCCAGCTGGGGATCGTGGACGAGCAGGCAGCGGCCTGGCGTTCAGCTGTTGGCGGTCTGCTCGAGGGCGGCGTGGACGGCCTGCCGCTCCCCGCCACCTTGAATGCAGAACTGCGTCCCTACCAGCTGGAGGGCTTCAACTGGCTCACCTTCCTCTACCGGCACAGCCTGGGCGGCATCCTCGCCGATGACATGGGACTCGGCAAGACCGTCCAGGCCCTCGCCCTGATGTGCGCGGCCAAGGAACTGGCTGCCGCGGCCGCAAAGGAACCTGCACCCGATGCTGCAGCCTCCGGCGCTTCAGGCCCCCCGTCCGACGCCGGGGCTCCCTTTTTGGTGGTGGCCCCCACCAGCGTCGTGGGCAACTGGGCCCTGGAGGCGGCGCGCTTTGCTCCTGGCCTGAAGGTTCAGGCCGTCAGTGAGACCTTCGTCAAGAGCAGCCAGCTGCCGGCGGACTCGCTTGCCGGAGTGGACATCGTCATCACGTCGTACGCCTTGTTCCGGATCGATTACGAGGCCTACGCTTCCCGGGAGTGGGCCGGCCTGGTCCTGGACGAGGCCCAGTTTGTGAAGAACCACCAGTCCAAGGCGTACCAGTGCGCCCGCAAGCTGCCGGCGGCTTTCAAGTTGGCCATCACGGGAACGCCGCTGGAGAACAACCTCATGGAATTCTGGGCGCTCACCTCCATCGTCGCGCCGGGACTGTTTTCAAGTCCCAAACACTTTGCCGAGTACTACCAGAAGCCTGTGGAGAAGAACGGTGACAAGGGGCAGCTGGACAAGCTCCGCCGTCGGGTCCGTCCGCTGATGATGCGCCGCACCAAGGACCAGGTCATCAAGGACCTGCCGCCGAAGCAGGAGCAGATCCTGGAAGTGGTGCTGAACCCCCGCCACCAAAAGGTATACCAGACGCACCTGCAGCGGGAACGGCAAAAGATTTTGGGGCTGATCGAGGACGTCAACAAGAACCGCTTCACCATCTTCCAGTCGCTCACCCTGCTGCGGCAGCTCAGCCTGGATGCCTCTCTCGTGGACCCGGCGATGGCGTCGGTCCGGTCCAGCAAGCTCGATGTGCTGTTCGAGCAGCTTGATGACCTGGTGGCGGAGGGCCACCGTGCCTTGATCTTCAGCCAGTTCACGGGGTTTCTTGGAAAGGTCCGGGAACGGCTTGACGAGGAAAAGATCGAGTACTGCTACCTCGACGGCGGTACCCGCAACCGCGCCGACGTGGTCAGTGAATTCAAAAACGGCGCTGCCCCCGTGTTCCTGATCTCGCTGAAAGCCGGCGGGTTCGGGCTGAACCTCACAGAGGCCGATTACGTGTTCCTGCTCGATCCCTGGTGGAACCCCGCGTCCGAGGCGCAGGCGGTGGACCGCACCCACCGCATTGGCCAGGAGCGGAATGTGATGGTCTACCGGCTTGTAGCCAAGGACACCATCGAAGAAAAGGTCATGGCGCTGAAGGCGCGGAAGTCACAGCTGTTCGCCGACGTGATGGAAGGCGACGCCCTGGCCGGCGGCGCCATCACAGCGGAGGACCTGGCGGGGCTGTTCCAGGAATAAGATTCCATATCCTGCAGGTGGAGCTGTCGCCTAAACTGTAGGCACAGGATATACAACGTTGGAGAAGACGTGCAACAGCAGCAGGCCGGAACCGGGATGCTTCCATCTTCGAACCTGCTGCCGCTCCGCCCGGACGCCTTCCGGGCTCCCTACCGGGATCCTGTATGGGACGGGCCCACCGATCCCGTCCTGGTTCCGGACCACCTCACCGGCGAGTGGGTGCTCTTCTATACCCAGCGCCGTGCCACGGCACCGGGCCTGTCGGGGGTGGAATGGGTACACGGCACAGCTATCGGCGTTGCACGGTCCTCCGACGGCGGACGGAACTGGAGCTACCAAGGCACCGTGGACGGACTGGTGCCCCCTCAAACGGAACTGCCGGCAACCCTGTGGGCGCCCGACGTCGTACGTGTCGGCGACGAGTGGGTCATGTATCTGACGGTGTTGGGCGGAGTCCGGACGGACTGGACCGGCAACGCGTCGATTGTCCAGTTCAGCAGCCGGGACCTTGTCGCATGGGAGTACCTCGGCGCCATCGGCCTGGAATCGCCGAGGGTTATCGACGCCGCCGTCGCACTGTGCGGGGACGGCCGCTACCGCCTCTGGTACAAGGATGAGGCCCGCGGCTCCAACACCTACAGCGCCGTGAGCGACAACCCCCGGGACCCCTCGTCATGGACTCCCGAAGGACTCACCATCCCCGGCCGTCCCCACGAAGGACCCAAGGTCTTCCGCCTTGAGGAAACCTACTGGATGATCGTGGACGAATGGCGGGGCCAGGCCATCTACCGCTCGGCCGATGCCGCAGGAAACTGGGCCCGGCAGGAGTACCTGGACGGGCTCATCCTGACGCGGCCCGAGCACGTGGACGGAAGGCCCGTCGTCGGACGCCACGCGGATGTGGTTCCCCTGGCAGCCGGCGAAGACGGGAAGGAACGCGCATTGGTGGCCTACTTCACGCACCCGCACTGGGGCGGCGAGGACATTGGCACGATGGCACCTGATTCCAGGACCCGCCTCAGCCACGTCAGGGCGGCGGTATTGGAAGTCCGCGGCGGCAACCTTATCTGCACCGAACACTGAACCGGCATGACAAGGGGCCAAACCCTGGAACTATAAGCCAGCTGCTGCCGGCACCGGTCCAGGGCCTGGCCCTCCGCCTGACTCGTGTGCCGGGCGCCTCCACCCGGACTTCTCAGCAGCTCCTAGGGCGTGTCTCCTAAAGCTGTCAGCCAGATGCTGATCGCTCGGAGGACTGCTCCACCCCGGTAGGTGAGGGCGAGTTTGTCGTAGCGGGTGGCC